>CAZUVX010000074.1:0-7450 GCA_964623865.1 uncultured Spirochaetaceae bacterium | reverse complement strand
GGTGCCGGGGGAGACCGCCGCGGAAACCTCTTGACCGCCGCGGGCACCAGCGCGATACATTCATAGTGGCATGAGCAGTCGACGCAAGGATCATTACGAGGCACTCGGAGTTTCCAGAGATGCCGATCAGGAAGAGATCCGCTCAGCCTATCGGCGGAAGGCCAAGGCGCACCACCCCGACCTCTGCGACGGCAACAGCGGCGATCCCGAAGCGTTCCGAGAGGCACAGCACGCATACGAGACCTTGCGCGATCCGACGAGTCGCCGCGCCTATGATCGGCGGCTTCACCGCCACGAGGCTGGAGGCGGCTTCGGATCACCTGAGGACGAGGACCAGAGCGGCGGGTCTCCCCCGGGCGGCTTCTCCGGCGGCGCCCCCGGCGGCTTCCGTCGTAGCGGTGGCGGCGCCGGCCGTTGGGCCCGAGGACAATACACCTCCCCCACGGACGAGCTGCACGCCATGTTCGAAGAGCTCTTCGGCGCCGCATTCGGGGGCGGCCCCTTCGGAGGCTTCAGCCGCGGAGGTTTCGGCGGATTCGGCGGCGCAACGCGGCAGCGCGATCCGGAGCCCGACTGGATGTATTCGGACGAGGGAACTGATGCAGGTCGATACGAGCAGTACCAGGGACCCGTCGAGTTCGACGTGCACATGTCCCCGGACGAGGCCTTCACCGGGGTGACCGCTCACCTCCATCTGGACGGCGGCGGCACCGTGGTGGTGGACATCCCGCCGGGCGTTCGCGACGGCCGGAGCCTGCGGGCGCATTTCAAGGACCGCTCCGCGATCCGCGAACTGATCCTCAACATTCACATTGTGTAGCGAGTCCCACCCAGGGGGTAGCGTGGCGGAGGGGCGCCCGCGACGCGTCGGGAGAGCCCGCGGCGCCTCGGGGGCGCCCGCGGCGCCTCGGGGGCGACCGCGGCGCGTCGCCCACTCTGCCGCTACCGGTCGAGCTCCAGGACGCTTCGCGACCGGCCGCGAAGCACCTCCACGGAGACATCTCCCCGGGCGGCGTTGAGCGCCCGGTAAAACTCATCCACCGTAGCGATTCCGTCGTCCTCTATATCCGTAATGACGTCGCCGCGGCGGAGTCCCGCTTCGGCTGCGGGGCTCTCCGGGACCACGCCGGAGACCATGACGCCGCGCTGCCAGAAGGGGATATCCAGTCCGTCGCGCATCTCGTCGGTAAGGGCAACCACCGTGAAGCCGGGCCAGAGACGCGTGTTGTCCTGGATCTCCTCGTCGGTACCGCGCTCATCCAGGGTGACCCGCACCGACCGTTCCTCGCCGCCCCGAAGCAGCGCGAGGGTGACGCGGGCACGCGCCCGCTGGAGGCCGATCACACGCGAGAGATCGGTAGTGTTCTCCACATCCTCACCGCCGACCCGGTAGATGAAGTCACCCGGGAGAACCCCGGCTCGGTCCGCAGGGGAGTCACGGTGTACATTGGTCACGAACGCTCCGGAGCGCTCGCCGATTTCCAGGCCCTCAGCGACACCGGGAAAGCGCTCATCCGAGAGGTCGGCAATGGCCACGCCCAGCCAGCCGTAGCCGATCCGTCCCTTCTCAATGAAGTCGTCAATGGCGCGCTTCGTGTTGTTGACCGGGATTGCGAAACCCAGCCCCACGTTACCTCCGCTCCGCGAAGCAATCCACGTGTTGATCCCTACGACCTCGCCGTCCAGATTCACCAGGGCGCCCCCGGAATTGCCGGGGTTGATGGCCGCGTCGGTCTGGATGTAATCGGTGAATCCCGCAATCGGGGAGCCCGGCTCGGGCTCACGTCCCAGCGCGCTGACGATACCGGCGGTCACCGTCGACTCGAAGCCGAAGGGATTGCCGATTGCCAGTACCCAGTCTCCTACCTCCAGATCATCGGAGTCTCCGAGGCGCGCAAGGGGAACGTCCTGGCTGGTCTCGAAGGAGACCAGGGCCAGATCCGTACGCTCGTCGGTTCCTACGATCTCACCCGCAAACTCACGGCCGTCCGATAGGACAATGTCGATTTCATCCGCCTGACCCACCACGTGGTTGTTGGAAACGACATACACGGTGTCGCCGCGTCGCCGGACCATTACTCCGGAACCGAGACCCCCCCGACGAAACTCGCGGGGCTCGGTGTCGGGCGAAGGGCCGAAGAAGAAGTCAAAGGGTGAGTTGAACCGGGGAACCTGCTCCTCGACCACCTGGACGACGTTGACCTCTACCACCACGGGGAGCACGTCCTCCACAACGCTGTTGAAGGCGTTCTGCAACTGCCTGGCGACTGCCTGATCCTGACCTTCCACCGCAGTCGGGGCAACCGTCACCAGGGCCACTGTGACCATCAGTGCCGACAACCACGGCCGGTGCGTTCCACCTCGTCGACTCATACGCGCACTCCTCTTGAAGAACCGATATAGAGATATCGATGCTTACGTCGCCGGGTCAAGCACAAAAAGCGAACTGCCGCGGCCACCGGCCGTTGCGCGCCCACCGGCCGTTGCGCGGCCACCGAGTGTTGCGCGGCCACGGGGTGTTGCGCGGCGGGCGGCCGTTGCGCGGTGGGCGGTTCTCATGTATTCTTCCGAAAAACCCGTACCACATGATGAGTTCGCCTTGTCCATGACCATCCGCGGTGTCTGGAGACACCGAGATCCTCAGCTACGTGCAATATGGAGTCTTCTCTTCCTCGCCGTCACCGGAGGTGCACTTTTCGCGCCCCCTCCGGCGTCGGCCATATCCATTGATCCCGACGAGGCGTTCTTCGACCACTACGGGCGCGATCAGGGCCTGTCCAACAGCGCCGTCTCCTCCATCATCCAGGACGACCATGGCTTCCTCTGGTTCGGCACCCAGGGCGGATTGAACCGCTTCGACGGCAGGCGGGTAATCACCTACAAGCACGAGCCCTTCGACGAGGGGGGATTACCCCACGACCTCATTCAGACCATGCACGAAGACCCCTACGAGCCCTATCTCTGGATCGGCACGTACCGGGGACTTTCGCGGTTCAACCTGAATACGCGGGAGTTCACCACCTACGCCAAGGAGTTGGGCAATCCGAACAGCCTGAGTAACGACGTCGTCACCGCGATCGCCCGGGATCGCGACGGAACCGTCTGGGTCGGCACCCTGGACGGGCTCAACCGGCTGGACCCCGAGACCGGCGAGATTCAGCGCATAACAACACAAAGCAACATCCCCGGATTGCCGGACAACACCGTCCGGGCCCTGAAGATCGATGAAGCCGGCCGCCTCTGGATTGGGACGTACGGAGGACTCGCCGTCATGGATCCCCGCAGGGACGTGATCCGGCGTGTCCTCGGCCCTGACGACCTCCCCAGTCCCTACGTCATGTCCATCCACCTTGGGGACGACGGGAAGATGTCGCTCGGACTCTGGGAAGGCGGGCTGGTGCGCTTCGACAGCCGAACCGGCACCACCAGGACCTACGAGCTCGGCGACAATCGTGTCTACACCGTCCTCTCCCGGGAGGACCGGTACATCTTTGCAGGGACCTGGGGCGGCGGGCTCTATCGCCTCGACACTGAGAGCGGCGAGATCAGCTCTTTCAGGCAGGATCCGACGCGAAAATCCACCCTCAGCCACGACACCGTCTACTCCCTCGCCTTTGATAGATCCGGCGCCCTCTGGATCGGGACGAACGGCGGCGGGGTGAACCGTCTGAGCAACAACAAGCGCAGCTACCTGCGCTTCCACTACCAGCCGGAGCGGGAGACCGGCATCAGCCAGGGGAAGATCACCGCCATCTACCGCGACTCCTACGATGTCCTCTGGATCGCTACCTACAACGGCGGCCTCAACCGCTGGGATTCGGAACGCAACGCCATGATCCACTACCGCGCCACGCCGGACGCGCCACGCCGGATCAGCAACGACATTGTCACGGCCATCTTCGAGGACTCCACGGGGACGCTGTGGGTCGGAACCAACGACGGCCTCAACCGCTACAACAGGCGAGCCGACGGCTTCACCACCCTCTACCATGACCCCGACAACGATGAATCGATCCCGGACGACATTGTCTACGCCGTGGAAGAGGATGCGGACGGCTCTCTCTGGATCGGCACCTACTCGCGCGGTGTAAGCCGATGGGACCGGACGACCGACACCTTCACCCACTACCCTCACGATCCCGATGACCCGAAAAGCCTCAGTGACAACCTCGTCTACGACATACTTCGAGACTCCCGGAACCGAATCTGGGTTGCCACAAACCGGGGGCTCAACCGCTTCGACCGGGCGACGGGAGAGTGGATCCGCTACTTCCACGTCCCGGGAGAGTCGGAGACGCTGTCCACGGACAGTCTCCGCACCCTCTTCGAGGCGGAGGACGAGTCGCTGTGGATCGGCACGGCCAGTGGCGGCGTGAATCGCTTCGAGCCGGAACGCAACAGTTTCACGCATTACACCGCCCGGGACGGCCTCGGGGACAACACGGTTGTGGCCATTCAACAGGACGACCGTGGCCGCCTGTGGTTCGCGACGACCTTCGGCATTTCGGTATTCGACCCGGAGACCGAGCGCTTCGAGAACCTGGACGTGGACGATGGAATAGGCGGTGTGGAGTTCAACTCAGGATCGGTAAAGGACCCCGACGGCGCGCTGTGGTTCGGTGGAACCCACGGGGTCACCGCCATTACCCATACGGTACTGACGGAGAACACCCACGAGCCACGGGTGCAAATCACCGGGGTGAGCGTCATGAATCGCGACCTTGAACCGGAGGGGCAGACCTTCAACGACGCCACGATTGAGCTCTCACATCGGGACAAATCGGTGAGCTTCGAGTTCGTCGCCACGGACTACGAGGCTCCCCGGAGCAATCGGTACCGCTACCGCATGGCAGGGTTCGACCCCGACTTCATTGACAGCGGCACCCGCGGCTTCACCACGTACACCAACCTCCCGGGCGGCACCTACACCTTTCACGTTGAGGGCAGCAACAACAACGGCGTCTGGAGCGACACGCCTGCAACCCTGACGGTGGTGGTGGAGCGTAGCCCCTACATGCGCTGGTGGGCGTTTCTCCTCTACGGAGTCTTCCTGGTACTGGTGGGCCTCGTGATCATTCGTCTCCGGGACCGCCGCCTCCTGCAGCAGGAGGTGGAGAAGCTCGACAGTCAGCGCGCGCGGTTGCAGAACGACAATCGCCTCCTCGGGCACATGTCCGTCACCGACCCCCTTACCGCGGTGTACAATCGCCGGTACTTCGACTGGCGCCTACAGGATTCCTGGAGCCGCGCGCGCAAGAGCGGCGGCTGGGTATCCATCATCCTGGTGGACATTGACCGCTTCAAGGAGTTCAACGACAAGTACGGCCATCCGGAAGGCGATGCAGCCCTCAAGAGCGTGGCCAAGGCGATTAGCGAAAGCGTGTCCCGGGCCAACGACGTGGTCGCTCGGTACGGCGGGGAGGAATTCGTCGTCCTCCTTCACAATGTCGATGCTAACGGCGCCCACCGTGTGGCCGAGAACCTTCGCACCGCCGTGGCGGAGATCCGGATTCCCCACGACGCCTCCGACGTCGCCTCGATCGTCACGGTGAGCGCCGGTATCTGCACCGCCTCGCCGGAGTCCGGTGGCTCCCCCAACGGCCTGGTTGCCGGCAGCGACCGCGCCCTCTACCGGGCCAAGCAGAACGGCCGCAACCAGACGGTCGACTGCGCAGACGTGTAACCCCCGGCGCGGCGGTATCCCGCTCGGCGCGGCGGCGTGTCGCCCGGCGCGGCACGGGGAACCCCCGGCGCGGCGGCGTGTCGCCCGGCGCGGCGCCTCACACCACCGTGACGAAGCGCCCCAAGAGGGTAATGAGGAGATAGCTGATCCCGCCGACCACCGCCGCGGCACCCAGGCCGGCGAGGAAGGGCTTGAACCCGAGCTCCTTGAGCTTGCGAAAGCGCGTGCTCAACCCCACCCCCGCCAGGGCAACCACCAGGAAGTTCACCGCCCAGGTGCGGATCCCGCCGTAGATGCTCCGCCAGGTTTCCCCGGAGAGCACACCGAAGGCCGCCCCCGACCGAGAGAGTGTGAGGTCTCCCACCGACCTGGCCACCGCGAAGAGCACGAAGCCCAGAATGAACAGCGGGAAGAACTTGCCGATGCGGAGCTTCCGGCGCGCGGCGGTCGTCCCTTCGGATGCCCGGACCGCCGCGTCCGGCGAGGCGGTCGGGCCCGGAGGTGCGGGGACACCGTACGCATCGATCTCAGAATGGGTGGCGGAGTGGACGGCGGCGTGGCGGCTGTAGGCGTAAGCCATGAAGGGAATGACCACGGCCATGAAGATGTTGCGGACCAGCTTGGTCACGACTGCAACGTTCAGGGCGGCGGGGCGGTCGTAGACTTCCGCGTACAGGAGGGCGGCGCCGGTGACCTGTGAGGTGTCGTGGACCGCCGTGCCGAGGAAGAGGCCGGCGCGGGTCGGGTCGCCGGCGAAGATTGCGCCGGCCAGGTAGGGGTAGGCCACCGTGGCAATGATGCCGAAGACC
The DNA here is from genome assembly GCA_964623865.1 of uncultured Spirochaetaceae bacterium. Taxonomy (GTDB): domain Bacteria; phylum Spirochaetota; class Spirochaetia; order DSM-27196; family PWMO01; genus CAYFQV01. The sequence goes on along the minus strand of CAZUVX010000074.1, from coordinate 958 downwards.
GTGATCACGCTGACCGCGTAGGCAGTCTCTTCCTCCCGCGCATCAATGGCCGGACCCGTCGCCACGATGGCCGAGACCCCGCAGATTGAGGTGCCCACGGCAATGAGCGTGGCCAGCTTCCCCGGCAGTCCCATGAGCCGCGCCAGAAGCAGCGTGAAGGCGAGGGCCGCGACAATGCACCCCAGCACAATTGGCACCCCCAGCGCCCCGAGCCGCGCAATCTCGGCAAGGCTCAGCCGAATCCCCAAGAAGATGATGCCGAGGCGCAGCACCTTTCCCACCGCAAAGGAGAGACCCGGACCCAGCCACGCCGGGAGTCGCACCACGTTGCTGATGATGAGCCCCAGGACGATCGCCGTCATGACCGCCGACACCGGCGACTTCTCCAGATTGAGGAGCCCGAGGCCGATGACATCGCTCAGCCACACGCTCAACATCGCCAGGCCGCCGGCCAGAGTGATTCCCGGTACCAAGGTGTGGATCTTCCCGGCGGGCACGCCGAACACGACCCCGGAAAGCCGATCTCCCCTCCCCGCTGCACTCGCTGTGGACTCCGTCTTCGCCCGCTTCCCGATCCGTTGCGCCATTCCACTCCCTGCCGTTAAGTTTCTTTCAGTAAGAAACCACATTGTGCAGAGAAGCGCGCCATCCGTCCAGTCGGGGCACGTACGCGGGCGCAGAGGGCTCGGCCGTTGGGGCGTCGCCGGGTGCGGGGTCCTCCCGAGGGCGCGGGGCCGGGGCCGGGCCGAGGGAGCCCGGACACAAGGAAGCCCGTAGGCATCGGCACAAGAAAAGCGGGGGAGAGGTCCGTTCTTCATTGCCACGTTCTTGACAGATCGGGACCCGTTCGGTAGATTTCCGTACACATTCACGCGGCAGTGGCGGAATTGGTAGACGCGCTAGCTTGAGGGGCTAGTGGGCATTATGCTCGTGGAGGTTCAAGTCCTCTCTGCCGCAA
>CAZUVX010000073.1:6137-14058 GCA_964623865.1 uncultured Spirochaetaceae bacterium | reverse complement strand
CGCACCTCTACGGAAGCCACCGACGCACCGCGTCGAGCTGCTCGATGGACCCAGTGAGGAACATAGAGCCGCGGCGGCCGGCATGAGCGCCTGGTCTCCCCCCGGCGCCCTGCCGGATTCGTCGTCGTATCGTTCAGGATTTGACCCGATCCCTTGCTTGATAGTGCTGGTCAAGCGCTTGCCGCAGGTAGGATTTGATGACCGCCTGCCGACTGATGTTCAGCTCACTCGCTACAGCGTCAAGCTCATGAAGCATCTCGACGGTGAAATCGACGTTTACTCTCTGGATCGGTCTCTTCATCCTGCCCGAGTTCGTGAAGTATCCCGATACGTCCTCGCCCCGATCGGCTCGTTCGGCGATTTCGTCTGGCGTTGGAATGCTATCGGTTTTTTTCATACAGCGTCTGCTCCTCCTTGGTCGATCTCCATAGGGTCACCAAGTGGTAGTATTCTCCTTCGCTATCCTCGCGGACCTCAAAGATCAGCGAGTAGAGATGCCCCGCAACCCAACCAATCGCTCTGAACTGCTCTGGATCGTCCGAACGGCAGTCTTCGTAGTACGGGTGCGAGAAGATCTCCTTTGCCTCCTCAAAGCCGATGCGGCGCTTTGGATTGTTGCGTAATCGCTCGCTCTTTATGCGATCAAACTCGAACCGCATCTGATGTATAAGTGTTATACCTTACTCGAGTCGAGGTCAAGACTCGCCAGGTATCCGCGTCGCAAGACGTCGCTCTGACGTGGACGCGCCCAGTGGGTCACGGTTCAACAAGTCTGAGCGGAAGGCACCTGCCCGTCGCTTCGGATGGTGGTCGGCGGACCGTCGATCCGGCCGACGGGCCCAGAGGGGCACCTCCGTCAAGTAGCACCGCAACGCAGGATATCATGTGCCACACCGCTATTCCGGCAGCCCGGAACGGCTTGCGAAGAGCGGATGGAACGTATGCGTAGATCACTCCACATTCCTCACCACGCTCAACGCAAGAAGGAGGCCGCAGGCCCTTCCGCCTCTTCTAGGGCTCTTTGGGCCTGCGTGCCAAGAAGGTCGGCCACCGGAGGCAGGACGCCGCGGTGGCTGCGCGATGGACCAGTGACCCGCAGCGGCAATTCAGCGCGGCATGGTTCGGCAGCACATCATCTCTCGAACGTATCAACCGGACTCCCGGCGTGGATCGGTAAAGGGCACCCCGGTACGCCAACGGATGTGAAGTATCTCCCCGATGCCGTTGCGCCGCTGCGGTGATCGCGTCCGATGATAGCCTCAGATGCGCCGCACTTCCCGTGGAAGGACGGGCACGCGTTGTCGATCAGCTCCGGATCGGTCGCGACTGTCCCGGGTGAAGATGTGCTCGCCACGATTTGGAATGACCGAGCACAATGGCTTTCCGTTGAGGTTTAGACGGCGATTCAGCGTGCGGTTGTCCATCCGCGCGCGTGGCCGACCAGCACGCTTCATTGCTCCTCGGCGTCATCCACCGCTTCTTGGCGGAACTCCGGTTGAATCCATCGGGTCTCTCCGGGGTTGATGGTGATCTGTCGGCCGGTGGGTGCGGCACCGGGCCCGTCCCAGTCCCACCCGGAAAACCGATACCCCTCAGCGGGCAGCGCCTCCAGTTCTACCGGCACGCCTTGAAAGTAGCGGCCGGTCCAGGCAGCCTCGGGCTCCGTCCCCGGCATCTCAGCCTCGGGCTCCGTCCCCGGCATCTCAGCCTCGGGCTCCGTCCCCGGCATCTCACCGTCGAGAACAACCGTGTTTACCCGCACCGTGCCGTAGTCCGGCGAGGGAAGTCCTACTTCCAGTTCCGCCGTACCGGGAACGTCCCAGCCGCGCTGGGTCAGATACTGAATGATGTGTTCCCGTTGGATCGTGGGACGCTCTTCGGCGAAGACACGATGCTTATCCACCTGCTGCCGCCAATAGGACGTGGAGTCCGGGTAGTTCCAGCGCGCGATGTGCCGCGCTATCTCCGGTTCCAGCTCTTCGGCCGCATTGGTTATCCCGGCAGTCAGGACTTCCGGCTCGAACACGGTATTCAACAGGTCGGCAAAACGACTCACGAAGCGGTTTCGGAACGTCTCATTCTCAATAAGGTTTGCGAATAAGGCAGTGTATTCGGGGTCTCGAACGGTGGGCGCATCCTCCGGATCAACGGGTTCCGATGCCCCGGAGACCGTCCCATAGTGCTCCTCCTGGGATCGGTCGTTGCCGTAGAAGGTTATCGTGTCGCTTTCCACGAAGAGCAATGAGTTGTCGAAATCCCAGGTATGCCATCGCCACCTGCCGTCCCCGGGCGCCTCAGCCTCCGGGGTGTAATCACCCCGAAGGCGCCACACGGCAATGTGCTTGGTGACGCCGTCGCTGTCGGCGGCGTACATGCGAACGATGTTATAATCGATGAAGCTGTCCAGATCGAGACGGTGCGCCACGTAGGCGTAGCGCTCGGGATCCGTCATATCGTGACGCATGACATACTCTCGGACCTCACGAAACTCCTGGGCGTCGGAGATCTCTCCGTGCTTCAGCTGGGAGTCGTAACCTACCGGCCCCTCGAGGATTACCGAGTCCTCCGGATGTACGCCGTAAACCGCTTCCAGATAGTGTTGGTCAAACCGTTCCTGGAGGTGCTTGATTCCCCAATACTCGCCGTTGATGAAGTGGACCACCGGCCGCGATTCCAACAACTCCACCTGGACATGATCGCGCAGGTGCCGGTGAATGAGGGAGTCCTGCACGTGACTGCGAAACAGACTCTGCCCACTGCGGAGCACGAGCCGCCGATGACTCGCGACCGGCGAGCGGGGAAACAGCTGGTAGTTAAACGAATCGGTCCGGTCATACCGTTTCCGAGCGTAGAGCCGCAACGATTTCAATGGGTGCGACCGCGACCACCCGCCGTGGATGCGAATTCCCCCGTCCACCGCGAACCCACCCTCCCCGACCGCTTCCCGGAATTGCAGGTGGGCAGGAACCTCGGTGGACGCTTGGTAATTGGCCGGAGCACCCATCCAGTGACCGTCGTACTCATCCCGGTCTTCATCGTAGACCCGGCCCGGTACGTAGATTCCCTCTTCGTATCCGAACAGTCTCTCCGGTTCCGCCGCAATGAACAACGCCGGTAGCTCCGGCGGATCGTCGCCGACGACATAGGTGGCTGTAGCGACGTCACTGCGCAGGACGCCCTCATAGGCGACCGCGCGAACCACCGTTCCGGTGGGTCCGTACTCTTCCGGAGGACGCCATTCCCACAGATCCGCCTCCGCAATGGTGGTCGGAATCTCGGCGAGCCGCGCCTCTCGGGAAATCTGCCCGTCGATGCGAATCGGGCCGGTATAGCGATAGGTGGCGCTCTCCTCGCGCGAATCACCGGATTCAGCGCCCCGGGCGGAACGCGGATCGGGGACCGATCCGTCCAGGGTGTAGTAGATATGGACGTCGTCGGTGTCGGTTTCGGCGGCGTCGGGGGCGGTCTCGCGATCCCCGTCGGTTCCGGCCAGGAGCGCGAGTCTGAACGGTGTGCCGTAGAACCCGGTGGCATGCGAGAACTCCACCTCCACATATCGCGGCGCGCCGGCGTTGGTGCGGCCGGGGGTCGGCTCCACGTAGGTGTGAGCCGTGCCGCGTCCGCTCGCCGCCTCAGACCCTTCAGCGCGTCCATAGCTCGTATTCCGCGGAATGGCGGGAACCCGTAACTGATCGATCACCCTCCGTCCCCGCTCATCCGTCAGCGACACCACCTCTCCGTCCGAAGACAGATTGAATGGTGCCCGGAGAATCGCCGAGCCGGGGGGAAGGTCTTCCTGATCGGTAGAAGCAACTACAACCAGATATCCTTCACCGGGGATCGTGGTCCCCGCAGGGATCCGCCACTGCCGGAGGTCTTCCTCATCGCGAGACAGATGGTATCCACCAATCTCCACCGGCTGATTGCCGGGATTGTGCAGTTCGATCCAATCGGGAAAGCGGTCCTGGTCGCCCACCGCCACCTCCCCATTGGAGGTCATCACCTCGCTGATGATGATTTCCCGGGATGGCGTGCGCGGCAACTCCTCGGGAAATCGCCGGGAAATTCTGTTCCAGTACGGCTTGAGCAACTCGTACTCATCACCCCGCACCTGGTTATCCCGAAGATCCACTTCCGCGGCAATTCCCCGTTCCGGATCATCCTGAAGTGCGCCACGACTCATGAGGTCGGCTATTACTGACAGATCGGCAATCCCGGTATTCCGCAAGTTCACCCGCTCCAAGCTTCGCATTCCGGCGAGGATGTCCGGCGACTCCCCTATCGGGACGTTGCGCAGAATAAGCGTCTGCAGCCTCCGCAGGTCCCGGAGCGGGTCCAGTGACTCGATACCGGCATTGCTGTGAAGATTCAGGTAGCGCAACCCGGAGAGCCCATGCAAGAACGCCACGTCGCGGATACCGGTTTCGCGGAGATTCAGCCGTTCAAGCGCGGTAAGTCGACGCAACGCGTCCAGATCGACCCCGGCGAGCGGCGTCTCCCGCAGATCCAGAACGCGGAGCGCCGTTAGTTCGCCGATCACCTGTATGTCGTCGACCGCGGTATTGCGGAGCGAGAGATTCTGCAGAGCGGTTAACCGGCTGAGGGCTTCGATATCCCGTAGCGAGCGGTTGTTCTCGAGATTGAGCCGCACCAGAGTCGGAAATCGTCCATCGTGCTCCGGGATCACTTCGTCGGCGGATTCCAGGCCGAAATCCGCGAGGCGCAGTTCTTCCAGCCGTTCCAGTTCGCGCAAGGGGCGCAGCGACTCAATCTCGTTACCGGACAGATCCAGCGTACGCAGATTGGACAGCATATCAATTTCTGAGATATCTCGAATCCCGTATCGCGCGGCATCAAGATGGGTGATCTGTTCGAGATCGGTCAGATATATCGAGGCGTCCTCGCGCTGCAGTGCGCTTCGGACCGCCCGCTCGATTCCCGCATCGGAGAAGCTCACCGCTCCCCCCGCGCGTGCGACCCACAGATAAGCGACAACGGCCACCACAAGCACCATTCCCGAGACGATCGCAATCCGTCGAATCGCACGCATCTGACCGTTCATGAAATGACCCGGGGAGTAGCCATCAGCGGTCGAACGATCTCTATTCCCTGAACGTACTTGCTGTTGGATACTTGCTTCAGCGAGTGCCGGCGGACGATATCGCGCATCCACTCCGGCTCATGCCGGCTTTCAGCTTTGATTTCCAGCACGATATTTTTGGGGCGGTGTGGTTTCAGCAGCACACGCTGCGGGAAGATCTCCGTCGCACGGGCACTGTGGACGTTGTGGTCCAACGTAAGTCGCACCGGACTGCCGTCCCGTGTACGAAAACCTTCCCGGTGATACTGCACCACCAAGACCGGCCGCAACGCCTGCACGCGGATCAGCCGCTCGAACTCCGCCAGCACCGGGTCGCTGTGATCCGGCCACGTCCCTTCCTGGATAAACCGACGGCATTCGGCGTACGGCACGAAGGCACCGTACTTCTCCATGGAATTGCCCCTTTTGGTCTTGAGCTCCACGCGAGCCGTCTCCACCTCGGTGGCGGCATCGGTATAAACGCGGATACGGAGCTTGATCCGACCAAAGTCCCCGTTGTTGCGCTCGTGAAACGCCTCGAAATCACGCGTATCGTAATACAGGCTCCGCACCAGGTAGCGACCGCCGGAGGCGACGGTGTACGAGTCGGGGCGCATGCGCCCCCGAACGATATTCCGAACGCGCACATAAGCTCCGGGACTCAGATGGTACTTGCGTTCAAATCGCGACGTAACCGTCATGCCACAGGCCCTCACATGGGGAGCGTCAGCTGCGGCGTGAGCAGAGAGACTTTCTCAACCCCGCGTCTTTCGCGGATCTGATCAACCAGGGCGTGAATCGAGCGCTCCTGCGCCCGGTCCATCCGAAACTCATAGGTCAACTCCCACGTGTCTCCCTCTACCTCGTGGCTACGAAGCTGCACGTCGGCGCCGCTACTATCCACCATGCGGTCGATCGCCGGCCGATCGTAGGGAAGCGCACCGGCGATGATGAGAATGTACTCCACGTGTACCTGCCGTCCGTACTTGATCACGTAGAACAGCGTCAGCAGGAGGGACATAAGCACGGTTGCGAACAACGACAGTGTCCAGTGCAGTGTTCCGATCCCCAGGCCGGTTACAATTGCCCAGAACAGAAACACCATATCCCGCGTGTCCTTGATCGGCGTCCGAAATCGAATGATCGACAACGACCCCACCAGTCCCAACGACAGCACCAGGTCGCCTTGAATGAAGAACATCACCAACGTGACGATCGGCACCAAGAGCACCAGCGTCGAGAGAAAACTGCTCTCATAGTTCATCCCGCGGTGGGTATAGCGATACACCGTGGCCACCGCCAGACCAAGCGCAACCGCAAGCAGCATGGATACGATGAAATTCACCAACTGGTGTTGCGGGACCAGAAGTATCCCCATGACTCTGTCCATTAGTCTCTCCGACCCTACGAAGTGTTCGTCGTAACCTGAAATTCCCTGATCTCACCGTCCAGAATTCCCGGGAATAACCGAGGGAAAAGCAGGGACAGTTCAGACACTCTTCCTCAATAGCAACTACCCTTCTTCAATGAGCCTACAACGACGCAGGAGAAGAGGACACGGTGCTCAACGTAGCCCGGATCGATGATATCCGGCAAATGGTTCGATATCGATCGGTAGCGGCGTGATTCGCCTGGACAACCTGGTGGAGGCAACCGAGCCGCCGGAGACCGGGCGCAGGGAAGCTGCGGTATGCGAGCTCATCGGGTGTCCCGATGCACGCACCGCCGGGCGTCGGCTGCGCGGAGATTGCAGACCTATTGGGTTTCCACCGGTTCGGTCAGAATGACGGCGTTGAGCTGCTCATCGAATTGCGGTGTGAAGACCTTCGATTGCTCGGGGACGCGGATCCTGAAGTGTTGCAGAAACGCGTTGCCGCTGATTTCCTTTTGTGCTCCCTGGGTCCGAAGACGGTATGCGTAGTGCTCCCGACCGTCGGATGGACGGATTGCAATCTGATTGGTGTCCTCGTTGAACATCAGCACCGCGTGCGTCGCTTCGGCAAAATATCGATCTAGTGTCGCTTTGTTAATCCGAAACGTTTGCTGCTTCGTCAGCTTGACCACCGGCTCACGACTGTCCGCACGTCGCGGCCGCTCGAACTCCACAAATCCCATGGATACACTCCTTCCTACTCTTTTAACGCTACCGTCAGTATTGCGATGTCAGCACGGCCGGAAGCAAATGCCGAAAGCGCAACCGAACCAACGCATTCGGTGGCTCCACGAGGCATTGACCGGCCTTCCGCCACCACTGCAGCCCGGTCCATCCGTACTGTGTGATGCTATCAACTATCCCTGCCTTGACCGGGTTCCGTACCACGTACTCCATCGTGTCCAGATACTGTCGCAGGGTACCAATAACCCGACTCTTGAATCGGTCATACCACACATGACCCTTCAAGCGATGAATCCTATTGTACCGCATCGCAAACACACTGAGAACCCACTGCATCAGCCTCGATAGCGACTCTCCCCTATCAACTACAATTATCAGATGGATGTGATTATCCATGATACAAAACATCTCTACGGCAAATCCAAACTTCCTCTTCGCCCGCTCGAGGACAACAACGAATTCCTCCTTCATTTCAGCAGATTCCAACATGAACTCCCCTCGATTCGCGCGGGCCACCACATGATACCGCCCACCATCCACGACAATTCTCGGCTTTCTCATACACATCGCTACTACACAAAGAGCGCCACCGCTTCAACAGCAGCTCCGTCCAACAGCAGCTCCGTCCCCATTACGGCTCTCGGCTACGGCAGCTCCGTCCCCATTGCGGCAGCTCCGTCCCCATTGCGGCTACAGCTCCGTCCCCATTGCGGAGCTCCGTCCCC
>CAZUVX010000073.1:0-6037 GCA_964623865.1 uncultured Spirochaetaceae bacterium | reverse complement strand
CAGCTCCGTCCCCATTGCGGCTACAGCTCCGTCCCCATTGCGGAGCTCCGTCCCCATTCGTCCCCACTACGGCAGCTCCGTCCCCATTGCGGCTAAACGGATATGCGGTGGAACCACGGTATGTGCTTCAGACTTGATCTCGCGGAGGAGTGGTTGTCCCGGCTGCTTCCACCCGGCGTCGCGGCGTGGCGCACTCCGACTCGTGGCGTATGCATTGCTTCGCCTCACATCGAATTGTATGGCAGAAGCACCCATCTCTCCATGAGTATTGGGGACTAGGGAGGTGTTCCCAGGGATGCCGGGTCCGAAGGCCAACCGGAGGGGCGCAATACGGCCAACGCCCGCGGGTTCATGTGGACCCCTTGCAAGGGTACCCTGGCGGCCCCTCAATAGCCCGCCGACAGATCGATCTCGTTGCGAAGCTCTCCCGTGTCAAGGAAGTGTCGGAGGTTGTCGACCGCTTCCTCGACGCTGCGCTCCACTGCCTGTGAAGTGTAGCCGCCCACGTGGGGTGACATGATCACGTTGTCGAGCTCGTGAAAGGGGAAACGCGAGGGCGGCGTCTTCTCACCGCTCTCGCCGCCCTCACCGCCCTCGCCGGGATAGCGGAACCAGGTGTCGATGCACGCTCCCCTGAGGGTGCCCTCCTTCAGGGCGAGGAAGAGCGCCTCCTCGTCGACGATGGCCCCGCGCCCAACGTTGACAAGGACGGCTCCCTTCATGGTTCTCAGAGCGTCGGCGTCCAGAAGTCCTTCCGTTGCGGCGGTAGCCGGCAAGGCAACCACGACGATGTCGGCCCCCTCGACGGCGGCGGTCAGAGAGGCCACAACGCGTTCAAAGACCTCAGGCCCCGCGGAGGCCGACCGCCGGAAGCCGGTCACGGCGACCCCGAAGGGACGGAGCAGTCCGGCAGCTTCGGTGCCGATTGCGCCGGTACCCAGGATCGCAGCCCGCTTGCCCTCCAGGGACTCCCAGCTCTCCCTTACCGATTCGCCGGCGGCAAAGCCGTGCCAGGTACCGCGGCGAAGGTCCGCGTCGAAGGAGCACACCCTGCCGAAGAAGGCGAGGAGGAGAGCGAGCGAGCGCTCCGCCACCGAGCGAGCGTTCCCATGGCTGTTGGCAACCCGGATCCCCCGGCGCCGGAGCTCCTCCAGGGGAAGGCTGTTTACCCCGGTGAAGGGCACAATCACGGCTCGCAGCCGCCTCGCCGCCTCGAGCATCTCCGGGAATACCGAGCCACCCACCAGCACATCCGCATCGGCCACCTCCGCCGAGCCGACGTCCGTACTACCGGCGCCACCGTCCGCCCGGGCCGAGGGAGTCAACTCGAGGAGCTCGATCCCCGGAAACGCTCTTCGGAGCGGCTCGAGCTTCATCCGCCACAAGCTGTTCAGTCGCTGGGTAAAGACAACGCGGGGCGCCGGCATTACGGTCGGTCCTCCTCGTCGCTCCCATAGTTCCACCAGTACGGCGGCGCCAGCGTCTTGGCTCCGTCCCTCGTCACGACCGTCAGCTCATGACCGCGGTCCTCCAGGTAGAAGCCGTCCATCGGCTCGATCATGTTCTCGCTGCCCCGGAAGATGCCGGTCCACAGGTAGAGACACACCGCCGTGTGGAGATCGTGACTCACGAAAACCGAGGTCACCCCCGGATCGTGGAGATCCTGGAGGGACTGCCACGCCTGCCGAACCGACTGAGCAAACTCGAGGGGCGCCTGGATCTCCGCCGGCGGGTAGTGCCCGGCAAGCCAGTGGTTAATGATGTTGTTACCGTCCCGTTGCATGTACCGCGCGAAGCTTTCCGTTCGCGCCTGAACGCGGAAGAGGAACTTCGCCTCCTCGACGCCTTCGACACGCCCCGCAGGCAGCGCCTCCGCCATGATGCCGGCCGTCTCGGCGCAGCGATCGACCGGACTGTGGTAGAGACGGTACCTCCGTCCCCCGGACAGTGCCTCGGAGAGTGCGGCCCCGAAGCGGCGTGCGCCCTCCCTCCCCTCATCGGTCAGCGGCGCGTGGAGGATGTCGCGGACTTCCGCCGGCTCCTCCCGCCGGGAGTGTCGCACCATGATGAGCTCCGTCCCCACGGAGGGAATTCCCGCGGCGGTCCGGGAGGCGGGGCCCGCGGCGGCGGCGGCGGGGCGCCCGGCAGGGACGTGATTGCGGATGTTTCGAACGAGTGACTTGGAGTTTGAATCCCACATGGCTTCCATTATTTCGGGTGCCGGTGTCGTGTCAAATCTCGGTGCGCCGCACCGGCCTCAACAGCGCTTAACGCGGGACAAGGTCCATGATACACTGCGGACACTCAGCCTTCACAAGGAGCAGCACCGTATGGCAGTTGTCTCGCCGGCTCAACCGCGGAACGGCAGCGCAGGAGAGGACGATGTCTTGCAGTTGCGCACCCGTCGCATCAGTCTCTCCTTCATTGCCATCATGGGCCTGGTCGTGCTCGCCCTCATCCCGATCTTCTTTCTGGTCGTCGGCAACTCAGCCGCCGGCTTCGGGGCGACCGGGGCGGCCGTTGTAGCGGCGGTGAGTCTGCTCCTGGTCTACCGCGGCCGGCGGCAGGTGGGAAACGCCATCTTCTTTGCGGTGTGCCTGGCCATTCCCATTGGGGTCGGCATTGCGGGAATCAGCGATCCCACAACGTTGCCGACCGTCATGATCAGCGTCGTGGCACTCCTCTTGATCCTGCTGATTCCAACCGGCGTCCTGATTTCGCCGGGCTACTCGGCCGTGGCGACCGTTGCTGCCGCGGCCGGCTTCATCGGCACAGTGTATTCTTCAGGAAACGCGCAGCTCGTCGGCCGGGTGCCGCTCTTTGCGGTGATCTTCCTCTTTGCCGGGGCGGTGATCTTCTTCTTCAGCCGTATCCAGAACGAACTCATGACGCGTTCGGTGCAATCGGCTCAGGAGCAGCGCGCGTCGCTGGATCAACTGCACGAGCTCATGCACCAGATGGAGAAGCTCAGGGCAAAAGCGACGTCCGGCAGCGAGTTTATGGCAGCGAGCCTGCAGGAGATCGATGAGATCGTCTCCACCTACGCCGAGCACGTCGAAGCGGCCGCCGGGCAGTCGGAACGGCTCGGCAACGAGGTCTCCGAGAGTCAGGAACGCCTGGGAGAGCTGAAGGCGGCGCTCGGGCGCATGATATCGAGCATCGGCGAGCAGGGAAGCGTCGTGGATCGCAACGCCGAGCGGCAACGCGATATGGCCGCTTCCATTGAGTCCCTCAGAAACGATGTGAACGAGACGGAGGCGCGCAACAACGAGCTCGAAGAGACGTCGAACCGCAGCCGCGAAGGGGTGGACCGCATTCTGAAGGCAATTCAGGCGGTCGAGGGCTTTCAGACGCAGCTGCAGGACATCAATCAGGTCATGGCGCGCATCGCCGCGCAGACCAACCTGCTGGCCATGAACGCCTCTATTGAGGCCGCCCACGCCGGCGACGCGGGGCGCGGCTTCGCCGTCGTCGCCAACGAGATCCGCAACCTCTCCGATGAGGCGAACACCCGGACCAAAGAGGTCGGCGGCATTATCAAGGAGATGAGCGGCGCCATCAGCGAGGCGGCCCGAGTCGGCGACGATACCGGTCACGCCCTCATCGACATTACCGAAGGCGTAGCCGCCGCAGCCCCCATGGTGCGGAACCTCCGCGCCGCCATTGAGCAGTACAAGTCCGGGATCGATGCCATGGTGCAGGACACGGAGAACCTGGTATCCATCACCAGGCAGATCGGTGAGGACGCCGACGGTCAGGGAACTCGCCTCCAGAACTACGACGCAACCTTCACCAGAGTCCTCGAGGCGGCGCACAGCATAAGCGGCACCGTGTCGACGCTCCACGAGTACAACGCGAAGACCAAGACGATTGTTGAGAGCTTATCCGAGGTGCGGCGCAATCAGGATGCGGTGAACGCGCAGATCGACGAGCTCATGCGAACGGCACAGGCCGACGGCTCCGATCAAGCATGACCGCGAGGAGCGCCACGTCGGAGTTGCGCACCCCGGGGATCCGCGCCGCCTGACCCACCGACATGGGCCGGATCTCCTTGAGCTTCTGCTTAGCCTCGTTGGAAATGCCCCGAATCGCAGTGTAGTCGAAGTCCGGCGGGATCCTGAGCTTCTCGAGCTTCTCGAAACGGGCAATCTGCCGCTCCTGCCGGGCGACGTAGCCTTCATACTTCACGTCCAGCTCCACCTGGTAGAGCCACTGTGCCGGATACCTGTCCGCAAGCTCCGGCTCGAGGCGCGCCAGATTGGCCAGCGTCACCTCCGGCTTCTTGAGGAGCTGATAGAAGCTCTTGCCGGCGTTCGCGGTTTCCCGGATGCCGGCAACCCGGGCGGCGACGACCGTGGCGTCTGCACCGCCGTCGAGTTGCTCCTCCCCACGCAGGTGCCGCCGGCGCAGAAGCTCCTTGATCTCGTCGATCCCCTCACGCTTCCGCTCGAAGCGCTCGAGGCGCTCCGGTGAGTGGAGGCCCACCTCGTAGCCGCGTTCGAAGAGGCGCATGTCGCTCGAGTCGTGGCGAAGGGAGATGCGGTGCTCCGCTCGGGAGGTGAACATGCGGTAGGGTTCCTCCGTCCCCAGCGTAACCAGGTCGTCCACCATGACCCCGATGTAGGACTCCGCCCGGGTCAGAATGAAGGGCTCCGCCCCCTGGAGTTTCCGGGCGGCGTTGATCCCGGCCACGAGGCCCTGCCCCGCCGCCTCCTCGTAGCCGGAGGAGCCGTTGGTCTGCCCGGCAATGAAGAGCCCGGAAACCATCTTTGCCTCGAGAGTCGGATAGAGCTGGGAGGGGTCGATGTAGTCGTACTCCACCGCGTAGCCCGGCCGCATGATGTCCGCGTGCTCGAGCCCCGGCACCGTGTGGATGAAGGCCTCCTGCACATCCTCCGGCAGAGAAGATGAGATCCCGTTGAGGTACATCTCCTGGGTGTGTGCGCCCTCGGGCTCGACGAAGATCTGGTGCCGCGACCGGTCCGGGAACTTCACCACCTTATCCTCAATGGATGGGCAGTACCGGGGGCCGGAGCCGACGATTTCCCCGGAGTACAACGGCGACCGGTGCATGTTGTCGCAGATGATCCGGTGCGTCCGTTCGGTGGTGAAGGTGATGTAGCAGGGCAGCATGGGCCGGTCCACCCGCTGTCCGGAGAAGGAGAATGGTACAACGTCCTCGTCACCGAACTGCGGCTCCATCCTGCCGAAGTCGATGCTCCGCCGGTGCACCCGCGCCGGGGTGCCGGTCTTCAACCGGCCAATGCGGAAGCCCACCTGCCGCAGCACCCGCTCCAGGCCGTGGGCCGCCGGCTCCCCGAGCCGACCCGCCGAGGCGCGGTACTCACCAATGAAGATCCGGCCGTTCAAGAAGGTTCCGGTGGTCACCACGACGACCCCCGCGGAAAAACGCTTGCCCCGCTCCGTCACGACCCCGGTGACCGCGCGTCCCGCAGTGTCCAGAGTCAGATCCACAACCGTATCCTGGAAGATGTGCAGATTCTCCTGCTGCTCCAGGGTGTGCTTGGCCTTCAGATGGTACGCCGCCTTGTCCGCCTGCGCCCGGGGCGCCTGCACGGCCGGCCCACGGCTGCGGTTGAGCACCCGGAACTGAATCATGGTCTCATCGATGAGGCGCCCCATCTCGCCGCCGAGAGCATCGATCTCCCGGACCATGGTGCCCTTCGCCGGCCCCCCCACGGCGGGGTTGCAGCTCAGCCGACCGATCGCATCCAGATGCTGCGTAATGAGAAGGGTATTGAAGTTGAGTCGCGCCAGGGCAAGGCTCGCCTCGATCCCTGCGTGCCCGGCGCCGACGACAATCGCATGGAAGTCCACGGCAATAACGTACCAGCTTCGTCGGGTATGGAAAAGACGCCCCCGCAGGCCGCGAAGCCGGGGTGCCCGCCCGGGGGACGGAGCTGCGCGGCCGGGGTGTCCGGCCTGGGGACGGAGCCGCCCTGCCCGCCCGGGGGACGGTGCCCGGCCTGGGGACGGAGCCGCCCTGCCCGCCCGGGGGACGGTGCCCGGCCTGGGG
>CAZUVX010000072.1:0-14210 GCA_964623865.1 uncultured Spirochaetaceae bacterium | reverse complement strand
CGTGCAGCCTACTCGCCAAAGCCATCATCATCGCCCTCCTCTATTCCGCTCCTGAAACCCGCGCCACACCGGTCGGAGAGGCAGCGGCTCGCCGGGTTCGCCGCCCCCTTCCCCTAGTACCCCGCCAGGAGCGCCGTGTAGAGGGCGACGTAGAAGCCGAAGGCCAGGCCGGTGCCCAGGAGGGCGCGGCCGCCTTGCTTGCGCGTCTTGATGTCGCCGTAGGCGTCCTCGTACTCCTCCTCGTAGACGTCCAGGAGGCGGTAATCTCCGTAGCGCTCCTCCGCCTCGATCATGCGGACCGCCGGTACCTCGACCTGCCCCTTCGCGGTGTAGCCGATCACCGTCACCGCCCCGCCGCCGATCAGCGGGCTCAGGACCAGCGACGCCGCAAAGGCTCCGGTGCCCCACCAGCTCGGCGTAAAGTCTTTGGCATCGCCGGCCGCATCCCGCCGCGCCTGCCGCGCCACCTCGTGCGGACTCGCTGTCTGCCGGCTCTCCTGCGCCTCCTGCCCGACCAGTGCCGTCGGCAGAAGAATTGACATGAGGATCATGCCTGCAATCACTCGTCTCACCATGTTGAACCTCCTGCGCACCGCGGCCTCCGTCCCCGCCGCGCGGGTCCTTCCGCGGCCCTGGAGGTTCAATAGCAGGAGGCGTGCCAGGTGGTGCCGGGGTGCTGTGGCCGCGGGCTCACCGGTGGACCGTTGGCGCATCAGCCTGTCTTCGGCCGGCCCCGGGGGTACGGGCTTCTCAGCCGTGGTAGGTGCTTCTTTTGAATAGAGATAGACGGCTGCGAGAGAAAACGGGTGCATGATAAGAGAAGCGGCGTGGGGACACATTGCCATTTCCACCGGTTCGGGCGGAGAGCGCCGAGGTCGCGGCGGCACCGGCGGAATCAAGGTTACCAGGGGCGTAACCGGCGTTCCACATGGAGGAATCCGGAAGGCGCCGGGGACGGCCCGCGGCATTGAAGAGACGCGCCGCTTCGACGGCGGTTTCGTCCGTAAACGGGAGTATTCTCTCTTGCAGGACTCCTCGGATGAGTGACACAGCCTCCTCATCGACCGGGCCGGAGTGGAACTCGTACCAGCACACGCCGGCGGTGCAGAGTGGTTCCGCGTCGTCCAGCCGGCCGTCTACGCACTCCGCCTCGGAAGTCCCGGAAATCAGTGAGCGAAGCAGGTAGTTCGTATCAAGAAGGGTCATGAACGCCCCCGCCGGCGCTCCCGGTCCTCATCGATCTCTCGCAGAAACTGATCGGTGTTCCTTTTCGTAAGGGGGCTCTCGGCGCGGTAGCTATCGAGGCGCTCTCGGAGGGAGAGCTGTTCGGACTCCGTCTGCTCCGCCGCCAGTCTGACTGCCCGACGAACTACCTCCGCCTGAGAAACGCCCCAGATCCGGGACAGCCGTCGAATCGCCGAGATTGTCGCTCCGTCCAGGGCGAAGCTCCTACCCAGCTTGTTCATGACAGGCATAATTATGTGTGGCAATTACGTCCCACTCAACGACCATCATGCGGCGCGCGGCGCCGCCGCGGCACCGCCGGTCGCGCCTCCCCGCCACTCCCGGCCCCGATCACTCACTCATCCTTCCACTCCGGCCGGCGCTTCTCCAGGAAGGCGGAGATGCCCTCGGCTGCGTCGTGGGTGAGCATGTTCCTCGTCATGACCTCGGAGGCGTACTGGTAGGCGCCGGCCAGGTCCATCTCCAGCTGCCGATAGAAGGCGTCCTTGCCGAGTCCTACGGCCATGGCCGACCGGGCGGCGATCTTCTCGGCAAGGGACCGGGTCTCAGCGGCAAGTTCCTCCTCCGGCACGACGCGGTTGATCAGGCCGATCTCCCGGGCGCGCTCTGCGGAGATCATCTCCCCGGTGAGGAGCATCTCCATGGCGTGCTTTCGGGCAACGGTACGGGAAACGGCGACGCCGGGGGTGGTACAGAACAGGCCGATGTTCACGCCGGGCGTCGCGAAGCGCGTGCCCTCCCCGGCCACCGCCAGGTCACACGAGGCAACGAGCTGACACCCCGCGGCCGTCGCAATCCCGTGACATTGGGCAATGACCGGCTGAGGCAGGTGCACGATGAGCTGCATCATCTCGCCGCACCGCTCGAAGAGCCGCTCATAGGCGCCGCGGGAGCGGTCGTCCAGGAGCTCCCGCAGGTCGTGCCCCGCCGAGAAGGCGGGACCGTTCGCCGCCAGGATCACCACGCGCACGGCCGAGTCGGCGCGGATCACCTCGAGCTCCGCACGCAGCCGCTCGATCAACTCATACGACAGCGCGTTGCGCCGCTCCGGACGGTTGAGCGTAAGCGTGCAGATGCCGTCCTTCACATCCTTGAGGAGAATCTCGTCACTCATTGGGTTTCCTTTCGTTGTTGATGATCGCTGCCGGCCGCGCCTGTCCGCTCTACGCCGGCATTCTCCCGAAGACCCGGCGCAGGAAGCGGTGGAAGGCGTGGATGGATTGCACCGGCTCCAGGAACATGAGAATACACTCCCGGCTGGTAACATCGATCCCATGCTCTTCACAGTAGGCAATGGCCTCCTTCGACTCCGCTCCTTGCTGCATCCAAACGCGAGGGATCCCGGCGGCGTGGACCGCCTTCACCACCTCGAGGGTCTGCTCAGGCTTGACGGAGATCACCGCGCCGCCTACCGGTTCCGGGAGCTCCTCCAGGCTGCGGTAGCAACGAAGCCCGTCAATGGACTCCGCTTCGGGATGAACGGGAAACACTGCGTACTCCCTGTTCTTCAGCTCGCGCATGACGATATTTCCGAACTTGTTGCCTCCCCGGGACGCCCCGAAGAGAGCGAGCGCGGGCTGCGACACGAATGCCTGAATTGCTGCTGCGGATGCCATTCTTCCTCCAGTCGGTCTGTGATGACCTGCCCCGGATCCGTCGATCCGGGGGCACCGCCCCCACGTCTTCGCGATCGCCTCGACACGCCGTCGTGTCCGCCCCGATTATCCCACACCACAACCGAAAGGCAAGCCAAATTCAGGGTCGCCTCAGCGACTGAGATTCCGTACATTATGGCAATGACCGAGACAAAGACCGGCACAACCTTCACCCAGCGGGCGGCTGATGTGATCAAGGCCATTCCGGCAGGTCGCGTTGCCACCTACGGACAGGTGGCGGTTATGGCCGGCAACCCCCAGGGTGCGCGGCAGGTCGTGCGCCTTCTGCACACCGCCAGTAACTCCCTCGGCCTTCCATGGCACCGTGTCGTGAACCGCGACGGCCAAATCTCCTTACCCCGCGGCGGCGGCCACGAAGAGCAGCGCGCCCGCCTCGAGTCCGAAGGGGTCGCCTTCACCATTGAGGACCGTATTGACATGCGCGTCCACCGGTGGCACGCCGCCGACACCGATCTGTCCCCGCACCACGGCGCCTGACCTATGGCTGCGGGCCCAACTCCCGCCCGACAATGTCGTCAACAATCTCGGCAGCACCTTCCACGACCGGCTGACAACCGCTGTAGAGGCTGCGGTGGTGCGCCTTCACGTGGGCGCAGTCGAGCTTCCCGAAGCGCTCGGTGAAGCGCTGCACGAACTCGTCCCGAAGTGCCGCAAGCTTCGCCGATGTGTGCCCGCGCTCCTCCGCGAAGAGCACCCCCAGCAGCATGACCGCCCCGGAGGCCGCCCCGCAGAGGTGCTCGGTCCCCAGCCCCCCGCCGAAACCGGCGGTCACCTTCAACGCCTCCTTTGACAGGCCCAGCTCATACGCCTCGTTTCCGGCGTGGAGCATTGCCTCGGCGCAGTTGAGATCGTGCCGGCGCATGTAATCGTCACGAATCAGATCGACATAGGATATGGAATAAGACATGAAAGAGGATGGTACCCTCGCGGGGGACCGGGGTTCAAGCGCGGATATCCGCCGACAGTGGTCCTCATTCCGGCGCCCGGTGTAACCGCGAGAAGCCGCCCTGTGCCCTTCCATTGGCGACAATAGCCGTTGTGCCTCTTATCGAGTTTACATTAGTACATCAGTCAAGCAGGTGCATGACGGAAACGTATGGCCATTGGCGCTTTGGGGTGGACCGGACGACTTGCCCTATTCGTGGTGCCGGCACTTGCCCTGACCGGGTGCCGCGGGTTTCTCGGCGGCGTGTTCGGCGGGGACGAAGAAGGCGATCTCGCGGGTCTCGAGTGGGGCTCGGCAGCCTTCGGCGATGTCGACGGCGACGGCGATCTCCATGCCGTCCTCTCCGGCCGCACCGACGCCGGACAATCCACCGCGACGCTGTATCTGAACAATGGTTCCGGCGGGTTCACCGCCGCCGGCGGCGGGTGAGTTCGCCCCGCGCTGCGGCATGCACAATCACTCCTGACTACCCCGGTGTGTGTATGCTATCTTTGCATCAGCGCATATGAAGTACCGTATTGCAATCGAACAGACGGAAGAGGGTTACAGCGTCCATGTACCGGGGCTGCCAGGCTGCTGGTCGCAGGGCGACACTGAAGAAGAGGCGATCGCAAACATCAAAGACGCAATTGCCGACTACATCTCTGCGCACGACGACTTGCTCAGCGGTGCCGACATCCGTGAAGTAGACGTCCCCGTATAGAGAGTATGCCGAAGCTACCCGGCATCAATCATCAGGACGCAATACGTGCACTGCGCAAGGCGGGGTATCGTGTCATCCGATAGGGCAAGCACGTCGTAATGACTGACGGTGCCCGACTGCTGACGATCCCGCGCCACAATCCGGTCAATGCAGTAACAATGGGTGGAATCGTGCGCGACACCGGGCTGACCATCGACGAGTTTCGGGGCCTGCTCTAGCTCTGTTAAAAGCTCAATCAGGGACCGACGCTATCACCAATCTGGTTCTGAGATTATCCCCTCTACTTCCACCCTCTGCCTGCGTGGAGTCTCTTCCCCCCTACCGCACAAACACCGGTGAACCCCACGCCCAGTGGCCGTTCTGCTGGCGAACGCGGAGGTATATGAAGTCACCGGCTGCCAGGATCGGATCGAAGTCGTCGAGGTGCAGTTCCCAATGGAGCTCCTCCTCCCGGGGCGCCCGATGGAAGAGCCACGCCGGGCAATCGATCTCGTGGCGGAGGTAGCCGCTCTTTCCGCCTTGCAGGAGTCCTTCGACCGTCGTCTCGGTCCGCACGCCGTTGAGCTCCGCCCAGACGACGGTGTCCGGCCGGACCTGCACGTCCAGACACACGCCCTGAGTCCCCGGGGTAGATGTCGTCGGGTTTCCGTAGGTGATGGTCTCGAAGTGAACGGTCCGGGAATCCACCTTCCGCCACCAGGAGTAGAAGGCGCCCGGAAGGGCGGCGCCGTCCGCGCCGGAGGCGTTCTCCGGAGACAGGACGTCGGGACCGCGAAACCGGGCATCCACATCCAGAAGCTCGCCGTCGGCAATCCCGAAATCGACCTCCCAGTCGGCGCGCCGGCCCCGGGGGCCCCAACCGACCTCCAGGAAGAGCTTGGTGCGGATGGTGTGGGCGGTCTCGTCCGCGGCGCCGGCTGCATCCGCGGCGCCGGCTGAATCCGCAGCGCCGGCTGAATCCGCAGCGCCGGCTGCATCCGCGACGGCCCCCGGCCCACCGACGCGGGGTTGCAGCACATCCGTGAGGCTCACCCGCCGGGCCGGCCGGTTGTTGTAGATCACATCCACGTAGTCGATCGGCGCACCGGCATCCAGGAAGATGCTCACGCCCCCGGCGCGGCCGGGGCCGCGAATACCGCCCATCGGCGTGTCGCCGACGGCGTAGTCCAGGAGCATCCGGTCGCCGGTGAGAGCGTAGGTGCGGCGGCTGAAGAGCGCCTGCCAGATCGCTTCCCGGGAGAGCTCGGTGGCCCAGAGGCCGGTCATGCCGTGGCCGTAGCTTCCCGGATGGGCGCTGTGGTGGTCGGTGTCCGCGACGAAGCCGAAGGTGTGCCCCTGCGACAGGCCGTATTGAACGGTGCTCCGCCGGTCCGCGGGGCCCATGGAGTGGAGGAAGGGAAGCGGGCCCTCCGTCGTCTCCGCGGCACCGTGCATGGAGAAGACTTCCACCACCGGTGAGACCCGCTCGTCGAAGGAGTCCCAGTTAATGCCCCGGGCGCCCTGGTGGTAACCAATGTGGTGCGGGAGCGCCAGCGCCG
Source organism: uncultured Spirochaetaceae bacterium (assembly GCA_964623865.1). Lineage (GTDB taxonomy): Bacteria > Spirochaetota > Spirochaetia > DSM-27196 > PWMO01 > CAYFQV01. Next base: position 8,102 of record CAZUVX010000072.1, on the reverse strand, counting down.
GCCGTCCCTCCCCGGCCATGCGCGCCAGGGTTTCCTGGAGCTCCGGGATGCCCTCCGGATAGAGGAGCTCTCCCTCGGCATCCCGGTACACCACGGCGCGGTCACCGTCCCGGCTGCCGTGGACCTCGAATCCGGGAAAGGTCAGGAAGCGCCCCTCCTCCGCGGCTTCTGCGAGCACCGCCAAGCTCCGGTTCCAGTTACCCCGGAGCTTGGCGAAGCCCTTCTCGTGGAAGTCGATGATATGACCGATCCGCTCGTTACGCTCCGGCATGTCCGGCCAGTGCGCGTGACCGGTGACCGAGACGAAATCGAGGCGCTGTCGGGCGTTGGCAATCGCGTCCTCGAGATCGCCGTGGGCGTAGGAGATGTTGCAGTGGTTGTGGATATCGCCGAAGAAGGCGCGCTCGTGGGTTCCGGCGGCTCCGGCCCTCCCCTTTTGGCCGGCGTCGGGGCCGGAGCGCTCCCGCCCGGACGGGCCGCCGGCGCCCGCACGCTCATCCGGCGCCCCGCGATCATCCGCGCCGCGCCGACGCGCATCCGCGCCGCCTTGGGGACCACCCGCCCTGCGGGCGCCGCCGTGCGAGCCGCCGCCGCGCGAACCGCCGCCGCTGCTCTGCGTACTCATGTCGTCACTCTCCTTCCTCCGGGCGGAGCGAGATGGTTCCGCCGCCGCCGTCGATGACGCGCTGAGTAGCGTCCACCATGCGGAGGGAGTCGTAGCCGTCCCGGGTACCGGCGACGGGATTGGTGCCGTGGTAGTGGGCCCGCACCGCGCTCAGGAGCTCTACATCGGCGCCGAAGTGGGAGCTCGCGAAGTGCGGGCCTTTGGCATCGATCACTTCATGACTCATGCCGTAATCGCTGATGAGATCGATCTCTCCGGTGTCGCGAGTAAGGCGGAGACGCCCGGAGGAGCCCACGAGCTCGATCGTCTCCTCGTCTTCGGCGCTGGGGCCGTAGATGTTCCAGAAGAGCGTGGCCTTCACGCCGTTGTCGTAGTCGATGTTGACCATGGCGTGATCAATGATGTCGTTCTCCGGGCTGTAGACGCAGTTGTCGATCTGGGCGTCCTCCGCTTCCGCCTGAGTCCAGCTCGGCCGGGAGAAGATCCCCACATCCTGCTTGCGGTAGTCCGGATCGAGACGATACACCGTACCGATCTCGGACACCCAGGGGCTCGGCAGCGCCCGGAAGGGACACTCCCGGGGGCACTCCCGGCAGCGTCGCGGCGCGGTGGGGTCCGGAGCGAAGACGGTGGACCGCCCCCCGGTCGCGCTCAACGCCACGGCACCACCCCGGGCAATCCAGTTGAGCGCGTCGAAGTAGTGAGAGACCTTATCGTTCAGGGCGCCCCCGGATCGCGCCCGGTTGCGATGCCACCGCTGCAGATACCGTGCATAGGGGATCACCGAGCGCAGCAGGATCGACTGGAGCTCGCCGATGGCGCCGCCGCGCAGTAGCTCAACCGCCTTCCGCCAGGAGTGTTCGTACCGCCGGGTGAAGCCCATGATGATGGGCCGCCCTCCCTGTGCTTCCGTCTCCGCTTCCGCATCCATGATGGCCCGGGCATCCTCGAGAGTCGTCGCCATGGGCTTGTCCAGGTAAACCTGCTTACCCGCCTTCAGCGCGGCAACGGCGGGCCCTCGATGCTCGGAGGTGTAGTTCGTGACGAACACTGAATCCACATCCTCCCGTTCAACCACGCGAGTGTAGTCATCCTCAATGTCAATGCTCACATCCGCCCCGTTTCGGGCGTAGAGATCCTCCAGGTAGGACTTGCCCTCCTCCGCCCGTCCGCGGTTGGTGTCGCAGAGGACACGCACCACCACGCCGGTCTCCCGCCACAGCTCCGCGGTCCGCGCTCCCAGGACATAGACGCCGCGCTCCCCCGCCCCAATGACGGCAACGCGGATCTGCACCTTCGCCTCTTCCATGCTGCTCACATCCTCTCGACCTGGTTACTCGATCGTCGCTTCGGTGGCGCTCCACGCATCCCGCCGATTCACCTGCGAACCCGCCGGCCGCGGCACGTCGCCCTTCAGGAGCGGATCATCCGTCGCCGCCATCCAATCCTCCAGCCGCCGGCCAAGCGCCGCCGCCGTCTCCCGATACGCCGGATCGGCAATCACATTACGCCGTTCCATTGGATCCAGATAGAGGTCGATGAGTACGGCCTTCTCCTGCACGCGCTCAAAGTACCCCGCCTCGGCCAAAAGCGTCTTGGCGGCGGAGTCATCCACGTTCGCCGCCGACGGCGGCCCCTCGCTCCCAAACCGGCGAATCAGCTTGTACCGCTCCGTCCGCACCGCCCGGGCCGGCTCGTAGTTCGCGTGGTAGTTCGTCTCGGCAAAGATCGCGTCGTGAACGCGGTCCGGCCGGGCGCGGTCGAGCCCGGCGTGATCACGCCGGGTCCGGCCCTGCACGCCTCGCTCTTCGCGGCGGTCGCGCTCTTCGGAGCCACCCGGCAGCGAAAGGAGCGAAATTCCTCCCTCCGCCCCTTCCGCCGACCCGACACCCTCCAGCCCCAGAAGCTCTTCCAGCGTCGGCACGATGTCCACGTGGGATACCGGCGCATCGACCACCCGGCCGCCGGCGACCCCGGGGATCCGCAGGATGAGGCTCACCCCGATCCCGCCGTCGTAGAGCGTTCCCTTCATCTCCGGGAACGGCGGTCCGTGGTCGGTTGTGAGAATGACCGCAGTCTCCTCGCTCAGGCCGCGCTCATCCAGGGCGCCCAGGACCTCCCCGACAATGCGGTCCGCCGTCTCAATGGCCGTGAAGAAGCCCTCCGCATCGGAGCGCGTAGCCGGGGTATCCGGTACCCCCGGCGGAGGCGAGCGAAGTTCCCACGGCGCCTTCTCCGGCATTACCTCCGGAAAGGGCCGGTGGCTCGTCAACAGACCGAACGAGAGGAAGAAGGGTCGATCGTGATCCTCGGTAAGGTAGTCCCGGACCCGCGCCGCGTTCGCCCAGTCCCACGGGATGGGGTCGATGTGTGGATCCGTGAAGTAGTCGGCCGTCCCGCCCAGGAAGCGGTCGTACGGGAGCATGCCCTTGTCCGGGGCCACGTGCTGAACACCGCAGAGAACCGTTTCCATGCCGGCGCGACGAAGCCGGGCCGCGAGGTGCGTCTGGTAGTCGTCCATGCGAAAGCCCCGGTGGGTCAGGCCGACAAGGCCGTTCCGGTGGGGCCATCTGCCGGTCAGGAGGGCGGAGCGGCTCGGGGAGCACGTCGGCGCTGCGGAGAAGGCATTTCTGAAGGTCACACCATCTGCGGCTAATCTCTCGGCGCCGATCAGCTCCACCGGTCCGAATCCCGGAGTCAAATAACGACCTGAGTCGTGAGTGTGCAGGTACACTACATTCACAAGAAGCGCCCCAACCGGCGCGGTTTCTACAAACGTTTGCAGTCAACACCTCTGTACACCGCGCTCGTGGTTGTTATATCACGGTCCGGCCCTGGGCGCAAGGATACTCCCTCCCTACGCGCGCCCCGCTTGTCGTGTATAAACCGGTTTAGACGCCCCCGGTTGCGGCAACTCCAGAGGAATCCGGTCGCGGTGCAGCCCCAGAGCGCCGCCACAACTTTTCATTGACAGCGCATGGGGGCAGTGGTAGAGTGCACTTGGTGCAAACGTATGCATAAGCGCCTGACCATTCGAGACATTGCGCGAATGGCGGATGTGAGCCCGTCGACGGTCTCCCGGAGCCTGAATGACAGCCCGCTGGTAGCCGCGGAGACGAAGGCGCGTATCCGGGAGATAGCGAGAGAGGGAGACTTCTCCTTCAACGCCACCGCCCGGAGCCTGGTCACGCAGCGCACCGGCATCGTAGGGCTCATCTGCCCGGACTCCTTCGACGAGTACCAGTACTCCCTCCACACCACCCTGCTCATCAACCAGCTTCGGCGACAGCTCGAGCGGCAGGATCTGGACCTGGTGGTCAAGTTCAGGGTAGATGCTAACGGCAAGAACAGCGTTCGACACCTCATTACCAGCCGCAAGATCGACGCGCTCATTGTCATTAACCCCGACATCACTGTAGATGAGGTCGCCTTCATTCACGCGCATCGAATGCCCGTGGTATTCGTGCAGGCCATCCCTCCCCACCTGGACCTCCAGGCGGAGAACTTCGTGTTCGCAGATCACGTATCCGGGGGAACCATGGCGACGAATCATCTGATTCGCCTGGGGCACGAGCGTATCCTCTGCCTCACCGTCAATACCCCCGAGGGCTCCTTCCGAGAACGGACCGACGGCTACCGCAGTGCCGTCACCGACCACGGACTCCCCGTCTCGGAAGACCTCATCGTTGCCGGCGACGGCACCTTCGAGTTCGGCTACCAGTTCGTCGCGCAGAATGCCGCGCGCTTTGGGACCGAGATCACGGCGGTGTTCTCCCAAACCGACATCATGGCCCTCGGGGTTATCGAGGGTCTCTGGGATCAGGGTCTTACCGTACCCAGAGACGTGGCCATTGTCTCCTACGACGACATTGGCTTCGGCAAAGACTTCCGGCCCCGCCTGACGACGGTCCACCAGCCCCGCGACCGCCTGGCCGTTGCCGCCACCACCCGGTTGGGCCGGCTTCTCTCCGGCGTACCGCGAAGCTCCGGAGAGAACGGGGCGTCCGCCGCCGATCCCGCCGGTGGCCTCCTGCAGCGGCGCGTTCAACCCTACCTGGTCGTCCGGGAGTCCTGTGGCGCCGAACGGAGGGGCGGGGCGGTCGGGGAGAAGAGCGTATGATTGGCGCATCTTCAGAGTTACAAACGATTGCAAGACCCACAGGCTCCGGATTCTCCGGGCCTGGTATGAAGGAGGTGAGTCGGAGCGAGTAGCTGTCTCTATGAGAAGACGGGTTTCCAACGCCATGCGGTCTGCATGGCCCTTGATTCCAGAAGGAGGATACAAATGGAACGAAAGAAGTTGTTGATTGTGCTGGTTCTGGTGACCGCCCTGGCGGGCTTCGCCTTCGCCACCGGCCAGGCCGAGGGCGAAGAGGAGCCGGACACTGTCGAGCTGGACGTTTTCCAGAGCAAGACGGTCATTGCCGAGCAGTTCGAGGACATGGCCGCTGAGTTCGAAGAGGACAACCCGAACATCAGCGTCAACGCGGAGACCGTCGGCGGAGGTGCCGACTGGCAGACCATCCTGAAGAGCCGCTTCGCCGCCGGTGAAGGCCCGGACGTTTTCAACATTGAAGGCCCCGCCCAGTACGAGCTGTGGAGAGAGAACATCGCCGACCTGAGCGGCGAGCCCTTTACGGAGGAGGCCGTGGAATCCGCCCTGGAACCGTTGAACATCGACGGCAACCAGTACGGCGCTCCGGTGAACTTCGAGGGATACGGGTACATCTACAACAAGGACATCTTCGAGGACGCAGGCATTGATGAGCTGCCCACCACCTTCTCCGAGCTGGCGGACGTTGCGGAGCAGCTCGAAGATGCCGGCTACACGGCCTTCTCCACCGGCTACGGTACGTGGTGGGTCATTGGCATGCACATGCTCAACGTCGCTTTCGCCCAGCAGGACGATCCCGAGCAGTTCATGGAGGACCTGACCAACGGCGACGCTTCCATGGCGGACAATCGCGTGTTCCAGGATCTGCAGCAACTGGTGGATCTGACCGTCGAATACGGCGAGGACAACCCCCTGGCCACCGACCACAACCAGCAGGTACAGATGCTTGCCAACGGTGATGTTGCCATGATCCAGCAGGGCGTGTGGAAGGAAGTGGCACTCTACGAGGCCAATCCCGATCTGAGCATTGGGCTGATCCCGCTCTTGATCAACGATCAGTCACAGATGGACCGGGTACCCGTCGGCGTTCCTTGGTACTTCGTGGTCAACGCTCAGAGTTCCGAAGCCGAACAGCAAGCGGCGAAGGAGTTCATCGACTTCATGATGGTCAGCGACACCGGCCAGCGCTACGCCGTCGAGGAGTTCGGCTACATTCCGGCGTATAAGGGAGTTTCCTCCGAAGGCCTCGGTGGCGTCGGTCGGAGTATTCTTGAGTACGCCGAAGAGGACAAGACGATTCCGTGGGTCTTCGGCCAATGGCCCGACGGCTTTGCCCAGCAGGATGCATTCGACAACCTGCAGGCATACGTCGCCGACCGACAGAGCTGGAACGAGACCCTCGAGGCCCTCGATGAGGCGTGGCAGGATCGCTCGGAATAGGGTAGCGACACACGCATCGCGAATCCCACGGGGGATCGGCTCAATGCCGATCCCCCTTCGTGCACCGTTGGTGTGCCGGACACGGTAGAGTGACGAATGGATAAAAGACAGATACGAGACGTCCGAAACGATCTCCTCTTCATTGGCCCCGGCGCGGTCTTCTTCGTGGGGATCGTCCTCATCTCCTTCGTACTGGGTTTCTACTACTCCTTCACGGAGTGGAACGGTGTGAATGCCGAGGCCGTCTGGGTGGGAAGCCGCAACTACGTGGAGATCTTCCAGGGGGACAAGCAGGCGGGAGTCTCCGCGTGGTTCACCCTCCGGTTCACGGTGGTGTCGGTGGTTTTCGCAAACCTTCTAGCCTTCGCCCTGGCCCTCGCCCTTACGCGCGCTCTCAAGACGGACAACATCCTCAGGACCGTCATCTTCCTCCCGAACATCATCGGCGGCATTATCCTGGGGTTCATCTGGCGCTTCATCTTCGTCAACAGCTTCGGCACCATCGGCGACCTCACCGGAATCGCCTTCTTCGAGCTCCCCTGGCTGGGCACCGCGGAAACGGGGTTCTGGGGCTCGGTCATCGTATTTCTCTGGCAGCGCACCGGCTACCTCATGGTCATCTACGTAGCGGCCCTGGTCGGGATAAACGAGGACCTCCTGGAAGCGGCGCGCATCGACGGGGCAACGTCCGTGCAGACGCTCACGCGCATCATCATCCCGCTGGTTGTCCCGGCCGTCACCGTATGCATCTTCCTGGCTCTCTCCTGGACGACCAAGATGTTCGACGTCATCTACGCCCTGACCCAGGGAGGACCATTCGGATCGACTGAAACCTTTGCCATGAACATCTACTACGAAGCCTTCTCGTCGAATAACTACGGACTGGGCTCGGCCAAGGCGGTGGTCTTCTTCGTGGTCGTCGGAATCATCTCAACGGCGCAGGTATTGATCACCAAGCGATGGGAGGTGGAAGGATGAGCCGGGAACGCTACTTCCCGCATCTCTTCGTTGTGGAGATCGCCGCCATCGCGGTTGCCCTGCTCTTTCTGGCGCCCTTCTACTTCGTCGTGGCGAACTCGGTAAAGCCCTTCGGGGCGATCATCCAGAACGCGGCATCCTTCCCCCAGACGTTTCACTTCGAGAACTACATTCGGGCTTGGCAGCAGGTGCGCTTCCCGACAGTGCTCATGAACTCGGTCATCGTCTCGGTCTTCAGCATTGGCGGCATGGTCATGCTCGGCTCCATGGCGGCGTGGCGCATGGTGCGCCGCCCCCACATGGTGAGCCGGGTCATATTCATTCTCTTCGTTGCCGCCATGGTGATCCCCTTTCAGTCCGTCATGATTCCCATGGTGAAGGTTGCCAACGTCCTCGGCATCATCAACTCCAGGCCGGGCGTCATCATTATCTACTTCGGATTCGGCATGCCTCTCACGGTCTTTCTGCTGCACGGCTTCGTGAAGGGGGTCCCCCGGGAGCTCGAGGAGTCCGCCTACATTGACGGCTGTACCACCATCCAGAGCTTCGTCAAGGTGGTGCTCCCCATGATGCGGGTCATGATCGTTACGGTGATCATTCTGCAGGCGTTGTGGATCTGGAATGACTTCCTGCTGCCGGCGCTGGTGCTATTCAGCAGGGACTTGCACACCATACCTCTCGGGATCTTCCGCTTCTTCGGTCAGCATATGGATAGATGGGACTCCGCCCTGGCCACCCTGACCATGGGCATGCTGCCGGTCATTGTCCTGTTTCTCTTTCTCCAGAAGTACATCATCCGGGGCGTCGCAGCGGGCTCGGTGAAGGGATAGGCGCGCCTCCTCTACACGGCCCGTCGCCTCTACACGGCCCGACGCCTCTATACGGCCCGACGCCTCTATACGGCCCGACGGTAGACACGGTGAGTCTTGTAGACCTCCGCGCCGA
>CAZUVX010000071.1:12190-14573 GCA_964623865.1 uncultured Spirochaetaceae bacterium | reverse complement strand
CCCCTCTACTTCAACATGGAACGATATCCCGCCGCCTTCCGGGGTGAGATGCAGGGCTTCGTCGACTGTATTCGCAACGACACGGTGCCACCCTCCACCGGCCACGACGGACGCACCGCCGTCGCCCTGTCCATGGCGGCGCGCAAGTCCTACGACGAGCACCGACCCGTGCGCCTCGAGGAGATCGGATAGACCGGGGCGGACTACAGGGAGAGGCGAGAGGGAGCGTACGAGATCATGAACAAGATCGGTATTTGTGAGTGGACCATGCCCATCACCGGCCCCTACGTGTGCAAGTTCGCGTCGGAGCTCGGGTATGACGGTCTCCAGTTGAGCGTTGGTCCGTATGAGAAACGGTTCCCCCTCTCCCGCAAGGTGACTCAGGAAGCCTACAGGGAGATGGCCGCCGAGTACGGGATCGAGTTTGCGAGCGTGGCTACGCGAACCACGGATTTCTACTCCATGTTCGCAGCGGACGGCAGTGAAGAGCAGGTTGCGGCGTTGACATCGATCTCAAAAGGAATCGAGGCGTGCGAGGCCCTCGGCATTGAGATCTTCATGATTCCCAACTTCGTGAAGAGTGAAGCGCGGACCGAGGAGGAAGTGCGCATTCTGGTGAAGCATCTGCAGTGGGCGTGCGACCTCGCTGCCGACCACGGCGTGCTTGTTGCGGAGGAAAACGTCTTCTTCGTCGAGGACACCATGCGACTCTTCGACGCGGTGGACCGGGAGAATCTTCGCCTCTACTTCGATCTGCAGAACTACTACCTCAACAGGGGCATTCACACGCCCGACATCATTGAGCCGTTGATGCCCTACATCGTCCAGGTTCATGCCAAGGACGGTAAGAACGGGGACCTCAGCGGGGCGCCCCTCGGTGAGGGCGACGTTGATCTCTTCGAGTCGATTGAGGTGCTCCAGAGCCAGGGCTACGACGGGTGGTACGTCAACGAGAACTACTACGACGTGCCGCCCCTGGTTAGTGAAGAGGACGACCCGGTTGAGAAGATCAGGAACGATCTGACGGCGCTCCGGAAGGCGTTGACATAGCACGAATGTGCGGCGCCTCCCTCGAGGACGTGCCGCCACCGAGATGTGAGGAGGAACACATGGGCACGCTAGGGACAATGGCTACGGATTGCGAAATCCGTATCGACTACGACAAGCTTCGCACCGACCGGCTGCAGAAGACACAGGAGCAAATCAAGAAGGACGGGTTGGGAGCACTCCTCGCCTTTGATCATGACGCCATCCGATACATTACGGGCACCAAGCTCAACGACTGGATGAACAACAAGCTGGCTCGGGCCGTGCTCGTATCGGCGGATAAGGATCCCATCCTCTACGAGGCGGGAAGCGCCATTGAGGCCAAGAAGGCGCTCTGCCCGTGGATCGCGGACCGGATCTTCCCCTTTACCGGCGGTGCCATGCGAGGATCCTTTCCGACCCAGGTCGTGTACGACCACGCGAAGAACTTCGCCAAGGAAATCAAGTCCATATTGACCGAGTGGGGCGTCCAGAAGGAGCCCCTGGGGATGGACATTACCGAGATCCCCTTCATCAAAGCGCTCCAGGACGAGGGCATCAACGTCGTCGATGGCCAGCAGACCATTCTGGAGCCGCAGCGCGTCAAGACCAAGGAGGAGGTCGACCTGATCGAGCTCTCCATTGCCATTGACGAGGCCGCCTTCTGGGAAGTGGTCTCGACCGCGAAGCCGGGAATGAAGGAGAACGAGATCAACGGCCTCCTGCGCCAAAGAATCTATGAGCTCGGCGCGGAAGAGATTCAGAACATCAACGTCATCAGCGGTAACCGTTCCCAGCCGCATCCCCACGATGCATCCGACCGGATGCTCCGCATGGGCGACATGCTCTACATCGACATCGTAAGCGTCTTCAACGGCTACCACACCTGCTACTACCAGACCTTCGTGATCGGTCCGCCGACGCAGAAGCAGCTCGACATCTATCGGACGGCGTATGACTGGCTCTTCGATGCCGCAGCGCTCTTGAAGCCCGGCCGAAGCACCGCCGAGATTGCCGAAGTGTGGCCTTCCGCTCAAGAGCTCGGCCTGAAGAGCGAGGCGGAAGCCTTTGCCCTGCAGCTCGGTCACGGCATCGGGATGACCCACTGGGCGAAGCCGGTCATCAGCCGCTGGTTCAGCTTCGACCACCCGGAGATTCTGGAAGAGGGCAACGTATTCGCCCTGGAGACCTACTACGGAAAGGACGGCGACGGCGCACGCATAGAGGAGATGTTCGTTGTGACCGCCGACGGGTACCGGCAACTCTCCAGGTTTCCCTCGAAGAACCTGGTCTCCTGTCCGGTCTGGGCTAACCCCTTTCCGGCGGTGGAATAGGGGCGGCCGACAGCCGCGTTGCC
>CAZUVX010000071.1:7978-12090 GCA_964623865.1 uncultured Spirochaetaceae bacterium | reverse complement strand
TCTGGGCTAACCCCTTTCCGGCGGTGGAATAGGGGCGGCCGACAGCCGCGTTGCCGGCAACCACGCGTCCGGCGCCGGCCGCGCTGCGCCTCGGCGCGGCGCTCAGCCGGCGCACGGTTGTGCCCTCCGCGCCGCGCTCGCGCCCGAGTCCGGTAGCGCTCTCCGCCCGGCTCGGGCCGGCAGGTGTTGACAGCCCGTCTCGTCCGTGGCATAATGGTTAGACCATTAGAAGGGCACATTGGAAGGTAGCGACGGCCGACGACCCCGGGGGACGCCGAGAACTTGCGCCACACCGGCAAATGGTGCAAACTTATCTGGATATGTTACCAGCCGACGGTGCCGGTAGCGCTCTCGTGCGGCGTGTCGTTCCGCAAGGGAGCGAGCGGTTCTTGCCAAGGAGGTTCCATGAGTCAGGAGACGGTAACGAAGGATGCAACGTACATTGCGGGCCTGGTGGCCAAGGCGCGGGTGGCTCTTGCCGCCTTCGAGCCCTTCAATCAGAAACAGGTCGACACCATTCTTCGCGACATCGCGAAGAACGTATTCGATAACGCCGAAGAGCTTGCGCGCATGGCGGTCACGGAGACCGGCATGGGCGGTGTCGAATACAAGATCAAGAAGAATCAGGGGAAGGCGCGAATTCTCTGGTATCACCTCAAGGGCAAGAAGTCCATGGGCGTCATCGACGAGGATGAGGAGTCCGGCATTACGCAGATTGCCAAACCCGTCGGCGTCGTTGCGGCGGTGCAGCCCACCACCAATCCGACGGTGACCCCCATGGCCAACTGCATGGCCGCCCTGAAGGGGAAGAACGCCATCATCATTGCTCCGCACCCGCGTGCCGAGAACACCACGAAGTACTCGGTTCGCCGGTGGCAGGAGATCCTGGAGCAGCACGGTGCGCCGCGCGACCTCATTCAACTGGTCGAGGAGGGCAGCATTGAGCGTACTCAAGAGCTCATGAAGCAGTGCGATGTCAACGTCGCAACCGGCGGTCCGGCCATGGTCAAATCCGCCTACTCGAGCGGCCGCCCCTCTTTCGGTGTCGGTCAGGGCAATGTGCAGACCATCATTGATCGCGACGTGGACATCCCCGAGACGGTCAGGATGATCCTCGACGCCCGCATCTTCGACAACGGGATCATCTGCTCGGGCGAGCAAACCATGATCACCCCGGAGGAGAAGCTCGGCGAGCTCAAGCAGGCGGTCGTCGACTACGGCGGCTACTGGGTGGACGATCCTGCGGAGAAGCAGAAGTTCATCGACACCCTCTTCCCCGAAGGCAAGATCAACAGAGAGTTGGTCGGCCGGACTGTGCAAGAGATTGCGAGGGCCGCCGGGGTCGAGGTTCCGGAAGGCAGCAAGGTGATCGTTATTCCTGAGGAGAACGAAAACAAGGACAGCCTTCTCCGCAAGGAGAAGATGTTCCCGGTCATTACGCCCTTCACGTACAAGGACTTCGACCAGGCGATCGACATTGCCGTGGAGAACCTCACCATTGAAGGAAAGGGCCACAGCGTCTCGGTACACTCGCACAACGACGCGCATATCAAGGAAGTGGGGCTTCGCGCACCGGTCAGCCGGGTCCTGGTGAACCAGCCCTGCGCAACCGCCAACGGCGGCGCCTTCACCAACAGCCTCAACGCCACGAGCACTCTCGGCGCCGGTTCCTGGGGAAACAATTCCATTAGCGAGAACTTCTACTACAAGCACCTGTTGAACATCACCCGGGTCGCCAAGGTGAAGAAGCATCCTCACCAGCCCTCGGACGAGGAGCTCTGGAAGGTGGAATGACGCGGCGCCGCGGCGCCGACGCCGTCGCGGGGCGACCCGCTCCGGTCGGGATTCCGGCCACGGCAAGGAGAACACCATGAAGCTACTGGAATACAAAGCGCACGAGATCTTCCGCACCTACGGGGTGGCCGGCATCGACGGCTACACCGCAAGCACCCCGGAGGAGCTCGCAGATGTGGACGGGAAGCTCCCGTATCCGGTCGTGATCAAGGCGCAGGTGCAGACGGGCAATCGCGGCAAGCTCGGCGGGATCAAGTTCGCCACGGACAAGGCGGAGCTCCTGGCCAAGGGCACCGCGATCCTCGGGATGACCATCAAGGATCTCGAGGTGAAGCGCGTCTTCATTACACCCAAGGTCGAGATCGAGAAGGAGATGTACCTCTCGTTTACCATGGACCGGAAGACCAAGCTCGGCGTCATGATCTTCAGTCCCGAGGGCGGGGTCGACATAAATGAGATCGTCGAGAAGAACCCGGACAAGGTTGCCAAGGTGTTGATCCCCGCCGGTGAGACCATTCCGGAGTTCATGCTCCAGTACGTGGTGGACAAGACCGGCCTGGACAAGGCGCTTCAGGAGGAGTTCAAGGAGATCTGCCGGAAGCTCTACAAGGCCTACGTCAAGCACGACTGCCTGCTCGCGGAGATCAACCCGCTGGTCGTCACCGCCGACGGCCATCTCCGCGCCCTGGACGGCAAGGTGGACATTGACGACAACGCCCTCTATCGGCATCCGGAGATCGCTGAGTTCCGCGATGAGATCACGGAGAATCCGCTGATCCTGGACGCCCGGAAGTTCGACTTCCTCTACATCCCGATCAAGGATGCCGGGAGCATTGCCGTCGTCTCCAACGGTTCCGGCATGATCATGTCCTCCATTGACCTGATCTCGAAGCGAGGCATGGAGGTTACCTGCGCTCTGGACCTCGGAGGCGGCGCGACGGCGGACCGCATCACAGAGGCGCTGCGAATCGTCGCGGAGAATACCCGGGTCGACACAATCTTCATCAACATCTTCGGCGGCATTACCCGGTGCGACGAGATAGCCACGGGCGTGAAACAGGCCTTCGCGACGATCAACGCCAAGCGCCTTGTCATTCGCCTGGAAGGCACCAACAAGGAGCAGGGCCTCGACATCCTGCGCGGGATTGAGGGTGACATTGAGCTGGTCGACGGTCTTTACGAGGGCGTGGACGCCCTGGCCGAAGGCGAGGGGGCAACGGCATGAGTTTCTGGATCGATGAAGACACCCGCCTGATTGTTCAGGGCATCACCGGTCGGGAAGGGAAGTTCCACGCCGAGCAGATGCAGCTCTACAACACCAACGTCGTCGCGGGAGTAACCCCCGGCAAAGGCGGCACCGAAGTGCTCGGCGTACCGGTGTACAACACCGTTCTCGAAGCCAAGGAGAAGCACAACGCCAACGCGAGCGTCCTCTTTGTCCCGCCCAAGTACCTCTACGGCGCGGCATACGAGGCGATCATGTCGGGAGTGCCCCTGGTGCTCACCATTGCCGAAGGAACCCCGGTTCACGACATGCTCAAGCTCCACCACCTGGCAAAGGAGAAGGGTGTTCGCCTGGTCGGCCCCAACTCCTTCGGGGTCATCTCCCCGGGCAAGGCGAAGGCGGGCTTCATGGCGCACCGCATCTTCTCGCCGGGGAGGGTCGGCATTATGTCCCGAAGCGCCACCAACTGTTACGAGACGGTCTTTCTCATGAAGAAGGAGGGGATCGGCCAGTCGACGGTGGTCGGTGTCGGCGGCGACATGATTCCCGGGTCGACCTTCCGCGACACCCTGCCGTTCTTCGAGGCCGACGACGACACGGATGTCATTGTCATGATCGGTGAGATCGGGGGAAGCGAAGAGGAGCTTGCCGGGGAGTACATCAAGGAACACATCACCAAGCCGGTGATTGCGCTCATTGCCGGGAAGAACGCGCCGGAGGACACCAGCATGGGTCACGCCGGCGCAATCGTGTCGCCCGGCGGCGAAGGATCCGCGGAGAGCAAGGAGAAGGTTCTCCGCGAGGCGGGCTGTCACATAGCCGAGAGCACCGAAGACATCGTCAAAATTCTGAAGACGCTGGTGGGCGGAAACTCCGGCGATCCCACCGAAACGAAGGCGGAAGCGGGGCGTTAGCGGCTGCGGACCGTTAGCCGCGACGGCGGCGCTCCCGGTAAGGGCTCACCGCCACGGCGAGGAAAGGACTCGTATGAACAAAGAGACCAAGCTGAAGATCCACGAGATCATGCTCACCATTCGCAAGTTCGAGGAGCGCGCCCTGAAGCTCTTCGAGGAGAACAAGCTCCGGGGCTCGG
>CAZUVX010000071.1:0-7878 GCA_964623865.1 uncultured Spirochaetaceae bacterium | reverse complement strand
AAGTTCGAGGAGCGCGCCCTGAAGCTCTTCGAGGAGAACAAGCTCCGGGGCTCGGTGCACCTGAGTATCGGCCAGGAGGCCGTTGCGGGGACCGTCGGCGCCTATCTCCGGGACGAGGACTACATCACCACGACCCACCGCGGCCACGGCCACTCCATTGCCAAGGGCGCGAAGCCCGACGGCGCCATGGCGGAGCTCATGGGCAAGGAGACCGGCTACTGCAAGGGCCGGGGCGGCTCAATGCACATTGCGGATGTCGACAGAGGTAACCTCGGGGCAAACGCGATTGTCGGCGCCGGCATTCCTCACGCCGTCGGCGCGGCATTGAGTGCGCAGATGCGCGGGACCGACCAGGTCGCCGTCACCTTCTTCGGGGACGGAGCTGCGAACCAGGGCATCTTCCACGAGTCCCTGAACATTGCCGCCATCTGGGACCTGCCGGTCATCTTCATCTGCGAGAACAACCAGTACGCCATGACCGTCGACTCGAGCAAGGTGACGGCGGTGAAGGACATTGCAACTCGCGCGAAGGCCTACGACATGCCGGGTGAGGTCGTGGACGGCAACGACGTCCTCGAGATGGAGAAGGCCTTCACCAAGGCGCTCAAGCGCGCCAAAGAGGGCAAGGGTCCGACCCTCATTGAGGCAAAGACCTACCGCTGGGAAGGGCACTGGACCGGAGATCCTCAGGTCTACCGAAGTCGCGACGAGATCCAGAAGTGGAAAGAGAGGGATCCGATCCTCCGCTTCGAGAAACACCTTCTTGCGGAGGGGATTTTGAAGCAGGAGGAGATCGACGCTCGCCACGCCGAGACGGAGAAGGCGATTGAGGCGGCGGTGGAGTTCGCCATCAACAGCCCGGAGCCGGATCCCGCATCCGTTCTGGATAACGTGTACTACGTGGAGGCGACGTAATGGCAAAGAAGAAGCTCGCCGTCGCCCTGCGCGACGTCATTGCCGAGGAGATGCGCCGGGACGAGCGCGTATTCGTCATGGGCGAGGACATTGCCGCCCAGGGTGGCGTCTTCGGCGTCACCAGAGGCCTCATTGATGAGTTCGGCGACAAGCGCGTCCGGGAAACACCGATATCCGAGGCGGGGTATACCGGAACGGCCCTCGGCGCCGCTCTTACCGGGATGCGCCCCATTGTCGACTTCATGTACCTCGACTTCACCTACGTCGCCATGGATCAGCTTCTGAACCAGGTCGCGAAGCTGCGCTACATGTACGGCGGAAAGGCGACCATTCCCATGGTCATTCGCGGTCAGCAGGGAATCGGTCGCGGCAACGCCGGCACGCACTCCCAGAGTGTTGAGACCTTCTTCTGCCACATTCCCGGCTTCAAAGTAGTCATGCCCTCCAACGCCTACGACGCGGCGGGGCTGCTTCGAACCGCGATCCGGGACAACAACCCGGTCATGTTCATTGAGCACAAGGCGCTGTACATAAACGCGGATGAGGTCCCCGACGATCCGGACTTCATGATCCCCTTCGGCCAAGCCGCGGTGAAGCGAGAGGGCGGCGACGCCACCATTGTGGCTACCTCCCTCATGGTGTCGCGCGCTCTCGAGGCGGCGGAGAAGCTGGCCGCCGAGGGGATTGAGGCCGAGGTCATTGACCCCCGCACCCTGCTGCCCCTGGACATCGATACTATCGCCGAGTCCGTGAAGAAGACGGGCCGCGCCGTCGTGGTCCACGAGGCGCACAAGAACGCCGGGATAGGTGCGGAGATCGGATCGCAGATCTCGGAGACGTGTTTCAAGTATCTCGACGCCCCGGTACACCGGCTGGGTGCCAAGCCGTGCACCCTGCCCTTCAGCCTGGTCCTGGAAAACGCGGTGGTACCCGGCGTCGACGACATTGTCGAGGCGACCCGTGCGGTCTGCTACAAGTAGGAGCCCCTATGGCAACGAAAGTCACTCTGCCCAAACAGGGCCTACAGATGACCGAAGGCAACATCATGCAGTGGCTCGCCAAAGAGGGTGACGATGTCAAAGAGGGTGAGCCGCTTTTCGAGATGGAGACGGACAAACTCACCATTGAGATCGATGCTCCCGCAACCGGGAAGCTGTTGAAGATCATTCACGGCGAAGGCGCCGTCGTCCCCATTACGCACATCATTGGTGTGATAGGAGAAGAGGGGGAGGATATCTCGGATATCCTTGCCGAGGCGGAAGCCGAGAGCGGGGACGGCGGCACCGAAGCCGGTGGAGACGGTGAGCCCCAGGCGCCGGCTGAATCGACCGCTGC
Source organism: uncultured Spirochaetaceae bacterium (assembly GCA_964623865.1). Classification (GTDB taxonomy): domain Bacteria; phylum Spirochaetota; class Spirochaetia; order DSM-27196; family PWMO01; genus CAYFQV01. Next base: position 5,628 of record CAZUVX010000071.1, on the reverse strand, counting down.
CTCCGGCGAGTCCGGCGGCGCCGCGCCCTCTGCTGCGCCCTCTCCCGCGCCCGCTCCCGCCGCCCCCGCGCCTGCCGGCGTTGCCGCAGGCACCGGTGAGCGCCGCCCCGACGGTCGGGTCTTCTCGACGCCCCGTGCGCGCATGCGCGCACAGGAGCGCGGTATCGATCTGGAGGAGGTCGCTCCCAGCGGCCCGGAGGGGACCGTCATTGAACGGGATGTCCTCGCCGCGGCGCAAGCTCAACCGGCGGCAACACCGCTGGCAAGGAAGGCCGCAACGGCGCAGGGTGTGCCCCTTTCCGCCGTCCAGGGTACCGGTCCCCGCGGCAAGGTGTACGAGCGCGACGTCGCAGCCTCCGCCGCCGCTGCCGCCGGTGCGGGTGCTCCCGGTGGGGCGGCCACGGCAGGTGCAGCCGAAGCGACCGCGGCGGCCACCGCTCCCCGGGAGGATCGCCTGGTGCCCCTCACGGGCATGCGCCGCACCATTGCAGGGCGCATGCGCGAGAGCCTGGACACTGCGGCACAGGCTGTTCACCGGCTGCGCGTGGACATGTCGGAAGCCGTGCGCATGCGGAGCAAGCTCAAGGAGGCGGAAATCGCCGTCTCCTACAACGACATCATCCTCAAGGCAACGGCCCAGGCTCTCCGGGAGCACCCGCGGATGAACAGCGTCCTTACCGATCAGGGCATTCTGGAGTACGGACGGGTCGACATTGGGGTGGCCGTGGCCCTCGAGGAGGGGCTCATTGTGCCGAAGATGCGCAACGTGGATCTCCTCTCACTCCAGCAGATCCACTCGGAGAGTAAGCGTCTCGGTGAAGCCGCCCGGAGCGGTCGGCTCACCGGTGACGAGATGCAGGGGGGCACCTTCAGCGTCTCCAATCTGGGCATGTACGGCTTGGACAGCTTCACCGCCATCATCGACTCGCCGGAGAGCGGAATCCTGGCGGTGGGTGCCATCAAGGATCACGTCGTGCCCGTGGACGGTCGGCCCGAGGTGCGCCCCATGTGCGAGCTCTCGCTGACCTACGATCACCGCGTCATCGACGGCGCTCCGGCTGCGGATTTTCTCCGGAGCATTGGACGGATCCTGGAGAATCCGTACACGTTGATCTGACGGCCGCGAAGCGGCGGTCGCCCCGGGCGGCGGGACGGCCGCCGGTTGACCCCCGCCGTCGTCGGCGACCGCGGCAGTACGAGCCGGGGACGGAGCCGCACCCTACGAGCCGGGGACGGAGCCGCACCCGAGAGAGGTGAAACCATGAGCAATACCTACGACGTCGCCGTGGTTGGCGGCGGGCCCGGCGGCTACGTCGCGGCAATCCGCGCCGGTCGGTACGGCATGAAGACGGTGCTCTTCGAAGGAGAGGCCCTCGGCGGCACCTGCCTCAACTGGGGATGCATCCCGACCAAGGCCATGCTCCACTCCTGTGACCTTCTGCACGCGATGGCAGGCGCCGGCAAGCTCGGGATCGATCTCGGCGGCGCCGAGGCGAAGCCGGACATGGGGAAGCTCTACGCCTACAAGAACAAGGCCGTGAAGAAGCTCACCGGCGGCGTGAAGTCCCTGCTCCAGGGGGTGGGCGTCGAGATCGTTACCGGAACGGCCGAGCTCGCGGACGCGCACACGCTTCGCCTGAGCGGTTCTCACGACGCCACCTACACGGCCAATAACATCGTCCTGGCAATGGGATCTCAGGTCGTTGTGCCGCCCATCCCGGGCCTGGCTGAGGCCGGCTACTGGACGAGTCGCAGCTTCCTCGCCGACGATCCCGATCTCCCGGACCGCATGATCATCATCGGCGGCGGCGTGATCGGCGTCGAGTTTGCCGGAATCCTGAACGACCTCGGGGTGAATGTCACCGTCGTCGAGATGATGGAGCAGCTTCTGCCGCGGATGGACGCCGAGGTCGCGGACACGTTGCGGAAGAGCTTCAACAAGGCGGGCATTGCCGTGGAGACCGGCGTCAAGGTCACCGCCGTCGCGGCCACGGGCGGCTCCTCCGACGCCGGGTCCTCCGCGAACGGCCCCGGCGCCACCAAGGGCGTCACCATCCAGGACGCCGAGGGCGAGCGCACTCTGGAGGCGCAGGAGATCATGGTTGCGGTGGGCCGAAGCGCTCGAACGGACATGGTCGGTCTGGACGCGGCGGGGGTCCGCACCACGAAGACCGGCATTCTCGCCGACGACAACCAGCAGACCAGTGTGCCCCACATCTACGCAATCGGCGATGTCACGGGGCGCCGGCAACTCGCCCACGCCGCGAGCGCCGATGCGCTGGCGGCGGTGGATCACATTGCGGGAAAGGCCAACCACACCAACCGAGACATCGTCGCCTCCTGCGTCTACACTCGCCCGGAGGTCGCCACCGTCGGCATGACTCTCGAGGAGGCTCGCGAAGCGGGACACGAAGCGACGGAAGGATCCTTCCCGATTGCCGCGAACAGCAAGTCCTCCATCATGGGAGAGACCACCGGCTTCGTGAAGATCGTCTCCGACCAGAAGAGCGGAGCGATCCTCGGTGCGCATTTGATCGGGCCGCGGGTAACCGACCTGGTGGCGGAGCTCGCCCTCGCCATGAGCGCGGAGCTCACCGTGGAGGAGGTGGGGGCCACCATCCACCCGCACCCAACCGTGAGCGAGGCGGTCATGGAGGCCATCCACGACATCGAAGGGCTGTCGGTCCACAAACCGGTCCCGCGCCGCACGTAGCCGCGCCCCGGCGGTGCGTCCCGGCGCTGCGTCCGGCGGTGCGCCCGTCGCATGGAGGTACGCATGAAGAAATACACGGTCGCCGTGATACCCGGCGACGGCATCGGCAATGAGGTCATGGTCGAGGGGCTCCGCATCCTCGAGCGGGTTGCCGAGCTCCACGGCGGCATCTCCTTTACCTACCGGCAGTACGAGTGGGGCTGCGAGTACTACACCAGGACCGGCGCCATGATGGCGGAGGACGGCATGGACCGGCTTCGCGATGCCGACGCCATCCTGTTGGGCGCCGTCGGCTATCCCGGCGTGCCCGACCATATCAGCCTGCGCGACCTTCTCCTCCGCATTCGCCAGGGCTTCAATCAGTACGTGAACCTTCGGCCCATCAAGCTCATCACGGAGGAGGACTGTCCCCTCAAGGGCATGGGACCCGCGGACATCGACATGATCTTCGTCCGGGAGAATACCGAAGGTGAGTACGCCGGCGTCGGCGGCATTACCCGGGAAGGGACCGCCGAGGAGATGGCCCTGCAGACATCGATCTTCACCAGGAAGAACACCGAGAAAGTCATGGACTACGCCTTCAATCTGGCCAGGGAACGCCTCGATGCCAGGCGAGAAGCGGGCCGGAAGAGCGTGGGCAAGGTCACGAGCGCCACCAAGAGCAACGCGCTGAATTACGGGATGGTCTTCTGGGACAAGCTCTTTGCCGAACGATCGAAGCTCTTCCCGGACATCAATACGGATCAGTACCACGTCGACGCGCTCTCCATGTACATGCTGCAGCGCCCGGCGGACTTCGATGTGGTCGTTGCAAGCAACCTCTTCGGGGACATCCTGACCGACTTGGGAAGCGTGCTCCAGGGCGGGATCGGCTTCGCCGCCGGGGGAAACATCAACCCCGACCGCGTCTTTCCCAGCATGTTCGAGCCGGTGCACGGCTCCGCGCCGGACATTGCCTGGAAGGGGCTCGCAAACCCGATTGCCATGATCTGGACCGTGAAGATGATGCTCGACTTCCTCGGGCACACCGACCTGGGGATGCGCGTCTTCGAGGCCATCCGTCACGTCGTTCGTGAACGCCGTGGGGAGCTGACCGCCGATATGGGCGGCAACGGCAGCACGAGCCACTCAGCCGATCTCATACTGGAGGCCATGGGACACTAGGACCAATGGCGCTCCTTGAAGTCCGCGCCGGCAGGCGCGACCATTAATCAGGTGCGACCACCAATAAGGAGGCGTGCGCATGTCAGTAGTAACGATTTCCGGGCAGGCTGGTGCCGGTGACGAGGTCGTCGCGAGCCGCGTTGCCGACGCTCTTGGGTATCGCCTGATCGACCGCCCGGTGGTCCTGAAGGTACTCGAGCAGTACGGCATTGTAGAATACGAGCAGCTCCTCGACACCCCGCCGCATCTCTTCGACGGACTCGGCAGTGAAAAGCAGAGTGCCAACGACCTCCTGAACCGGCTCTACCTTCTCTTCGCAAAGCGGAACAACGTCGTGATCGTCAGCCGTCGCGCCTACATCAGCCTGGAGCCCTTTCTCAACAGCTTTGCGGTCTTTCTCAAGGCGCCGCACAACGTCCGGGTGCGCAACGTCATGAAGTGGGAGGAGTTGAGTCAGGCGGAAGCGGAGAAGGCGGTCGGCAAGGAAGAGGAACGTCGCCGCGGGATCATCGAGTCATTCCACAAGCGGCACTGGGATTCCATGTCGTCGTGGACCCTTGTAGTGGACACCCACAAGCTGAGCATGGATCACGTCGTCGACATGATCGTATCCGCGAACGAAGAGATCGCCCGAGGGGACGAGCTCTTCGGCTGGCAGGACGGGATACCCACCACGGACACCATTGAAACCGATCCCGTCATGGAAACCGCCGTCGACAAGGTCCTCGAGACCGTTGCGCCGGGAACCACATAGGCGCGACCGTCGGAACCAATGAAAGGGGGTAGTATGTCTTCCAGGAACGATGCCAAAGCGCTCGGCGAGATGCTGGCCACGCTGCGCAAGGAGAAGAGACTCTCCTACGAGGCGATCGCCGAAAAGGCCTCGCTGGCCGCTCAGCTGGTCGAGGATATCGAGAAGGGTGCGGTCAGCCCGTCCATCGGTGCGCTCAAGAGCATTGCCCGCGCTTTGGACACGCCGCTGTCCGACTTCTTCCAGCAGGCCGGTCTTTCCGAGAAGGAGATCGAAGAGATCGAAGCGCGCAAGGACGTGGTCCACATTCCCCGGGACAAGCGTCGGACACTCTCCGTGAAGGGATCCCGCGCGGAGATCGAGCTTCTTACGCCGTCCCGGGTCGCCCACAACATCGAGCTCCTGTGGCAGGAGGTCGAGGCGCGCTCCTCCGGCGGCGACTGGCTCACCCACGAAGGGGAGGAGTGCTGTTTCGTGGTGAAGGGAAGCGTTCGGCTCCTGGTCGACGAAGATGCCTTCGAGCTCGCCGAAGGGGACTCCCTGTGGTTCCGGACCAATCAGCCCCATAAGTGGGAGAACCCCTCGGACAAGCCCGCCACGCTGCTCTGGGCAATCACGCCGCCGTACCACGGAAACGTCTAGGGCCGCGCGGCGGCGCGTGCGTATCAACAATTTCGGCACCACGTCGCGGCGGCGGATCTCCGCCCCGCGGCAACGGTTCTCAGCTCTCGAACATGAGCTCGTAGGGGCGCTCAATCGCCTCGGCGAGCTCTTCAATGCCGAAGACCCGGACCTTTCGGAAGTGCTCTTTCCCGGCGAAGAAGGCAATGACCGTCGGGACGGAGAGGACCTCGTACGCACGTCCCACGTCGGGATCCACATCGACCTCGACATCGACGAAGTCTATCTTCGGAAAGCGCTCCGACAGCAGTTCCCGCACCTTGGGCTTCAAGACCTTGCAGACCGAGCAGTCCGTTGTTGTGGCGTAGAGGAGGACGGC
>CAZUVX010000070.1:0-14759 GCA_964623865.1 uncultured Spirochaetaceae bacterium | reverse complement strand
TGTACGCGGCCTTCAACGCCTCCGTGACGGCCAGGTCCTCGTAGAGGCCGCCGAGCTCACTCACGCGGCCAACAGGCGAACGGTGGCGCTTCAGTCTTCTCACGGGCGAAGATTCTGGCTATTATAGCCATATGAAAGTGGCTAATATTTCCACAACAAAGAACGAGCTCAGTCGGATCCTCGGAGAAGTCAAGGCGGGGGAAACGTATCTCATTGTCGATCGCAACGTGCCGATCGCCCGGGTCGAGCCCCTTCAGGCGCCGGATTCGCGGTTGAGTGCGCTCGCAACCGACGGGGCGGTCGTGCTGCCGGAGCGAGAACTCGACGTGGAGGACTTCCTTGCCGCCGGCCGACCGCGAACCCGCGGGAAGGCGTCTGCCGTCGCTGTCCTGCTTGCGGAGCGGGAGTCCGGACGGTGAATTACTGGGATTCATCCGCCATCGTTCCGCTTCTCGTAGAGGAGGAGCGAACCGACCGCTCCGCCGCGCTGCTGCGGGGTGATCGCGACATCGTTACCTGGTGGCTTTCCAAGGTGGAGTGTGCGTCGGCGTTGAACAGACTCCGGCGAGACGACGCGTTTTCAGAAGAGCAGCTCGGCGAGTCGCTTGCGCTCCTCGATACGCTGTCTTCGGGCTGGATCGAGGTGCAGCCGGGCGCGCGCCTCCGTGCGACGGCGCTGCGACTCCTTCGCGTTCATTCACTGAAAGCCGCCGACGCCATGCAGCTTGCCGCAGCGGTGGCCATTGCAGAAACCGATCGGTCGATGCTGCCCTTTGTGACCTACGATGATCGACTATCACGAGCCGCCCAACGCGAGGGCTTTCGGCTCGCCGCGGTCCAGTCCGCTCCGCCGCACACCGCCGGCCGTTCTGCTCCTACGCCGTAACCCGCATGTAGACCCTGGAGAGCTTCTCCGGCAGCTGCGCAATGCTCTGAATCCGCGCGTGGTTGCGGTCGCCGTAGAGATAGGAAACGTAGCTCTTGGCAAAGCGGTCAACGGTAATGCAGAAGGGGCGGACGCCGTGCCGGCGCGCCTCCAAGATGGCGCGGCGGGTGTCCTCGATGGCGTAGCGGGAGGTGTCCGCGCCGGTGGCGCCCCCGTAGCCGGCGTCGGCGGGAATGCCGTCGGACAGCAGAACGAGGAGCCTGGTCTTCTCCGGCCGCTCGGCGAGGCGGGCGGTGGCGTGGCGAATGGCGGCGCCGTCGCGGTTTCCGGCGTTGGCCTGAATGCCGCCCACCCGGGCAATCGCCTCCGAGTTCCACGGGTCGGCAAAGCGCTTGGGCGTGGAGAAGAAGACGTTCGACCGACCCATGCTGAAGAAGCTGTAGACCGCGAAGGCGTCGCCGATTACGGAGAGGGCGCTTCCCAGGAGCGCAATGGCATCCTTTTCTATGTCGATGATGCGCCTTCCTGCGACGAGCTCTTCCGTAGAGGAGCTCGCGTCCACCAGGACGGCGCAGGCAATGTCGCGGACGTTGAGGATCTTGCGCTGGTAGAGCTTGTCGTCGCTCCCGTCACCCCGGAGCAGGTTGGTGGCAAAGTCGACGGCATCCTCGAGGTGGATATCGTCCCCATCGATCCATTTCCTTGATACTGAGACCTCCTCCTGCTCCATGAGGAGGAAGCGTTTGCGGATGCGCTTGTGCAGTCGCTGGTTGCGCCGGAGGAGCTCCGTGTAGAAGGCGGGGTCGCCGCGCTCGCCGTAGCTCTCGTAGACGCGGCAGAAGCGCCGGCGGTAGGAGCCGCGGTCGACGTCGAACTCGGGGTAGCTGTGGACGGAGAGGCTGCCCTCTATGCGCGCCTGCTTTATGCGCCGGTTCTTCCGCTCGATCTCCCCGGCGGAGGCCAGGTCAATGGTGACCTCCTCTTCGGCGTCGTGCTCCCGCATGATCACGTGCTGCTCCCGGTCGGCGAAGAGCTCCGGGGAGACGTCGAAGGCGAGCTCGGGGAAGATCTCGCCCCGGCCGGTCCCGGCAAAGAGGGTGCGGATGTCGTTGGCGGCGCAGTAGGGGATGACGGGGTAGGCCTCGTAGAGGACGTTGTAGACGCGGAAGGCGGCGAGCATGCTCTCCGTCACCGTGGCGCCGTCGCGGCGCACCGTGTCGAGCTCGCCCACCACGGCGGCCACGCGCTCGGCGAGGCGCTCCTCGGGCCGGGCGCGGCCGGGCGGCTCGGCGAGGCCGGGGGTGGCCGTGGCGGTCCCGGTGGCCCCCTCGTCGGCGCCGCCGGCATGAGGGGCGGTAGACCCCGCCGCACCGACGAGCCTGTTCACATCGTCCCGATCAGGATCCATCCATTTGACCCTGCCCATGAGGCTCCACTGAACCAGGGCCTCGATTACGACCTCGAGCTCGCGCGTCGGGTCTTCCGGCGTGGCGGTGACGCCGCGACGGCGCGCCCAGAGGCGGCGCTGCAGGAGGGCGGCGTCCTCTCGAAGGCCGGGGTAGCGGCTGCCGAGGCGCCACTCCAGGCGGCAGGTTTCGAAGAAGCTGAAGAGCTGCCGGAAGAGGTCGGGCGTCGGGAACATGTAGAAGAAGTCCTCGTGGTGGGTGGTGAGGATCTGCAGATTGCGTTCGCCGGGGTAGAGGAGCTCCACCTCGCCGGTGGTGCGCTCCCGGATGCTTTGGGGCGGATTGCCCAGGCCGCTGCGCCCGTAGTAGCGGCGGACGCTCTCCATGATGTCCGGCAGCACCGTGGCGTAGCGCTCGCGTACATCGTCGAGGAAGGGGATGCTCTCAATGTGGAAGCGGAAGGTGTCGCCGGCGACCGCCTGCGCCTGGAGCGCCGCGGTGCAGGCGTAGACCGTCTCGTTGTCCCGGCGCTCGGCGAAGTAGTGGATGCGCGGCGGCAGGAAGAGGGCGCGTCCGTCGGTGAATGGCGTTTCAATGCCGAAGGATGAGGCCGCCCAGTCCTGCACCGCCACGCTCCGCCCGGCAATGCTCGCCCCGTAGATCATGAGCACGTTCCGCACATCAGCAAGAACCACGTAGGAGAGGCCGAGCATGCGGCGGCTTTCATCGCTTTCCAGCTTGAGGTGCGCAATGCCCTCCTCTGTTCGACTGGAGGAGATGAGATCGATGCCTCTGGCCATCCACTGCGAGATGAGGTCCCACCGCTCCTTGCCGGCGGCGTAGGCCTGCCGGACGAGCTCCAGGAACTCCGCCGCCACGCTGGGCACGTATTGGACGATCACGGTGAGGCTACGCAAGAGGAAGCGAGCCTCGTGCTCCCCCTTCGCGTCGAGGCACAGGGTGAAGAGCCGGATCCCAGAGGTGCCGCGCCCGTCGATCCCGTTCTGCCCCCGCCGCCGTCGCCCGGGCAGCCCGGAAAAGCGCTGCTGGTGGCCGGCACGCCGGCGGTCATGCTCCTGGAGTGCCCTGAGGAACTCTACCATCTCCGTCGCAAGTTGTGTAATGCGAAACGGAAAGTCGGGGTAGCGCCCGGTGAGGAGCCCGGCGTAGCGAAAGCCGGCCCGCGCCGCCTCCTGGAGGATCTCCGCAAAGGGCACGAGCTCGCCCCGGTGCATGACCAGCGGGAGGAGAGTCCCTGGGTCGATGTATACGCTCTCGCTTACGAGAGCCAGCGTTGCCAGGGCGTCGATCTCACCGTCGGACAGGGGCGCCCCGCCGTCGCGTGGTGTCCCCGCCGCGGGGCGGGTTGCCCCCGAGGCGCTCCCGGCGGACGCGCAGGACGACGCCCGTGCCGAAGCGGTCACCGCCACGGCGGCGTCGAAGAAGCCGAGGAGTTTGGGTTTGTGCCGGGAGAGGCGTTGCCGGACGCTGTGGTGGTGGGAGGGGCAGGCTGCGTCGTGCTGTGCCGCCCGGCCGGCGGAGTTTGGGTTGCTCACCGCCGGATCACGCTACCACGCGGACCCGGCCGGTGCAATGGATACGCAAAGTCGGGAGGATCACTATGACAGTATGGACAATGTATCAGTACCAATGCGGTATCACATGTGAAGAGGATGCCATGAGCAAACCTAGGCTTAGCCCAGAACGCGGCATGTGCCACAGCGGCGGCGACCTCAGAGTCCACGGCCTCCTGCAGGCGCTGCTCCTGCTTCGCGTGCACGAAGGTCCCAGACACGGCTACGCCTTGTTCAAGGCGATCCGCGCCGAGCTCCCGCAGGAGATGGTGCCGGGTGTCGCGGTCGTCTATCGGATGCTGCGCGACCTGGAGAAATGCGGACACCTGCGGTCGCGGCTTCTGCCCGGAGAGGGCGGACCGGCGCGCAAGGTATACACGCTCACCCCGAGCGGAGAGCGCCTCCTCGCCGAATGGTATACAGCCATACGTACTCGCCGCGCCGCGCTGGACAGGTTCCTCGCGTCCTACGAGCAGGCCGGACTCGAAGAGGAGGTAGACCGATGAATGCGGCAACCGTGACCGTCAACGCGCTCGCCCTCGCGGCGCTCGTCTGGGCGGTGATCAAGGATCGGCAACGGACGAAGCAGGCCTTGCGCATTGCGCTGCGCTCCTTCATCGGCATGCTGCCGATGGTCCTGACCATCATCATTGTTGCGAAACGGTCTGGGCTTTCTCTTTGCGCTCGCGATCGCCGTTGTGATGGGGGTGCTCCTATGAACGCGGGCGTGCAGGGCAGGAACGGCGGCTCGGGAAACCGGAAGGCTTCGTCAAAGCAACTCGTCACGATGCGCAGTCTAGCGACCTTGGTCGTCGTGGCCGCGGGGGCGGCAGTCCTCGTCTGGTTGCTTCCGGACAACCGGGAGCAGGTCTTCGGGACGTCGTGGCGTTTCCTCCTCGAGATGATCTCAATTCTTCCGGCGATCGTCGTCCTGATAGGCCTGTTCGCGGTGTTCACGCCCAAGCAGATGGTCGCCGACTACATCGGTCACGCATCCGGGCTGAAAGGCTTCCTGCTTGCGGCCCTCCTGGGATCGCTGCCCACCGGTCCATTGTACGTGGCCTTCCCCCTGGCAGCGGCCATGCTCAGCAAGGGCGTCCGCGTCGCCACGATCATTGCATTTCTCACCGGCTGGGCGTGCATCAAGCTGCCGCAGGAGATGGTGGAGCTGCAGTTCATGGGTCTCGAGTTTACCCTTGTGCGGCTCACGCTGACCCTGATCGCCGCGGTGGTCATGGGGCTCATCACCGAGCGGATCATGAGCATTGCTCCGGCCGGCGGCCGGCCGGCGGACTGAGGGTGGGCGGCGCCAGCCAAGCCGCCGGCAAGCGCGTCGTTGCACGTTACCGCGATGACGATGTACATTATTCCGTACAGGGAGGGCGCATGAGCACCACGAATGTCACGAATGCTCGACAGAATCTGTTTCGCCTCATTGAGCAGGTCAACGAGGAGCATGAGCCTCTTCTCATAACCGGGAAGAAGGGCTCAGCCGTTCTCGTTTCCGAGGATGATTGGAGAGCAATCGAAGAAACCTTGTTTCTCAATTCGCTTCCCGGTATGACTGAGTCTATTCGCGACGGCATGAACACGCCATCCACCGAAATGGACGAGACGCTTGAGTGGTAGCGCGCGTTACAAGCTCGTCTTCGCCAAACAGGCGCAAAAAGATGCGAAGAAGCTGTCAGCGGCCGGTCTCAGACCAAAAGCCGAAGAGCTCCTGCAGCGGATCGCACCCGACCCCTATGAGTCGCCGCCCCGATTCGAGAAGCTGGTCGGGAACCTCTCGGGAGCCATCTCGCGCCGAATCACCATCCAACATCGTCTGGTCTACCAAGTGATCGAAGAGGAAAAGACAACTAAAGTGCTTCGGATGTGGACTCACTATGAGTGAGTTGGGCACGAGTGAGTTGGGCACGAGTGAGTTGGGCCGGCACCAGCCAAGCTGTCGGCCCCCGATCCTCATTTAGACCTATCCCGCCATCGCCGCGAGATCCGCCTCCACCTCGGTCGTCGCCTTCAGGAAACGCTCTCGCGCCTGATCGGCCGACTCGAAGAGGAGGGTGCACTCGATTGGAACCGCGCCGATCTGAGGCTCACCGACCACGCGTGGCAGGGGGTGACGTTGCGGACGTCGTGAGATAGCGGGACGCACCGTGTGCACGGCACGCAAACCTCAGCCGCGGCGGGCAGCCGGTACCACCTCTGCCGCCTGGTCGATCTCCTCTTCCGTCGTGAGCTTACCGGTGGAGAGCCGGATCGTTCCGCGGGCCCATTCAAGGGGCGTGCCGATCGCTTCAATAACGGGCGAGAGTGTGACCGACTCTGCGTGGCAGGCCGAGCCGGCGGAAACGGCGACGCGGTCGGCTATTGCGTCGATTAGGTCATTAGACGCGATACCGCGAAAGCTCAGGTTCAGGGTGTTCGGGAGTCGCCGATCCGGATGGCCGTTGAGGCGTACTTCGCACGTCTCGGAGAGTCGCTCGTGGAGCCGATCCCTGGTCCACCGCATGCGCTCCTGGTTTTCCGGCATGTCACGGGCGGCGACCCGACACGCCGCGCCGAGGGACCTATGTAGAGTGCGCCGACACCTTTGGGAGCGTAGAGCTTGTGGCCTGCAATGGTCAGGAGATCCACACCGAGCTCTTGGACATCAATGGGAATCTTGCCGACCGATTGCGCAGCATCGGTATGCATGAGGACACCGTGCGCCGAAGCGATTGCGGCGATCTCCCGGATCGGCTCGATAGTGCCGATTTCGTTATTGGCGTGCATAACCGTAATGAGGACCGTTTCGGACCGTATTGCCGCTTTTACATCCTTCGGATCTACCAGGCCGTGTTCGTCCACAGGAACCCGTGTCACCTCGAAGCCTTGTCCGGCAAGATAGTCACAGGTCTTCGCTACAGCCGGATGCTCAACGTTGGAGGTGACAATGTGGTTCCCCTTCTCCCGTCGGGCCGGCGCACCGCCGATAATGGCGTTGTAGTCCAGATAGATCGGCCGGTCGTTGTGAGCCATTGCGAATTGGACCCTAAAACGTTATTACGTCGTCTGCCCACATGGTCCAGTCGGTGAGCTCGTCCATGGAGCTTCGGTGGGAGCCGGCGGCAAGCTCTTCGTCCGTCATGCCCCGGGCATCCATACAGCTGCCGCATACGCCGAGCTCTCCGCCACGGGAGGTGACCATCTTCATCATCCGTTCGATGTTGTAGTAGCCGTTGGGCGTCGTTTGGCCCTTCTTGGCGCAGGAGGCACCATCACCAATGAAGAAAACCTTCACCTCCTCGCCCTCTCGTTTCGCAAGAGAACCCGCGACGCGGAGGCCGTTATAGCTACGCTCGGTCCCATAGGGTGGGTCGTTGAGAATAAACAGTGTCTTCATACAGTTTCTCCTTTTCTATTTCGATTGCGATAATGATTCGAGAGGAAGGCCGGCGGCCCTCCATTCTGCTATGCCTTCCGGTAGGCGACGGGCGGTGTACCCTTTTTCACTCAGTAGCTCCGTTGCCTCCTGGGACAGCACGCAATACCGGTCCCGACAGTAGGCGAAGACCGGCGTATCCCGGGGGAGCTCTCCAAGGCGCGCATCCAGCTCCTCCAGCGAGATGGACAGCGCTCCGGGCACGTGCGCGGTGGCGAACTCTTCCTTCGGGCGGACGTCTATCAGCACCGCCTGTCCGTTCTGTATGCGACGCTGGAGCTCTTCATAGTCGAGCGCCTCCGCCTCGAGCTCATCTCCGCCGAACAGTTCTTCCACGGCACATTTCACGACTGCTGACTCCGTGGACGCCAGCTCGGAGAGACTGTTCCAGAGAGAGAGGGCCATGTCCGTAACGGAGTAGTAGACGTACCGACCCGCCTTGCGAGAGGTGACAAGACGCGCCTGCTTGAGCACCTGCAAATGGTGGGAAGTTGCGGTAACGCCACTGCCGAGCATTGCTGCGAGTGTTTCAACGTTGCGCTCGCACTGGGCGAGGAGCTCCACGATTTCCAGCCGACGCGGGTCCGCAACGGCGGACACGGTCTTTGCAATTTCTTGGTACACCACGTGCTTAAAGCTGTTCTTGTCTATTCCCATATTCCAATATTCATTGGAATATAAATGACTGAACGTGTCAAGTGGGTGAGGCAGCGGGTGACGTGGGAGCCCTGCGGCGAGGCCATCATCTTGCGGCCTTTCTTATGGCTTTTGGCCGCCTGGTTGCGTGAGCAGCGTGATTACCTCCTCGCGGAGCAGGATCGTGTCGGCGCGTCCGTCGTCCAGCTTCCGGCATGAAACCAACGCGGCTCATTCGCCGTACCGCGGCATGTATACCTCCAGCGTCGACGCCGGCTATCGATCCGGTCGGCCTGTGAAGAACACGGGGGATGAAAGACGTATTCCCACCTCGAAAGCAACGTTGCCTGCGCTCGCCAAGACTGTGCTTGACGTACGGAGCTTGAGTCACAAGATCAACAGCGCCACCGGCAGCGGTGCCGTCCCGTTCCGGTTCCGCGAAGCCCCTGGCGTACCCCGCCCGGCAGGGTTACCCACTCGCAGAGATAGGTTTATCATACGGTCATGGCAAACCGCGCTGAGGATTGGCTTGCCCAGGCCGAACGGAATCTTGCTCAGGCACGCGACTCCGCGGCGCAGGGGCGCCACGAGTGGGCGTGTTTCGCCGCGCAGCAGGCGGCCGAGCTCGCAGTCAAAGCGTTTCACCTGAACATCGGCCAAGAGGCGTGGGGACACGTCGTCGCACGCCTGCTTTCGGAATTGCCGTCGCCGCCGCCCACGGACTTGATCGAACGGGCAAAGGTTCTCGACAACTTCTACGTACCTACGCGATATCCTAACGGTCACGTCGAGGGTGCACCCTTCCATCACTACGGGTCCCTTCAGTCTCAAGGAGCGATCGAGCATGCCGACGCGATCGTTGAATTCGTCCGTGATGAAATGGCCGGATAGGAAGCAGGTCGATGAAGCCTTTCGCCGGCTCGTCGCGGGCCTCTGCGGCCGGCAGAACATCCAGGGGATCGGCTACGTCGGCTCCTATGCCCGAGGCGATTGGGGGGTCGGAAGCGACTTGGACGTGGTTGCGGTGGTTTCTACGGAAGACGCAGTCTCGGTGGTGCGCGATGAGTTGACCGACCTGCTCCTCGAGCTCCCGGTACCGGCGGACCTCTCGGTGCTCACACCGTCACGCCTGGAAAGGATCCGGGCCGCCGAAACACGCTACTACCGCGTCGTGTGCAATGAAACGGTGTGGGCCTGTGGAGGCTTGACGGCTGCTCCGGGTCAGGGCAACAAGCTCAGATAGCCCCACCGGGCTCCACCGGCGCGACGCAGCTCCTCCTCCGCCTCGCTTCTTCGAGACCAAGGATCGAGTGGTAGAAGCCCCGTGCAGTCTCTTCCTGACCCGCCTGCTTCACTATGTCCGAGGCCGGGCAATCCCAATAGGAAACATCGGGCCGAACCTGTAGACTCTGCTCGCAACCCGCGCAAGGGAGGATAGCTGTACGGTGTCAATCTCGAGCGGCCGTCTCATGCGACAGCGTTCGCCACAGCACGACTCGGCTCCCCTGTTCCTACGGACGGCGGCGTAATGCGGTCCTGGACAAGGTCCTCACCTCCGCGCGGACGCTTCCTCCGAGACGTCTTTGTCTGCTCCCTCGGGGCCTACGGCGGACCGGAGTCGCACTTCGGGGTCTTTGTGAGCCGCCTCGTGCAAAGGCGGGCGTATCTCACGGAAGAGGAGCTCATCGAGCTCCTGGCGCTCTGCACCATGCTGCCCGGGCCTACGAGCACACAGACCATCGTCTCCGTGGGCTACCGGATGGGCGGACCGGTTCTCGCCTTGCTCACCCTGCTCGTTTGGGCGCTGCCCGTGCTCGCGCTCATGACGGGGGCGAGCTTCCTGTATGCGTGGCTCGATAGCCGTGGCCTGTCGGGCAGCGTCCTGCGGTTTATCGCACCTATGGCGGTCGGCTTCATTGTCTACGCGGCGGTGCGGATCGGCCGGAAGGTTGTGTCCGACGCAATGACATGTATCCTCTTTTTGGCGGCGGGCGCCGTCACCTACTTCGTCCGCGACCCGTGGGTTTTCCCAATCGTTCTGGTGGCCGGCGGGCTCGTCGCAATCGCGGTCGGGCGGGAGGAAGGCATGTGGCGCGCCGTGTCGCTGCGTCCGCCATGGATCTACCTCGCGCTCTTCGCCGTGTTCGCCCTTGGGGCTGTCGTCGCCGCATCGCTGACGACCGAGCGACTGGTGCAGCTCTTCGAGAGCTTCTACCGCTACGGGTATCTGGTCTTTGGGGGAGGGCAGGTGGTCGTTCCCGTCATGCAGAGCGAGCTCGTGGACGTTCGAAACTACATTACGAACCAGGAATTCCTGGCAGGCTACGGATTGGTGCAGGGGCTTCCCGGGCCCATGTTCAGCTTCGCCGCCTACGCCGGTGGAATGGCCGCCCGAGAAGCCGGTCCTGCGTATCAGCTCTTCGCCGCGGTGATCGGCGGTGTGGGCATTTTTCTTCCGGGCCTCCTGCTCATCTACTTCGTCTATCCGGTCTGGGGCGGCGTGCGTACCATCCGCGCGGTCCGCATCGCGCTCCGTGGGGTGAACGCCGTCGCCGGCGGCCTGATCGCGGTATCCGCAGTGATACTTGCGCAGGCGGCGGGGCTGACCGTTCTCACGCCGGCGATCGCGGGGGCAACCGCTCTCATTCTCATGTTCACAAAGATTCCCGCACCGTTGCTGGTGGCCGCCGCTCTGCTCGCGGGCGTGTTGATTGGTGCGACTTGAGCCCCGCATGCATCCGCTATGTCGTCGGTGATACCCCTACGGCCTTCACCGCGTTGCGGAGGAACTCGGACACCTGCGGGCCGACCTGCGCCGACGGTGCGCTCAGCTCTGCCGCAGGGTTCCCTCCCCGGTGGCCTGGTAGTAGCCGCGGCTCTGCCCGGCCGGCCGCTCAATGAGGGGCGCCGGCGCGAAGCGATCCCCAAAACGGCCGGCGTACTCCTTCAAAAGCTCATGGACGCGGCTGATCCCGAGCTCGTCGTCGACGTAGCGCAGGAGCCCGCCCCGGAAGGGGGCAAAGCCGGTGCCGAGCACCAGGGCCAGGTCCAGCTCCGCCGGGCTCTGTACGACCCCTTCGTCCAGGGCGCGGGAGGCCTCGTTCAGCATGGTGAGGATGGGTCGGTGCACGCTGTCGAAGTCCGAGAGCTTTGCCGCCGGACCGTTTCTCTCCTGCGCCTGCCCGATGAGTTTGCGCATGGCGGGGTTGGGCTTCGAGTCCTTGCCGTAGAGGTAGAAACCGGCACCTCCCTTCTTTCCCAGGAGCTTCGCCTCACTTTGGTTCGCCTTCTCAAGAGCCTCGAAGAGCCGTCCCGTCTTCATGCGGTCGCCGTAGGCCTGGTGGAGTGTCGTGGCAACCTCGTGGCCTACATCGATTCCCACTTCATCCAGGAGGGTGAAGGGACCCAAGGGCATGCCGAGGTTCTTCAAAAGTGTGTCCACCTTCGTGAACTCCGCCCCCTCCTCGGCCATGATGACCGCCTCGTTGAGATAGGGCATGAGAAGACGATTGACCAGGAAGCCGGCGCAGTTCTGTACGAAGACCGGCGTCTTGTCCAGCCGCACGGCCAGGCGTCCCACAGCGCTCACCGCCTCCGGGGATGATTTCTCTCCCGCAATCACCTCCACCAGGGGCATTCGGTCCACGGGGTTGAAGAAGTGCATCCCCACGAAGCGGTCCGGACGCTTCAGCACCGTGGCCATCTCGGTAATCGAAAGGGCGGAGGTCTTGCTCGCAATCACCGTGTCTTCGCGCACCTTCTCCTCGAGCTCCGCGAGGACCCTTTTCTTCACGTCCAGGCGCTCGACGACCGCCTCTATCACGATGTCCGGATCCCCGATGTCGTCGTAGGAGGTGGTACCGGTGATATGGTGGAGCTTGAGATTTACCTCCCGGGCGTCCAGCTTGCGCCGTTTCTCCAGGTGGCTGTAGGACTCCCGGGCGGACTGGTAGCCCTTCTGCACGGCGCCCCAGTCGATGTCCTTCATGACGACCGGGATGTCCCCCTTGCTCAGGAGCCAGGCGATCTTGCCGCCCATGACCCCGGCGCCGAGGACCGCGCTCTCCTCGACCGTGGTGGTGGGCTCGGGCTTGAGGTCCGGGTGCTTCTTTGCCCCCTCCCGGCCGAAGTAGAGCTGAATGAGGTTCTTGCTGATCCGGGCCGGGGCGAGCTCAGCGAAGTGTTGGAGCTCGATCGCCATCCGGTGGCTCCGGGAGCCCCGGCGCGTCCTCTTCAGTACCTTCACCGCCTCCGGCGGCGCCGGCGGACCTTCTTCGAACCGGCCGGGGTGGAGACCTCCCCAATAAAGCGGTGGGTCCAGTCTTTCGCAAAGGCCGCGGGATAGCGGGCGTCCGCGAGGTGGATCTTCTCGGCTTTTCGAGCGTCTACGGGTTTGTCCGTGAGAATCATGGTCGCCGCCCGGCTCATACCGACCAGCCGCGGCAGGCGCTGGGTGCCGCCGAAGCCGGGGATAATGCCCAGGGATGTCTCCGGCAGGCCGAGCTTCGTCTTGGGACTGTCCGTGACGACTCGGTAGTCGCAGGCCAGGGCGAGCTCGAGGCCGCCGCCCATGCAGGATCCGTTGATCAATGCCGGAGTCGACATGGGCAGGTTCTCGATCCGGTTCAACAGTTCCTGCCCCGCGCCGGCCTTCTCCCGAGCCTCCTCCGACGTGTGGATGTCCTTGATCTCGTTGATGTCGGCGCCGGCAATGAAGTTCCCGGCTTTGCCGCCGGCAAAAACGAGGAAGCGCAGATCGCTTCGCCGGGCCAGAGATGAAATGTGGCGGTCGAGCTCCTCCATGACCTCGAAGGTGAGCTTGTTCACCTTCTCGTCGGCCAGGTCAAAGGTCAGGGTGGCAATCCCGTTCTCCTCCTCCAGCCGGATGTTCCGGCCGCCTTCCGCCCTGCCGCCGGCGGTTTCCCGTTGCGTCTCTGTTTTCGTGTCCGTCATGATCTGGCAGGCTGCTGAAAAATCGCCGGCGAGATCGAGGTAAAGCTCCTCAGCAGCCTTCGCAATGGCCACCGGGACCGCACTCTCGTGAAGCGGCTTGGCACGATGTCGCTACGGATCCTGAAGCTGCGAAGGGGTACCTGCTTTCCGTCGCTCCTTGAGCCGCGAAAGAAGAGCGAGCACGCCCTGGTAGGGGCGCTTGTTAGAGAGCAATCGGATGAGTGGCACGTAGGGCGGCGCTACATGAGCCGGCGGAGCCTACACCGGGTCCGCGGCGCAGCCGCCCGGCAGACGGGCCTGCCGGGCGGGGAGGAGCACAAGGTGGCGTAGGCTCGGCTACCGGAGGCGGTGTACGTACCCCACTTGGCGGGACGTCCCCCGCGCCGCGAATATGTCGGCGCTTTCGCTTTCCCGACTTCGCGGCGGCTCCGGCCTTCACGGATCACGTCGGTGACGTCGCCGAGGAGAAGGACCACCATCCCTGAATCGATACTTTTCGAACGATTTCCTTTCGTGTATTCTTGACGAGAAGTCTTATGAAACACGATGTACGACGTCTCGCGGGCCGCTTCGAGAAGGCCCTTGTACTAGAGAATCCGCATGAAAGCCTCGACGAGCTGCTCCGCGAGCAGGGGATCGAGGTGGAGCGTCTTGCGGAAAACGCCACGAAGGATCGCGACGCCGTGATCTCTCGCCTTCGCGAAGGGCAACACGACCTGCTTTTCAAGCGGAGCCGCTTCATCGTCGACGCGGAGGTGCTTTCCGCCTCGGGCCGCCTTGCCGCGGTCATGCTGAGCTGCATCGGCGACGACTCGGTGGACAAAGAGGCCTGCGCCCGCGAAGGAGTGCTCGTCTTAAACGATCCGGTGAGCAACGGCCGCTCGGTTGCGGAGATGGTCATCGGCGAGATGATCTGCCTTGCCCGGCGCATCTTCATTGCCCATGAGGCCGGTCGTGAGCACCTGTGGACCAAGGCCTCGAGCGGTCGCTACGAGCTCCACGGCCGGACGATCTCGGTCATCGGGCTCGGAAACATCGGCCGACAGGTCGGCAAGCTCGCCGAGTCCTTCGGCATGAAGGTGGCCTTCTACGACCAATCCTCGGTGGCGCAGGAGGTCGGCAGAGCCTTCGGCTGGAGCGAGTGCCGCTCCCTTGAGGAGGCCTTCCAAAGCGGCGACGTCGTGACCCTGCACATTTCGGCGGAAGACCAACAGGGACGGAGGAACGAGGATATCATCGGCCTCGAGCACTTTCGCCTGCTTGCCGCCGATCGCGGAGACCACACCCCACGGGTGTTCATAAACGCCGCCCGAGGCTTTCTCTACGACCCTGACGCACTCAGGAAGGCCCTCGAGGAAGGGGTGGTACGCGCGGCCGCCGTCGATGTGTTCCCCGACGAGCCGGGCAGCAAAGACGACGAGTGGCACAACCCCTACGCGGATGTCTCGCAGGTTGCCACCACGCCGCACATCGGCGCGGCCACCGAGGAGGCGCAACCGCGCATTGCCCGCCATATGGCGCACAGCACCCGGCTTCTCAACCTCAAGGGGACCGTCCGAGACACCGTGTTTCGACCGAAGCTAGCCATCGAGCTCGACGCGGAGCCCGGACAGTGGGCCCTTGCCGTCGTGCACTCGGACGCACGTGGTACAAAGAAGGCGATAGCGGACGCGATCTTCGAAGCCGGCGCCAACAACATCGACTCCGCCCACCACGACTTTCCCCGCTACGGTATTGCCTACGAGATATCGGCGATCGACAAGCCGCTGACCGAAACGCAGATCAGCCGCATGATCGACGGAGCCCGGGAAATCAGCGGCACCGCCGACGCCATCCGCTCGGTCCGACAATTCCAGGTAGGACGGGACGCGTAATGCTCG
>CAZUVX010000069.1:0-15431 GCA_964623865.1 uncultured Spirochaetaceae bacterium | reverse complement strand
GGGGGGGGGGGGGGCGGAGGGGGGGGGGGGGGGGGGGGGGGGGGGGGGGGGGGGGCGGAGGGGGGGTGGGGGACGCGGGAGTAGGCGGGAGGGGGGCGAGCGCATCGGTTGTTCGGCCGGCCTAACAGCCACCTCAGCCGATGGAGACGGCTATGCCTCGTTCTCCATCTCTTTGACGATGTTCTGGAATGTGTTCCACCCCAAAAGGGCGCACTTGATTCGGACGGGGTACTTCTTCACCCCTTCCATGACCTCCAGGTCCTCGATGTCTGGCGGGAAAGAGGGTTCCTGATCTTCGAGGAGCATCCCACGGTACTTCTCGACGATCCGCTTGGCCTCCTCGACCGACCGCCCGCGCAGAGACTCGCAAAGCAGATTTGCCGAGGCGCAGCAGATACTGCACCCCATCCCCTCGTAGGTGATCCGGCTGATCCTGCCGTCTTCGACATCCACGAACAGCTCGAGGTCGTCTCCGCAGGAGGGGTTGGCCCCTTCGCTTCGGTACCGCGCGTCCGGGCGAGCCTCCTTGTTCTTCCGAGACTTGTAGTTCTCAAGGATGATTTCCTTGTAGAGATCGTCTTCAATGCTCATGGTCGTCTACCCGCGGATCTCCCTATCCGAAGACGCTCTGCACCCGACGAATGCCGTCGACAAGCAGGTCGATTTCGTGAGTCGTATTGTAGAGATAGAACGATGCTCTCGTCGTCCCCGGGACACCGAGGACCTGCATGAGGGGCTGGGCGCAGTGAAAACCGGTCCTCACCGCGATTCCCTCCTGGTCCAGGATGGCACCGGTGTCGTGGGGATGGACATCCTCGACGTTAAACGACAGAATGCCGCCCCGGAGCGAAAGATCCGGCGTACCATAGATCGTTACTCCGCCCATTGCGCGGACCCGCTCCTCAGCATAAGCCAGTAGCGCCTGCTCGTGCCGATGAACGGCATCCATACCAACTGCGTTCAAGTAGTCGATTGCGGCGCCCAACCCCAGAACCCCGGCGATGTTCGGCGTCCCCGCTTCGAACCGGTCCGGCAGCTCCTTGAAGGTCGTGCGTTCCTTCCGGACCTTCACAATCATGTCCCCGCCGAACAGGAGCGGATCGGTCTCTTCCAGAAGCGCCGCCTTGCCGTAGAGCACCCCGACTCCCGTGGGTCCGCACATCTTGTGGCCGGAAAACGCCAGGAAGTCGCAGTCGAGGTCGGCCACGTCCACGGAATGATGCGATGCCAGCTGCGCCGCGTCAACGACGGTGACGGCACCGTGGGCGCGCGCCGCCCCGAGGATGCGCTCCAGCGGCGGCATATACCCCGTCACATTCGACATGGCCGAGATCGCCACCACCTTGGTCCTCTCCGTAATCACGCTGTCGAGCCCGCCGAGATCCAGGGTGGCGCCGTCCGGATTCACGGGGATGAACTTCAGCGTCGCACCCTTCTCCTCGGCAAGGCGCTGCCAGGGGACGAAGTTTGCGTGGTGCTCGAGCTCCGAGAGGACGATCTCGTCACCCTCCCCGATTGCCTTGCGGCCCCACCCGAAGGCAATGATGTTCATGGCTTCGGTAGCACCGCGGGTGAAGACGACGTGCCCGTCTCCGGGGGCATTGATGAAGGAGCGCACCTTGGCCCGTGCTTCGTCATACTCGATCGTGGCCTGCTCGCTGAACTCGTACACACCCCGATGGATATTGGAGCTCAGATGGGTGTAGTAGTGCACCTCCGCATCAATTACCTGTTGCGGTTTCAGAGATGTTGCAGCGTTGTCCAGATAGACGAAGGGCTTCCCCCGCATCGTTCGTTTGAGAATCGGGAAGTCGCGGCGAATCCGATCGACGTCAAGATCAAAACCGAGAGCGTGGTCTCGCCCGGCGCCGCCATATGCTGATCCGTCGGAGACGGTCGTCTTCGATGTCATGATGGAATCCCAAAAGTTAGATAAACCTAAATTACCAGCGCCCCCCGGCGCTGTCAACGGACAAAAAACCCCGGCCGGGGAGGCCGGGGAAATGGAGGTGGTGCATTTCGCACCGATTTCGGAGGCCTATGGAAGGCCCACATCTCGTTTCGGCGGGCGCCGGAATCGGAGAGGCGCCCGGTGGCGACGGCGTTACCGGCCCGGGGATCTCAACCCCGCGGCCCCACCGGCGCTACTTGGCGGCCTCGTAGTTCTTGGCAATCTGATCCCAGTTGATCACGTTGAAGAATGCATCCACGTAGTCGCCGCGCTTGTTCTGATACTTCAGATAATACGCGTGCTCCCACACGTCAACGCCGAGGATCGGCTTCTTGCCCTGGGTGAGGGGATTGTCCTGATTGGGCGTGCTCATGATTTCCAGAGCGCCCTTCTCATTGACCACGAGCCACGCCCAGCCGCTTCCGAACCGGCCGAGTGCCGCGGTCTTGAACTGGTTCTTGAACTCGTCGAAGCTGCCGAAGGTCTTGGTGATCTCGTCGACAAGAGCACCGGAGGGCTTTCCGCCACCGCCCTTCTTCATCATGGGCCAGAAGAGTGCATGGTTGTAGTGCCCACCACCGTGATTGCGAACCGGTGTCTTGAGGTTGTCGGGGAGTCGATCGAGGCCGGCGATCAGCTTCTCGATGTCCCAGTTCTCATACTCGGTTCCCTGGATGGCGTTGTTCAGCTTCGTGGTATACCCCGTATGGTGCTTGTCGTGATGGACCGTCATAGTGGCCTTGTCGATATGCGGCTCGAGTGCGTCGTACTCGTACGGAAGATCGGGTGTCTGGAATGCCATGCGTTCCTCCTCTTGAAGGTTTGTGTTCCGGTGGGACACCCGCACGAAAGGGCGCGTGTCCCCGTACCTTTCTGTCAAAATAATCATTGAGCGCAGCAACGCATAGCGCCTTGCTGGGCCCATTCCGCGCCGGAACCCCGGAAGCCCGGCGGCGCCGTGTCGACCAGGCGGCGCCGTGTCGACCAGGCGGCGCCCTTACGGCAGCGCCCGATCCAGATAGAATCCGTCGTCCGGGAGGGAGCCGCCCACGGAGGCGGGGTCGAAATCCAATAGGACCTGCAAGTACTCCTCCAGGGCGCGCCGCGCATCAGGAGCCGGACGAAAGACAATGTTCGCCCGTGGAATTGCCGACGCGGCATCTTCGGCGGTAAAGCCCAACTCATGCTTCTCGATGAGCTCCCCTGCCGCGGCGGGCCGGTCGTTCACGAATCGGATCGATTCGCGATACGCCCGGAGAAAGCTCCGGAGGAACTCCGGATTGGACTCCACCAGGCTCCGCTTCACAACCAGCGCTCCCATGCCGATTTCGGCGTTCTCTCCCTTTAGCTCGCGCCACTCCTCCTGAAAGTCCATGACGACCTGTACTTCCGGGGCTGCCGTGAGCACCCGCGTCACAAAGGGCTCAGGAAGCACTGCAACATCCCTGCGGCCGGCAATGAGCAGCTGTGCCAGCTCCGTGTGGTTGTAGAAGCGCAGACCGACGTCCTCGTCCGGATCGAGGCCGTTCCGGCGGAGCAGGTAGCGGAAGATGATGTCGGGATTCGCGCCCCGCCCGGCGTTGCCGATCTCCCGGCCCCGAAGATCCGGCCAGTCGGCGACACTCTCGTCACGGGAAACCAGATAGAGCACCCCGAGCGTATGAACGACTGCGAGCTGATAGGGCGCGCCGGCGTTGTACACCTTTGCGGCCAGGTTCGACGGCAGAGCGGCAATATCGACCTCTCCCGACAGCACCCGGGCAACGGTATTCTCAGGTGACCCGGACAATCGATACACAACGTCCGTATCCGCGAAGCCGGGCTCCTCGTCGATGAGGCGGATGCCGCCCATACCCGTCGGCCCCCGGAGAAACTCGACCGTCACCTCCGTCCCCGATCCGCCGTCACCGGTCTGCGCGGCGGCGGTCGTCGCTCCAAGAGCGAACAGAGCGAGTGCGAGAACACAACCAACAAGAACCCTGCGTAGCAGGGGTACGTGTGCGTTACGTGGCATGAAGGCCTCCATACTATGAAAAGAATGCCTGGTTCACCTGGTCGCGAGACCAGCCCTCTTGGACGGCGCGCTCGTAGTCGTCGGCACGCTCTTTGTCGCCGACGACGACCGCGCCGATCAGTCGATTGCTGTCGAAGTAGAAGCCGTAGTAGGTGTCACCGTTCTCCGCCTCTTCGATCTCGTACTCGAGGGGGTTCCGCGGCTTGTTCACGGAGAGGAAGTACGTACCGAACGCTTCGGTTCGCAGACGGAAGGGCCGGGCGTCGAAGGTCTCATCTCCACCGGCGGCGTTCCTGCCGGCGAAGCTGCCTTGATGCTGCGCCGCGTTCCAGAGGTAGGAGACCGTTCCATCCGGGTGCTCGGCAAGGTCTCCCGCAGCGTATATGTCGGGATTGGACGTACGTAGATGGTCGTCCACCTTCACCCCGCGATTCACATCTAAACCGGCGCTGCGTGCGAGGTCGGTATCGGGGTTGAAGCCGATGCAGAAGATCACCATGTCGAAGCGGCCGGAGTTCCGGATCATCATGACGTCCATGCCGCGCTTATTGTTCTTCTCGAAAGACAAGACCTCCTCCTGGAATTGGAGGCGGACGTTGTTCTTCGACATGAGGTCTTCCATGATCTCGCC
Source organism: uncultured Spirochaetaceae bacterium (assembly GCA_964623865.1). Classification (GTDB taxonomy): domain Bacteria; phylum Spirochaetota; class Spirochaetia; order DSM-27196; family PWMO01; genus CAYFQV01. The sequence goes on along the minus strand of CAZUVX010000069.1, from coordinate 10,835 downwards.
GGCACGGGGACTCAGTTGCCGAGGCATGAGCTGACCCGTGGCGCCTACAAGGGTAACGGTGGTCTTCATTTGGGAGAGTTGCTGGGCAATCTCCACGCTCAGAACGCCCATCCCGACAACCAGTGCGCTCTTGGCCCGCCGGGCGTCGCGTTTGATCCGCGCTGCATCGGCGACCGTCTTCAGTGTGTAGAACGATTCGGCCTCGTGTTCGCGGATGTTTCCAGGAAATGCGGGGGCGCCGCCGGTTGCAAGGACAAGGCTCCCATAGGCGACGCTCTCCCCGTCGGAGGTCTGCACCATCTTCTCATCGGGATTAATCGACTCTGCCGTTACTCCCCGGCGCAACTCGATACCCTGCTCGTCGTACCATTCTTGCGGGCGAATCAGAAAGTCTTCCACGTTGAAGCCCGACGCAAGCAGCTTCGAAAGCTTCGTTCGCACATAGGGAAGCTCCTTCTCGTCGTGAAGGATGAGAACCGAGGCGCCGCTGTTCTGCGCCTTCGCCGCTTCCGCTGCGGCGACACCTGCAGCGCCACCCCCGATCACAATTACGTCCCAACCGCCCGTCATTGGTGCCTCCCAACCTTGCTGAAGCAGAATCTCGCAGATATACTACAGAAACACTGGTTGTTTCTCAACGATCACTCGGAAGGAAGACTATGGCCGACCTAAGCACTACGTACATGGGCCTCAAGTTACGAAACCCGATCATCGCGTCAAGCTCAGGGCTCACCGGAACCGTCAAGGGCGTGAAGGCGGTCGCCTCCGCCGGAGCCGGGGCGGTAGTGCTGAAGTCCCTCTTCGAAGAGCAGATAGAGGCCGATGTTGAGGGTGCTCACACCGAGGACGATATGTCCGTACACCCCGAGGCGTACGAGTACGTCCAGCAGATGGGCAAGCATCTCGGACCGGACGCGTACCTGGAGCTCATCAGTGAGGCGAAGAAGCTGACGGACGTACCCATCATTGCCAGCCTGAACTGCGTAACGACAAAGTGGTGGGGCAACTACGCAAAGCAGATCGAACAGAGCGGGGCGGACGCCCTGGAGCTGAACACTTCCGTCATGCCCCGGAGTGCGAGCGACGACGCCCGGGCAATCGAAGAGCGCATTGTGCGAATTGTCGACAAAGTGCGGCAGAACGTCTCGCTCCCGATCTCCGCCAAGATCGGCCCGTACTTCACCTCGCTTCCCGCTTTCGCGACGAACCTGCGGAAAGCCGGCGTGCGCGCCCTCACCCTTTTCAACCGCTTCTATCAACTCGACATCGACATCGACGCGCTTCGCCTTGCCCCGGGCTACCAGTTCAGCGACACCCACGAGATCTACCCCACCCTCCGGTGGATATCGATCCTGCACAAGAGCGTCGGGTGCGAGCTCTCCGCATCGACCGGGGTGTACAGGGGGCCCGACGCCGCAAAGCTCCTCCTGGCGGGCGCACAGAGCGTCCAGGTTTGCTCGACCCTTTATCGCAACGGGGTGCAACAAATCGACGTGATCCTCGACTTCCTGCAGCGTTGGATGGACGAGAAAGGCTTCAAGAGGATCGATGATATCCGGGGCCGCCTGAGCCAATCCGCAAGCGCCCGGCCTGAAGCGTACGAGCGCCTTCAGTACATCAAGGCGCTCACCGGCCTGAGTTGACGCGCGCCGCCTCGACCACCGTCTCGCAAGCCGACTCCCCCTCTCCTGGGGCGAGTTTCCGGTCTGGGGCACATATCCGCGCCGCCACGCGGCCCCGGCGTCGGGGACTTCAGGCTATCCGCTCCCGCAGATCCCGGAGCGCCAGCACGATCGAGTCCCAGATCCGCCGGAAGAGCCCTCCGCGGGAAACGTCCGCACGGGCCGAGACGGTCACTCGCTCGATGACCTCGTCCCCCAGGGTATAGCGGACTTCTCCCAGGGGCTGACCCGCCGCCACGGGCGCCGTAACCTCCGATGCTACGTCCACCACACCGCGAACTTCCGTTCCGCGCCTCGACGGCACAATCACATCGATCTCCGAGGGAGCGGAAACCTCCACCATCCGGGCTCTTCCCTTCCAGACCCGGATCGGGGCCACTTCGGGCATGGCCAGTGTCCGGGGCTCGAAGTTCTCGAAGCCGAAGTCGAGAAGAGTTGCTGCGGCACGTTCCCGGATACCCGCTCCCAGGTAGTGGCTCGACGCCTCGACACCGAGGATCACCGCAATGAGACGAAAGCCGGCGCGCTCAGCTGTGGCGGCAAGGTTGTATCCGGATGCCCAGGTGAACCCGGTCTTGATCCCGTCCGCACCCAGGTAGGACGCAAGCAAGCCGTTTCCGTTGTACTGGGTGACAGCTCCCCCGCGCATGACGCCGCCGTAATGGTCCGGTTGGGGATAGGTCAGGGAGCGAACGCTGTGCAAATCGTTCAGGGCATTCGGCCAGCGGGAAATGTAGGAGCGCAGGAAGTCGGCGTACTCGCGCGCCGTGATCCGGTTGCGAGAGGTCAATCCCGCGGGATCGGCGAACTGCATTACATCGTAGCCTTCCTCACGGACCACGCGGTTCATTGCGTCAATGAAGGCCTCAACGCTCCCGGCGGTCCGGATGGCCGTTGCTACGGCAGCATCGTTGCCGGAGGAGACCGCCATTCCCCTGAAGAGATCCCACAGGCTCACCTGTTGATCCGGGCCGAGAAACATGAGGGAGGAGCGCGGGGGCATGTTCATCGCCCAGGCTTCTTCCGGAACGGGAGCCGGCATGTCCAGGTCGAGTTCCTCCTCCTGCGCAAGGAGTCGTGCGGTATGAATGGCAACGATCTTGGTGAGCGACGCCGGCGGAATGGGCCGATCGGCGTTCTTCTCGAACAGGACGGTACCGGTACCGGCATCTATCAGGATGGCGGCTTCCGCTGCAGGAATCTCCGGCGCAGTGGCGCTGTCCAGGACCCAGCCCGGCCTCTCCGCGAGCTCCTTGGCAGTGAGAGCGAGAGGTCCAAAGATCAGCAGAGCCACAGTCACTACCATGGTCGCTGCGACCGTTCTCCGAGGCGACGGCACGCTTCGGGTAGTGACGGATGTCCAAGGTGTCATGAGATACCCTTCGTCAAGGATGATGTGCCCCCGCCCCGCCGGCACCGACTCCGCCCGGCGTCCGGGACCAGGCGACAAGGTACCAACATGCCTGCAACGATTCAACTATCATGGTGCCGGCCGGCCCCGGACCCGCGGGAAGCGGAACGGGAATCATTCCTCCCGGAGCACCTCATGCAACACCCCGGCGGCCCCGCGGACAACCTCCTCGGGAATGCCATGCCCCCCCCGAAAGGTTTCAAAGGTCCCCGACAGGCCCTTATCCGTGAGGAGCTTGTGCAGCGCTTCGCCGCCGGATAACGGCAGAATCTGGTCGTCCCTGCCGTGACTTTGGTAGAAGGGTGGAACGACCGGTGGTACGAGGCCCTCCCAGCGCTCCCGAGCTATGAGCGCGCTGCTGAGGACGAGAAGTGATCGGGGCTGCAGCAAGCCGGACAGCAGGGTCTCGACGGCCACCATTGCGCCTTGGCTGAATCCCGCCAGGACGCGCACATCCACCCCGCCGGCGGCGCCGGTCGCCGCGTGGACGGTATTGCGCAGAAGCACTGCAGCATCCCGGAGACTCGGTGGATCCATGGCAGCCAGGTTCCGAAAGTAAGCGCCCGTCATGGCCTGGGTGAGCTCCCTGACCGTTGCCGGGAACCACGCCCGGCCCCCGGGTATGCCGAAATCGGCAAAGTCTATCGGCGCCTCCGGGAGGATCCAGGTAAGACGCCGATTCGGATCCAGGTTGGAGCACAAGGGCAGGAGATCCGAGGCGTCCGCCCCGAAACCGTGAAGGAGAATGCCGATCCTATCCTCCCGCGCACCGGGGACGGAGCGGAAGAGGAGCTTCTTCGAATGCGTGGCCATGGTGGTACCATGCCCGCAATTGCGCAGACGAATCAACCCGGTCCCGTCGTCGGATGCGCCCGCGCCGGTGCAACCGGGACACCGCTTCGAAACCTGCTGCGCCATGGAGACAATTGCGCTGCGGGACGGACCCTTGACGCGCGGCCGGAGGAGGGGCAGCATGCCGGGATGATTGACGATGTTCAGTTGCGGTCAAGCATTGTGGCTGCGACCTTCACCGCCCTGATCACGGTCGGAGCGTTCATATCCATTCCACTCCCGTTCACTCCCGTCCCTATTGTGCTCCAGAATTTCTTCGTCCTCCTGGCGGCGCTGCTTCTGGGCTGGAAGTGGGCGGCAATAAGCGTCGCCCTCTATCTCCTCATCGGGGCGGTAGGTCTGCCGGTCTTCTCGGCCGCACGAGGCGGGCTGGGACACTTCTTCGGGCCCACCGGCGGCTACCTCATTGGTTTCCTGGTTTGTGCCGTCGCGGCGGGGCTGCTTCGACACCCCCGCGGTGGGATTCTCCTCAATCTGCCCGCGGCAGTGGTCGGAATGCTCACGATCTACCTGGTCGGCGTCCCCTGGCTCAGGACCGTCGCCGGCATCTCCTGGCCCACGGCACTTGGGGCCGGCGTGGTTCCATTCCTGGTCGGGGACGTAATCAAGATAGCGGCGGCGGTTGCAGCGCAGCGACTGATTCTCACCCGGGTCCACTGGCTCCTGCCGACCGCAGCGACGAGAGAAACGGAGCGCCGCGCCGTGCAACCTTCCGGTGCACCGGACGGCGCGAAGCGCGGGGCGGATTAGCGTGGCAATCCTCGCATTCCGCGATGTCTCCTACACGTACCCGAACGGCGCCGTTGCGTTGCGCGGCGTTTCCCTCGGCTTCGAGGCCGGCGAGTACATCGTTCTGACCGGCCCCAACGGTGCGGGAAAGAGCGCTCTGGCGCGGTGCGCCAACGGCATCCTTCGACCTCAAGAGGGGGAGGTTCTCTACCACGGCCGGGATATCGCAACGGATCTCCGCAGCGTCCGGCGCGGTATCGCAGTGATGTTCCAGAGCGCAGACCACCAGTTCGTTGCCTCGACGGTGGAAGACGATGTCGCCTTCGGCCCGGAGAACTACGGGTATCCACCGGAAGAGGTCACACAGCGCCTGGACGGTGCAATTGCCGCCATGGAGATCGAACACGTGCGGCACAAGGATCCTCTGCTGCTCTCGGGCGGAGAGAAGCGCCGCGCCGCCCTCGCGGGCCTCCTTGCCCTCGATCCTGAGATCATCATCCTGGACGAGCCCTTCGCGAGCCTGGACTACGCAGGAGTCCGAAGCGTTCTCAGTGCCATTCGGAACCTTCACGCACGGGGCGTCACGATCGTCGCCATTACCCACGCTGTGGAGAAGATCGCCGGCGAGGCGTCGCGCATGATCCTGATGTCCGAGGGACGCCTCGTCGGTGACGGTACTCCGCAGGAGATCGTGCCTCTCGGCCGGGAGCATGGCCTTCCACCGGAAGAGAGACCCGTGGAGACGCTTACGTGGCTGAGATGACGGCGCTTCCCGGAGTCGCGACACCAAAAGCCGATGAGCGCGCCGGACTCCTCTCTCTCATTGTGATCCAGGTCGCCCTCATGGCTGCGCCGGCCCCCGGTTGGGCGGCGGCCGCCACGGTCACGGTGGTGACGGCACTCCGCAACCGTGTGACTGCCGCGTCGGTGTGGCGTGGAATCCGGGCGTTCCTCGTCCTGGGCGCGGTCATTGTCGTGTCACATGCACTCTTCGCCGGCGGCTCCGGGGTTCCCGCCGGAGCCACCGTCAGGATTGGCCCGCTCACCGTCAACCTTGAGGCGACTCGGGCGGGAGCCGTCCTGGCCGGTCGTCTTCTCTCCGTTGTCGCCGCCGGAGTGGTGTTTGTCTCCGCCCTGCGGTCGGACGGCATCGCCCGTGCCCTGGGGTGGTACCTGAACCCGATTCTCGGCTCACGGACGTCCCGAGTTACCCTCATGACGCTCCTGGCCCTGCGTAGCGTCACACTTCTGACTCGGGACGTAGCGACCTACGGCAATACCCTTCGCACCCGGGGATTGTCGCCGCGACGGCGGCCGTTTCGATACATAACCCTTCTCGGCGGCAACAGCGTCGTGCGCGCCCTCATGCGAGCTGAGCACTACGGGGATGCCGTTGCCGCCCGGGGCTACAGCGATCATCCCGTCACCTGGGCCGGTCGGCGCTACCACCATCCCCGCCTCCGTCCCCAGGGCGACCTCCGTCCCCAGGGCGACCTCCGTCCCCAGGGCGACCTCCGTCCCCAGCAAGACCTCGACGCGTCGCGCCGCGCCGGGCCCCGACCGATGTCCGAGTGGACCTGGACCGCAGTGGCCGTCGCCGTGTGCCTCCTCGGGTGGATAGTTGGTGGCGTGGTCTGACCCGTCGCGTCGGAGGGTCGACGGAAGGGAATAGCGGCACCGTCTCTGCTTGCGGCGCAACGCGTTTGACATTGTCGATTGACAACCGATACTCTTCCGCATCTGCGCACGCGCATAATCATGCGTTCCGATGCATACCGGCGCCGGGGCGCATGCGGGCCGACGTGGGGGCACGACCACACGGGTGCACGCGGGCGCGCAGAAACACGCAGGAGGTATCCGGTGAACTACTTCAATACGTTGTCACTTCGAGAGCAGATCTGGCACCTCGGGCAGTGCCGCCTCATGGCCCGGGAAGAATTCAGCGGCGTCGAGAAGCTCGCCGGAAAGAGCGTCGTCATCCTGGGCTGCGGGGCCCAGGGGCTTCACCAGGGCTTAAACCTCCGCGACAGCGGACTGAACGTCTCCTACGCCCTTCGCGAGAAGGCGATCGAAGAGAAGCGTCAGTCCTACATCAACGCGAGTGAAAACGGATTTACCGTCGGCTCCATTGAGGATCTCGTGCCGAACGCCGACCTGGTGGCAAATCTTACCCCGGACAAGCAGCACGGTCGGGTGATTCAACACGTCATGCCCCTCATGAAGAAGGGGTCCACCCTCCTCTACTCCCACGGCTTCAACATTGTGGAGGAGGGACAACAGATCCGGGACGACATTACCGTCATCATGGTGGCCCCGAAGGCACCGGGAAGCGAGGTGCGCCAGGAGTACAAACGCGGTTTCGGCGTTCCCACCCTGATTGCGGTGCATACCCCGAACGATCCGAACGGCGACGGTCTCGAGATTGCGAAGGCCTACGCCTTCGGCACCGGAGGCCACCGTGCGGGCGTCCTTCAGTCCTCCTTCGTCGCCGAGGTGAAGTCCGACCTCATGGGAGAACAGACAATCCTCTGCGGGGTGCTTCAGACCGGCTCCCTTCTGTGCTTCGATTTCATGACGGCCTCGGGCATTGATCCCGGCTACGCCGCGAAGCTTGTCCAGTACGGATGGGAAACAATCACCGAGGCGTTGAAGCTCGGCGGCATTACCCACATGATGGATCGCCTCTCGAATCCGGCAAAGATCATGGCACACGAACTGTCCGAGGAGCTCAAGCGCATCATGACGCCCCTCTATCGGAAGCACATGGACGATATCATGAGCGGCGCGTTCTCCAGCGCCATGATGAAGGACTGGGCGAACGACGACGCTAAGCTCCTCGAGTGGCGCCGGGAAACCGGCGACACACCCTTCGAGCAAACACCCGCGGGGGACGTGGAGATTTCGGAACAAGAGTACTTCGACAATGCGGTCCTCATGGTGGCCTTCGTGAAGGCCGGCGTGGAGCTCGCCTTCGAAACCATGGTGGCAAGCGGCATCAAACCGGAGAGCGCCTACTACGAGTCCCTCCACGAGGTCCCGCTCATTGCCAACCTGATTGCCCGCCGCAAGCTCCAGGAGATGAACCGCATCATCTCAGACACAGCCGAGTACGGTAACTACCTCTTCGCTCACGCGGCCATCCCATTGCTTGCCGATCAGTTTATGAACAGGATCGATGTCGACGTCATGGGCAAGCCCTACGCCCTCTCGGAGACCGACAATCTGGAGCTCATCGAGGTGAATCAGGCAATCCGAAACCACCCCGTGGAAGAGGTCGGATTTCGTCTCCGTTCCGCAATGCAGGGCATGAAGGCGCGGGCGTAGCGCCTCCTCGCCCGCCGCCCCGCCGACGGTTACAACTCCTCAATGACCACCTGAGACCCCTTTGAATCGTCCTGAGGGAGGATCTGCATCCGGTGGGTGGCGCAGTCCAGGGTAAACTCCGGCTTGTGGGATACGTAGAGCACACAGGTATCGGTCTCGCGGCCGACTCGTTCCAGGATAGAGAGAACGAAGGCGCTGTGATGATCGTCGAGACCCTGACTGGGCTCGTCCGCCACCAGGAGAGGCGGCATCTTTACCATTGCCCGGGCAACCAGGATGGCCCGCTGCTCGCCGTAGGAGAAGGTGCGGAGCTTGTCGCCGCCGCGATCGCGGAAGCCGAGGATGTCCAGCCAGCGTTCGGCGATCTGGATCTGGTAGCCGGTGGGTTGCTCGTAGAGACCCGCGGAGTCCCGGAACCCCGACAGCACGGCATCCCGGGCGGTCGTCCGTGAGGGGTAGGAGTTGTGAAAGTCGGCGCTCACGAATCCGATCCGGCGCTTGATGTCCCAGACGGACTCGCCGCTTCCGCGGAGCTGTCCGAAGAGGCGGATGTGCTGACCGTACGCCTTGGGGTTGCTCCCGTCTACCAGGCTGAGAAGGGTGGACTTCCCGGCGCCGTTCGGCCCGAGAATGTGCCACACCTCGCCGAGTCTCGCCTCCCAGTCCAGAGGAGCGAGGATCCGCTTCTCGCCGTAGGAGACCGAGACGCCGCGCATCTCGATCACGGGCCGGTCCGGGGGAAAGGGCTCGTGGCGCGGCGGCGCCGGAAGATGAAGGCCGCCGCTCACCCGGGCGTCCAACCGGACTTCGTACCGGTCCGCCGGGCCCGGCGCGGACGCAAGGGAGAGCTCCCTCCGGGGTCCGGCGAAACGCAGCCGCCCGCCCTCCAGGAACGCTACGTGCGTAGTCGAATCCGGCAGGTCGCCGCGTCGCCCCGCCACGACCAACAGCGTAGTCTCCCCGTCGGCAAGCTCGTCAATGTCCCTCCGAAGGTGCTCCTGCGCCTCGACGTCCAGCCCGTCGAAGGGATCATCCAGAACGATCACGCGGGGGCCCCCCGCAAGCGCGCGGCAGAGGAGCGACTTGCGCATCTCACCGGTGGAGAGAAACCGCAAGCCCCGTTTGCGAAGGTGCGCAATGCGGAACTGCCGAAGAAGCGTTTCGACGTCCCGGTCGACTCGCCGCCTCCCTTCGAATCCTGCATTCCCTTCGGCCGCCCTGCTCGTCCGGGCACCCGCCTTCACGAACTCCTCTACCGGCGTGCCCTCATCGATCCTGCCGTGCATGATCCAGCTCTCGTCATGGCGCCGCTCATCCGCCATCACGCGGAGCTGCTCTTCGAACGAGACCACTCGGATGTCGGTAGCGGGTTGCAGGCCCTCCGCGAAGATGACCCTTCCATGGGTCGGTTCGCGCCGCCCGGCGACCACCTCGGACAGCACGGTCTTTCCCGAACCGTTGGGTCCCAGGATTGCCCACACCTCGCCCGGCCGAATGGCCAGTGACGCCTCCGAGACGGCGCGGTGAAGGCCGAAGCTGACCGTCACATTCTCAAGCTCAACAACCGGCTCAAGCTCATCAACTGGTTTCATGTTCTGGAAACTGCGCAGGTCGGCAGCCCGCCCCGACCGAGACGTGGACCCGCCGGGCGAAGACCGGGGCCGGCGACAACCGACCCCGTTCGCACGGCGCGCTTACCCCTTGCCGTAGAAGCTGGGAAGCGGCTTGCCCTGCTCCTCCCAATGCGCGACCACCTCGGGCGCCTTGCCGGAGCTGTTGAGAACATCGAGCTTACGCTCCACCATCGTGGTGATCTCATCCCGAGCCGGTCCGAGATACTTGCGCGGATCGAACTCGTCTGGGTTGTTCGTGAAGACCTCGCGAATCTTGTAGGTCATCGCCAGGCGCAGGTCGGTGTCGATGTTCACCTTGCACACCCCGTAGGTTCGCACGGCGTTCGCAATCTGCTCCTCCGGCACGCCCATGGCGTTGGGCAGGCTTCCACCGTACTTGTTGATCGCCTGCACGTACTCCTGAGGCACGCTCGAAGAGCCGTGCATGACCAGCGGCGTGCCGGGACACGTCTTCATGATTTCCTCAATGCGGTCAAAGGCGAGCTTGGGCTCCTTGGAGAACTTGTAGGCACCATGACTGGTGCCGATGGCAACGGCCAGGCTGTCCAGTCCGGTCTTCTCGACAAACTCCTTCGCCTGCTCGGGGTCGGTGAGGAACTTCTGGATGTTCTTCTCGTACTCCTCCGCGGAGAGTCCGACCACGTCCTCTTCAATGCCGCCAAGTTGTCCGAGCTCCGCCTCCACAACGACACCCGCCGCGTGGGCGCGCTTCACCGCCTCCTGGGTGAGACGGACGTTCTCGTCGAAGTCGTGATGGGACCCGTCGATCATGACCGAGGTGTAGCCGTCGTCGATGCACTGTTGAATGAGCTCAATGGTGTCCCCGTGGTCACAGTGAACGGCAATCGGAACCTCGGGATACTCCTCCACGGCGGAGTCGATAATACCCTTGAGGAAGCGGATGTTCGCGTACTTCCGGGCTCCCTTCGAGATCTGGAGAATCACGGGACTGTTCTTTCCGGCACACGCCTCAATAACGCCCTGGGCAATCTCCATGTTGTTCACGTTGAATGCCCCAACACCGAACCCGCCCTCGTAGGCGAGATCGAACATGGGCTTGGTAGTCATGAGCATGTTGGTTCCTCCTCGCAACTGGCTGTCATAAGTTGCGCCATTGTCGTAGATCGCCATGCCCTGCGCAAGGCCCACAACGTATCACGCAGCTTGTTGGAAACCGGGAGCCAACACGCCCTGGTGAAGGTC
>CAZUVX010000068.1:0-15768 GCA_964623865.1 uncultured Spirochaetaceae bacterium | reverse complement strand
GCTCGCTCCCTGCATCCACTTCCCTGCGGCCCCAGTAACTGGTCGGCTGCCAGTCACCGGCCCAGTTGCGGTTGAGGTCGACCCACCGGGCGTTGAAGCGTCCCGGCACGGTGTCGGCGGAAGGGAAGTCGAACTCCTCGATCGGCGTTCCTCCGGTGACTCGGTGTACGCCGTCGGGGTTCATGTTGTCGATGACGTGAAGGGTGAAGCGGTCGGGCAGGCGTGACGGGTCGCGACGGTAGTGCTCCAGGAGCCGCCGCGCCAGGACAATGGAGTTGTGCTCGTACCCGCCGTGGATGCCGCCGATGACCATAACATCCAGCGGGCCGTCGCCTACACGCTCGACGGAAATGGCGCGGCCTTCGACGGACTCACCGATCACCTCGGCGTCGGCGCCTTCGAGTGCGACACCGGTCATAAACAGAACTGCAAGCGCTGCCGTCAGAACGGCTACGCGGGTTTTTCCTTCTTCCATTCCTGGAAGGTACAAAGGCGGGGTCGCCGGCGGCGACCCGACTCCTCCGACGCCGCAACCCGCGCCGGGCGGGATGCCCACAAAGACCGGCGCGGCGCCTCTCCGCGCAGTCGGGTCTTTGCGAAACGAATCCTACTCGGTATCATGTAACCGATTACAAGATCGCATCCGTCAGGTGTCAGCGAGAGAAGACCCATGGCTGAACGGGAATACGGACAGCAAGATGTGCGCTCCCCCGCCGGGGGAAGGCGCGCAACCATCAAGGATGTGGCCGAGAGGGCCGGAGTGTCCACGGGAACGGTGAGCCGCGTCCTGAACCGGCACAGCGCCGTCAGGCCCACGACGCGGCAGCGCGTGCTCTCCGTCATGCAGGAGCTCAACTACGAGCCCGATCTCGTAGCCCGTGAGCTTTCCCGCGGGTCGGGGCCGATCATTGGGCTGAGCGTCGGTGCCGGGAGCCGCCGCCTCATCCCCTTCTTCATGCTCTTTCTCGAGCACCTCGCGGAGGCTACGCAGGAGCAAGGCTTCCGCTTCGAAGAGATTCCGACGGATGCCAACGGCCTGCCCAGATACACCACAGACGCCCTGGTGCTCTTCGGTGCGCACGAGGACGACACCCGCGTCCCGTACCTCCAGGAGAAGCAGACGCCCTTTGTCCTGGTCGGACATCGAGAAGGGGTCCGGTGGATTGCACCGGACGATATCGACGGGGGATACCAGGCGGGGCGCCATCTGGCGAGACTCGGCCACCGGCGCATCCTTCACCTCAGCGGGTTCATGCCCGGGCAGGCCGCGGCGGACCGCCTGACCGGATTCCGTCGCGCCCTGGATGAGGCGGGCGTGGTGCTGCGTTCCGATCACATCCTCGACGGGCGCTTTACCGCCCTGGACGCCTACCGCTGTACCCTCCGCTACTACCGGAACGGGGGAGACGCAACGGCAGTATTCGCCGCGTCCGACGAGATGGCCGTGGGGGCCATGGCGGCGCTGGAGGATCTCGGCTTGCAGGTCCCCGGCCAGGTGTCCGTCGTCGGATTCGACGACCTTCCTGAGTTCGGGGAGAACATCACCACGATCCGACAGGACATCGCCCTCCTGGCCGGAACCTCCGTCGAGCTGGTAAAGGAGGCCATGGCGGGCAAGCCGGTTCGCCACGAGTTGATACCGGTTCACCTTGTTGCGCGAAACACTTCCGCCCGCGCTGCCGACGAAAACCGTTGACAACTCGTGCAAGTGGTGGCATTCTTCTATCCAGTTGTGGAAGCGGTTACATAATTTCCACAAAGGAGGACGACATGAAGACAATCAGACAATTCGTAGTGCTTCTTGCACTGGTCCTTGTGGCGGCCGGGCCGGCCTTCGCGGGTGGACAGCAGGAGGGCGGCGAGATGGAGGGCGGTGCCGCTGCGGACGCGGAGCCCGTTGAGATTCGGATCATGGGCTACGGCGGGCAGGACCCGGCCATTGTGGCGCGTCTGCTTGACGAGGTGGTGCGGGATCGCCTTGCCGACAGCAATATCGAGGTCACCTACGAGCCCCTGGAAGGGGACTACAACGCGGCACTCTTCAATGCCCTTTCCGCCGGTACCGCAGGGGACATCTTCTACATTCCCGTGGAGACCGCAGTCGGCATCATCGAAACGGGCAAGGTTCTTCCCCTGGATGACCACGTCGATACCGAACCGTTCATTGAAAGCCTCGTAGAAGCGTACACCTTCGACGGACAGGTCTACGGTATTGCCAAGGACTTCAACACACTGGCGCTCCATTACAACATGGATCTCTTCGACGAGGCGGGCGTGGAGTACCCCAGTGACGACGAGACCTGGGAGAGCCTCACGGAGAAGGTTCGTCGGGTGTCGGAGCTCGGGGACGATATCTACGGCATCAGCTTCCCGCCGACGTACGATCGCTTCGGCGCGTTCGCTTTCGCTGCGGGGTGGGAGCCCTTCGACGAAGAGGACCGGACAGACCTTCTGGATCCGCGCTTCCGGGAGGCCGTCGAGTGGTACACCGACCTCGTGGAGGAGGGCGTGGCGGTACAGCCGAGCGACCTCGGACAGGGATGGACCGGCGGCGCCTTTGCTACCGAGCAGGTCGGCATTGCCGTTGAAGGGGCGTGGATTCTCGGCTTTCTCCGGAACGAGGCGCCGAACATCCGCTTCGGCACCACGTACATGCCTGTCGGGCCTTCCGGGCAGCGGGGCAACTTCCTCTACACCGTTGCGTACGGAATCAACTCCGACACGGAGCACCGGGAGGAGGCAGTGGAAGTCCTCGAGGCGCTGACGAGTGACGCGGCGCAGCAGTTTGTTCTGGAAGAGGGGCTCGCCATCCCGAGCCGGGCGTCCCTGGCGGACAATCCCTTCTTTGACCAGGACACGCCGGAGGCGACGGCCAACCGCGTCGTCTTCGAGGGCGCCGACATGGGTCACGTTCGAGGTTACCAGTTCGGCCGCGTCGGGACCGACTGGTTCGAGCCGATCAACAGCGCCCTCGCCCTGATCATGTCGGGTGAGCAGGATCTCGAACGCGCCCTCGGTGAGGCGCAACGGGAGATCGATACCCTGATCGAACGCGCGGAGTAAGCGTCACCGCGCCCGGCAAGGCGCCTCCGTGCGGGGTGCCTTGCCGGCGCGGGTGCTGCCCGAGGGCACGACGAGTTCGAATACGCGTCCGAGCATGACGTGGCATCGGGCGGCACGATTCAAGGAGGATTGGGATGAGGTTACAAGCCGGCGGGCTTCAGCGGGGTGAAGGGGTCGCTCCCTATCTCTTTCTCCTGCCCTTCCTCATTGTCCTCGGGATCTTCTTTGTGTACGCCGGGGTTCGCGCAATTGTCTTCAGCTTTACCGACTACAATCTCTTCAACGACCCTTCCTGGGTGGGGCTGCGGAACTATGCAGCGCTGTTCCAGGAGCGGAACTTCATTACGGCGCTACGAAACTCGATCCTTTTCACCATCGTGGTTACCGCGCTGCAGACCCTGGGGGCGCTAATCATGGCGAGCGTCCTGAACGCGCGGATCCGGGGACTCCATTTCTTCCGGGCGGCCTACTACATGCCCAGTGTGGCCAGTAGCGTCGTCATTACCCTGATCTTCCTGTGGATGTACCAGCGCCGTGGTCTCATCAACTACATTGCCACCGGTGTGTCCCGGTGGGCGCCGGTAATAGGAGTATTCCTCGGGATCCTCGTGCTTCTCCAGATCGCGCAAGTGCTCTGGGAGCGCCGCCGTGGCTTTCCGGCAAGATGGCTGGATCCGGCACTGTTCGTCGTCTCGCTTGTCGGGGCGGTGATTGTCTCCGTTGCTCTCGGTGTAGCGGGTATCGTGACTCCCCGGGAGATTGCCCCCATCGACTTCGTGTGGCTGCAGACGCGAAAGGCCATCCCGGCGCGGCCCGAGGCACTTGCAATGCCGATCCCCCTCATCGCGATAATGATCCAGAACATCTTTACGACCATTCCGACGCTCATGCTTCTCTTTCTGGCGGGTCTGCAAGACGTCCCCAAGTCCTTCTACGAGGCGGCGTCGATCGACGGTGCCTCGCCGGCACAGAAGTTCTTCTACATCACGATTCCGTCACTCCAACCGGTGCTCTTTCTCGTTCTCACACTCGGGCTCATCGGCACGCTGCAGATGTTCGATCAGGTGGCCATCTTCGGGGATGCAGCACCGCTTCGCTCGCGAATCACCCTGGCGTACTTCGTCTACAACCGCATGTTCCCGGGGGCGCAGCTGCCTGAGGTCGGGCTGGCGTCCGCGGCAGCCATCTTCCTTGCGCTCTTCACGCTGACGGTTGTTCTGATCCAGCGGGTAATCGTTCCGTCGGAGGTGCGACGATGAGCGGCACCGGCAAGGTTCCTGCAGCCCCAGCCCGCGACATCTCCACAGAGGATTTCAACAAGTGGATGGCCCGCCGCCGCTGGGCGCGCGCGGGAATTATCTACACGGTGATGCTGGCCTTCGCCATCGTCTTTCTCGGACCCCTGCTCTTCGCGGCACTCTCGAGCCTCAAGACCAACCCGCTCGAATACCCGCCCTCTCTGGCGGTGCCGCAGCTCTCCCCGCGGAACTGGGTGAATGCCGCCCGCCTCGGGCGCCTCGCCGGGGGAGGGCCCCTTCTCGGGGGCTTCGCCCCCGGGGCGGAAGTCCCCTTCGAAATCACCTACTTCGCTCCGGAGGGCGGCGAGCCCGAGGCGCCCGAGGTGGTTGTTCCCAGGAGGCGTCCCGGCGCCGGCTTGGGGGCGGTCATGCAGATCGAGTACGCCGCAGACTACGCAGCGGTTTCGCCGGTTCAGGAGATTGACCGTCGCGATGGGCGACACGTCATCGAGATCCGCGAGGAGGGAAAGACCTTGCGCCAAGAGGTTCCCGGTACGTTCGTGACCTATCGCTTCACCATCTCCTACGTCGGTGATGGGCCGGAGGTGGACCGTCTGCCCCTGGATGTAACCAGCGAGGCCCCGCAGTTCTACGTTTCCTCGACCATCACCGCCCACCGCCTCGAGCGGCGCGGCAGGGTCGCGTCCTTCGACAACGTCGCGCCCGGCTTCATCGGCTACATGCTTCACAACTACGTCCGCGTCTTCCGGGAGGCGCGGAGCGTCTCCACCGGTAACAGCCTCTTCTTCTCCTGGACCCTCAACTCAGGGATCTACGCCGTAGCCCGGATCATCACGAATCTCGCCTTCGCCGCCATGGCAGGGTACGCCCTGGCGCGTTTCACCTTCCCCGGCAAGACCGTCATCTTCATGTTGGTCCTGTTCAGTCAGATGGTTCCGGCGCAGGTGACCTTCATCTCGAACTACCTGGTCATTCGAGACGGAATCTTCGGACTCACGAAGCTCTTCGGCGTGGACTCCCTCTTGAACACCATGGCCGGTGTCATCATCGGCGGAGCCGGTGCATCCGCCATGATCGAGGCGAGCAAGGTATTCATCATGAAGCAGTTCTTCGAGTCGATCCCGCGGCAGGTCGAGGAGGCTGCCATGATCGACGGGGCGACGCAGTGGCAACGGTACTATCGAGTCGTGCTGCCCATGGCGCGTCCCGCTCTCGGGGCGGTCACCATCCTCACCTTTCAGGGGGCGTGGAACGACTTCTTCTGGCCCTTCATCGTTCTCACCAGTCCCGAGGATATCAAGACCTTGCCGATCGGCCTTCTCTCCTTCCGGCAGACCTACGGCGCGGCGGGCGACTGGGGCCTCATCCTTTCCGGAGCCGTCCTCAGCGCGATCCCGATCGTCGTTATCTTTGTGGTCTTCCAACGTTACTTCCTGGAAGGCGTCTCTTTCGGAGGGTCGAAAGAGTAACGCCGGAGCTGGACGAGCACGAGATGAGCAACGAAGTGAACCTGAGTCGCAACCTGGTCATGAAGGAAGACTACGCCTTCGTCGTCATGGACGGCACTGGTGCCATTGACGGCGGGGAACGAGGCATCTACAGCCACGACACCCGATTCCTCAATCGCTACGTCTGGCACCTCGGCGACGGCTTCCAGACGCTCGTCCGCCACTCCGACACTCCCGACCACTACTTCTTCTACTACGCCCATATCGAAGGGCCCTCCCAGCGGGTAGGGGCGAGTCGGGAGTTGCGCCTCGGGCCGACGACGCTCGAGGACGTTCTTGTGGTTGAGAACACCCAGGCCGTGCCCACGGTGGTCACGCTTCACCTCGAGGTTGAGGCGGACTTCATCGATATGTTTCAGGCGCGGGGATTCGACCACGCCGGGAGCGGAGAAACCACGACGGAAACCCGGGAGGCGGGGATAGACATCCGATACGAGAGTGCCGCGGACCTGCAAATGGGCGTTTCCGTCTCCGTTCTCGAGGGAACGCCGCAGCGAGTAGAGCCGAAGGGTTTGACCTTTGAGATCGATCTCCGACCTGGAGAGCGCCGGTCCCTGCGCACGGAGCTCACGCTGCACACCGGCCTTGCCACCTACGAGTCGGCCTACAGCTACGAGGAGTGGCGCCGAGGCTTCCCCCCGGAGCTGACCGACGCCTCCCGGGACTGGCAGCGCGCCCTGGTACTCTCCCAGGCCATCGACGATCTGCGGGCGCTGCTGCTGAACACTGCGGCGGGTCCCGTCTCGGCGGCGGGCATCCCGTGGTTCGTGGCAACCTTCGGTCGCGACTCCATTCTCACGGCGTACCTGCTGTTACCGCACCACCCGGACGTAGCCGAGGCGACCCTGAGGATGCTGGCAGGCATGCAGGGAACGCGGGTCGACGCCTTTCACGCCGAACAGCCGGGGAAGATCCCCCACGAGCGCCGCTACGGCGAGCTCACTCGGGCCGGCATTGTTCCGCACAGCCCCTACTACGGGACCATCGACGCAACGCCGCTTTTCCTGGTGCTTCTGGAACGGCTCTACCGGGAGACCGGCCGGGTCGAGCCGGTCCGGGAACTGCAGCCCGTCTGGGAGGCGGCGCTCCGGTGGATCCTCGACTACGCCATGACGGACGGGCGCTTCCTGCGCTACGTCGGGGCTGAGCCGGGCAAGGGGCTCGTCGTTCAGTCCTGGAAGGACTCGGATGACTCCATGAGCCACTCCGACGGCATCCTGGCACGAGGCTCCATGGCACCGGTGGAGGTCCAGGGCTACGGGTACGCCGCCTTCCGGGCAGCCCGGACGTTCTACAACGCGCTGGGAGACGAAGAGGCGGCGCGCACATGGGCGCGAAGGTCGGAGGACCTGGCCGAAGCCATTGACGAGTACTTCTGGCTGGATGACCTCAAAACATACGCCATGGCGCTTGACGGGGAGGATCGTCCCCTGAGGGTGAAGAGCTCGAATGCAGGGCACCTGCTTTGGTCGGGGGCGGCGCGCACGGACCGGGCGCAGGAGCTGGTGGAGAGTCTCTTCTCGCCGGAGCTCTGGTCCGGGTGGGGTATTCGTACCCTCGCAACCGGCGAGGTTCGGTACAATCCGGTGAGCTACCACAACGGTTCGGTATGGCCCCACGACAACGCCCTGATTGCTGCCGGGCTCCTTCGGTACGGCTTCCATGACGGTGCACGGCGCATCCGCGACGCTCTCTTCGACCTGGCCGAGAGCCAGGAGGATCATCGCCTTCCCGAGCTCATTGCGGGTTACCCCAGACGGAGCGGGCCGCCCATTCCATATCCGGTCGCGTGCCGGCCCCAGGCGTGGGACGCTGCGGCGCTCGTCTTTCTTGGGCAGTTGTAGCCTCTGCGGGTTCCGCACGCTCCGCGCGTCTAAGAGGCCGCCCACCGGAGTCTTCCGGGACGGACGGCAGGACGACTCGATCCGCGGTGCCATACTCGCGCGGTAGCGCCTACTCGTACTGTAGCGCCTACTCGTACCGCAGCGCCTCGACGGGATCCATTCGGGCGGCGCGGCTCGCCGGATAGAGGCCGAAGACCAGGCCGGTGACGAGTGAGAGGATAACAGAGAGCTGGACGGCTCCCCAGGAGACAAGGGCGGGCCACTCGGAGATGCGCGCAATGATCTCAATGGCAACCGCGGCGAGTCCCACTCCGAGAATCCCGCCGCCGCCGCAGATCAGAAGGGTCTCCACGACGAACTGATTGAGAATGGAAGCCTGCTTGGCCCCGAGGGCCTTGCGTGTGCCGATCTCGCGGGTCCGCTCCTTCACCGACACCAGCATGATGTTCATGATGCCGATGCCGGCGACAAGGAGCGCAATGGCGGCGATGATCGTAATGAAGGCGGTGAGGGTGGCCGTGGTGGTATCGATCGTATCGAGGACCGCCCCCATCTCCTGAATGGCGAACTTCTCGTGTCGACCGTCCCAGCGGCCGTGATTGATGGTCAGGATGTTCAGGATCTGTCGCTTCGCCTCGTCAATGCTTTCCTCGGTCCGTGCTTCCCCAATGAGAAAGAAGATCTCCGATGAGCCCCCCACGCGCTCAACCGTGGATGCCGGGACGAAAACGGTGTTGTTGCTCGTGGTGTCGAAGTCGCTGACCGTGGAAATGAACGAGCGTTCCTGCTGCTCGAGAACGCCGATCACCTCGACCTGGGTAATGTCGCCGACATCAATGGACTTGCCGACGGGGTCCTCTGCGCCGAAAAGCCCTTCTGCTGCTTCCGCCCCGAGTACGCCGACTTTCTGCATGTAGGTGTCGTCCTCCGGGCGAAGGAAGCGACCCCGCGCGACGGTCATTCCCTGGGCGTCCAGGTAGTGATGGAGCGTTCCCATGAGACGGACACGGCGCACCTTGTTTCCGTAGGCGACGTCCAGGTCGGTCTGGATCTGCGGCGTTACCGCCGCTACCGCACTCGCCTCCTGGTTGATCAAGCGAATGTCCTCCCGAGTGATCTCCTCGGGACGGAAGCGCCCCTCGCTTTCTCGGATGGCCGTCTGGTTCGGCAGGACAATGATGGAGCGGGAACCGAACGAGCCCAGAAGGTCGCCTATGACTCGCTTGGCGCCGTCGCCGACGCCGACGACGGTAACAACCGCCCCCACGCCGATGACGATGCCCAGGAGGGTGAGAGCGGTCCGCGACTTGTTCCGGGCAATCGCACCAAGAGCTTCGCGCAGGAGGTCGAGAGCTTTCATGCCGGCACTCCCCGGCGCGGCGCGTCGGTGGTGCTTCTCGTTGTTCCAGGTCCCATTTCCGCCGCCGTCACTGTCACTCCCTTGTGAGCATCCCGTTATGCTCATTCTTTTGTGAGCGCCACCACCGGATCGAGGCGGCTCGCCTTGCTTGCCGGATAGATGCCGAAGAACAGTCCAATCGCCACCGACACACCGATGCCCAGCACGATTGCGTAGAGCGGCATGACGTACTGCCAGTTCTGGGTCGCCGCTACGGCGAAGGCTACGGCAATGCCCAGAACTATCCCGATCCCGCCCCCGATCAGGCAGATGATAACCGCTTCGATTAGAAACTGCGCGAGCACATCGAGACGCTTGGCGCCGATTGCCTTCCGGATACCGATCTCTTTGGTTCGTTCCGTAACCGTAACGAGCATGATGTTCATGATACCGATGCCGCTCACCAGGAGGGAAATACCGGCAATGAGGGAGATGACCGTGGTAATGATGCCGAAGATGCGGTTGAAGGTATCGATGTTCTCCTCCGCCTTGTGGACCGTGAAGCGCGGCTCGCCGTTGACCGTACCGTAGCGCGCATCCAGGAATCGCTCGACCAGGCCAACCGTGTAGTCCAGATCGTCTATGTCGTTCACCTGGATGTCCAACGAAAGAACCCGTGGTCCGCCGTAGCGGGTCCAGTCCATCATGGATTCCTTCACGGGATAGGGGATGTAGATGGTCTCATCGTCGGAACCGTCGTTCACGAAGGAGCGTTCTCGCTCGCTCATGACGCCGACGACGGTGAAGATGTGCGGACCAATGCGGACTGCGCTTCCCAGCGGATCGTCGCTCCCGAAGTAGATCTCCGCTGCATCCGTGCCCAGGACGGCCACCTTCGCCTGCTCCTGCACGTCGCGGTCGGTGATGAAGCGCCCTCGTGCTACCTGGTGTTGCCGGATGGAGGGATACGACGGCATGACGCCGTATACGGCGTTGGGGTCTTCGAACCCGCGGTAGCTCACCGCCTCGTTGCTCCGAAGCAACGGCGAGAAGAGAGCGTTGTCCACGAGGCCGCGCATGTCGGTGAGGTCGGTCGGCTTGAGAAAGACGCGGTCGGAGGCCTGCTCGTAGGCTTCCCTGTTGGGGGTGATCCAGATCAGCGCGGCGCCGATGCTTTCCACGCCGGACATGATGGCCGAGCGTGCCATGAGGCCGGAAGCCATAATGGCAATGACCGCCGCAACGCCGATGTTCATGCCGAGCATGGTCAGGAAGGTCCTGAGCTTGTTGTGAGAGATGGTGTCCCAGGACTCCCGGAAGCCCTCTCCGATCTTCATGACTCGGCGCCCCCGCCGGCGTCTGCGACAACCGCCGGGCGCTTGCGGTCTTCGGCGATCAGACCGTCGCGAATGCGCACGATCCGCTTGGCATGATCGGCAACCTCCGCCTCATGGGTCACCAGAATAATGGTCACGCCCCCCTCGTTCAGCTGTTCGAAGATCTCCATGATTTCGGCCCCGGTGACGGTGTCCAGGTTCCCCGTCGGTTCGTCGGCGAAGAGAATGGACGGCTCCGTGACCAGAGCGCGGGCAATGGCCACGCGCTGGCGCTGCCCCCCGGAGAGCTCGGTCGGCCGGTGCGTGGAGCGGTCTTCGAGGCCGACATGCACCAGCGCTTCCATGGCCCTCTCGCGGCGTTCGGCCCGGGACTTCCCGCCGTATACCAGGGGGAGCTCCACGTTGCGCAGCGCCGTCATGCGGGGCAGCAAGTTGAAGGTCTGGAAGACGAAGCCGATCTTCTCGTTCCTGATTTCCGCGAGCTCGTTGTCGGTCATCCGGGAAACATCGACGCCTTCGAGGTAGTACTTCCCGCCGGTCGGGCGGTCGAGGGCCCCGATGATGTTCATGAGGGTCGACTTGCCGCTCCCCGACGGGCCCATGACGGCGACGAACTCTCTGGCCGCTATCTCGAGATCGACCCCGCGAAGGGCGTGCACTTCCGTGGTTCCCATGTAGTAGATCTTGTGGATGTCCTCGAGTCTGATCATCACGACCGATCGCTCCCCTTCGGTGCCTTCGCCGCGCCCTCAGTCATCTTTGCGACTCACCAGCATATCGTCCCGGAGCCGGGCGAAGTTGCCCACGACGATCAGGTCTCCCTCCGAGAGACCCTCGGTGACTTCGACCTGATTCACTGTGACGATGCCCAAGGTAATGCGCCGGCGGCGGAGACGATACCGCTCGACGGCGGTCCCGTTTCCGGCTGCGGGCGAATCCCCGGTGACGGCCGCCCCGGCGCGGTCGGTGGCGTCGACCGGCTCCATGACGTAGACGTAGTTCTCCTCCCCAGCGGTCTCGTAAGCGGTAATCGGAATGACCAGGGCGCGCTCCTTCGTCGTCGTGGTGATCCGGGCGGTGCAGGAAGCTCCGGACTTGAGGATACGGTCGCCAACATCCAGGGCAATCTCCACGTCGCTGACCCGGGTGTTACCGACGCGCTCAATCACCGGTGATATGCTCGTCACCGTCCCGGTGATGGTGTCGCCGAGAAGCGAATCGCTCGAGACCTCTGCGTCATTGCCCAGGGAGATCTTGCCGATGTCCACTTCATCAATCTGGATCTGCGCCGTCATGTCGTCGAGACGCTCGATTCGCGCCGCCCGCTCGTTTGGTGACACCATGTCTCCCTCATCCACGGAGATGACCGCCACGGTGCCCGCCGCGGGAGCGCGGCGGCGGGTGTTCTCCACCGCCTCCCGGGCGTCCTCGAGGTTGAGGGCCGCCTGACGAACGTCCGGCACCTCGTCGACCGCCTCTTCGGCGCCTTCGGAGGAGAGAATCGGCTCGGCGGAGATGGGACGACCCATGTACAGATTCAGCCGTTCCCGTGCGGACTCCAAAGCGTCCTGCGCCTCCTCCAGAGCTTCCTGGGACTGCTGCAACTCCTCCTGGGATATCGCGTCCGCCTCACGCAACTCGATGTTGTTGTTGTGATTGCGGCGCGCTTGCGCCAGGCTGCGTTCCGCCGTGCGGTGGGTGGACTGGTGGGAAACAATCTGCTGCAGCGCGCTTCTCCGCGCCGTCTCATACGACACCTGCGCCTTCTCGAGGCTCTGGACGTAATCATCGTCCTCAATCCTCAGAAGGAGTTGGCCCTCTTCGACGGAGTCCCCCTCATCCACGAGGATCTCCTCGACGGTTCCTGAGACCTTGGTGTAGATGGTATGCCGCGAGGCGGGTACGAAGCTGCCGGTCCCGGAAATCGTTTCGGTCATGGCATCGAAAACGACTTCGTGCGCCTCTACCGCTTCGAGATTGGCCGGACCGCGGCGGCCCACCGCAACGGCGGCGACCACGCCGACGGCGGCGACTACAATGACAATGGTGAAGATCGTGCGTCCCCGTTTACTCATTCGTTGTTCGCTCCGGATTGTGCTGCTTCGAGTACCTGTTCGAGATCTCGTCCCGCTGCCTGCAGGATGCGTAGTGAGTTGAGGAAGAGGTCCGCCCGAGTGCGCCAGAGAGCGTCTTGCCTGGACACCACCTGAGCCTCCGCCTCCCGGATGTCCAGGGGCGTCACCGACTCGAGCTCGGCGCGCTTTCGCTGTTCCGCCAGGCGGTCCTCTTCAACCGCCAGGCTCGTCTCCCGCAACGAGAGCTGGTCCTGGAGGAGACGGCGCCGCAGGTAGAGGGAGCCGATGTTCTCTCGGACCGAGCGTTGCGCCTCAGAAAGGGAGAGGGCGGCCCGCTCCGCAGAGCGTGCGTCCCGTGCGGCCTGATGCACCGCCCGGCGGCCGTCGTAGAGCGGAACGGAGAGGCTCACCGAGACGGTGGTGTCCCAAGAGGCGTCCTCGCTGAAAAGATCGGTGTAGGACTCGCCGAAGTCGGTGGTGCCGAAACTGTTGTCGGTCCAGTCGTCCCCGTACGACGGGGTTACGGACACACTGGTACTCAAGGTGGCGCCGTATTGCCGGCCGTTCACGATCCGCTGCAGCTGCGCCTGGGAGAGGCTCTCCCGGGCCTGTCGCACCTCCGTGCTGTTCCCGGACGCCACCGCGACCATTTCCTCCTCCTCCGGCAAGGAGATCGTCGGCACTGTGTCGGCGAGCCGGTAGGCGGCAAGGCCTTCGCTGTCGAGGCCCAGGCTCGCCGCCAGGGAGGACTCCGCCTGGACAAGTGCGTAGTCCGCTTCCAGCCGCCCCTCTCGGAGTTCCTCCAGGGAGACCTCCACGTCCCAGACACCACTCTGGGTAATGGTGCCCTGGCGCAGGCGGATGCGCGCCTGGTCAACCCGCTCGGCCGTGGTGCCGATGTTCCGCTCCAGGAGGGCTACCTGGCGACGCAACTCGACGACACGAAGGTAGCTCTCCAGGACCCCCAGGATGCGGGCGTTCTTCTGCATGTCGGCGCTCGTCTGAGCGAGACGCAGCGGGATCCCGCCGGCGAGCTCAATGCTCGCACCGAAAACCCGGAGGTCAATAACCCGACGGTTGGTGAACAGCGGCTGCTGCCAGGTAGCACGAAAGCTCACGTCCTGGCGGAACTGCGGGTCCTCGTCGTCGATGATCTGCGCCCGCAATGTGTTTCCCGCGGAGAGGGAGAGGGAGCCGTCGGTCGGCAGGGCCTGTGAGAGGGAGAGGCCCGCCGAAGCTGTGTGGGTCTGTGCAAGGACGGTCTCGGTCTCCGTCGTGGTCTGGTCGCCTCCGGGCAAGCCGCCGGTCGAGCCGTCCGAGTCTTCCGGCACGACCGGTCGCGTCTCCTCGGTTCGCGACCATCCATAGGTCGGCGCACTCGAGTTCGCGGTACCCAGGGAGATCTGCGGCAGTACTTGCGCGCGCGCAAGGGAGCGTGATGCCCGGGCGCCGGCCTCTTCCAGGAGGGCTCGGCGATAGGTGGAGTCGTGTTCCAGTATGAGGGGGACGACGCCGGGAATCGAGAGGGTCTCCGCGTCGGATGGCGCGGTGCGGTCGCTCTCCCGGCGACCCGCCGCCTCCTGTGTGCCGGAATCCGTGCCGGCTTCGTCGGCTGCGTTGCTTCGTGAGCCCTCCTGAGCTCCGCCGGTCGCGCCAATGGCGAGGATAAGGAGGAGGAGGAGCCAACGGATGGGGCGGATTGTCATTGCGTGCATCGTCATCCTTTCAAGTCGAGGCTGTTCAGTTCGGGTTTGTCCTGTTCCAGTGCATCCAGCTCACATAACTCCGGTTCACAGGAGGTTGCCCGCTGCCTGTATGGCCGTGTGTTGCAGGGCCATCAGGAGCAGTACGACAACCGCAACAACCGTGGCGCGCCGCGCCTTCAGGTGAAAGACTTCTTCGGAGCCGGCGACAAACACGTACCCCGCCCACCAGACGAAGGGACTCGTGGCTTTGGCCACGACGAAGGCGGTGAACGGTGACCGCTCCGTCAGAGAGACCCCGGCCGCCTCGACCAGGTTCAACGAGACCCGCGCCGCTGCCTGGTAATCCTCAAAGGTCGCCGCATTTGCGTACACGTCGGGGCTCGTCGACAACAACAGCGCCGCGCGAATGACCTCCGCGAGGATCAGTGGAACCATGGCCATGAGGATCAGGTATTGGCTGCGCAGGTGGCGTTTCCCTAGCAGTTCGCGCTCTTCGCCGCCTGCAAACTGAATCAGGAGCAGGACCAGAAGCCACATCTCGTAGAACAGGATCAACCACTGAACGACAGCGCCGACGGCTGCTCCAACCAGAGAGGCAATACCCGAGCCTCTGGTTAGCTGCCGGCGCACGTTCTCCGCCGCCTGGCGCTGTGCCTCCGGTGGAGCGCTTATCATGAGTCGGTCCAGCCGGCTCAGTTCACGCTGCAGCAGCAGCTCTCTGCCCACCTCGTTCGCATGAAAGGAGGCGGACAGTGTGCCGGCCAGGAGAGCCGCAAAGAGAATGAGTCCCAGGACGACCACGCGGGGGGCGTGATAGACCTTACCCTCTCTAAACGTTGCGTCCGGTATGAGAAGTGACCTAATAACCGCTAGACCGGGAGTCATCTTGAAGGGAAAGGTATTGCAGTTTGTAGCTAACGTACAGGGGTATTGTACACGGAATGTCTACGGTGCAGGGGTGCGCCGTGGCGGCTCCTGCCGCTCGATGCCGCAGGGCTCCGCAAGAAGGTATTGACGACGCCGGCCCGCTGTTTACATCTTGAAGAATAGTTCAAGCTTGAACTAGTTGCCGTGGCGACTGAAGGTCGGCCGGACGCAGCCTCGGTCTCACGGCGTGGATGGAGGGACGGAGATGGCGACACGCTATCCCGGCAACAGGCGGGAGCGACGAGCTCTGAACACCTACATCCGCCTTCACCGCGCGGTGAACGCGGTGGGTGCGCAGGTGTTGGAGCACGCGCCGCTGCCCGACAATCTGACGGTCCCGCAGTTCGGCGTTCTCGAGGCGCTCCTGCATCTCGGCCCGATGTGTCAGGCGGCGCTCGGACGCAAGCTCCTGCGAACCAAGGGAAACGTCTCCCTGGTGGTGGACAACCTTGCGAGTCGTGATCTGGTCGAGCGGCGGCCGAGCTCGGCAGACCGCAGACAGATCGAGGTGTACCTCACCGAAGAGGGACATCGACTCATCTCCGGGTACTTCCCGAAGCATGCCGAAGGCATTGTGAAAGCAATGTCCGTTCTCTCCGCAGAGGAGCAGGAACAGCTCGGCGAGTTGTGCCGGCGTCTCGGTGTCGCGCAAGAGGTGCCGCACCGGCCGCGGGCACCCGCACCGGTCGCGAGTAACCGTAGCGGTCGCG
>CAZUVX010000067.1:10886-16387 GCA_964623865.1 uncultured Spirochaetaceae bacterium | reverse complement strand
CGACGTGAGCTTCCCGCACCGATGCAGTCAATCGAACCCCTTGGTTCTGCATAACATATTCCCTCTCCAGAATTCCGGAGAGCCAGGCCGTGAGGCGTGCGGCGCATTATTCTACGGCGAATCTCGTCCTTTCCTCAATCAGTAGGTCAATCCTGCGCGTATATGGAGGTAATTCTGTATAACGAGGGGAGGCTTGTGTTCTGTGGAGTTTGCAGATCGGAAAGAGTTTGAGGCTTTCCTGAAGGATGAGCATGGGTTTCCTGACAAGGCTATTCCCTGGATGGGTCGCTGGGTTGCCGGATTTCTTCAGGGGCTTGCGTCGTTTCAACACTGGGATCGGCGATGCAAAGAGTACTATCAGGATCTCGAGGGGCGGGTGGCCGGTTGGCAGTATGCGCAGGCAGCGAAGTCGATTCAGCTGTACTACTCGTTTCGCACGGGCGGCGGTCCACTACATGCGGCCTCTAGGACTCTCTCCTGGACGGACATAAGGGAGTCGGCACGACGGGAGATGCGTCGACAGGGGAAGGCCCTGCAGACGGAGAAGACCTACATGTACTGGATTGAGAGGTTCAGCCGATGCGCGGGTCCCGACTCGCCAAGTGATTGCTCTACCCAGCACGTAAAGGATTTTCTTACCTGGTTGGCCGTCGAGAAGCGGGTAGCTGTCGCTACTCAGAATCAGGCCTTCAACGCGTTGCTGTTTCTCTATCGTTACGTGCTCGGGATATCGATTCGTGAGCTCACCGCAATCCCACGATCCCGCGCCGGCAAACGGCTTCCTGTTGTGCTGCCGGTCGAGCAGATCTCGTCGATTCTTGGGCGGCTTCGGCCGCCCTACAAGCTCATGGCGATGCTGATGTATGGTAGCGGCATCAGGCTGAACGAGTGTCTATCACTACGTCACAAGGACATAGATCTTGAGAACAGAGTCTTGACCGTTCGTCAGGGAAAAGGCGACAAGGACCGATACACGGTCATCCCTGGGGAGAGCGTTCCTATGCTTCGCAACCAGATCGACGCGTCTCGGAAGCTCTACGAGCAAGACAGGTATGCCGGACGACCCGGCGTAGCACTGCCAAGCGCGTTGGCCCACAAGTACCCCGACGCCGCGACGGATTTATCGTGGTTCTGGGTTTTCCCCGCGCCACGTGAGTCGGTCGATCCCCGGTCACGCATTGTTCGGCGCCATCACATCCACAGCGCCTCACTCCAGAAGGCTTTCAAGCGCGCTTGTCGGGATGCCGGCGTCGGCGCGGAGGTCCACTTGCATGCTCTTCGCCACAGTTTTGCTACCCACCTCATCGAGAGCGGGTACGACATTCGCACGATTCAGGAACTAATGGGGCACAGCGACGTATCGACTACGATGATCTATACCCACGTATCCAAGAGAAACAGACTTGGCGTGGTAAGCCCGGGAGACAGTCTGAGTCTGGATCACGAACATTGAGCTACAGAATTCTCGACAAGCGATTAGTACCGGTGTTGAACGGAATTGAGCGGAAGCGCCGCGGCTGTTGATGGCGCGCCTTCGGGGCGGCTCGCCGTCTACCCGAATCGGAGCGCGGAAACGCGCCGACTCGTTATAAGCAAGGTAGCTTGAAGAAGGAATAACTTGCCTCACCCTACGCGACCGGACTGCCTCCCTCCGTGCCCACTGAATCGGGAAAGGTTTAGTTGGGCGGGCGCTTACCAGGAACAGGATCTGTTCCGGCGAGTTACGCCGTTGTGGGCGTGGAGATGATATCCGCCAGGTCACGCTTGATTCTGCGCAGGGAGCACTCGAGCTGCTCCTCCAGAAGGTAGTCGGAGTAGTCGCGGCCGAGCTTGGGACCGCTCAGCTCCAGGTAGCCCACCAAATCCTCCACAGGCCAGCGCTCCTCGTTGCGGACAATGAGATCGCGGATCAGCTCCAGGTCGACGATCCCCCCGGCGACGTCGGCGTCGCTGAAGCCGAAGGTGGAATTGAAGATGGCGTCGGTGTTCTTGATGTGGAACTCGCAGGTCCAGGGAACCGCGTACTCGAAGAGCTCGAGGTTGCCGTGAATGACGCGGCCGTTGCGGTCGGCGTGGCCGTGAGCGATGTCCGTGCACAGGTAGAAGGGTACGGTGGATTCAGCGTTGGTCACGTGGTAGTCATTGAGCTCCGTAATCATCGACCCAATCTCTTCAGGGGTCGTAGGGGGCTCGGCAGTGCACGACATGGGCTCCAGGGTCATGGCCTTGAGGCCTTCCCGATGCGCCTTGTGCATGAGACCTTTCGCCATGTCCAGCCACCGACGGATCCCATGGGGCTTGGTGTCGGGACGGTCGCGATAGACGGCACCGGGGTTGGAGCCGCAGTAGTCGGCGCCGAGGACGGCGGCAATCTCCAGGAGGCGTTCGTAGTTGCGGGTGGCAACGCCCTCGAGATGCGGGTTCCCGGTGAAGGCGCCGCCGAGCTCGCGGTGGGAGGTGAAGACGCTCTTCATTCGCACGCCGTAGGAGTCGGCGGTGCGACGCAGATCGACAAAGAACTCCTCCGGCAGGAAGTAGAGCTCCGTGAAGGAGCCGAATTGCAGGTTGCGGACGTCGTGCCGCCGCATAAGGTCGAAGAGCCACTCGTAGGAGAAGCGGTATTCAATAGGGTCACTCTTTATGCCGAGCTCGATCTGCATGCCGTTACCCCCCGTCCGGTGATGGCCGGTGTGGATTCTATCGCGTTGGTGCTGTCTCCAGGCCTACGTTGTGCTCGCGAAGCGCCGCGGCGATCTCCGCCGGCGGTTTGGCGTTCGTGATAATGAGATCGATCTCGTCAAAACCGCAGGAGCGCAGGTGGCCCCCGGTCGCGAACTTGGTGGCGTCCGCCAGTACGATTACCCGGCGGGCGTTGCTGATCATGTTCCGCTGCGTCTGGACGACCTGCATATCCGTGTTGGTGATCCCGCGCTCATCGACGCCTTCGACACCGATGATCGCCAGTGTTGCCGCGTAGTCCCGATAGAAGTCGCGGCCGATCGGATCCTGGATGAGAAGCGACCGCGGATCGAGCAGGCCGCCCGGGAGAAACACTCTGGCCCTCGGGGAGTTGCGCAGAGCGTCCGCAATGGCGAAGGAGTTGGTGACAACCGTTACGCGAAGGTCCAGAAGGTACTCCGCCAGGAAGTAGGTCGTGGAGCCGCCGTCAATGAGGAGGGTGTCCCCGTCGCGGCAGTGCGACGCGGCGTGCCGGGCAATGCGGCGTTTGTGCTCGGTCTGGAGCCCGACCCGCTCCTGGAGCGAGCGTTGCGGCACCGCCACCGCCGGAGCGCCGTCCGCCGGCGCCGCCATGTACTCCGCCCCGCCACGGACGCGGCGCAGGTGCCCCCCGTCTTCGAGTCGCGCAAGGTCTCGGCGCACCGTTGCCTCGGACGCCCCGGTGAGGTCGCAAATCTCGGTGACGGTGACGAACCGGTCCGTCCGCAGGATTCGCAGGATCACCTCTTCCCGTTCGCGCTCGATCATGGTGCTACTCTGTGCGCTCTGCGTCCGCGTTGTGCCGGGGAGCGGCGCTGTGGGCGCCGTCGTCCTGTGGCGCCGTCCTCTCCAGAAGTCGCCGCGCTCGGGCGAGAGCGCGCTCCCGGGGCATGGAGGAGTCGAAGATTGAGGAAGTCCCGCCGACGATTACATCCGCACCGGCGGCGACCATCCCGGGAATGTTCTCCCAAGAGGCGTTTCCATCCACCTCGATCTTGAAGTCGAGGTTATGGGCGTCCCGTCGTGCCGCCAGGTCCGAAAGCTTGTCCAGAGTCCACGGGATGAGCTGCTGCCCGGAGTAGCCGGGGCTCACCGACATGACGCAGACCAGACCAACCTCCTGCAACAGGGGGGCAACGGATGCCACCGTCACGGCGGGATCGAGAGCAATGCCGGGAGTGACGCCGGCTGAGCGGATGGCCTGGATGGTCCGCACGGCGTGCCGAGAGGTCTCCGGGTGAAAGGAGAGGTATTGCGGCTCCAGAGCCGTAAACATCGGCACGAATCTATCAACGTCTTCCACCATGAGATGCACGTCCTGCGGAAGCGTGGAAGCGGCGCCGACGCGGCGGCAGAAGTCCGGCGAGAGCGCCAGGTTGGGCACGTAGTGGCCGTCCATGATGTCCATGTGCAGGAAGTGCACACCCCCTGACTCCAGGAGGTCGAGCTCATCCTCGAGGTGGAGGAAATCGGCGCACATCATGGATGCGGCCATTTCCGGAGGCGGGTGCGCGGATCGTCGATTGTTGCTACCGTCGTGTGGCGCGACCATGTCTATACCCCCCTCTCCAATCCCTGCGGCTTCACCGCCGCCTTCAGCCCCTCTCGGGAGGCGTGGAACCGGTAGGCATTCTCTATGTCGTCGAGGTCGAAGCGCTTCGAGATGTAGTCGTCGCCGTGCACAATGCCCTGGTCCAGGAATTGAACCGCGAGCTTGTGGTGCCGCGGATGCGACCCGTGGGAGCCCATGACGAAGCACTCCTTATAATGTATCAGGTTGGAGTCAATGCATAGCTCCGGCTCGCCGCGCAGGCCGCCGAAGAGGTTCACGTAGCCGCCGGGGGCGACAATGTGGATTGCGTCCTCGTGGGACTTCACCGACCCGGCACTTGTAATGACGATGTCGACGCCCCGCCCGAGGGTCTCGTCGGCAATCACCTGTCGGAGGTCTTCCTCCCCGGTCGCGATGTACCGCGCGCCCGGTACGAAGGAGCGCGCCAGCTCCAAGCGGGGCCGGGAGCGCTGAACACCGAAGACCCGGGAGGCGCCGAGGTGCGTCACCACTTCCAGGAGCATGATACCGATTGGCCCGAGGCCAATGATGCACACGCTCTTGCCTGCGCTGAACTGCGCCATTTCGAGTCCTTTGACGGCGCACGCCAGCGGTTCCGCAAGGGCCGCGGCGTCGAAGCTCAATGTGTCGGGAATTCGAGTCACCGGGCCGTACCGCAGCATCCACTCGTTGAGCAGCATGTACTCGGCAAAGCCCCCGGGAAACTCGTGGCCGGTGGCGTAGTCAACGTGCTCATCCTTGCCGGGAACGTTGGTGTTCCACACCCCCGGTACGTCGGCGCCTATGGCGACTCGAACCCCGGGTGCCAACTCACGCACCTGCGAGCCGACCTCCACAATGGTGCCGGACACCTCATGCCCCACGATGGTCGGATACTTGACCCGCCTGTTTCCATGAGTGAAGATCTTCAGGTCGGAACCGCAGACCGTGCAGGTTTCGACTTTGAGAAGCGCCTCATGGTCCCCCGGCGCGGGAACCTCCGTCTCCCGCACCGCTATCGTTTCGATTCCCTCCAGGAACGCAGCCTTCATTCGTGCCATGGCCGGGATTATACAATCGTTTTCGATCATTCACAATGAGGCACAACGCGAACTGCGTTCACTTGAACGAAATTGCTTGTTCTGTAGTGGGAACCAGGGGTATGCTGACCCGTCCGGAACCGCAGGCGCCGGGGTACCGGGACCGCCCGGGCGCCCACGTGCAGACCGGG
>CAZUVX010000067.1:7376-10786 GCA_964623865.1 uncultured Spirochaetaceae bacterium | reverse complement strand
GTGCAGACCGGGGGCGGCGGACGCAACCGGGCCCCGACGAGGCCGGCTCGCGCAGGCCCGAGTCCCGGATGATCGACGGAGGTATCCGACATGAAGGCGGTGGTGCTTACCGACAACGGACAGCTGAAGATCGAGGATCGGCCGGATCCGGCGCCCCCGGACCCATACTGGTCCCGTCCCGTCCTGATCCAGGTCGCCGCCGCCGGCGTCTGCGGATCCGACATTCCCCGCGCCTTCCACGGCAAGGCCTATCACTACCCCCTCGTACTCGGGCATGAGTTCTCCGGGACCGTGGAGGCGGTCGGAGAGGAGCACCCCCGCGGATTCGCGCCGGGAGACCGGGTCGCAGTCTTTCCGCTGATCCCGCGGTCCGAGGATCCCATGACCCAGATCGGCGAATACGCCGTCGGTTCGGGATACGACTACTTCGGTTCGCGCCGGGACGGCGCCTTTCAGGAGCTCCTCTGGGTTCCTGAGGCGAACCTGGTGCGCGTCCCGGATGAGGTTTCGCTCCTCCACGCGGCGCTGACCGAGCCCGCGGCGGTCGCTCTCCATGCGGTGCGGCGTCTCGCGCCGGAACCCGGCGGCACGGCCCTGGTCATCGGGGGCGGCCCGATCGGCACCCTTGCGGCGCAGTGGCTGCGAATCTCAGGAGTAAGACGCGTCCTCGTGTCGGAGGTCGACCCTCAGAAGCTGGACATCCTCAGGGAGCTCGGCTTCGAGACCATTGACGCCGGCCACGAGGATGTAGATGACGCCGTGAAGGCGCGCACCGGTGGGGAGGGAGCCCACTGGGTCCTCGAGGCGGTCGGACTGCCGGCCACCTTCCTGCACGCCTTGAGCTCTGCGGCCGTCTTCGGCCGCGTGGTCTTCATGGGCAACATTGCCGGGAACCTGGAAATCCCGGAGAAGGCTGTCTCGTCGATTCTGCGCCGCGAGATCACGATCCTGGGAACCTGGAACTCGAAGTTCACGCCCCGCGGCCACAGCGAGTGGGACACGGTGCTCCGCCACATGGATCACGATCTCCGGATCGCCCCGATCATCAGCCACACGGAGCCCCTGGAACGGGGCCCCGAGATCCTCACCGCCATGGCCGAACGCTCCGTCTGGTTCAACCGGGTGGTACTGGTGGCGGACCCGGCCGCCGCGTAGCGGCCCGGACCCGGCGGCAAACGCGCACCCGCGCACCACGGGGGCGACCTTCGGCAACCGGTTGGTTCATGTCGGTGGCCCGGTGGCGCGGGTATCGCGCTCAGACGGGCATTCGGGATCGCCACCTCGTCCATCCGCCAGATAGGCGCGAACCGCCTCTTCGGCGTCCTCTCGCGTTGCGGCACAGGGTGTAATGCCGGCCTCGGCCAGGGCGAGGCGAGCTCCCTGCCCCATGCCCCGGACCAGCACTACCTCGCAGTCCTGCACCGACTCCACCATCTGGGCGTGCTTCCAGTCGGCGTGATCGCCGAAGCCGCGCCCGTGCGCGTGGTCGTGGTGGTGCTCGTGGCCGCCGGCGTGGCCGTGGTCGTGGTGGTGCTCGTGGCTCCCGTGGTGCCCGTGGCCGGCGTGGCTGTCGTCGTGGTGCCCGGAATCGGCAAACTGCCGGTGGCCCGCCTTTGGGCGGACTTCCCGGGCGACGATCTCGCCGTTCTCGACGGTGAACACCAGGTAGTAGGCTGCGCGACCGAAGTGGGGGCAAACGGTGCGCTGATCGTCGGTCACTGCGGCAATCTTCATGTCAGGTCCTCTCTTTCACAAGACTGGTAACGGAGTGCTCGAGGGCGTCGGCAAGGGAATCGATCGTGCCGGTTACGGCTTCGCCGCGAAGCCAGGCGGCGGCAATGCCGGGATCCGCGGGAAGCACCGCATCTACCCGAATGCCCGCCTCATCGAGGGCCCTGACAAGATAGCGTTCCGTGTCGAGTGAGTCTATCCGATTGACGACGACGGAAAGCCCTCGTATTCGTGCGTCCCGAAAAAGGGAGTTCATGAGCTCCATGGCTTCTGAGCTCTCCAGGTGGCTGGTTGCCGGCGGCACCCCGCGACGGATCTCTTCCACCATGTGACGCATGGCGACTGCCATCCGGACGCCGGCGGTGGTTGGATCCACGACGACCACGCCCCAGTCGATTCCCGTCACGACGCCGCGGGCGGAATCCTCGAAGCCCGCCTTGAAGTCAATGATCATGACCGGCGGCCGCTCCGCTTCCGCCGCGGAGGCCCCCGCTTGAACCGATCCACCCACCGAGATGTCCCGGGCGATCTTGGCGACGGGGCCGTCACAGCCTGCTCCGGGACCCTGATCGGCGATCTTGCCCGCCACGAGGTAGCGCACGCCGGACGGCGCCTCCGCGCGGAAGGGAGGCGGCAGATCCTCCCAGGTGAGGTGCGCCCCTTCGAGTACCGTGGGGTCGTCCACCGGGCAGCTCACCTTTCCGCCCTGGAACACCGCTCCGCCGAAGAAGTCCATCAGCGATCGCGGCGGCTGCGGAATCCCGAGAGCCTGAGAGAGACCGACGTTCGTCGAGTCTGCATCCAGGAGTGTGACCGTATACCCCCATGCCTGAAGGGATTGAGCCAGAAGCACCGAGACGGTGCTCTTTCCGGAACCACCCTTCCCGAACAAGCCGATCTTGCAACCGGCAAGAGAAGCTTCACTTGTTCTGTTCACCGCTACCTCCACACAAATCTGACGCCGTAGCGTTCCACGACGTGTACTCGTCCATCATGCTGCAGCGACTTCTGGAGCCGTCGCCCCCGCCCCGGGGCCATGGTTGCCGGGCGCCGGATGGAGCACCCGGGTCAGGAGTTCGCCCGAGCCGGCAGTAGACACGATTCCAGTTGCAGGTTTTGATTGGGACCGGGTCGATGCCCAGGGACCGCCCGAGTCGTCGAGACGGTACCGGCCCGAATAGATGCGCCATATTGGGCGTAGTATACCATTTTATTGGTCTCTTGTACAAATATTATGGTATACTTCGAGACGACACCACTATGAAACGGGTACACTCATGAACAATCCGGCACCCAACATCGGTCCTCGCATGCGCTACCTTCGGGAGCAAGCGGGTCTGTCCCTCCGCGCCTTAGCGGAGCAATGCAACCTCTCGGTCAACGCCATCAGCATGATCGAACGCGGCGAGACCTCCCCGAAGGTTTCCTCCCTGCACGCGCTGGCGAACGCTCTGAACGTGCGGATTACCGACTTCTTCGACAATCCCAACGACCTCGCCACGGTGTGCGTTCGCAAGGATGAGCGGTCACTGGTCCGGACCGACCAGGTTACCATTGAGAGCGCCGGCAGCGGCCTCTCCGGTCAGCAGCTCGAGCCCTTCGTGATCTCCATCAAACCCGGCCACGACGCGGGGAACGGGGGCGACGCCGGAGGCGAGCACATGAAGCACCCGGGTCAG
>CAZUVX010000067.1:0-7276 GCA_964623865.1 uncultured Spirochaetaceae bacterium | reverse complement strand
CGACGCGGGGAACGGGGGCGACGCCGGAGGCGAGCACATGAAGCACCCGGGTCAGGAGTTCGTCTACTGTCTGGACGGAAAGGTCACCTATCACGTCGCTGGACGCGACTACATCCTTGAAGCGGGCGACACCCTCCTCTTCCACGCAACGCAGGCACACTCTTTTCGCAACCCGGGGACGGAGCCGGCCACGCTCCTGGTGGTTCTGCAGGCTCCCGAGGGGACGGAGGTCGGCCGGGACCGCCACCTGCGCATGTAGTCATGTGACCCACGCTGCGTAAGGTATCCCGAACCTTGTGGATTGAATCAGCAGAGCCCGTTCGAATGCAGCGACTTGGCAACTCTGAGGCGATGAATGCCGGCCGGCCCGCTACTGCCGGCTGCATCCGCTGCGGCAAGACCATGGGCGCGCAGAGCGAGTCGGTCCACTACTACGCTGAACACCGCCTTCCCTGCGGGGGGCAGTCACCCGGCGCGGCGCAACGGCGAGCAGTGGGCCGTCGACGTTCAACAAGCTGCGTAATACGTTACAAGTGGCTACAGGTAGGCGTACACCGCCACGAAGTGGGAAATGCTCCCGCCGAGGACGAAGATGTGCCAGATGCCGTGGGCGTAGGGGACGCGCTTCAGGGAGAAGAAGAGCACGCCGGCGGTGTAGGCCACGCCCCCGGCAATGGTCCATCCCAGGGCCCGGCTGCTGAGAATACGTGAAACGTCCCCCATGGCCGGCAGGATCAGCCATCCCATGATCAGATAGAGGACGACGAATGCGACTTGTTGCCAGGACTTGCCGTGGCGCTTGAAGAAGACCGCCAGGATGATTCCGGTCAGAGCAAGTCCCCACTCGGCGGAGAGGATGATGATCGCCGGCGTCCTCGGCATGGCCATTAACCCGAAGGGCGTGTAGGTGCCGGCAATGAGCAGGAAGATGGCGGAGTGATCGAACCTGCGCAGCACTCGCTTCAACGGCCCCACCGGAGCCGCATGATAGAGGGTGGAAGCGAGGTAGAGCACCGTGAGGGAGATGCCGAAGATCATGAGCGCAACTCCCTCGGCGCCTTTGATGCCCGGACGCGACGCCTTCAGCGCAAGAAGCACCACGGCGACCACTCCCAGGAGCACGCCCACGCCGTGGCTAATAGTGTTGAAGAGCTCTTCGTTGTGGGAGGGTTCGTAGGAGTGGCGGAGTAACTTCACAAGGGTGCCCTCAATCCCGGCGCAGATGCTTCGGGCTCTACTCCCGGACCCGCTCCGCGCCGGCGTGCGCTCGATCCAGGAGAGCAGAGAACTGCGTCTTTGCCTCGTGCACGTCTACGACATCCATAGGACCACCGTAGTATACCTGTCGGACCCGGTACATCCAACACTACTTCTGAGGCTCATACGCCGCGTCGTCCCCGTCGCGAGGCCGGAGCCGCCCTGCGG
The DNA here is from genome assembly GCA_964623865.1 of uncultured Spirochaetaceae bacterium. Taxonomy (GTDB): domain Bacteria; phylum Spirochaetota; class Spirochaetia; order DSM-27196; family PWMO01; genus CAYFQV01. The sequence continues at coordinate 5,851 of CAZUVX010000067.1, read as the reverse complement.
GTAGACGGGGCCGCGCAGATCACCGAAGATGTGCTCCCATGAGCGACAACGTGAAGGCGTATCTCGCCCTGCTTTTCACCGTTCTGGCCTGGGGCATATCCTTCGTTGCGACGAAAGCGGCCCTGCAGGACTTCACACCCTTTGTCTTGGTCTTCCTTCGCTTCGCCGCGGCCTCCATTGTCTTTGCGGTCCTCCTCCGCGGGCGCATGCCGAAGCTCACCCTCCGCGACCACGGCCGCTTCGTACTTCTGGCAAGCCTGGAACCGGTCCTCTACTTCATCTTCGAAACCTACGGCCTCACCCTCACCACCGCCTCGGAGGCATCCATCATCATTGCGGCGGTGCCCCTGGCCGTTGCAATTGTCGCCCGCATCGCTCTCAAAGAGAAGTTGGCGATGCCGACGGCCGTGGCAATCGGCCTGTCCATTGTCGGAATCGTCATCCTTATTACCGGCGGGCGCCGGGGTGACCTGGAACTCTCCGGCTCGGTCGCGGGCAATCTCCTCATGGTGGGGGCGGTTGTGGCGGCGGCCTTCTACACGGTGCTTGCCCGAAGCCTGGGCAAGCACTGGAGCGCCCGGCAGATCACGGGCTTGCAGGTCATGTACGGCTCGGCGCTGCTTCTCCCCTTCTTCCTGGCTACCGCGGATCGCACCGAGTGGGTGAGCATATCCGCTACCTCACTGGGCGCTTTGGCCTTCCTCACCTTCTTCGCCACCATAGGCGCCTTCCTCACCTACAACTACTCCCTCAAGATTCTCCCAGCCGGGAAAGCCGCCATCTTCATCAACGGCATACCCGTGGTCGCAACGGCCGGCGGGTGGATCCTCCTGGGGGAGCGCTTGACGGGCGTCGAGTTCATCGGAGCGGGCCTGGTAGTGGTGGCTGCCTACGTCGCCATGGGAGGAGGGCGCCGACGACTGAGATTCCTGGGAATCAGGTCGTAACACCGACGCCACATCCCGGGAATGCACCTCTGTAGAATGCCTATTGGCACTATTTGACATTCATGATATTGTAGGGGCGTTGTGAGCGGTTCCCACCGGAACGAACAGGTCCCGCAATTTCCCTCGGACGGCTCGGTGAATCCCGGAGCACGCTCGCGTATTCTCCTTGTCACCTCGGCGCCTGCGGCGGCGCCGTCCGGGGAGCCGGCCTTCCACCTTCCTCCAGACCGATTCGAGGTGCTCACCGCCACGGATCGGGACGGCGCCCTGGCTCTTCTGAGGGAGCACACCATCGACGCCGTCGTTTCGGATCTCACGGCGGGAGCACCAGGCGACGCCGAGAGAGTGCGTCTGGCCCGGCAACTCTGCGAGGATCACGACCTTCCCCTGCTCCTGTTGGCGGATCCCGCCGCCATGGACAGCGCCTTCGGGCTCCGCCGGATGGCCGCCGCTCCGGTTGAACCGGAGCCGGCTGAGGCGGCCCCCGCCGATACGGGCGTTACGGATTCCCGCACATTCATGGACGCCGTAATGGAGTCCGCCCAGGAGGGCATCAACGTTCTGGACGCGGATCTCACAATTCGACGAACCAACCGCAAGATTCAGCAGTGGTATGCCGCCTCCATGCCGCTGGAGGGAAAGAAGTGTTACGAAGCCTTTCACGGTCGCTCCACTCCGTGTGAGCGGTGCCCCACGCTGCGTTGCATGCAAACCGGCGCGCTCGAACGGGAAGTGATCCCGGCACGCGCCGACTCCGAGGTGGACTTCGTGGAGCTCTTCAGTTATCCGGTCAAGGACCGGATAACCGGGGAGGTAATCGGTGTCATCGAGTTCGTCCGTGACATCACCGAGCACCGGCGAAACGAGGAGCGCCTGCGTCGGACCAAGGAGCGCGCGGAACAGTTCCTCAACGTCGCGGCCACCATCATCCTCTCGCTGAAGCCGGATGGTACCATCCTCCTTCTCAACGACAGTGGACATCGTCTCCTGGGCCATGAGCCCGGAACGCTCACCGGCGCCAACTGGTACGACACGGCGGTGCCGCAGCGGTACCGCCCGGAAGTTCGCGACCATCTTCAGGGATTGGCGTCAGGCCGCGGCGATCTCGGCCCGACGCATGAGAATCCCGTGATGACCCGGAGCGGCGAGGAGCGCACCATCCTGTGGCACAACACCATTGTGACCTCGGACGACGGAGACGAGCCGGCCATTCTCAGTTCCGGTGAAGACATTACCGAGAGGATCCGCCTGGAAGAGCGGATGGAGCGCCGTCTCGCCTACGAAGAGGCGATGACCGCGGCGTCCCGTGTTCTGGGCGACCCTGCCGGCGACCTCACCGGCGCGCTTCACCCCTTGCTCTCGGCCACCAAGGCGGGCCGCACCTACGTGTTTCGCAACTCCCTGAGCGACGGAGACGGCGAGCTCACCATGTCGCAGGTTGCCGAGGTGTGTGCCGCCGGCGTCTCCTCGCAGCTCAACAATCCGGCGTTGCAGGAGCTGCCGTACAGCGCTCTGGACCCGTCCGTGCGCCATGAGCTCGGGCGAGGGCGCGTCTTCATGCGGCGAGTCGAGGAGCTCCGGGAAGCGGACCGCTCCTTCTTCGAGGGGCAGGACATCTCCCAGCTCCTCCTCATTCCTGTAGAAGGCGGAGGAGAGTGGATCGGCTTTCTCGGCTTCGACGTCTGCGATGAGCCGCGCCGCTGGGAGCAGGAGGACATTGACCTGCTGCGCTCCGCCGCGGCCATGATCGGCAATACCCTGGTGCGTTGGGAAGCCGAGTCGGAAATCAAGAGTCTTCTGGAAGAGAAGGAGCTCCTGCTGCGGGAAGTGCACCACCGGGTGAAGAACAACATGCACTCCATGCAGAGCCTCCTGTCGCTCCAGGCGCAGATGGTCGAGAACCCCGGCGCACGGGCGGCCCTCCAGGAGGCGCGCAGCCGCCTCCAGGCAATGGATGTGCTCTACGACAAGCTCTACCGATCCGGGAACGTCCTGACCATCTCCGCCCGGGAGTACCTCTCCTCGCTAATCGACGAGGCGGTTCGTCTGACCAACGCAAGCGCCGACCTTCGGGTCACCACCGACATCCCCGACCTCCAGCTGCCGGTGCGGACACTGTCAACCCTGGGCCTCCTGATCAATGAGCTGGTCACCAACTCCGTGAAACACGCCTTTCCGGCCGGCACCGCTGGAACCATATCAGTCACACTGGAGGTCGATTCCGACGTCCTTCTTCACTACCGCGACTCCGGAATCGGCATCCCCGACGAAGTCCTCTCCGGCACCTCCGCGGGCCTGGGAATGGTCCTGATCGGGAGCATGACGCAACAGCTCGAGGGCACCATGGAGATATCCCGCCGCAAAGGCAGCTGTTTCGTGTTTCGGTTCCCGGGTCGCATTGCAGATTTACCGGCTCATGCGAAACGACGGGACGGTCGATCTTAGTAAGAGATTATGAGCCTCAGTGACCCCCACGCGGACCAACCGTTGCACAAGCTCGAGTCAACCCTCGGATCGCTGGAAACGCGCCTCGGAAGGATCGGGGAGGCGCTCCAGATCTATCGGACCGCCCTCGCCGAGCCGGACGGCAACGGCAACGGCAACGGCAACGGCTCGGCCTCGGGGGCAGGAGCCGCAAGGGCTTCCTCCGCCCCGGCCAACGCGGGCAACGGCGCCGACGCGCAGACCACCGCCGCGGCGTCCTTCCAGGCGGTTCCGAAGCGGCCCGCCCCTCAGGACGAGTCTCTCTTCGACGAGATCCTCGAACAGATCATTCAGGGGCACCACGCACGACCGGGCCTCGGCCTGGAAGGAGATAATCCGCGGGAGTTCCTTCACGAGACCCCGGACATTGCCCTGGAGCTCATGCTCGACGGGACGGTCCGCTACGCAAACCCCTCCTTCACATCCACCTTCGGCTTCCAACCCGAAGAGATACGGAACACCAACTTTCTGGACCTCGTGGATCCTGAGTACCGGGAGGCGCTGCAGGGGCGGATAAACAGCCTCAGACCTCAGGAGAGCGCGACCCGGGTGTACAGTCCGGAGGACATCGTGCTCCTCCGAGCGCGGGGCAGCACGGGTGCGCACATCTCCCTGGAGGGGCTGGTGACCTCCTATCGCACCGGCACCACGATCCGCATGGTCCTGGTCATGCGCGACCTCTCAGCGCATAACAGCCTACTGGAACAGCTGAAGGAGAGCAAGGACAACTACGACGCACTCTCGGAGACCATTACCGAGGCGATCATTCGCATTGACGAGCATCTGACCATCGTCTTTGCAAACTCGGCGGTTCGCGCAACCTTCGGCCACGAGCCGGCCGAGCTGCGCGGGCAGCCGTTCAGCGTCCTATTTCCCACCGGCGCTTACGGGCGCCACGAGGAGGAGTTCCGGAAGTACTTCATTGTGGATGATCAGGACCGGGCGGCTTTCGGCTTGAAGAACACGATCGAGTTGCTCGGCAAGCACAAGAACCGCGGTATTGCACCGGTGGAAGTCTCCTTTGGTAACTCGAAGGACTTCAAGGGCCGGACCCTCACGTGCATCATCCGGGACATCACCCAGCGCAAGAACGCGGAGCGACGTCTCCGGCACCTGGCCTACCACGACCAGCTCACCGGCCTGGGAAACCGCGACCTCTTCAGCTCCGACGTCGCAGCCCTTCTGGAAACCCTGGCCTCAACCGGCCACGGTCTCGGCGCGATCCTGTTTCTGGATCTGGACGGCTTCAAGCAGGTAAACGACACAATCGGCCACGACGCGGGGGATGAGCTTCTGAAGGAGACGGGTAAGCGCCTTCAGGGCGCCCTGCGGCAGAGCGACACGGTTTACCGGCTCGGGGGAGACGAGTTCGTCGTGGTCCTCCACTACATTCATCAGCGCCGGGACGCCGCGGAGGTGGCAAACAAGCTGCTGGCGGCCGTCCGCCGTCCCTACACCCTTACGGCGACGAGCTCTCACGCGACCGCGGTGACGGTGGGGGTGAGCATTGGCATTGCCCTCATTCCCACTCACGGCGGCTCTGTGGACGCGCTGACCAAGGCGGCGGACCTTGCCATGTACAGTGCCAAGGAGGCGGGACGCAACCAGTTCTCATTCTACAGCGAGACCCTGGACGCAAAGGCAACCGAGCGCTGGGAGCTGGAACAGGGCATTCGCTCGGCCCTCGAACGTGGCGACTTCTTCCTGCACTACCAACCCCTCGTGAACAACGACGGCTACGTCCAGGGATTCGAGGCGCTCCTGCGGTGGAATCATCCCACCCGCGGCAGCATTCCGCCGGGCAAGTTCATTCCCGTTGCGGAGGATACGGGCCTCATTGTACCCCTGGGCAACTGGGTCTTGGAGAAGGCGTTCCGCGATGTGAAGAGCTGGAACGACGCCGGACACAGTCGCGTCTACGTGGCGGTCAACCTCTCGCCCAAGCAGTTCGAGCAACGTGACCTGGTCGACAGCATTGGGCGCATTCTGGATCGCACCGGTGCCGATCCGGCGAACATCAAGCTCGAGATTACCGAGACCTGCATAATGAGTGCGCCGGATGCGGCGACCGACAAGATGCGTCTCCTCAAGGAGCGCTACCCGGGCCTGACGATCGCCATTGACGACTTCGGCACTGGCTACTCCTCTCTGAGCTATCTCTCCCGGCTACCCGCCGACATGATCAAGATCGACCTCTCCTTCGTTACGAAGCTCTTCTCCGTGAACAATGAGAAGATCGTAAACGCCATCATAAACCTGGCCCATTCGTTGAATCTGGAGATCGTCGCGGAGGGCGTGGAGTCGTCCGACCAGTGGAGCTTTTTCAACGAGCACCAGTGCCGAACCCTCCAGGGGTATCACTTCAATCGCCCTGCGGACAGCGACGAGGTCCTCAAGATGATCGAGAAGGGCCAACTCGC
>CAZUVX010000066.1:0-16749 GCA_964623865.1 uncultured Spirochaetaceae bacterium | reverse complement strand
CGACAAGCGACAAGCGACAAGCGACAGGTCGTTATGTCTTCAGTCGAGCGTCGGTCAAGCGCTTTGGTGCGGTCGGTGCCTGGTCGGCGGCTCGGGCCGCCTGCCCGGCCCTGCAGCCACGGATGGTAGACTGCTCCTGATCTACAGCAATCCGGAAGCGCCGGTGACAACTGAGACAACACCACAGCGATCGACTACAACCTCTCCAATGTTGTTCATCAGTTCCACATCTGATGCCGCACGGTTCCGTGTTGCCTCTGCGGACCAGTTCATTCCGGCTGCGCGAATACGGTGTATGGCTCGTTCCATCCTTATCTGGTGGCAATACGCTGTTCTGCTCCTCCCTCATCTCTCACTCCCCGGCATGATCGACCGGAGGTTGGTCTCCGTCCTGTCCTGAAGGGGCATCGACTCACCCATGTGAGCGGATAGCTTTTAGACGAGCTCCGGAATCAACTCCGCGAATGGCTCACTCTTCTCATCCGGCTCTTCGCTGCCGACATGTCTTCCCGGAGAAAGCGCGGAGTTGTACTCCCTCAGCTGATCCACGGTCGCGCCGGCCGCAGACTCCGGCTGCTCCTCCGGGATCGCCGTCTTCTTGAACGTCCGGTACACCGAGGCGATCTTATGAAACTCCTCTTCAGATAGAGCCTTTCGCCGTCGAGCCGAGTGTGAGTCCCGGACGGCCGACCCGGATGGAAGCGCTCAACGGCAGGAGCGTCAACGAGCACGTTCTCACTCACCGTGGCATAGGCACCGTGGCATAGACGCTCTTCATTGCACCGTGGCATAGACGCTCTTCATTGCGACGGTAGCAGCCGCCGATCTGAAGCTGCACATTCGCGGCGTCAGTCCCGGCGGTCCCGCGTATCGTTCCGCGCCCCACTGCCTCCATCCACGGGCTCTTCCCCGCCTTCGTCCCCGGGCTCAGACGCCTGAGAATCGGCCTCTGCGAAGGGATCGGGGCGACGATGCGCATCCCGGAAGGAGACTGCGCGGGGGCTCTCCGACGGCCGGCCGGCATCTTCAGGGGGTGCCCCGTGGAGGTGTTCCCCCAGCAGGCGTTCCCCCGTCTCGGCGGCGGCATCCGCAATGCTGGTCTGGAGCGTCCGGACTAAGCGACGCGCAAAGCGTACGTCGGCGATGACGGAGGCGCTCCGGCCTTCGGGATAGAGAAGCATCCAGGGCTCCACCCCGAGAGCGCAAGCGAGGTTCTGCAGCGACTCCAGGGTGACTCCCTTTCGACCTTGCTCTATGTCGTTGATATGACCTCGCGAGAGATCCGCTTTCTCGGCGAGTCTGATCTGGCTGTACCCGATCTCTTCGCGAGCCGCCTTCACATTCCGTGCGAGGGTGTTCAGAAGCCTCTGCGTGTTCTTCCCCATGAGCATATGCATGGTTCGCTCAGAGCGAACAATGCGCAACGCACCGGGGGCGTGCAGTCTGTACGCTCTGAGCGTCCGGGCCGGCCGGTCCGGCCGCGCTTGTCGAAGCGGGGACGAATTGAGTATCAACAAGGGAAATGAGCAAGAATCACGTCGTGCCGTCGCAACCCGGGTCGGATCGATCCATTACCGCCAGGCTTCCCACGGATGTCGATACCGGGCGGAAGTTCCTCCAGATCGGCAGGAGCAATCTCTTCGTTTCGGAACGCGGGGCGGAGGAAGTGCAGAAGATCGATCTCATTGAGCGGAATACCCAGCGCGTAGACGTAGTCGACGGTAGGGCGGCGTACGAGCGCGTGAAGTCGCATTTGAACTGGGCCTTCACCTTCCAGCTCTTCAACCTCCTCATCTATCAGAACGATGCGGCCCAGTCATTCTCCGCCTACATCCACGACGCTCGCGACCTGCACAGCGTGTTTACCCACATTGAGAAGGACATAGATGCGGGGCACGACTTCTTCAAGTACAGCGTCCAGAACGTCTTCAACCTGAAGCGCTCCCGACGAATGAAGTCGAGCCTCTAAGCGCGCGGGGTCACCGGGAGGCGGTGCCGGCGGTGGCCTGGGTCTCCGCGAAGGCGACACCGAGTCGGTGAAAGAGCTCCTCGAAGCGTGCGCCCCAGCGCCCGGGGATCACCACGTGATGGTTGGCGACAGGGTTCTCCAGGAAGTAGCGGACACTTCGATCGAGTCGGAGCGAGGCCTGGGTGCGGCACCGGTCCGCCCGGTCTCCCCGCCCTATCAGCTCGCCTTCGGAGTACCAGCCCAGGGAGAGGTCTCCCCGGCCGAGCCGGACGACGGTCACCGGACCGTCGGGCATGGCCCCTTCAATAGCGACGCCGACCCCCGACTCGAAGTGGCTCCGGAGCTTGAAGGAGTCGACCACCCTGGTGGGAATCATGCAGTGGGCGAAGTCGATCTCATTGGATTCCACACTGATACCGGCGGGATTTGCGAGGAAGGGCACCTCCCCTGTGAGCTCCTGTGAGAGGAGGACCGAGAGGAGGGCCTGCTGATCACCTTCGCAGCCGGCGACGATTCCCTCGTCGTTCAGGCGCGCGAGGGCCAGGCAGCCGGTGTTGTTGTAGCGGCCGATGAGGTCGAAGCAGCGCAGGCTCAAGGCGGAGAGGCGGTTCTCTCTCACGAGATCGCGGAGGCCGACGTAGATGCGTGCCGCCTCGTGGAGGGCCTCGGCGGTCGGTTCCACGCAACCCTCGCTCGCATCGGCGGTTTCCCTGGCCACGGTGGCGGCCTCATCATCGGAAGCGGCATCGATCCACTCGTAGAGCTCCTCGAGGGGCACGTCCTCGAAATGCACCCCCAGGGCCTCGCCGACGGCGTCGCGGTCAACGCTGCTCGCCACGAGCCAGTCCGACGGCTTGCCGACAAAGCCGATGTTCATTCCCCGGATCCGCGTGAGGGCGTGCTCCACCGCAGCAAGGGCTTCAATGCGCCGGACCACCTGGTCGGGCTCCCCGTGGAGGATCTCCGAGGGGACGCCCTGTTCCCGGGCCCAGGCGCTGATCTCCAGCGACGCGGCAAGGGAGTTGTGCTTCCCGTCGGTGAGGAGGTAGACGGGGCGCGGCAGTTTCGCGAAGGCGCCGACGAACTGACCCTCCGTCCCGCCGGAAGCTACGAAGACGACGGCAAGGTCGAGGTCGCGGGTGCGCCAGTCGTCGGGAGTCGCCGTGACCACGGTGTGGTGTGCGCTGAGGGCGTCGAAGAGCTCGGCGTGGGCGCCCTGCACGGAGAAGTTCGGGTGGAGCGGCGAGAAGAAGGGGATGAGGCCGATATTCATGACCGCACCACTATAGCCTTGTCCGGTGCCCCACGCAAGGATGTGCCGCGGCCCCGCCGCGGACCACCGCCGCTTCCGCAGGTCCCGCCGCGCAGGGGTGGCCCCGCAAGGCGGCCGCTTCGGCGAGCTTGACACCGGTGAATGCTCGCCGGTAGCATCCCCTGCAGTGAACGAGACGGCGCACCTACCCTTTCGATCCCTGTATCGCCACGACTTCGCCCGCGTGGCCGTGGCCATCCCGGAGGTACGCGTCGCCGACCCCGTCTTCAACACGGATCAGACCATTGCCCTGGCGCGCCGGGCGGACCAGCGCAGGGCCCTGGTCACCCTCTTTCCCGAGCTCGGCATTACCGCCTACTCCAACGACGATCTCTTTCAGCAGCACGCCCTCCTGGATGAAGCGTTGCGGCAATTGCAGCGACTCCGGGACGAGTCACGGGACTTGAGATCCCTGCTTCTGGTGGGGCTCCCGCTGGTTGTCGACCAGAAGCTCTTCAATTGCGCGGTTGCCCTTCACGGCGGCCACCTGCTCGCAGTGGCACCCAAGAGCTACATTCCGAACTACCGGGAGTTCTACGAGAAGCGCCACTTCGCAAGCGCCCATCACGCAACCTCCCGGGAGATCACCCTCCTGGACGAGAGAGTCCCCTTCGGGAACGACATCATCCTGGAAGCTGCGACCCTGCCGGGGTTTGCCGTCCACATGGAGGTGTGCGAGGACGTGTGGGTCCCCATTCCACCGAGCACCTACGCCGCCTTTGCCGGAGCAACGGTGCTCGCCAACCTCTCCGCCAGCAACGTGACCATTGGGAAGGCGGACTACCGGCAGAGCCTCGCCGGATCGCAGTCGGCGAAGTGCATTGCCTGCTACATGTACTCCGCCGCGGGACCGGGGGAATCCACCACGGATCTCTCCTGGGACGGTCACGCCATGGTGTACGAGAACGGCCGCCTCCTCGCGGAAGGTCCGCGCTTCTCCCGGGAGCCCGCGCTGATTACGGCGGACATCGACTACGGCGCGCTCATTCAGGACCGCATGCGCATGACGAGCTTCACCGACAACGCGACGCGCCACGCCGGGGCGGTCGCCGCCATCCGGCGCATCCCGGTGGAGATCGCCGTACCCACCGATCCGGTCCCGCTGGAGCGGGAAATCTCGCGCTTTCCCTACGTCCCGAGCGACCACGCCCGCCGGGATGAGCGATGTTATGAGGCGTACAACATCCAGGTGACCGGCCTGGTGAAGCGACTTCGCGCCGCCGGAATCAAGAACGTAATCATCGGCATATCAGGAGGACTCGATTCGACCCAGGCGCTCATTGTGAGTGCGCGCGCCATGGACCTGCTGGGCCTGCCCCGGGAGAACATCCGGGCATACACCATGCCGGGCTTCGCCACGAGCACCCGGACCCGAGAGAACGCGTGGCAGCTCATGCAGAGCCTGGGCGTGACCGCCGGGGAGATCGACATTCGCCCGGCGTGCATGCAGATGTTCACCGACATTGACCACCCCTTCGCTCGCGGCGAAGAGGTCTACGACGTCACCTTCGAGAACGTCCAGGCCGGGGAGCGCACGAGTCACCTCTTCCGCCTGGCAAACCGCCACGGCGGTCTGGTCGTCGGCACCGGGGACCTGAGCGAGCTCGCCCTCGGCTGGGCGACCTACGGCGTCGGAGATCACATGTCCCACTACGCGGTGAATGCATCCGTCCCCAAGACGCTTGTTCAGCACCTCATTCGTTGGGTCATTGAGAAGGAGGAGTTTCCGCCGAAGACCGCAGAGGTGCTGCAACGCATTCTCGGCACGGAGATCTCTCCGGAGCTCGTTCCCGGTGACGGCGGCGCCGAAGGGCCGAGGGAGGCGCCCACCCAGAGCAGCGAGGAGAAGATCGGCCCGTACGAGCTCCAGGACTTCCACCTCTACTACCTCAGTCGCTTCGGCTTCCGCCCGAGCAAGGTCGCCTTCCTGGCGGAGCACGCCTGGTCCGACCCGAGCCGTGGAATGTGGCCGGAAGATATTCCCACGGACAAAAGAAATCGCTACAGTATCGCGGACATCAAGGCGTGGTTACGCGTCTTTGTGTCACGATTCTTTCAATCGACACAGTTCAAGCGCAGCTGCATTCCGAACGGCCCGAAGGTCGGCTCAGGGGGGTCCCTCTCTCCACGGGGCGACTGGCGCGCGCCGAGCGACTCTTCGGCCGCCGTCTGGCTCTCGGAGCTCGAGGAACACGTCCCCGACGAGTAGCCGACCCGTGCAGCTGCGACTCGCGACTGAAGGCACACAACATGAACGCAGTAGAAACCCGGCACCTCACCAAGAAATTCGAGAACGGAGTGGTTGCCGTCTCGGACCTCACCATGACGATGCCAAAGGGCTCCGTCTACGGTCTTCTGGGACCGAACGGAGCGGGAAAGACGACGACGGTACGGCTCCTCAACGGTATGCTCACCCCCACCAGCGGGGAGTCCGTCATCCTGGGAATTGCCTCCGACGATCAGGCGCTTCGGCAGCGGACCGCAACCCTGGCGGAGAATGCGCAGATGTACGAGCACCTCACCGCCTGGGGAAACCTGGCCTTCTTCGCCAGACTCTACGATCTACCCGCCGCCGGTGCGGAGGAGCGCATCGAGTCGCTGTTGAAACGCATGGGTCTGTGGGAGCGCCGCAACGACAAGCTCGGCACCTTCTCCACGGGCATGCGCAAGCGGGTCTTCCTGGCGCGCACGCTCATCCACGATCCGGAGCTCCTCTTTCTGGACGAGCCGACCAGCGGTCTGGACCCGGAGTCGGCGCGGGACGTGACGGATCTGATTCGGGAGCTGGCGGTTGAGCGCGGCACCACGGTGCTCCTGTGCACCCACAACCTGCCCCTTGCCGAACGCATTTGCGACCATTACGGCTTCCTGAAGCACGGCAGGCTGGTCGCCGACGGAACCGCTGAAGACTTGATTGCATCCATCCGGCGCCGCCCCGAGGTGCGGATCATCTCCGCGGACGGGGAGCGCGGCGAGGTCACGGAGATCATCGGCTACGATGACGAGGCCGAGATCCCCGGGATCGTCCGGAAAAAACTGGACGCGGGCGCCGAGATTCGGGAGGTCCGGCGCGTGCGGCCCAGTCTGGACGAGGTCTACTTCTCGTACATTGGGGAGGGCAACTCGTGAACTATCGAAGAGTCTGGGCGGTAAGTCGCAAGGACATCGGCGAGATTGTGGTCAACTCCGCCGTGGTCATTCCCATGATCATGGTGCCGATCATCCTGGCGGTGGTGCTCCCGGTCGTTCTCACCGCCCTGGCCCTCAGCCTGGACGTCTCGATGATCCAGGGGGCCGAGCTCATTGAGCGGATCCTGCCGTTCTACGACATCCCGGAGAATCTGGAGGAAACCAACAGCCGGATCCTGTACGTCTTTCTCAACTACACCTTCATTCCCCTCTTCATGGTGGTTCCCCTCATGGTATCGAGCATCATTGCGGCGAACTCCATCGTGGGCGAGAAGGAGCGTAAGACCCTGGAGACGCTGCTCTACACCCCCATTACCAACCGGGAGCTCATGGTCGGCAAGTTCGGTGCCTCCTTCATTCCGGCAGTGGCCATCACCCTGGTATCCTTCGTGCTCTTCGCCGTTGCGGCCAACGTGACATCCTTCCTGATCATCGACTTCGCAATCCTTCGCGAACCCGTATGGATTGCCGCGGTGCTGCTGCTTTCCCCGGCGGTCTCGCTCCTGGGGCTCGTAGTCACCCTGATCGTCTCGATCAAGGCAAAGACCTTCATGGCGGCGCAGCAGCTCTCCGGCGTGCTGGTGCTGCCCTTTATCATTCTGATCGTGGTGCAGATGACCGGCCTGATCGCCTTCAACGTACTGGTGGTGATCCTGGCGGCGCTCGTCGTAGCCGTGATAGCCCTGATCCTGCTCCTCCGGGTCGCCCCGCGGTTCACCCGGGAACGCATCATCTCGACGCTCTAGGCGGCCCGCTTTGACAATGCGGCAAGGCGAGCCGAAGACCCGGGCGGACGGAGCGTCGCTGGTTCCGGTCATCGACGGCCATAACGACGTGCTTGCCCGCGCCTTCGAGAATGCCCGGTACGACTTCGTTGAAGGAACCGAATCGTACCACCTGGATCTGCCCGGCGCCCTGGAGTCCGGCTTCGCAGGCGGGCTCTTCGCCATCTTCATTCCCCCTTCGGAGAAGGAGACGAAGAAGCCGCGCTCCTTCGGGGACAAGCTGTCGACGCCGGGGAGGGTGCCCCTGGAACGGGCGCAGCGCGCCGCGGCGCTGATGTTCTCGCAGCTGCGGCGCTACGCGGAGCGCGCCCACGGCCGCTTCTACATTGCCCGGAGCGTCGGCGACCTGCGGAGATCCCTTCACGGCAACGCAGTTGCAGCGCTCTGTCACATGGAGGGCGCAGAGGCCATCGACAGTGATCTGGCGGCGCTCGATCTCTTCTACGAGGCGGGCCTTCGCTCCCTGGGCATCACCTGGAGCCGATCCAACCGGTTCGGCACCGGCGTCCCCTTCGGATTCGATAGAGATCCGGACATCGGCCCGGGCCTGACGAAGGCGGGGCGAGACCTGGTGAGGCGCTGCAACGAGCTGGGCATCATGCTGGATGTCTCTCACCTCAACGCCGGGGGATTCCGGGATCTCGCACGGACCACCCGGGCGCCCATCGTGGCATCGCACTCGAACGCCTGGGGCGTGTCGAAGAGCACCCGCAATCTCACCGACGAACAGCTGGCCGCCATCCGCGACTCCGACGGCCTGGTAGGCGTGAACTTCGGCGTCCCCTTCCTGCGCTCCGACGGCGGCACCGGTGAGGACACGCCCCTCACGGTCTTCCGCAAGCACATTGAGTACCTGGCAGAACGGATCGGCATTGAGCGCATCGGCCTGGGCTCCGACTTCGACGGCGTCGTGATTCCCAGGGAGATCGGCTCCGTCCGCGGCCTGCCGCGCCTCATTGCCGCCCTCCGGGAGTGGGGATACTCCGAAGAGGAGATAACCGGAATTGCCCACCGCAACTGGCTGCGGGTGCTCGGACAGACGCTGAAGTAGAACGGCCGCCGGAGGGTGTCCGCCGCAGGGTGTCCGCCGGAGCGCGCCCCGGCGGTCGCACCCGTCGCGGCTACTCTCCCGGGACCACCGCCCCGAAGCGATGCCCCGGACCCACAGTGTACAGCCGCTGCACCGCACCGTCGGTGTTCACATGTGAAGCGACGACTCGTCCGACGAAGATGGAGTGATCCCCGGTTTCGAAGACATCCTCGAGGCGGCACTCAAGGTTCAGCACCGCATCCGAGAGAAGGAGGCAATCGATCTCGGAGGCGGCCTCCGTCGCCGTTCCCTTCTCGGCAAGCTTGGCAACCTTTCTCCCGGACTTCGTGCCGAAGAAGCGCGTCTCCTCGCTCATGGTGACGCTCGGCGCCGCCACGACGAAGGCACCCGCCTCCCGCACCACCTCATGGGAGTACCTGCTGTGCGCGATCGATACCGCGATAAGGGGCGGCTCGATCGACGTCCGCATGACCCAGTTCACCGTGATGGGATTGCACACCCCGTCACGGTCTTTGGCGAGGACAATGAAGGTCTCCACGGGCATGCGCCGTTCGAGGGCTTCTGCGTAGGTTGTGAGTTGTTGCATGGTCATACAGTGCCGGAGATCCCCGGAACGTGTATAGATGAGTGGCCCGAACCTTGGGGAAACCGGCGACCAACCGTCGCTGGAAGAGTTTTGTGGGCGGGGGGTACACCCCGGGGCCTCCTGTTCACACCCGCATGAATTGCGAAGGATAGGCCGGGCCTCGCTCTAACCGCCGTCGTAGCCGTCGCCGCGCAACCGCAGAGTGAGATGTTCGCCTACGAGTAGGGTCATTCGATCACCTCCCAGCGCCCGGTCTTTCGGGAGCCCAGCCGCCGCACTGTCGTTGTACCGGAACGATCGACTCGGCACCTGACTGTCCATTCCACGGGGGCCGATGCACCACCACGAAAAACTGATTTCGATCCCGATCGTCGACAAACTCAATTTCCTGCCACGCTGCAATCGCCCGGCGGATACCGGAACCGAGCCCATGATACGGCAGCAACCCGTTGGAAGCCATGGAGACGATGACGGGATTCCTGATGTTGGCTATCCCGGCACGAATACTCTCAACGGTGAGATTGTGGGGCGGGTGACCGGGACTCGCAATCTCTACACGGTCGTCGTACAAGAATAGCCGGACCGGGGCACTCACCAGATAGTCCCGGTGTACCAGAGCGTTCACCAGAAGCTCCTCGAAGACGATTCGGGGAATCTCCAACCGCCGCGGTGCGTTGACGCTACCGGCCCGTGAATCCGGCCTCAAAGCTATATTGCCCATATTGGACTCGAGCCGGCCGGAATTCGGGCCTCAGAGCCCGGCGTTAACCATATATGCCATATGGTGTCCGGGAAATTGTTGTATTTTTGTTGTAGCTTCGAGGGGCACTTGGTGGCCGGAATATCGTGGCGGGAAATGCGGTGATTCCGGTTGGAGCGAAGAGCTGTTCTCACTGATGGAGTCTCAGAACTGATCGTTGACGAGTAACCCGCAACGTGGCATTATTGAACCTAATAAGGCCTCCCACGCCTCTGCTTGCATGCGTACCCGGGGAGGCTGTTTTTTTGTCAATGGTGAAAAAGTACGACAAAGAACCAACCACGATCGAAGAACAGATCTCGCTTCTTTCCAAGCGTGGATTGATCATACACTCCGAGAAGGATTTGGCGGAGTGGCTGGAATGCGTCTCGTACTACCGCCTACGAGGTTACACCTACCCGTTCCAAGACCCGAATGGTGATCATCGTTTCATCCGGTCACTATCCCAGACTGACCTTACGAATCGTTACGAGTTTGATCGACAATTGCGCCTCCTTCTTATAGACGGCATTGATCACATCGAAGTTCTCCTGCGTACGCAACTCGGCCTTCATATGGCTACCACCGAAGGTGCCCATTGGTACGAGAATCGGGTCTTGTTCCGAAACCAAGCGAAGCACCGTGAAGATCTCTTCCATATCGATCGGGAGGTCAAGAGGGCGTCAGAGGTATTTCTGGCACACTTCTTTGAGAAGTACGATGCGCCCAATCGTCCACCGTCCTGGATGGTCTTGGAGGTGTTGTCGTTTGGGACTATTTCCAAGCTGTTCGAGAACCTACGGCATAAGCAGGAAGGGAAGAAGGCGATTACTCGACGTTTCGGTTTTGGCGCAGGAGGAGGCGATCACCTCGGCAGTTGGCTGAAATCGCTTGTTACGATGAGGAACCATTGCGCCCATCATGCACGAGTTATCGACCGGAAGGTCGTACATGCGCCTCGCTACGCATCCTTGCTACATGGAAATGCCTGGCATCGAGAATGGCCGGATTCGCGAAAGGTCTACACGATCCTCACAATTGTCGGGGTGATTCTGGAAACGATTCCCGGCGGCGATGATTGGAAGAATCAAGCTGTCCAACTGTTAAGGAATCCCACCGGAGTTTCGCTGGATGAAATGGGGGTCCCAGAATCGTGGGAAGAAGAACCGTTGTGGAATCGGGTCTGACGCTTCTGTATTTGATTACTCAACTGTTTTCTCCGGCCGGCCAGTTGTCCTGATCGACTATCCCACAAAGAAGTGAACTCGGACCCACAGAAAAAATGTCGTAGTCTTGTTATGTCACCAGAAGCAGCTCCGTACCTCATAACGAGGAGGGGTTCCATGACTCCGGAGTCGCGCCCGTAATCGGACATACTCTCCTCAGACCGCTGGGGAACGTTTCCAAGCGAGACCAATCCATTGCAAAAGCTCGCCTACTCTTTTCACCAGGAGGAACGCAATGGATCAGATGAACGAAAAGGAGCTTGCCAGGGCCGTGGGTTGGGTGAGGGCACAGGTGGAAAAGGAAACCTTCGGTGAGGTTGGCTTCACCTTAACGGTGCATCAAGGCGCTATCAGAAGGATTGCGTACCAACTGGTTGAGAAGAAGGCCACTCCCCCGAATCCAAGGGCGAAAAGACAATCAGGGGTACCCCCAACGGCTCGAGAGTCGGTCCCGGCACAGAAACAGCGTAGTAAGAGGCGGCTCATCAAATACGAGGAGCTATCGGAGGTGCGTAACCGTCCGGCCGGCTGTTGATAAGTGGCATCTCCGCGCGACATGGGGTCCATGTATAACGAATACGTGGATAGGCTCGGCTTCTTGACACGCTAGTGTCGGCGTGGAGACCGGTCAACGCCACCCAACCGATCCGCCCAGTTCTCCGGAAACCGCCGATAGTAGCGCCGTCCGGGCCCGGGATACCCGAGGCGAGCTGCCGCAAAGGAAAAAGCGGCCTGGACGATCGACGGCACCCCGACCAGGGGAAGGTAGAGCCACCCGAGCATGTGCGACTGGATGGTGTGGCCGTACTCATGGCGGAGGAGCGTGTCGTTCCCGCGAAGGTCCGGGGTCCGGTGGCGCCGGGAGATGAAGATGAAGTGGCCGAGGGACAACCCGACGTTGCCGGGGACGAGCACCACCCGGGCGCGACGGTACCGGGTCGTTCCAAACCCCGCCGCGCGGAGTGCGACCAGAAGGACCAGGCCCAGGAGGTGCTGCGGCAGCTGCCAGAGCCAGAGCAGCGCGACGACGGCGGGGCGGGCGCCCTCTGCTACGTGGTACCCGCCCCGTGCCCGCCGCGCCGGGTCACTTCGTGAAGTACTTCGGCGGTCGTTTCTGCGCTTCACCGTCAATGGTCACCTGCATCTTCTCGTGGTAGAAGCATACACAACCCTTCACCCGCTCGGCATCCTGGAGGGGTTCGGGGTAGGCCCGGATGAGCTCCACGTCCTCCTCGAACCACCGGTCCACGGCATTAAAGCCGATGAAGACGTACCCCTCCGTGTCGGGGTCCTCGACCCTTTCGGAGCGCTCCAGAGCTCCGGAGGTGACGTCGCACTCCGGGAAGCCGTAGACTATCTTGAAAGGCGAGGTTCTAAGCAGCGCCGCCTGAGTGCTGTCGGCGACGACGGTGTCGCCGATGAAGGCGCGAATCCGCGTTCCCGTCGGGGCGAATACACGTGGCGTATGCAAAGACATAATCATCCTCCTGTATTTGCAAATATAAAAGCAGCCCGGCACGCTCGCATAGGAGGGCGGAAGATGGGGGTTGCAGCAGAGGAGACCGGATATGACGATCGGCATTGTCTCGGACACCCATCGCAACACCGCGCGGCCCCGGGAGGCCCTCGACACCTTCCGGGACCGCGGGATACAGACGGTGTTTCATCTCGGCGACATCGGCGGGGCGAAGGTCGTCACTCTCTTTTCCGGATTCGATGCCTACTTCGTCTACGGGAACGCCGACCGCAACATGGAGGAGCTCACCCGTGAGATCGAGGGCACCTTCGGGGAGGGTCGTCTGGCGGAGTTGCACGACCTCGAGTTCGAAGGGGTTCGACTCGCCCTCTGCCACGGCCACACCCGCAAGCTGGACGAGCTCGTTTCGAGCGGTGACTACGACATTGTCCTCCATGGACACACCCACAAACGCCGGGACGAAACCGTTGGAGGCACCCGGGTGATCAATCCCGGAGCCCTCGGCGGCATCAAGTGGCAGTCGCGCTCCTTCGCCACCCTGGAGCTCCCCTCGGGCTCCCTCGAGTGGATCGAGGTCCGGTAGCGGCGGGCACGGCGCGCGCCGGTCCGCGCGGAGCCGAGAGACCGGCACCGGGGGCCGGCCCCGGGGGCCGCGCAGAGCCGACGGGCGGGCACGGCGCCCCGGGACTGCTTGAAGCCCCTCACCGCCCCGTCTATACTGATAAGTGCCCGCTGATGGACGCTAACGAACCCTTCACTCCCAGCCGCATCCCATCCCAACACCTCCTCATGAGAGACCGACTCCGTGATTGAAATCATCATTGTCTTCTTTCTGCTCATTGCCTCAGGGGCCTTCTCAGGCACGGAGGTCGCCTTCACCTCTCTGTCGGTGGACCAGCTCGAGCGCTTTCGCCGACGCCACGGTTCCCGGGGCCGACTGGCGGCAAAGCTCTACGACGAGCTGGATGTGGTGCTCACCACCATTACGATTGGGAACAACCTGGCCAACCTCGCCGCCTCCGCCCTGGTATCTGCGTTGACGATCCGCCTGTTCGGAGAGACCTGGCTGACCGCTTCCACGGTCATCCTGACCATCCTGGTGCTCATCATCGGTGAGGTGACGCCGAAGCAGATCGGCATTCTCCACAACGAGTTCGTCACGCTCCGCATGGCCCGGTTCCTCCGGGTCTTCTCCATTGCCTTCTCCCCGGTGATTCTCCTGGTCCGATTTGTCAGTAACGCCCTGACCCGGCTTACCGGCGGCGGCAGCCGCCAGAAGGTCACGGTGGAGGGGCTTCAGCACCTGGTGCGCTACGCCGGGAGCACGGGGCTCCTGAATCAGCTGGACACCCACATCGTGAAGAACGTCTTTCGCTCCAGCGGCGTCCGGGTCGGCGCCATCATGACCCACCGCACCCGGATCTTCAGCCTGGACAAGCGCGAGCGCGCCGGAGACGTCTTCTCCGCAATCCTGGACTCCGGCTTCTCCAGGGTCCCGGTGTACGATGAGGACCCCGAGCGGATCGTAGGCATCGCCCTGTTGAAGGATGTGGCGAAAGCCGTGGCGGACGGGAACAGCGACGTTCCCCTGAGCCGCATCATGATGACGCCGATCTACGTCCCGGAGACGCGCACCTTCCAGGAGGTACTCACGACGCTGCGGCGGGAGCGCATCAACATGGCGATCGTGCTGGACGAGTACGGCGGCGTCTCGGGTCTGGTGACCATGGAGGACCTGGTCGAGGAGTTCCTGGGTGAGCTCTACGACGAAGGGGAGATCGAGGAGAGCCAGAAGGTCCTCCCCGTCGGCGAGAACGAGTATACAATCCTGGCGGACACCCCCATCTACGTGGTGAACGACCATCTCGAGACGGAGTTTCCCAGCGAAGGCGACGCCCAGACCATTGGGGGCTACGTCACCGAGCACATGGGACGCATCCCCGAGGCGGGAGAGCGCTTCGAGACCCCGGAGGGGTTCTTCCACATTGACGCGGTGAGTCACAACCGCATCGTGCGGCTTCGCTTTCGCAAGGCACCGCGCAGCAACGACGGATAGGTGCGTGAAGACCCTCGGCATCATTGGCGGCATGAGCTGGGAGTCTTCAGCAGGGTACTACCGGCTCGTCAACGAAGGAGTCGCCGCGCGCCTGGGCGGCTACCACTCGGCGAAGATGATCCTCTACTCCGTGGATTTTGCCGAGGTGGAAGCGCTCCAGCGCGCCGACGACTGGGACCGCGCCGGGGCCCTCCTCGCCGAGGCGGCGCGGGCCTGCGTTGCCGCGGGCGCGGAGGTAATCGGGCTCGCCACCAACACCATGCATCTTGTTGCCGATGTCATCGAGGACGCCGCGGGAGTGCCCCTGATTCACATTGCCGATGCGACGGCGGAGGCGGTTCGCGCCTCCCGGGTGGCACGGGTGGCGCTGTTAGGGACACGGTTCACCATGGAGCGCGCCTTTTACCGGGAGCGCCTCGAAGCGTACGGCCTGGAGGTTCTCGTCCCCGAGGCGAAGGCGCGATCGACGATCGACCGGGTCATCTTCGAGGAGCTGGTTCACGGCGTTGTCCGGGAGGAATCCCGGCGGGCATACCTCGATATCATCCGGCGAACGACTCACGGTACCGCGGGCGTGATTCTGGGGTGCACCGAGATCGGCTACCTGGTGCACCAGGAGCACCTGTCCGTTCCCGTCTTCGATACCACCAGGATTCACGCCGAGGCGCTGGTGGCGGCGGCCCTGGCGGAGTAGCGGCCGGAGCCGCCGCGTCGGCGCTGCGGCCGCTCCGGCCGCTCCGGGCTTCCTAATCGGTAGCCATATCGGTAACCATGACCTTCACCGACTGTGCGGGAACCCGGACCACGAAGGGCGAACCCTCGTACCGCGCCGCGGGGCCTTCGGCGGCACCGCCGGCGGCAGCGGCGGCAGCGGTTGAACCCGGGCGACCCGCCGGCCACACTTCCACCAGATCACGCCGCACCCCTTCCAGCTCGAACTTGAGATCCGCCTCCGCGAGGCCGGTGTTCACGCAGACGACGGCTCGGCCCTCCTCGGTTGCGCGCTCGAAGGCAAAGAGTGACTCTCCCGCCGCCAGGGTTCGATAGTCGCCCCGCCGCAGTTGCGGCACCTCGTGGCGCAGCCGCGTCGCCGCCTGGTAGAAGGCGAGTAGCTCGCGATCCCAGCTGTCGGGTTTGTGCCAGGGAAAGGCCTCGCGGCAGTCCGGGTCGTCCCCGGCGGACATGCCGATCTCATCGCCATAGTAGATGCAGGGGGCGCCGGGGAGGGTCATCTGTAGAAGCGCAGCAAGACGAAGCGCCCCGGTGTCGCCGCCCATGATCCAGCGCGCCCGGGCGGTGTCGTGACTGTCGATGAGGTTGAGCTGCACGAGATTGACCGACCACGGGTAGAGCGCCAGAGTCTCCTCGATGTGGCGCCGGAAGGTGTCGCCGGTCATGGGCTTCAGGGTCAGGTTGTGGCGCTGGTAGTCCGGCCGCAGGCTCGCCGCGCCGGCAAAGCTCAGGATCGGCCCCATGAAGAGGTAGTTCATGACGGCATCGAACTGGTCGCCGGAAAGCCACCGCTTCGCCTCCGTCCAGATCTCGCCGCAGATGTACGCCTCCGGATTGGCGTCTTTGACGACCCGGCGGAAGTCGCCCCAGAAGGCATCGTCATCTATCTCTGAAGGGACATCCAGCCTCCAGCCGTCAATGCCGAAGTCGACCCAGTGTCCGGCCACGTCCAGGATGTAGCTCCGGACGCCGGCATTGTCGGTGTTGAGCTTCGGCAGTGCCGGGAGGTCCCACCACGCTTCGTAGTTGTGGTGGTTCTTGTCGTCGTGGGCGTAGGGGCGCAGGGGCCACTCCTTGATGATGAACCAGTCGAGGTAGGGTGAGTC
The DNA here is from genome assembly GCA_964623865.1 of uncultured Spirochaetaceae bacterium. Lineage (GTDB taxonomy): Bacteria > Spirochaetota > Spirochaetia > DSM-27196 > PWMO01 > CAYFQV01. The sequence continues at coordinate 521 of CAZUVX010000066.1, read as the reverse complement.
ACGGCCATTCTCCAGGACGTGATGAAACGGCCAGAAGCCGCGGCTCGCGTGGTTGAAGACGCCGTCCAGGACGATCTTCATGTCGCGGCGGTGCGCCTCATCCAGGAGCCGGCGGAGGCCGTCGTTGCCGCCGAGGAGCGGGTCGACCTGGTAGTAGTCGAAGGTGTGGTAGCGATGGTTCGCCGCGGAGGCAAAGACCGGATTGAGGTAGAGCGCCGTGATCCCGAGCTCCTGGAGATAATCCAGGTGCTCGGCGATGCCGTAGAGGTCGCCGCCCTGAAAGCCCTGCTCCGCCGGATCAGTGCCCCAGGACTTGAACGTAACCCCCTCCGGGTGCTCGGTGCGCTCGCTCCGGGCGAAGCGGTCCGGAAAGATCTGATAGAAGACTGCGTCCTTCACCCAGTCGGGTGTGTGAAAATCGTGTAGTGCCATATCAGGGCGGGATCATAGCACAGCGCCGGAGGTGGCGCCACGGGGAGCCGGCGGCGGGCGCGCGGGCGGGCGCGCGGCGGGGGGCCGCG
>CAZUVX010000065.1:0-16872 GCA_964623865.1 uncultured Spirochaetaceae bacterium | reverse complement strand
TCGCCTGGGACCCCGACTTCGCGGCCTCAGTGTCGAGGTGGACACCGGAAGAGGGATGGCGTTGACCTTCACACGGTAGAAGTCGCTGGTTCAAATCCAGCATCGCCCATTATCCTGCGGGCACAGAAGGTCGGCCGTTCGGTCCGAGGAAGCGAAAGAGCTCACCTCGCTCCACCGTGAAGTCCGCGCCTCGCACCGCCCAGCCGCCATTCCTGTGCGTCAAGCTGCCCGCGCTAAATCACAAATCGCCCGTTCCGGATAATGTCGACCTCGCCGCCGTCGCCGGTCGTGCCGGTCACCGTCATGTCCGGGGTGCCGAGCATGAAGTCTGTGTGGACCAGGCTGGTGTTGCCGCCGGCGGCGCGGAGCTCGTCCTGACTCATGGCGGCACCGCCGATCATGCAGGCGCTGTAGGAGCTTCCCAAGGCGAAGTGACACGCGGCGTTCTCATCGAAGAGCGTGTTGAAGAAGACTGTGCCGGACGTGAAGATGGGCGAAGTGCCGTCGACAAGAGCTATCTCCCCCAGGCGGCGCGCGCCGGCATCGATCTCAAGGTACCGTTGGAGCACATCCTCGCCGGTGCGGGCGCCGAAATCGACGACCTTCCCTCCGTCGAACCGGAACCACCCGTCCTCCACGACGTTCTGCAGAACAAGGGCGGGTCGGGTGACGCGGACCGTTCCTTCGGTCTCGTCGAGGTGGGGTGTCGTGAAGACTTCCTCGGTAGGGAGGTTGGGCATGAAGCGGACGCCGTCGGGGCGCTCGGCGTCGCCGCCGGCCCAGAGCGCCTTCTCCGGTATGCCGACGGAGAGATCCGTCCCATCGGCGCGGAAGTGCAACCTCCGCAGGGAGAGGCTCTGCAGCGTTTCCGAGCGCCCGCGGATCAGAGCGGCGCGCTCCCACCAGGCGCCCGTGGGATCATCTTCATCCAGGCGCAGGATCGGTTTCATCCGCGCCCACAACTCGGTCCGCGCCTCAGGGCTTGCCGGTCGGCCCAGGACCTTCGCGGCCCACTTCTCCGTGGGATGCGCCACGACGATCCACTGCTGGCGATCCGCCTGGAGTGACCTGCGCAGAACCTCCCGGGTCTGCGATGTCGCCCGGCTCACTCGGGCGTTCCGCTCGGAGTCAATGCCGGTGAGGAGGTCGGGATCGCCGGGGTTCTTGATGGAGACCAGCGCCCAGCCTTCCTCCACGAGGCGCTCGTTCATGTGCTTCGCATGCTCCGGCAGGTAGTCGAGGTGCTCCTCTGCCGAGGCTTCGATCCGGTTCCTGTAGAGCTCAGGAACGGCGACATCCGCCTCGACGTAGCGCGCACCGATTTCGTAGGCGGCGCGGCCGATTGCCGCCGCCAGCTCGGTGTGGGCTGTTTCCGTGCGGATCTGCAAGTTCTGGCCCGGTTGGACATTGACCATGTCGACAATGAGGCGGGCGTATCGCGTGAGATCTGTATGGTTCATGATTAGCGGGAACTATAGCAACTCCCCCTCGCCGGGTCAAAGCACTGTTAGTACCTTTGCCTGCGTGAGCAAAGCGCAGCAGCGGCAATTGACGGCAACCTGGCACGGCGGCATCGAAGAGATCCCACGAGAGGCGTGGAACGCCCTGGCCCGCCCTCTGCGCACACCGCTCCTGGAGTGGGAGTGGCTCCGGGAGCTGGAAGCCTCCGGAAGCATTGCCCCCGACGAGGGGTGGGTTCCGGTGCATCTGGCGCTGTACGACGACGGGGGGGCCGGTAGCGACCCGGCCGGACCGGCCGACGGAGCGCCCGCCCCCAACCGCAGCGTTGCAGACGACCGCGCCGCCGAGGGAACAGCGACCACTCTCGTTGCCGCCGCTCCCCTCTACGTCAAGACGCACAGCATGGGGGAGTTCGTCTTCGACTTCGCCTGGGCGGACGTGGCGCAACAAGTCGGTATCAAGTACTACCCCAAGCTCATCGGCATGAGTCCCGCCACGCCGTCGACGGCGTACCGCTTTCTGATCCACCCCGACTACGATGAGACTGCGGTCACCCGCGCCATGCTAGGCCGAATCGAGGAGTTCTGTCGGGAGAACGACCTGCGCACCATGGCATTCAACTACGCCGAGCCCGGTTGGCGAGAGATCCTGGAAGATGCGGGCTACACCACCTGGAAGCACCAGAGCTATCAGTGGATCAACCACGGCTTCGAGAGCTTCGAGGACTACCTCTCCGTCTTTCGCAAGAATCAGCGCAAGAACATCCGCAAGGAGCGCCGCAGCGTCGCGGAGGCGGGAGTCCACATGGACCCAATCCTCGGGACCGATGCACCCGACCGTTTCTTCTCGCTCATGTACGACTTCTACGCGGTCCACAACGAGCAGTTCGGCCCCTGGGCGGCCAAGTTCCTGAACCGCGCCTTCTTCGAAGGGCTCGCCGACTCCTTCCGCCGGCGCATCCTCTTCGTCCCGGCCTACCGACCCGGCCGGAGCGACCCCTTCGCCATGTCGTTCCTGCTCACCAAGGGCGACCAGCTCTTCGGCCGGTACTGGGGCGCCTTTGAGCACATTGATAACGTCCACTTCGACGCCTGCTACTACACACCCATTGAGTGGGCCATAGCGAATCGTGTCCGCGTCTTCGACCCCGGCATGGGCTCTTCGCACAAGGTGCGACGCGGATTCGAGGCGGTAGAGAACCACAGTCTGCACCGCTTTCTGGATGAGCGGATGAACCGGATCATGCGCGCCAACATCGACCGCGTGAACGACTACGAGCAGCAGAACATCAACTACCTCAATGGGGCCATCCCCTTCGCCGCGGACCGGGACCCACGGCTGCGCGGCGACACCTCGGCATGAAGGGGAAAGAGCCTTGACAATACCCTGACACGTCGACGATACCCTAAGGTGGTCTTCTCCATAACCATTTGCCGTGAGGTAGCTTGTGGAACACGTTGGGCGCCTGCGTTGGCGAATCCTTGTTGCCAACATAGTAGTAACACTGGCTGTCGTTGCATTCCGACAAACCTTCGTGGTGCTCTTCAACCCGTACCTGGAACTGGACGTGACGAGTCGCCTGATCTTCTCCGTGCAGGCCGAGGTCTATGCCCCGAGTCTGGGCCTCGCGGTAATCATGTACCTGGTGATCGTTCTGCGCCTGCGCCCGCTCTTCCGCTTTCTCACCAGACAGACCTATTACGATGCCGCCCGGAAGGCGAGCATCTCGGTCCCGTGGATTCTGCTCTTCGTTCACGGCGCATTCTGGATTGTGGGGACGACGGTGTTCTACGCTCTCCTGATCGGGTTCGGCAGCACCGGGAGGGTTTCCTTCGGATGGACCCTACTCACGTCGACCAGCGCCGGCCTCGTTACCGGTCTGCTTACGGCGCTGTGGATGAATCGCATCCTGCTGGAACCCAAGCGTGCGCTGCAGATGGTGGACATGCGCGACGGCGAACGGAATCGGTTCGCCGCGTGGAAGAACTACCTCATCTCCGGCACCGCCGTTGCGACGACCGCGGTCTTCTTCGGCTTCATGGCCGACTTCCACCGCACCGCACAGGCGGTGCCACAAAGCCTTGCGGGGATGGCCGCACCAAGCATCATCCTGGGATTCCTTCTGGCGGGCGTCTTCGTTCTCATGACGGCGCTCTCGCGGTCTGAAGATCGTTTTCAGATGCGAGTCCTGGATGAGAAGCTGCAGCAACTCACCTCCGCCGGAGGCGATCTCTCTCAACAGATAGCACTCATCAACTTTGACGACCTTGGTACGGTATCCGTGCACATGAATGGATTCCTCAAAGGGCTGGCAAGCCTGGTGGGGCGCGTCGCCGAAACGGCACGGCATCTCGCGGCGTCGGGGCACGACCTGGCCGCGCAGATGGAGCAGACAACACGGAGCGTCGATCACATTGTGACCTCTATTGAGCGGGTGCGGCAGCAGATTCACGCGGAGATGGACGCGGTTGAAGCGTCCTCCGAGGCGGTACAGGGAATCGTCTCGGATGTGCAGGGTCTGGATGACGACATTCAAAGCCAGTCTGAGAGTGTGGTGGAGTCTTCCGCGGCGATCGAAGAGATGATTGCGAGCCTGCGGTCCTCGACGGACCACAGCCGCAAGCTCGCGGAGCACTTCGACGGCCTGGTTGACGCCGCCAGGGAGGGGCGAACCGAAATCTCCAACGTGGGAACCGAGATTCGGAACGTCGCCGAGCAGTCTGAGAAGTTGACGGAGGCGAACAAGCTCATTGCAACGATTGCGGCACGTACCAACCTCCTCGCCATGAATGCCGCGATCGAAGCGGCACATGCGGGTGATGCCGGCAAAGGATTCGCCGTCGTTGCCACGGAGATCCGCAACCTCGCGGAGAATTCCGCCGCCCAGACCGCGGTGATCAACGAGCAGCTGAGAAAGACCCAGGAGGTCGTCTCCGGCGTGGTAGACGCTACCGGACGGGCGGAGGCCGCCTTCAAGGAGATCGTGCGCCGCATCGACGAGGGACGCGCGCGCCAGGTAGAGATCCACCACGCCATGAGCGAACAGAGCACCGGCAGCGAAGAGGTCCTCACCGGCCTCGCTCACATCACCGACGTCACCGAGAAGGTGCGCATTGCAGCGGGGGAGATGCGCCGTCGCAGCGAATCGGTGGGTGAGCGCATGGAGGTGCTCCGATCAATTTCGAGTGAAGTGGGCGAGGCGATGAGTGAGATCTCCGCCTATCTCGCGGAGATTCGAGAGGCCACGGCCGGTGTGGCCGCTCTTAGTGACAAGAATCGCGATCAGATCGACGGGTTGACCGCGGAAACCGCGCGTTTTCGATTGGCGTGAGGGCGGGCCGCACTCCTCTCCGACCGGCACGGCAGCGGTGTGGACACCCATCTGCCGGCTACGCGCCGGACTCCGTTGACGCCGCCGCGCGCCCGCTGCCGGGAAAATCCACCCGGAGCATCGAGTTTCCCTCCCCGGTGCGCTCAATGCGAAGGGAGGCTCCGTTCGCCCCGGCGAGCTTTTCGAGGAGGCCCCGCCAGTCGGCCCAGACCTGCGGAGAAGCCTCTCCGCCGCAGTGGATGCTCAACCGGACGCGGTCACCTTCGCGCCGGGTCTGAAGACGCAGTGCGGCGGGTTCGGATTCGGAGTCGCCGTCAGGGCGAGTTCCCCCCACGTGATCGACCGCAAAGGCGATGAGCTCCGTCAGGAGCCGCGACAGGAGGATCGGGCTCGTCAGGACCGCGGGAAGCTCCGGATCGAGGTCTTCCTTCAGCACCACCCCGAGACCCCCGCGGCTTTCGGCAAGCTCCCCGGAGACGCGTTGAATCGCAGTATTCAGGTCCAGGTCCATCTCCCGGGCAAGGCCGAGGAGGAGCGCATCATCCACGAGGTCGCGCCGAATCGCTTCGAGCTCGGCGGCGGCCTCCCCGATCGTCCCAATGTAATTGAGCAGCTCCGCCCGGGGTATGCGCTGCTCGGAAGAGACGCGGCTACCCAGAGACGCCACACGTTCGAAGGCGGCCACCGGGTTGGAGAGCTCGCTCGCGACGTAAGCGCCGTACCGCTGCAACAGCGTAACCCCCCGCGGCTCTCTGGAGACATCGTCACCGACGACTTCTCTAACCGAGATGCTTCGGAGCGCCTCCGCAAGCCGCTGGTTCTCGCGCCTCAAGTTGAACAGATCGACGGACTGACGAACCACGCTTATCAGCTCTACCGCGTCCCAGGGTTTGAGAATGTAGCGATAGATGTGGCCGTTGTTGATGGCGTCGAGAAGGGACTCCCGGTCGGAATAAGCCGACAGCACTACTCGCACAACCTCCGGCCGCGCCTCCTGAGCGCGGCGCAGAAGCTCCAGCCCGTCCATCTCCGGCATACGCAGATCTGAAACCAGCACCTGAACGGCGTTCTCCCTGAGGTAGTCCAGCGCCCTTCCCGGCTCTCTGAAGGTAACCGCCTGGTAGGGCTGGAACTGAAAGAGTCGCGAAATGGCTTTCAGGACAAGCTCATCATCGTCGACAAACACTACAGGGGCGGCGTGGCGGGGTCCGTTGAAGGACTCGTCGCTCAAATCGAAGACACTGCTCATTTCGGGTCCTCCCGGCGAATGGAGCACGGAACGCAGGCAGAGCGCCATCGGTCATTCGAGTGCCCGCGGCCACTGCGCCGGAGAGGCGGAGCCGGTAAGATCCGGAGGTTCCGGCCGTGCATTACGCTCATCAAGGTATCACCATAGCCCCACCCTGACCAGACAGGGCACTTCGGTCGCGGAAGGTGCGGCGCATTTGGGAGGATTGGAGGCCCTTTGCTCGAAGCGGGCCAAGGGCGTATACTTTAAGACGGCGCTCGGTAAGACGGATTCGGTGTCCGGGCCCTTACGGTATCAGGAGTTGAACGGACGTGGTAAGTACAGAGGTCACCTCTCAGGTGCGAAGCTTCAATTCCGCCCAGGCGGATCTGCGTATAAGTGTCCGGACGCATCCCCACTTCTCAGATGTTGCCACCCTCACGGTCGAAGGCTCCCTGGATACCGAAAACGCCACCGCGTTTCACCGCACCGTCGCGGACATCATGGCCGAGCTCGTATCCGTGCGACTGCTCGTGTTCGACCTGGAACGACTGAAGTACATTTCCTCCTCCGGGATCGGCGCCTTCACCAACATCCTGGTGGTCGCGCAACAGCACGGGTATCGCATACTTCTCTACAGGCTGTCGGTCAACGTTCGCACGGTCTTCGACACGCTCGGTTTCTCCCAGTTCTTTCGATTGGCGGAAGATGGTGAGGACATTCTGCAGTACGTCCCGCGCAAGGGCGCCTGAAGGCTCAACTCGCCCTGCGAACCGGGAGTCGCGGCGTTCGCCGGAAGGAACCCATGAGCCCCTCGCCCCTTTCCGAATCGGCATGCGATAGTCTCTTCCACAGCGCCTGGTTGTACGTCCTTACCGTAGATGCGGCAGGAGTGATTCTCAACGCGAACGAGCCGGCCCGCCGCCTCCTCGACCTCGATTCCGCCGAAGGCGGCCGCAACATCCGGAGCACCCTGCTCTCCTCTCTGTACTTCCCGGTGTCGACGAACGAGAGCTCCCTCCGGGAACTCCACGGCGAAACCATCCAGGAAGTTGATCTTGTCACGCCGGCGGGCGTGGTGCGGTGGTTCGAGTGGCGGGTCACTCCCCTCGGCTATGCCGGGCCGATCGGCTCGCATCGGCGGGGCGACGCGCGGCCCGACACCGATGGTCGGCCCCCGCAGACGCCCCGGTTCCTCTGCGTCGGTACCGATGTTTCCCGGCGCCACCAAGCGGAGGAGCGCAACCGCGTTCTCTTCGATGAATCCAAGGACATGATCTTCACCTGCGCTCCGGATGACCGCATCACCGAAGTGAACGATGCGGGAGTTCGCCTGCTCGGCGCCCGTACCGCCTCCGCCTTGATCAACCGCAAGATCACGGACTTCTACGTCTCCGTGGCGGACCGCGACTTCTACCGCCACCGCATGGCGAACGTCGGCTACGTCAAGGACCTCGAGTTGGTCATGCGCCGTGAGGGCGGCAGGCGGATCGTTGTTCTGGAAACCTCGACGGCCGTGAAGGACGGCGACGGAAACATCCTCGAATACCACGGGATCATCAAGGACATAAGTGAGCGGATCCGGCTGGAACAGGACCACATGAAGATGAACATTGAGCTGGCCGAGACAAACCGCAAGTTGAGGCACACCCAATCGAGACTCGTTCAGCAGGAGAAACTCGCCTCGGTGGGCCGCCTTGCGGCGGGAGTTGCCCACGAGATCAACAACCCCTTGAGCTTCGTAAAGAGCAACTTCGACAGTCTCAAGGAGTACGTGAGGCGGCTGTCGTCGTACCTCGAAGGGACCGGCTTCGGCGAGAGCAATACCGGGCGCGCCGCCGGATCGAAGGCGCTCCCCGCCGAGATTCGCCACATCCTCGGCGACCTCGAGACCCTCTTCGGGGAGTCCGAGCACGGCTTTGACCGAATGGTCTCCATTGTCCAGGGCCTCCGCAACTTCGCTCGAACCGGGCCCGCCGACAGGGAGCCGTACAACCTGAACACCGCCGTCGACACCACCCTGGCAATCCTCCGGAATGAGTATAAGCACGTCGCTACCATCGAGCGGCACCTCGAAGAGGTGCCGGATGTCTACTGCGTTCCCGACGAGATAAACCAGGTCATCCTCAACGTCCTGGTGAACTCCGTTCAGGCCATCCGCTCCCTCGGGGATGAGCGTCCCCGGCCGATTCGGATCTCCACCGGCACCGCGGAGGCGTCGGTCTATTGCAGAATTGAAGACTCCGGTCCCGGCATACCCGCCAAGGATATGCCGCAAATCTTCGAGCCCTTCTTCACCACGAAGCCCCACGGCCAGGGAACGGGTCTGGGCCTGAGCATCTCCTACGACATAATCGTAAACAAGCACGGCGGCGATCTCACCGCCGAGAACCTCCCGGACGGCGGCGCCTCCTTTCTGATCCAGTTGCCGCGCGGCACCTCGGGAGCTCCTGATGAGTCGGGTTGACGCCCTCGTGAAGCCGACCTCCACCCCCTGCCACGGAGATGCTATGACGCCGATCACACGGGTCTCTCTCGTTCTCTTTCTTGGATCGATGCTTACGGCTTTCGTGTTCGCACCTGCGCCCTCCGTCGCGGCAAGCGACGAGTTCACGGGCTTTCGGCAGCGTTCGACGGAGCACTTCACCTTCGTGTACGAGCCGCGGGACGCCGACGCGGTGGACGACCTCGTCGCCATGGCGGAGGATGTCTACAAGGACGTCACGTCCTTGCTGGAGCACGAGCCGGCGCACACCCGCGTACTGGTGATCGGTCGAACCGACCGGGCGAACGGCTACTTCTCTTCGGCGCCGCCACAGCACATAGGCCTCGTTGTCGCGCCGCCGGAGGGCCTCAGTCTGGGGACGCGTCACCGGGAGTGGCTCCGTCTGGTCTTCGTCCACGAGTTCACCCACTACGTCCACCTGAACTACGACAGCGGCTTCTTCTACACTCTGTCACGACTCTTCGGGGAGGAGCTCATAACGGGAAACCTCCTCTTCATGCCCTTCTGGAACGTTGAGGGAATCGCCACGACCGCCGAGTCGCTCCTGACCGCCGGAGGGCGCGGACGGAGCGCCTTCTTCGAGCTGCCGTACCGAGCACTGGTCATGGAGAACGAGCTCTTCAATCTCACCCAGGCGGGTTACGAGTCGCACCTGCCGCCGCGCGGCCGCTACTACGCAGGCGGCTACCTCCTGATCAACTACATCGTACGGGAGTACGGCATTGGGACCTATCTAGACATCCACCGGGACTACCTTCGGTTTCCCTTTCTCGGCATCTACGGCGCCATCCGGCGGCACACCGGCACAAGTGCCACGGCCCTGCTGGGAGAGGTGCGACGCGAGCTGGAACGCGCCTACCAGGATCGGTTCGAGATCCCGGCGGGACGTCTGGTCACGCCCAACCGGGTGGGAGACTACCATCTTCCGGTATCCACCGGGGACCAGGTGGTTCTGTATCGCCGCCGCCCCGACGCGCGAGGGGCAATCGTCCGCATGGACCCTGCGACGGGAAGCGAAGAGGTGGTCGCGACGATCCCGGTGAGTGACGGCGCCTCCCTCACCGCCACGGCCGACGGCTCATTGATCGTCTTCTCCGCCTTCGTGTCCACCGGCAACCACCCGGCGGGCTCCCTCCTCTTCCCGGCTGAGACGGTTGCGCATCTCTACCGGCTCAATCCCGAGACGGGAGAGATTGTCCGCCTCCCCGGTACGGCGCACCTCACCCAGCCTGCCCTCTCTCCGGACGGCGCCACCGTCGTTGCCGTGGAGCGGCGCGGCACCTCTACGCGCCTGGTTGCCGTTCCCGTCGAGGGGACCGCCGGGAAACGCGTCCTCTTCGAAGAACCAGGGGTCCACGTCGGAAGCCCCTCGTTCTCCCCGTCGGGACACCGCGTTGCCTTTACAATCAAGAATGAAGGGGAACAGGATGTAGCCGTTCTGGACCCTGCCGGGGCCGCTACGGACGGCGCTGAGATCGTTCCCGGATTCGCCGGGTCCGCCGAGCACTTCCCCCGGTTCAGGGACGACGAGACCGTCATCTTCTCGTCGGATCGCACCGGAAGCCTGGCGCTCTACGAGCACGCCCTCCGGGACGGCACGACGGGATTGATTCTCCGGGATCCCGTCGGCGTCTACGGCGCCGTAGAGCACCGTGGACACATCATCTACGGAACCCACACCGCCAATGGTTGGGCGCTGCGGGCGACTTCGACCGACGAGCTCAACCTGCTGGATGTGCCTCCCGACGCGAACGTGCCGGGGCGGACCGTCCTCGCCGCATCGGTGGAGACGACGGAACGCACGGTGGAGACGAGGGGACGCACGGTGGCGGACCCGGAGCGCCCTCCCGATCGCCCCTACCGGGACCTACCCCGTCCGGAGATCTGGTTTCCCTGGCTCGCTACCGCCGGCGGTGCGAACGGCGGGTTGGGACTCGGGCCGGCGGCCCAGGTCTACGGCGCATCCCTTCTGACCCGGTGGAGCTGGCAGACCAATCTCGGCATCATCCCGGGCTTCCTGGGCGAGGCGAGCGGCTCCACCGGCGGCACCTTCGATCCGGCGGTGCAACCGATCGGCTCGCTGCAACTCGGCTACTCCCGAGGCCCATGGTCCTTGCACTACAGCGCCGCCAACTCCTACAGCGGCACCCAGGGCATGGCGACTCAGGTCGCCGCACAGAGCCTCGGCGTGAATCGGAGCCTCGTCGGTCGGGAGCGCTTGGGCATCGGCACAAGTCTCATCCTCGGCACCGCCCTGGTCCATCAAACAGTGATCACCGCCGGCGAGGACTTCGGCTTCTACGCCCCGGACGCCCTCAATTCCGCCGCCCGCCGTCTGGCCCACGGCGTTTCGCTCTCCTACGGGCGGACCGTCGTCGGCGCAGCGGAGGAGTTTGCCGGCGCAAGGGGAAATGCCGACGCCTCCCTGGCCGCCTCCTATGCGGTTCCGGTCCTGCAGGGCGAGTACAACGGCGTTGCGCTCCAGGGCGACGGCCGCGTCTTCGGACCGGGCGTTGCTCCGACTCACGCGAGCGTCCTCGAGGTGCGCGGCTATTACAACAGCGGAGCGCCCTTGTCCTCCCGTCCCTACACGGTGCAGCCCCGGGACTCCCGGAACGTCCTGGCCGGTCCGGCGCCGCTGCCGGCCATTGCGGAAGGGCGAAAGGGGAATCTCCTGGGACATCTCGGGTATCGCGTTCCGATTGCCCGCCTCGACATGCCCCTCTTCCTGGGAACCGGCATCGTCGGAGTGGCGGCGGGCTTCTACGCGGAGGGCGCGCTGGCCTTCGACGTGTGGCCGTTCGGGATCGACCTCGATCCGGGGATCATTCTGGGAAGTGAGATAGTCACGCTCTTGACGTCCAAGAACGTAAGCGTTCCGATCGGAATTGGGAGCAGCTTCCGCGTCAACCCCCGCACAGTTCTCGACGAGGGTGTTCAGGTGCGGCCCTACGTGTTCATTGACTTCGCCCTGCCGACGGAGACCGGCGGCGCTGCCGTGGAGGCGTTCTTGCCGACGGAGGGAGCCTCCCTGCAGGCGCCGTGACGAGATCGGCGCCCCTCCCTGTCTGATCCGGCCGAGCCAGCGGTGGCGGCGGTGCTTACCCAAAGCGGCCGGAGATGTACGCCTCCGTCCGCTTCTCCTGCGGATTGAAGAAGATCTCCTTTGTATCCGCCGCCTCCACGACCACGCCGTTCAGGAAGAACGCCGTTCGGTGGGAGAGGCGGCCCGCCTGCTGCAGGTTGTGTGTCACCACCACCAGGGTGTACTCCCGGTGGAGCTCTTCGAGAAGCTCCTCGATCTTCGCCGTCGAAATGGGGTCGAGTGAGCTCGTCGGCTCGTCCATGAGAATGACGTCCGGCTCCACTGCGATTGCCCGGGCAATGCAGAGGCGCTGCTGCTGCCCCCCGGAGAGGCTGAGCGCCGGCTTGTGGAGCCGATCCTTCACCTCCTCCCAGAGGGCCGCTTGTTTGAGACTGCGCTCGGCGGTCTCCTCCAGAACTGCCTTCTTGTGGATGCCATGGATCCGCGGGCCGTAGGCGACATTGTCGAATACCGACATGGGAAAGGGGTTCGGCTTCTGGAAGACCATGCCGATTCGCTTGCGCAGCTCAATGACGTCGTACTCTCGGTAGATGTCGTGGCCGTCGTACTCCACGGTGCCGTTGATCTTGACGTTGTCAATGACGTCGTTCATGCGGTTCAGGACGCGGATGAACGTCGACTTGCCGCAGCCCGACGGCCCAATGAGCGCGGTTATCTGGTTCACCGGTATGTCCAGGTTCACACTGTGAAGCGCCTGGAAATCCCCGTAGAAGAGGTCGAGTTCGCGAATGCGGAACTTGCACGTGCCGTTGTCGACGCCGCTTGTACTCTGTGCTTCATCCATGAATCAACTCCCTTCGTTGCACGCCCTGCTACTGCGCCGCCATGCGGGACATTCGCCCAATGAGGGTGCGTGTCAGATAATTCACAACAATGACGATGATTACGAGAATCGTTGCCGCGGCAAAGGCGTTCGGCAATGAGATCGTCTCCCGCACCAGCAGGTAGAGGTGTACCGAGAGCACCCGAATGGGTGAGTTGAGACTCCGGATCAGGGCGAGATTGCTCCCCATGGTGTAGAGCAGCGCGGCGGTTTCACCGACAGCCCGGCCGATTCCGAGGATCATTCCGGTGAGGATTCCCGGAGCCGCCGACGGGAGCACAACCCGGAAGATCGTCTGCAGCTTGGTGGCTCCGAGAGCCAGACTTCCTTCCCGGATCTCCTTGGGAACGGCCCGGAGCGCCTCCTCGCTCGTACGAACGACCGTCGGGAGGATCATGAGGGTGAGGGTCAGCGTTCCGGAGACGAGGCCCGTCTGGAAACCGAGAAACTGAGCGAAGAAGACCAGCCCGAAGAGGCCGAAGACGATTGACGGTATCCCTGCGAGCGTGTCGGTGCCGATTCGCAGAATTGTCAGCAGCCTCCCCTGCCTGGCGTACTCCACCAGGTAGATCGCCCCGGCTACGCCGATGGGGGTGGCGATGGCCAGGACGAATGCGATCATGGCCAGGGTGTTGAGGATGATGGTACTCGCCCCACCCACGGCTCCCGCCCGGCGCGGCGGCGTTACGAAGAAGGAGGGACGCAGGTTCAACGACTGTTCGACGTGCTGAACCTCCACCGCCTGAAGGTCGAATTCCCGCACGATGTCGCGACTCACGAGTCCGAAGGCGCCCGCGGTCGTGCGGATGACGTCGACAAACTCCTCCGGGGAGTCTACGGAAATCGCTCCGGCAACGGCGCCCGGAGATGATTCGGGAAAGACCTCGGCGATCAACCGCTGCTGCTTTGCCGCGACTTCGCCGTCGCCGGTGAATACGACCGGGCGAACCGGAAGCGGCTCATACGCGCCCCGGTTCCCCGCGCTCAGGTCCGCCGGAGAGACTTCGATGCGGGGCCCTCCCACCTCCTCCCACGCAGCCGCCTCCCCCGATACGAGGGTACGGAGCTGGTCGCGGTTGAGTCTGTTCAGGCGTCGCCCCGCCTGCAATGCCGTGACGTCGGGGTGAACGGCGACGCTCACCTCGTGGACCAATACGGTTCTTACTCGTGTCAGATCATCCCGCCACCCCGCCGGAACCAGCGCGACGGCACCATCGCTCTCAGCAATGATGCGGGAGACTTCCTCGGGCCCTGCGGCGCGACGCACCGCCTCGCCGAAGCGGCCGTCCCGGCCAAGAAGATAATCCGCAACGGCGTCGCGGAAACCCGCGTCCCCGGCAACCACGGGCGTGGCGTTTCGGTCCTGCCCGGTGAGGTACCCCAGGTAGGGATTCAGCCCCAGGAAGACTTCCCGCAACTCGTCGTACTGGAGGGAATCCAGGCGCAGGCCCCGGGGCGCGACAACGGCGAAATCCGCACCCCGACCGGTGTCGACGGCTTCCTGGGGGAAAGGCACGGTAGGCTCGGCGCGGACGCTTCGCGTATAGAAGCCGTTCACGACGATGTAGCCCACTATCAGACCGAGGATGAGGATCGTAACGCCGGCCGCCGACCAGATAAAGCCCTTCGCAATCCGCTCGGTCCACCGCACACGGCGGGAGTGAGGCGACGGCAGATGCGGCTCCGGCGGAGCCGGCGTTTCAACTGTTTGTAGTGCCATCGGGTCGCACCTTCAGCTCGGATCTGCGATTGATGATCTGCGTCGTGAGGTTGAGCAGAAGTATGAAGATGAAGAGCACAACTGCCGTTGTGAACAGCGAGACGCGGTGGTCACCACCGGCGTAGCCCATATCATTGACGATTGCCATGGTGAGGGTGCGTACCCGGGAGCGAAGACCGTCCATGGGCAGGGTCGGCTGGTTGCCCGCCACCATGAGGACCGCCATGGTCTCGCCGACGGCGCGGCCCATTCCGAGGATTACACCGGTGAGGATCCCGCTCCGGGATGCCGGAAGGATCACCCGCCAGATCGTCTGCCAGTGAGTCGACCCGAGAGCAAAGGAGCCGTCGGCGTAGTCCCTCGGCACCGCCCGGATCGACACCTCGGTAATGTTGATAATTGTCGGAAGGGTCATGACGGCCAGGATGGCCATGCCCGAGAAGGCGTTGTAGTTGACCAAGGGGTTGGCAACGCGATCGAGAAAGAAACCGATTATCATGACCCCGAAGAAGCCGTAGACCACGGAGGGAATCCCGGCCAGGATCTCCGTGGCGCTTCGCAGCACGCTCTGGATGCGCCCTTTAGCAATTTCCGCAATGAAGATGCCTACCGCAATGCCGATGGGCACCGCGAGGACCAGGGCGCCCGCAGTCACCATGAGGGACGCCACGATAAACGGGGCAATCCCGAAGCTCGGCGGGCTCCCAATTGGGTACCAGTCGGTCCCAAAGAGAAACTCCGCGAGCGTCGGCGGTGTGTGCCCGTCCAGTGAGACGAAGAAGAGGGGCAAACCCTCGATCATGATGAACAGCGTAATGAAGAGGACGCTGAGCACCGACAGCGCGGCGCAGAGCGCAAAGACCCCGCGCACGCCCTGCTCGTAGTACGGTCTGAACCTCAATCAACAACCTCCTGGAAACGTACCGGACACGGGCGGTCACGCCGCCGCAACTAGCGGAGCGGCAGGTAACCCACCTCCTGGACGATTTCCTGGCCTCGCGCGCTGAGCAGGAAGTCGGCAAAGGTCTTCTCCTTCCCCGTCGGCTCTCCAACCGTGACAAGGTTCAAGGGCCGCGTGATGGGGTACTCCCCGGTGAGGACGGTTTCCAGCGTGTTGGGAACCCCGTCGACGGAGAGCGCTTTGCCACCCTCATCCTCCACCCGCTCAATGGTCACAAGGGACGCGTAGCCGATCGAATACGGCGTCTGGGTCACCATGGTGGCCATGTTGCCGTTACTCTCCGTCACCAGCGCCTGTCGCCTGTAGCGAGCGTCATCACCATAGGTCCGGACGAGGACGCGCTCCAGAAAAGCGCCGAAGGTGCCGCTCGCCTGATCGCGGCGGACGATCGTGATCTCCTCATCCGGTCCGCCGAGCTCGCTCCAGTTGTCGATCTCGCCGACGAAGACCGCCGCAAGATCCTTCAGGGAGATGTCGTCAATCGGCACGGTCTCGTGAACGATGACCGCCAAGCCGTCGGTGGCAATCGTGGTCGCCGCCAATCCCTGCTGACGCTCGCGAATGAACAGGGCACGGCTGGACGCTCCAATGTCATAGATGCCGTTCAGGGTGCCCTGAATGCCCGCGGTCGATCCCGGCGCGTCGTAGGAAAGCTCCGCGTCCGCGTCAACTTCCGTCCGATACACCTCAATCGCCGAGCTCATGATCGGGTCCATGGTGGTTGATCCCCCCATGGACAGCCGAAGATTGCCGCTATCACCTTCCTGCTGGCCATTGGCGTAGGCGGCGACGGTGAGAATAGCGAGCATGGATGAGAAAATGATGAACCGTTTCATTCGTAATACTCCTCAGTCGTCGTAGTACTCCTCACTCGTTCGAAATCCTCTCGGGATCCCTTAGAGATCGATCTTGGCGGAGATACTGAAGCTCCGTCCTTTTCGGTATTCCTGTACAATGTTGCCGGGATTGTCGTCCGTTTCGGGTTGCACCTCCTCGCCCACGGTGAAACGAGCCGGCAGATCCAGGAGATTCTTCGCAGAGAATCCGAAAGACACATACTCCGAGATGCTCTGACTCACGACCAGATCGAGCTGATGGAAGGGCTGCTCGTAGGTATCCGGAACCCCGTTCACGCCGATATCGGTGATCCGCGGGCCGAAGACGTTGTAGTTCAGGGTCACGTTGGTGAACTGCTCCTTCTGCTGAGACCAGGAGACGCTGTTGCGGTAGCTCAGGGAGGCGTTCACAACGTAGGGCGACTGTCCCTGGAGGCGCCTTTCGGTCTCGGTATTGGCGAAGGTCTTGGCTTCGCGCTCCCCGGTATTGGGGTCCGTGAGCTCGAACTGAAACTCTTCCCCCTCCTCGCCGAGATCAATCTGCGACCAGATATAGGTGAAGTTCCCTCCCAGGGTGAGGTCCCGCAAGAAGCCGGCCACGCCGCCGAGCGCCCTTCTCCGCCTCGCGGTCCGCTCCGGAGAGTCAAGTTGAATACCGCGTATTACCCCCTCCCGGATGATATCGGCAATGTAGCGGCCCTTGAGATTCCACTCGAGCTCAGCTCCGGTGTTCTGCGCCGCCGGTATGTTTGCGAGGGTGTTGAGGAGCTCTCCGCCGCCACGGTTCAGGGCAAAGCTCTCGATCGGTTGGTCGAAGTATTTGTAGAAGGCGCCCACGCTGAGAAGCTCCTTTTCCGCGGGATAGAGCTCCCACCTCACGTCGCCGTTGTAGATGCGTGC
>CAZUVX010000064.1:15383-18042 GCA_964623865.1 uncultured Spirochaetaceae bacterium | reverse complement strand
GCGCTGGACGACGGCGCCCTTTCCAACAATACTTGTAGTCTGAGGCGGCGGGTCGCGGCCGGCGCCGGCGAACCACGTGACCCGAGCCACAGACACGCGCTTTGCGCGAAGGAGGTCACGATGAGCCGAACGAGATCACGATTCGTGTTTCTGTTGTTGGCGGCCGCTCTGGTCTTTGCGGCCGGACAGGCCGTATGGGCAGGAGGAGGCCAGGAGGCCGAGGAGGAAGTGCCCACAATCACCTTCCTTACCTGGAACCTGCCGCACTATGAAGATGCCATCATGGGATGGATCGAGGACTTCGAGGAAGAGACCGGCGCAAAGGCGGTCTGGATCGACCGAAAAGGTGACGAGCTACCGACCTACTATCAGACGCAGCTTGCCGCCGGCACCGCCCCCGACATTGTGGAGATCCAGAGCGTGCTGTGGTACGAGTACGCCGCCGAGGAGATCTTCATGCCCATTACCTCCTACCTGGAGGAGGAGCCCGAGGTGAAGGAACGCTTCACCCCGGCGTTCTTCGATGCGGCATCTCTCTATCAGGGCGAGTACTACATGCTGCCCACGTACACGCCGTCGAGTCTGCTGTTCTACAACAAGCCCATCTTCGAGGAGAACGGTCTCTCCGGCGCGCCGGAGACGCTCGAAGAGCTCCTGGAGTACACCCGGACCATCCATGAGAATGGAGACGCAGGCTTCATTTCCCTGAACTTCGACTGGCTCTACTGGCCCCTGTTCCGCGCCGCCGGCGTCGAGATCCTGAACGACGACCAGACGGCTGCCGCCTTCAACACCCCTGCGGCTGTTGAGGTCCTGGAGCAGCTTGCAGAGCTGACCGAGTCCGGCGCGATCCCGGAAGTTGCCTGGACGGGACGATGGGCCGAACCCAACGGCGCCTTCGGCGCAGGTGGAATCGGCATGCACCACGGCCACACGCCCCTGCTAAGGTCCTTCATGTCCCAGAGTGACTGGGCCACAACGGAGACCGTCGGCATCGACCTGTTTCCGGGAGGCTGGTCGGTACCAAACTATCACGGCTTCGGCATCACCTCGACCACGGAGCACCCCGACCTGGCGTGGCGGTTCATTGAGATTGCCACCAACGACATGTGGGCGGAGACCCTTGTGCGGACCCTGGGAACGCTCAGCGGCAACGCCGCGGCGGACCAGGCGGTCCTGGATGACGAGGAGTTCCGGGAGGAGAATCCGCTTCTGGTGGAGATGTTCGAGACGCAGCTCTCCGACGAGCTACGCCTTACGGGCACGACCAACGTGGCCGAGGACGCGGAAATCAAGGAAGCGGTGTACAGCAATCTGGAGCGGGCGCTCTTTGGGGAGATCTCTGCGTCCCGGGCGCTGGACGAGGCAGAGAGTGCGGTCAACGACATCCTGGCCGACTGACACATCCGACGGGAGGGGCCCGGCCGCCGCCGGCGGCGGTCGGCGGCCCTGACACGGCTTCTACCGCGCCCCGGGAGCTGACGCTGCTTCCGGGGCGCGCTCTCTTTGAGGGACGGCACATGCCATACGAGCACTACGCACAAGTCGTCTTCACCGGCCGGAACCGGGCCGAACTGCGGCAGATGGCGGGCCCCGCCGGTGCCGCGGGCGGGGCGGCGGGGGCGGGAGAAGGCGACGGCGCTGCCGGCGGCCGGGCTTCCGCGGTCGCGACGGGTCGCGACACCGTGGGTGAGCAGGCCCTGGGCCCCCGGCAGATTCTCATTCGTACCGACTACACCCTGATCAGCCCCGGGACGGAGCTCGCCTGGTTCTCGGGAATGCAGCGCGAAGTCTCAGGAGACGCCTTCCAGTACCCCATCTACTCGGGATACTGCCACACCGGCACCGTCACGGCTTGCGGCCCGGCGGTTGAGCGTTTTGGCGTCGGCGACCGCGTTGTGACCGGCGCCGGTCACGTCTCCCACGTCGTAGTCGACACGGAGCGCGACTTCGAGGTGACGCACAGCGATCTGCGCAAGCCCCTCGGCCGGGTGCCGGATAACGTCCCGCAGGTACTCGCACCCTTTGCCAAGATTGCCGAGATCGCCGTTACGGCGGTGCGCATTGCCGACTTCTCCCTGGGTGAGAAGGTGCTGGTTCTCGGCCAGGGCATGGTCGGAAACCTGGCTTCCCAGCTCTTCCAGCTCGCCGGCGCAGACGTCCTGGCGGCGGACATCTCACCCTTCCGCCTGGATAAGGCGAAGGCGTGTGGCATCCGGAACGTAGTGAATCCCGCCGAAGAGAATCTGCAACAGGTGATCAATGACTGGTCCCACGGCGTGGGAGCGGATGTAACGGTGGAAAGCGCCGGTAACTCCCGGTTGCTCATGGAGGCGGTGCGCTACACTCGTCGCCTCGGAGACGTGATTATTCTGGGCACGCCCAGGAAGGCGCACGAGTTCAATCCCACCCCCGATTTGTGGCACGCGCACATGAAGGGGATCACCATCAAGGGGGCCCTGCGCTGCCTCTTCTACCCACTTCACGAGAGCAACCTCAACCGCCGTTCAGTCGAGCGTGACCTCTGCGAGTGCCTGCGCCTGATTTCGTCCGACCAGATCAGGGTGAAGCCGCTGCACACCCACACCTTCGCCCCGGCGGAGTGCGGGCAGGCCTACGCGGACCTGCTGGAAGCGCGGGACACCGCCATCGGCGCGGT
>CAZUVX010000064.1:8877-15283 GCA_964623865.1 uncultured Spirochaetaceae bacterium | reverse complement strand
GTGCACGGGAGAGAGCGGCCGGAGGCACCCACCGCGCCGTGGTCGTCGGCACCGGTGACATGGCGAGGTTGCACCTCAACGGCTACGCCCGGGCGGCCGGGGTAACTGTTGCGGGAATTGTTGGGCGGACGGAGCACAAGGCGCGTCGTCTTGCACAGGAGTACGATGTGCCGGCGGTGTACGCCACGGTAGCTGCGGCGCTGGAGGCGGAGGCCGTGGAAGGGCGGCGCGTCGACATCGCCTCAGTATGTCTTCCGACGTACCTGCACGCGCCGACGGCGGTCGAGCTCCTGGAGGCCGGTGTGCACGTGCTCACGGAGAAACCTGTCGCCCTGACTCTCGAGGATGCAGAGCGCATGTCGGCGGCGGCGGAGAAGACGGGGCGGCAACTCTGCGTTGTCTTCAACCGGCGCTTTGCCTCCGGCTACGCCGAGGTGGCGGCACACCTGTCGGCGCTCGGGGAGCCGCCGGTGTACCGCGCCGACGATCTGCGGAAGATCCGGCCCAAGCGCGCCATGCACGACACCACACAGAACGGTGGGCCCTTCATTGACTGCGCCTGCCACGACTTCGACCTCCTCCTGCACCACTTCGGGGCGGCCGAGAGCGTGTACGCGACGGGGCATGTCTTTGCCACGGCCGACGAGGTAGGGATTCCCAGGGACCGGATTGCAGTCGACACGGGGTCGGTGAGTTTGCGGTTCCGAAGCGGTGCCACCGCCGAGGTCTTCTACAGCTGGGGACTCCCGCCCCACAATGCGTACTGGATCCGCCGCGTTTTCATGGGTCCCGGCGGGGTCATTGCTGCGCATGGAGACTTTGGGGACACGGTGGAGTACTATCGTCGCGACGGGATCAAAGAGGTTATGGGCCCCTTCCCTGCGGATGGCCACGACCGACAGATCGCCGCGTTCGTCGAGGCGGTGCGTTCGGGCGCCCCCGCGCCGGTGCCGCCGGAGGACGGGATCCGGGCGTTGAGGCTCTCCCTCCTGGCGCTGGAGTCCATGAGAACGGGCCGAGTCATGGAGGTAACATGAGGAAAGCGCAGTCCGGGCGGCTCACCATGGTGTATCTCTTCCTGCTGCCCTCCTTGGTAATCTTCCTGCTGTACCGCATCATTCCGATTGGCTGGAACGTAATCCTTTCCTTCCAGGAGTGGAAGGTGATCGGCGCCAACGAGTGGGTGGGACTGGACCACTACACCGACATGTTCACCAACGCCATCTTCTGGCAGAGCTTCCGTAACACCCTGGTCTATTTCTTCCTGGGCTCGCCCTTCGCCATTGCCGTCGCCATTGTCGTGGCGACGCTGGTGAACAACCCCATTCGGGGGCGCAACTTCTACCGGGTGGTGGTGTTTCTGCCCTATCCCATTACGCCGGTAGCAATTGCCATTATCTGGCAGTGGCTCTATAACAAAGACGTTGGCCTGATCAACTTTGTGCTGCGAGAGCTCGGGCTGGTGGAGGCGGGAATTCCCTTCCTGCAATCCTTTCAGTGGGCCCTGCCCTCCGTTATCATCACCAGTGTCTGGCAGGTTCTGGGATACTTCGTGATCCTGGTCCTGGCGGGGCTGCAGACTATTCCGGATGATCTCTACGAGTCGGCGGAGCTCGACGGCGCCTCGCCCTTGGCGCAGTTCTTCAAGATTACCCTGCCGCTGATCCGGCCGACTATCTTCCTCTGCTTCATTGTGGGGATCATTAACTCGTTTACGGTCTTCGACATGGTCTGGGTCATGACGCGGGGCGGACCGGGCCACGCCACGGAGATTCTGATCACGAACATCTACAAGAACGCGTTCACCTTCAACAAGATCGGCTATGCCGCAGCAATGACGGTGTTCATGTTCGTTTTTCTCCTGATCGTGACGTGGTACTCGAATCGCCTCTCCGGCGGCGAGGCCGGGGGAGTTGAGTACTATGAGTAGACGCACCCGTTACATACCGGCCCACATTGTCCTCATTGTCCTGAGCTTTCTTGTTCTCATCCCGCTGTACTGGGTCTTGAAGACCAGCCTCACCGGGGAAAACCTCTTCAACTATCCGCCGTCCCTCATCCCCCGCGGCGCCAACATCTTTTACTATGTCGATGTCTACTACTGGATTCCCTTTACTCGCTTCTTCGCCAACAGCGTCATTGTGTCGGGAATCGTGGTGGCCGCAAACATTGTCTTCAACGCCATGGCGGGCTTTGCCCTCACCTATCGCTTCCCGGGAAAGAAGCTCGTGATCGTCCTCTACCTCAGTTGCATGATGATTCCCTTTCAGGCGACCATCATCCCGGCCTTCCTCATTACCCGGAACCTCGGTCTCCTGAACAGCCACCTCGGGCTGGCGCTTCCGCTCATGTCGACGATCATCAACATCTTCGTGTTCAAGGCCGCCTTCGACGCGGTGCCGAGGTCGCTCCACGATGCCGCGGAGATGGACGGCATGCCGGACTGGAAGATGCTCTTCCGCATCTACCTCCCTCTGGCGCGCGCCGCCATTGCGACGAACATCATCCTGACCTTCGTGTGGTCGTGGAACAACTTCATCTGGCCCCTCATCATCATCCAGGACGTGAGCATGCAGACCCTTCCCCTGGGGCTTGCCCAATTCCTGAGCTACTTCGAGGACACGAGCGGCCAGATGTACGCTTTTGTGGTCATGGTCATTGCGCCGATCATTCTGGTATTCCTGTTGAACCAGCGCAGCTTCGTGAGCGGCATGCTCAAGGGAGCGGTGAAGGGATGAGCGACACATACTACGACGATCGAAGCCGGCTTGTCCGGAACAGGTGGCGCATCGGCGTGGTCCTGGCAATCGCCGTGGCCATCTTCGCCTGGAAGATCTACGTGGCTGCCAACGACGACGGCTACATCCGCGGCGTTGTCGTAGACGCGGCGGGACACCCCGTAGCCGGAGCCCGAGTCGAGCTGCAGGAGAAGACCATAAACCTGGTGAAGCAGCCGATCGTGGAGGAGACGAATGCCGACGGCCGCTTCGAGTACGAGGAGATTCAAATGATTGAGTTCTTCATTGCCGCGCGCAAGGGCGACCTCCGCTCGGAAGGCGGGCGCCACCACCTGTACTTCAAGGGCCAGAACTACACCCTGGACGAGCCGCTGGTACTCCAGTCCGCGGGCCAGTAACCGAGCTGTCATTTGTGCCGCTCCGGATTGCACTGATCTACGCGGTCGCCCTCGGGAGCATAGCGACGCTCGCCGGTAACCTGAGCGGTACCGCGGCGGTCGGGATCGCACCCGTCTTGACGGCCGCGGCCTTCGTGGTCTTTCTGGTCCTGGCCCTGCCGGTTCTCAACCTCCAGGGACGGCTGCTGGTGGGTGTGGCGGTGGTGGCAGGGCATGTGCTCCTTGCGCTGTACGTCTTCGATGGTACGGCTATGGACGGCGCCCGCTCGGGCGCGGCCGGCGTCGCCGGTTCCGACGCGCCGGCGTGGGCAAGCTCGGTTGCGTGGGCGAGTGCACGCGCGTGGGCCGACGCCGTCGCGAACGGGGCCGGCTTTGCCGTACTCTTTGCATCCATCCCCTTTTCTGCATTCTTCATTGGCGCCACCGGGGACCAGGCGGGCCGGAACGGGACGGACGGCAACTCCACGCCCAGCCGCCTTGGAGGTAGAGGCGGCCGACCGCCCTCACTCTTGAAGATCGCCGTCGTCCAGTTTGCCCTGTCCATTGCCCTGACCATCGGCTCCCTCTGGGTTACCCGACCCCTTTACGACACCACCTCCGCGCCGCGGGCGAGTCGGTACCGGGCGGTATCCGCGGCGTATTCCGGTAACGTGGCCTTCTCGCCACTCGATCCGGTAGTGAACCTGGCACTGGTTCTGGCGGGAATCGCCTACACAGAATACATGTTCCTGGGGCTGGGGCTCCTCGGTCTCATTATCCTGGCTACCGTCGTGAACGAGGTGCCGACCTGGCTGCGAGGACGAAGGGAAGCGCGACGCCGGGGCGCGCACCGTATTGCCGGGGACGCCGGGGCGGCTGGCAAGGATTCCGGGGCCGGCGGGCACTCGCCTGGTGCGTCAGCCGGAGGTCCCGAATCGGAAACTGCACCTCTCACGCTTCCACCGAGCTTTGCCCGCGTGTTCCTGCGCGCCGTTGTGCTCATCGGGATGGTTGTTGCGGGAAAGCTGGTGATCGATTTCCCGAACGAGGTCGCCGAAACGGGGATCATTCTGGCGGCCGTTTCGGTGGCGTTGAGTCTCTTGTTCCGCGGCCCGCAGGCGGTGGCGCAAACCTTCCGGCGCCACCCCTACAGAATGCGGCAGTTCGTCTCCGTCCTGGCACTCATCGGTGCGGCCCTCTTTCTGGCCGCGGCGATTGCCGAGTCGCCGGCGGCGGAAGCGGTCTCCTCCGTGGCGATCCGGGCGTCACGACTACCGCTGTTCCTGTCGGCTCTGGCAATCGTCGCGCTCACCGCGGCCCTGGCCTTTGTCGGGGTGCACATGTTTCTGACGGTCGGTACGATCGGCGCACTGCTCACCCCGGCGCTCCTCGGGATCTCGCCGCCCGCCTTCGCCCTGCTGCTCGTGACGAGCTACATCGTCGGTATGAACCTCTCGCCGCTGGTGCCCTTCACCATCGCGTCGGCAGAGTTGAATGAAGGCCGCTCATCTCTCACGGCCGTGCGACATCACGTGGGGGTGTGGCTCCTGGTAGCACTCGCGGGATGCGGGGTGGTCACTTTGGTGTAGGTCAAGGCACCGGATCCTCTACGTGAAAGAATCCGAAGCCGGCGAAGTCCTTCGTGTTTCGTGTGAAGAACTTCGTGACCCCGTGCGCTTTCAGGGTGACTGCAAGTACGGCATCGAAGGTGTTGCGGGCGGCGAAGTCTCGTTTGCCCCAAAGTGAGGATAGCTCACGCATCATGCCCGGTTCCCAGGCGCAACGCATCCAGCCCGACTTTTCGTGATACCACCGAATCGTCTCTGCCGCCTCTTCGGCACTCAGAGGTTGCTCAAGAACCAGGGGATTCCTGAGCACACGGTACAACTCAAACCAGACCTGGTCGGCCACAACCCAGAGATCCCGTTCCCCCAGCGCACGAGAAACGAGAGCATTTGCTGCTTCGTGCTCGGGACAACTCGTAT
Source organism: uncultured Spirochaetaceae bacterium (assembly GCA_964623865.1). GTDB lineage: Bacteria > Spirochaetota > Spirochaetia > DSM-27196 > PWMO01 > CAYFQV01. The sequence goes on along the minus strand of CAZUVX010000064.1, from coordinate 10,183 downwards.
TCGTCGCGTACAACAGGACATTCGTATCCAGGCTCTTCATACCGGTGCGCGGTCCTCGTGTGCCCGTTCGCGCAGCGCAGCGGCTTCGATCCGAATGGCGCCGCACTGGTAGGTAGGCGGCGCTTCGCGAACCTCCAGATCCCCGTGCTCGCTCTGCCTCGCAAGCCAGAAGTCGACGGCGCTTCGTACCAGTTCGCTCACAGGACGATCCTGAGCGTCAGCTATGCGTCGAAGCTCGCGGAGTTGAGGTTCCGGAAACAGGATCTGCATCTTTTGCATGGATCCATTATATGCATGGATAACCGGACTGTAAAGGCGAGATTCCCACCGCGAGTGCTACGCCCGCCGCACCACGAACCATGGATTCCGCAGGTCGCGCTTGTTGTACTCCAGGGGTTGGCCCGTGGCGTAGGCGACCACCTCGGCCCCGGCGGCTCGGACCACGGCGTCCCCGGCGCAGGTGTCCCACTCCATGGTGGTGCCCAGGCGGGGGTAGACGTCGGCGGAGCCCTCGGCAACCAGGCAGAGCTTCACCGCGCTTCCCGCGGTGATCCACGCCGGTTCGCCCCGAGAGGCTGACAGCCAGGAGATGTAGCGCCGGGTCGCCTCGTTGAGATGGGAGCGGCTCGCGGCCACCGTGAAGGGGCGGCCGGCGCCGGGAGACGGCGCGGGGCGGTTCTTCCCTTCCGGATGCGGCTCGGCGGCCGCGGCCATGAGGGGCAGACGCCGGCCGTGGCTGCGCAAACGAACCGGGGCGTCACCATCGCTCGCTTCGGCGTGCACCGTGGCGCGGAAGGCGCCGGCGGTCTCGCTTCCCCAGTAGATGGTCCCGACCGCAGGAGCGTACACCACGCCGAGGACCGGCCCGGCATCGACTATCAAGGCTATGTTGGTCGTGAACTCGCCGTTCTCCTTGAGAAACTCCTTGGTCCCGTCCAGGGGATCCACGACCCAGGCAACCCGCCGGTCCCGCCGCGTTTCATAGGGGATCTCAGCCTGCTCCTCACTGAGAATGGGGATCTCCGGTGCTTCCCGCTGCAGGATCTCGAAGATGGCCTGCTCCGAGGCCAGATCACCGTCGGTGACCGGAGAGGCATCCGGCTTCGCAGACACCGAGTAGTCGGTGCGGTAAATCTCCAGGAGCTTTCGCCCCGCCTCCAGCGAGGCGGTAAGAGCCACGTCCAGAAGGCGGTCCAGATCAAGGTTCGGATTCACGGTAGGAGGGTAGCACGGGTAGAAGCGGCGCGGGAACGGAGGGGGCGGGCTTGTAGCCGCAGGCGGCGGGGCGGGGCGCGACACGGCGGGG
>CAZUVX010000064.1:5025-8777 GCA_964623865.1 uncultured Spirochaetaceae bacterium | reverse complement strand
CGCGCGCCGGCGGGCCCCTCCCGCGCGACAGCGTTGGCGTAAGCACAATGTAAATACACCCCCAGCTCAAGGCCGGCCCGGGAAGGGGCGGCGCTGCACGACCCGGTCCGCAGCCCCGACCTACGCCGTCCCGTGCCCGGCAATGAGGTCGGTCAGCCCCTCGTGGAGATAGAATGCGCGCCCAAAGGCCTGGTCACGGTAGTCGTTGCCGCCCAGGTAGCCGCGCTCATCCAGCAACCAGAGCCAGTAGAGGCACTCCTGAATCCGGCGGCGCGCCTCCATGGCGCCGGCGGTTCGCCACTCCTCCGCTTCCGCCCGGAGCACCCCGGCAACGGCCTCGCTGAAGATGCAGGCGCCGCGAAAGAGGTGGCGCGAGGCAATGCGCTCGCCCTCGCAGAGCAGGTCCTTGTAGATCTCAATGACCGCGACGTTGAACTCGTACAGCGCGGTCTGCAGGTCGGGCTCGCTCGCGGCCGCCGTGGCGACTGTGGTATCGGTTTCCATGCGTCACTCCTCACCGGTACCTACATGAGGAGTGACGCTGCGGCTTCAATTGGAGAGATGATTCCGGAAGATGTTTCCGTGCGCGCCGTGATAGCCACGGGAGCAGGCCGGGACCCCCGGGCGCAGGCCGGGACCCCCGGGCGCAGGCCGAGACCCCCGGGCGCAGGCCGTGATACCCCCGGGGCGGGCGCCCCCGAAGGGGCTAACCCGGGCAGTAGCGCACCACCGGCTTCCGGGCGGCGGCCACCTCGTCGAGGCGCTTTAGCGGCATGGTGTGCGGGGCCTGGTGCAGTGATTCCGGCGCCTCCCGCGCCTCTCGCGCGATCTCTTCCATTGCCTCAATGAAGGCGTCCAGGGTCTGCTTGGACTCCGTCTCGGTCGGCTCGATCATGAGCGCCTCTTTCACAATGAGGGGGAAGTACACCGTTGGGGCGTGGAAGCCGTAGTCCAGAAGGCGCTTGGCAATGTCCATGGTGTGGATGCCCTCGGTGACATCGCCCTGGGCCACGAACTCGTGCATGCAGGTGCGGTAGTACTTCACGTGGTAGGTGTCCCGGAGGGCGACGCGCAGGTAGTTCGCGTTTATGACGGCGTTCTCCGCAACCTGCGGGAGGCCGTCCCGGCCGTGGGCCAGGATGTACGCCAAGGCGCGCACAAACATGCCGAAGTTGCCGTGAAAGGCCTTGAGTCGGCCGATGGAATGCTCCGGCATCCGCCAGGTGTAGCGCCCGGCCGCGGGGCGGTCGGCGGGCGCGGCCGCGGCGCCTGACGCCCCCGCTGCAGTCGCGGTCGCGGGCGCGGCGCCGTCGGCAGTTTCCCGGAGGGCAACTACAGGCCCGGGCAGAAACTCTACCAGGCGCTCCCCCGCGCCGACGGCGCCGGCACCGGGGCCGCCGCCGCCGTGGGGGGTGGAGAAGGTCTTGTGGAGGTTGAAGTGCATGACGTCGATCCCGACATCCCCCGGACGCAGGACGCCGAGAATGGCGTTCAGGTTGGCTCCGTCGCCGTAGACCAGACCGCCCGCCTGGTGGACCATCCGGCAGATCTCGGCGATGTTCCGCTCGAAGAGACCCAGAGTGTTGGGGTTGGTGATCATGATGCCGGCAACATCCGGCCCAAGATTGGCGCGGACCGCGTCCAGGTCGGCGTTGCCCTCCTTGTCGGAGGGAATCTCGACGACGTCCAGACCCGCCATGGTTACGGTGGCCGGATTGGTACCGTGGGCACTGTCGGGGACCAGAATCTTCGTGCGCGCCGCGTCGCCGCGGGCGCGGTGATAGGCGCGGATCATGAGGACGCCGGTGAGCTCCCCGTGGGCTCCCGCCGCCGGCTGCAGGGAAATCCCCTCGAAGCCCGCAATCTCCGCCAAAGCGCGCTGCAGGTCGTACATGAGCCCCAGGGCGCCCTGGCTGAACTCCTGTGGCGCGTAGGGGTGGAGGTCGGCGAAGCCGGGATCGGCGGCGAGCTCCTCATGCACCTTGGGATTGTACTTCATGGTGCAGGAGCCGAGAGGATAGAAGTTGGTGTCGATGGCAAAGTTCAGCTGCGAGAGCTGCGTGAAGTATCGCACCACATCCAGCTCACTTACCTCGGGCAGGTCCAGGGCACCCTCCGTATCAGGCGCCGTACCGGTAGCCGCCGGCCGCAGTAGCTCCTCGGGGAGATTTGCAGGGGGAACATCGTGTTCGGGAAGGCGCACGGCGCGACGGCCGGGGCGCGACTGCTGCCAGAGCAGGGCGGGGGCGGTGCGGGTCATCGTCGTTCCTCCGGTGATGTGTAGGCCGGAGCGGCGGGTCCGGGGGGCTTCTCCGCAGTGAGCTCCTGAGCGCCCGCTGCCAGGAGACCGGCCACGGCATCGATCTCCTCTCTGGTTGCCGATTCCGTGACGGCCACGAGCAGCTCGTGGTCGGCGCCGGAGAAGAAGCGGTCCAGGGGCACTCCCGGAATGACCCCGCGCCGGGCGCACCAGTCGACCAGCGCGGAGGCGGAGACCGGGGTGGTGACGCGGAACTCCTTGAAGAAGCGCCCCTCCCCGATGGAGAAGTCGGGCAGCGTGCCGATGGTCTCGGCGGCGTAGTGCGCCTTCCGGTAGGAGAGCTCGGCGACCTCTCGCAGCCCCTGCGGCCCCATGGCGGCCAGGTAGATGGCCGCACGAAGTGCCATGAGGCCCTGGTTCGTACAGATGTTGCTCGTCGCCTTCTCCCGGCGGATGTGTTGCTCCCGGGTATTCAGGGTCAGGACGTAGCCGGTACGGCCGTCGACATCCGTGGTTTCGCCCACCAGGCGGCCCGGCATGCGCCGCACCAGCTTCTCCGAGCAGCCGAAGATGCCCAGATAGGGCCCACCAAAGCTTACCGGAATGCCCAACGCCTGCCCCTCCCCGGTGACAATGTCCGCCCCCAAAGAGCCGGGACTCCGGAAGAGCGCCGCGGCAATGGGGTCGACGTGGAGGATCAGGAGGGCTCCCCGGTCGTGCACCTTCTCGGCAAGGCCGCGCAGATCGTGGAGGCGCCCGAAGAAGTCCGGGTTCTGAACGACCAACGCCGCCGTCGTCTCCGTGATCTCCTCAACAAGCCCGCGGGGATCGTCCAGGAAGGCGGCGGGATCGCGTCGCTCCTGCGGGTACCCCGCAATCGCCAGGCCGGCGGAGTGCGCGTAGGTTGCCACTACGTCCACATGCTCGGGGTGGACCGAGGGGGAAATGAGGACCTGATCGCGCGCGCCGCGGGAGGCGCGGACCGCCATGAGGCACGCTTCCGCCAGGGAGGTGGCGCCGTCGTAGTGGGAGGCGTTGACTACGTCTACCTCCAGGAGGGAGGCGACCATGGACTGGTACTCGAAGGTGGCCTGGAGGGTGCCCTGGCTCGCCTCGGCCTGGTAGGGGGTGTAGGCGGTAGCGAACTCGCCCCGGGAGGAGAGGGCGTTGACGACGGCGGGAATGAAGTGGTGGTAGGCACCTGCGCCGGCAAAGCTGATCGGGTCACCGCCGCGGCCCCGGTGGTCCGCCTGCACGACGGGCCCGTTCTGCCGGGCGTACCGGCGGATCTGCCGGGCAACCTCCATCTCCGAGACGCCGGAGGGAAGATCGAGATCCGGGTATCGATGGTCGGCAGGGATATCTTCAAAGAGCTCATGGACGTCCGCCACGCCTATGCGCTCGAGCATGGCGCGCCTATCGTCCGGGGTGTTGCCGGCGTAGTTCATGAGGCTAATATGCCGACCACGGCACCGAGGGTCCACCCCTTGAC
>CAZUVX010000064.1:0-4925 GCA_964623865.1 uncultured Spirochaetaceae bacterium | reverse complement strand
CCCTTTGGCGGAGAGCTAATCTTCGAGGGTCTTTGTGTACTCCTCGTAGTCCTTCGCGGACATGAGGGAGTCGTATTCGCCTGCGTCGGTGGGCTTCACCTTGATGAGCCACCCCTTGCCGAAGGGGTCCTCGTTAATGACCTCGGGGCTGTCCTCCAGGTCGCCGTTGGTCTCCACGATCTCGCCGCCGACGGGCATGTAGACATCGCCGGCGGCCTTGACCGACTCGACGACGCCGAAGGTCTCACCCTGCTTCAGAGTGCTGCCCACCTCGGGGAATTCGACGAATACAACGTCGCCAAGGCTGTCCTGGGCGTAGTCGGAAATGCCGACGACGAAGAGGTCTCCCTCTTTCCGGGCCCACTCGTGAGACTTCTGGTACTTCACGGAATCGTCAAAGGTCATCTCATTCTCCTTCCCGGTAGCTCGGGGTGTACAGCGGCCGCTTGACCACCTCTGCGGCCCGCCGTTTGCCCCGTATCTCTATCTCTATCTCGGTACCCCGCTTGTGATACGGCGTCCGTATGAAGGCGTTGCCGCTGTAGGTGCCCACGGTGGGGGCGTACATGCCGGTAACTACCTCACCCACTACTTCATTGTCGATGATTACGGCGTATCCCTGCCGGGGGACCGACCGCTCCGTCATAGTGAATGTGACAAGCTTGCGTTCAGTCCCCGCCTCGGCCTGCTTCCGGAGGACCTCGGCGCCAATGAAGTCCTTCTCCAGCTTGCACGCCCACTTGAGCCGCGCCTCGATCGGGGAGATCTCCTCGGTGAGCTCGTGGCCGTAGAGGGCAAAGCCCGGCTCGAAGCGAAGGCTGTCCCGGGCCGCAAGCCCGCACGGCCCTGTCCGGACGCCGACTTCCCCCGCCGCCGCCAGAAGGTCCTCCCAGACGGTCTGCACGTCGGCGCCGTCCGGATAGATTTCAACGCCGTCCTCACCGGTGTAGCCGGTGCGGCTCATGAGGGTCTTCCCCGAGGGGAGATCCACCTCGCTCACGCCGAAGCGGGGGATCCGGCCTCCCGCGCCGCCGGTAACCACATCCACGACCTTGAGGCTCTTCGGCCCCTGAAAGGCCACCATGGCAATGTCCTCGGAGCGGTCAACGATCTCCACGGCGTATCCCCCCGCCTGCTTCTCCAGCCAGGCGAGGTCCTTCTCGCGATTCGCCGCGTTAATGACGATGAACCAGTGATCGGCCTCCAGGCGATAGGAGAACACGTCGTCGAGCACACCGCCGTCCGCCCTGCAGAGGAGGCTGTAGATCGACTGCCCTACCGGACAGCCCGCCATGTCGTTGGTGAGAACGTAGTCCAGAAAGCCGGTAGCATCGGAACCAATGATCTCGACCCGGCCCATGTGGGAAATGTCGAAGAGCCCGGCGGAGGAGCGCACCAGATGGTGCTCGGCCAAGGCGCCGTCGCCGTAGTGCAGGGGCATGTCCCAGCCGGCGAAGTCGACCATTTTTGCACCGTTGTCGATGTGCCACCGATACAGGGGCGTGTGTCGTTTCGACATGGTAGCTCTCTCAGTTATCCACAACCTGCACACAGGCGTGCACGAGCCTTAGAGGAACCCGGATTCGCGAGTCCCACCGCGGCTGCCGCCGTAACCCGTGTGCGGAGCGGTAAATAGCAGGTATGGAGGGGCTTCATAACACGATCCGAGCACAATTCTGACCTTTCCCTAACAAAAGGCGTGCCGGGCACGCACTTTCCGCGAAGAATCCTCCGGAAAGCGGCAAATTGCCGCTTTCACTCACAATTTATCCACAAGGACTTAATCGTCCTCATGGCCGCGATAGAAGACTTTGACCTTTTTGTAGAGTCCCTCGCCCTCGCTTTTCGTCGATATCTCCGCAATATCGTTGAGGGTGGTGTGAATCAACCGCCGCTCGAAAGGATTCATGGGCTCGAGGAGCTGGGACTTCCTGGTCCGTTTTACCTGATCTCCCACCTTGTGGGCAAGACGAATCAGGCTCTCCTCTCGGCGGCTCCGATAGTTCTCACTGTCCAGAACGATCTTCACATCCCCGTGGTCCAGGCGGCTCGCCACGACATTCGCGAGAAGCTGCAGGGCGTCGAGGTTCTTCCCCTTGCGGCCAATGAGGATTCCCGAATGATCGGAGTCCAGGCGAACGCCGATCTTGTCGGGCTCCCGGTAGGAGATTCGGGCCGTTGCGGGAAAGCCCATGTGAGCGGTCGTCTCTTCAATGAAGTCCACGATTGCGTGTTCGAAGTCGTCTTCCGGGTCGGCGTTGTTGCCGCCGGTCGAGGCGCCGGGAAGGTGCACCCGGATCTTCACTCTCTTCTGGATGCCCAGAAAGCCGCTCTTCTGGGTATCAACGATCTCCACGTCAAACTCGTCACGTTCGAGGCCGAGGCTGTCGACGGCCGAGTCGATTGCCTCCTTCTCCGTGCGTCCTTCGAATTCCTGTACCATCTCGTATGCTCCGTTACGAGCAGGCTACGTCGTAGCGCGCTTGCTCTTGATCTTCACCTTGTAGAACTGCTGCGCCCCGGTGAGGATGTTGGTAGTGATCCAGTACACCAGGAGCCCCGACGGCATGTTGTACAGGACGAAGAAGAAGACGATCGGCAACATGTATTGAATCATCTTCGCCTGGCCGCCGGATGCGTTCGGACTCTGCATGAAGTGACTCGTGACGAGCTGACTGCCCACAAAGACGATGGGCAGGAGGCGCAGATCGGTCCACCCCAGCAGGGGAAGGGTGAAGTCCCCAAAGCTGAGAATACTCTCCGGGGCCGAGAGGTCGCTGATCCATCCTGGAATGAAGGTTGCCCCCCGGAGGTCGAAGTGGTTGTTGAAGAGCCCGAACATGGCAATGAAGAATGGGAACTGCAGCAGGAGGGGCAGACAACCGCCGAGGGGATTCACCCCCTCCTTCTTGTACATTGCCGCCATTTCCTGGTTCAGTTTCTGGGGATTGTCCTTGTACTTCTCCCGAAGCTCCTGCATCTTCGGTTGCAGGGTCTGCATCTTGGCCGTGGACTCGAAGCTCTTGCGAGTCAGCGGGTAGAGCAGCGCCTTCACAATGATGGTCAGGATGATGATGGCGACACCGTAGTTGGGAATCACCCGGTAGATGGTGTTGAGGATCCACTTCAGAACGTTCTCCAGCCATCCAAGGAGGAAGCGCGAGTCAACAGTCTCCTGCAACTCGAGTCCCCGGGTACCCCAGGCGTTGTCCTCGGCGTTGTTGTACCGTTCCAGAAAGCGGTTGGTCTTCGGTCCCAGGTAGAAGCGAAAGACGTCGCTGTTGCTGGCGCTGCGGATCACCGGCCGCTCGAAGTACATCTGAGACGCCACGGGTATCCCGGGGCGATCTTCGGACGACAGCGTGATCCCGTAGTTCGCCGCGCCGGGCACGGCAATGGCCGTGAAGTACTTTCCCACGATTGAGACCCATCGAACGGTCTCATCCAGGGTGCGCCGGTCACCCTGGGAGATGCGAAGGGTGTCGCGCTTGCCGTCATCGTAGGTGTAGAAGTTGCGGTACTCGTTGCGCCCGTCGAGACTCTCGAACTCAGGGCCGATCTGCGGTCCGAAGTTGAGCGTGTAGGCGGTGCCCGCGAAGTTCAGCGGAATGAACTCGTTGACGCTGTTCTCAATGACGATTTCCAGCTCGAACAGATACTCCCCCGGCTGGAAACGGTAGATCCTCCGTACCGTAAAGGGCCGGTCCTCCTGACCCACTATGTAGAACTCCCGATAGAACTCGACGGTATGGGGATCCGTGGTGTCACGATAGCGAAAGAGGTCGTCGGTAGGGGCGGTATCTGTGGTGCCGAAGGCCATCTGAAAGGCGCGCTGTTCCTCGGTCCCACGGAAGATCATCTCTACCGGCTCGCCCTCGTCGAGGTGGTCCAGGAGACGGTACGAGGTGATCGCTCCTCCCGCCGGATCGAACTCGATGCGCACCAGGCCGTTCTCATACACCCGCGGTTCATCCGAGATGTCGTCCGCGGGGACGGCGGCAACGGCTCCTTCAGGGAGACTCTCCTGCTGCGCTCCGTCGCCGGCCCGGGGCTGGGTCTCTTCCTCATCCGGCTCAATCGGCTCGGTTCGCGGGGTGTCGCGCCGGTCGTCGCCGGTGCCGGGCTGCTGTTCCGCCAGGGGTGTCGGCTCGGGCGGCGGAAAGAGGATGTTCTGCAACATGAAGCCGACGGTGATGACGATTACGGATAGCACCACGGCAATAACGGTTCTTCGATCCATTCGTTCTCTCAATCAGTCGTTGATGTCCCGGGTTCCGGTCGACGGCTGGGCCTCTGAAGGCCGACTCTCGGAGGCGACATCCGGTTTCAGCAGGCCCGCCCGGCGGAAGAGCGCTCGCAACTGCTCTTTCCGTTCTTCGAAACTGTACTCACCCGGAAAGATGATGATGGCGCAGTCGTAACCGGGTGCGAAGAGCTCCTTCTGCGTCCGATAGACTTCCTTGCCGATCCGGCGCAGCCGGTTCCGCACGACGGCGGATCCCGCCTTGCGAGGCGGCGTAACCACAATGCGACTGCGTCCCACCTCGTTGGGTCTCACCTTCAGAATCATGCCGCGGCACTCGTAGGTAGCGCCGTGGCGGAAGACCCCGCCGATCTCTCTCCCCGAGCGGAGGCGCTCTTCTCTAGTAAGGCTTCTTCTCATCCGAAACGGTGAGCTTTTCCCGGCCCTTTGCGCGGCGCCGCTTCAGCACTGCTCGCCCGCCCCGGGTCTTCATGCGGGCCCGGAAGCCGAACTTCCGGTTACGCTTTCGTCGACTCGGTTGATAGGTGCGTTTCATCTATGACTCCTGGGTCTAACCAATTAGATAGCAATGACGTAACGTGTCCAAAGACACCGCCCATGAAGAGCGGGTGGGCAAGTATATCGATCGCCCAATTCGAATGTCAACTCGCGGGGACGTACT
>CAZUVX010000063.1:11549-18320 GCA_964623865.1 uncultured Spirochaetaceae bacterium | reverse complement strand
CCGGCGCCTGGCTCGACCCCGGCCCCCACCGCGGCCAGCACCTCGGCGGTGTAGACCTCCAGGTCGGCAATGACTGCGACGACGTCGTCCAGCTCATCCGGGGTCATGGGATTGCGCGGGTCGCGATTGCAGCGGTACTCGACGGCGTAGCCGGCGCGTTCGGCGGCGGCCTCGAGGTCGCGCCGGGGTTCGCCCTCACCGGGCGGATGGGTCTGCAGATCATCCAGAAAGCTCGTTGCGGTCACCAGGATCTTCGGCATGGTGATGCATTTCAACAGGAAAGGGGCGGGGTGTCGAGGGGGCGCGGGTCTCCGCTACGCGCCGCCGTCGAGGCGGTGTGCAAGGTCGTCGAGAAACTCATCGAAGCGGCGGTGCCGCGGTTCGAATGCGTCGAGGAGGGTGGCTGCGGTTTCGTTGACCCAGCGAACTCGTTCGGGAATCAACTGTTGTTGATAGAGATTGCGGAAGACGTGGCGAAATCGGAGTAGTTCGTGTAGGGAGCTTGCAGTACCGCGATCGAGGAGGGCCGGCCGCGTTTCGGGGATGTCCAGGGTCATACGGTCGAGGAGACTCATGTGCCAGGTTTCATCGTCAACAGCATTCTCAAAGAATTTGGCCACACGGAGAAAGTACGCTTCAAAGGCGTTGTAGAGGTTGTGAAGCGTGTACCCCAACGCGGCGTGGTCGAACTCATCATCCTTTGCCGCAGCGGTTATCCGTTTGGTCATTTGGCGGTTCTTGCTGTAGTTCTCCCGGATCAGCTCCAGGTCCTGGGCCAGCTCAGCACGAAGTAAGCGGACCGCGTCAGCGCTTCTCATAGAGCACCACTCCCCGTTCTCGAATCATGTTGGCAAAATCCGGCCGTTGTTCGGTCAGGTCGACCAGGCTGACTTCGAAATCGGTGGGGGGCAAATCCTGCTCGAGCTGCCACGCCCGGCCACCTTCGAATGCGAGATCGATATCCGAGTTGAGCCGGTAGTTGCGCCACTCTTCGAAGGTCGAGCCGAAGCCCCAGATGCACTCAACCGACTCGTGCGTTTGCCCGAGTGCCTGAGCGGCGCGCCGTGCGTACTCCTGAGCCTTCGCGCGGCGTTGCTCCGCCGCTACGCGCCGTTGCCGCTCGCGCCGCCGCAAGCGCTCCGCCGCTGCCTCCACGTTGAACTCGCCATCCACGGCCTTCAGGATACTACCGCAACGGCGTTGGTGCCAGCACCGGGTTGCGGCGACCACGGTCGGGCGGCGCGCAATGAGGCGGTTCCCCGACGCCGAGGTTGCTCGCCCCGGCGCCGGGATTCCCCGCCCCGCTGTGGCCACCCGCCCAGGCGAGCGGCCGCGCGCCTCTCGGCCCTACTTCCCCGCACTCACCAGCGCGTAGATCTTCACCGGCTCCGGGCGGAGCCGGGTCTCGATCTCGCCGAGCTCCCTCGTCTCGAAGCCCTTTCCGAGCTGCTCCCGGGTGAACTCGCTGATCACAATCGGGGCACCCTTCCGGCGCGACTCCATCTCCAGCCGGGCGGCCAGGTTGATGGCCGAGCCCATGGGGGTGTAGGAGGGGTGCTCCTTCGGGCCGAAGCTGCCGATGATGGCCTCCCCGGTGTTGATGCCGATTCCCGCCTCCACCGTCGGTTTGCCCTTTGCCTGGAACTCCCGGCTCAGCTCGACGAGCTTCTCCTGGATTGCCAGGGCCGCCCGGCACGCCGCCTCGGCGTGGTTGCCACCGGGAAGGGGGGCGCCCCAGAAGGCCATGATCTCGTCGCCGATCACCTTGTCCATGAAGCCGTCGTGGGCCAGGACGACCTGGTAGACCCCTTCGAGGTAGGCGTTGAGATAGCTCACCGCATCCTCCGCCGACTGGGGCTCGAGGATCTTGTCCATGCCGTCAGCATCGACAAAAAGATCGGCAAGGTGGAAATCACCGACCCTGGCGTAGGCGTAGCCCCAGGCCATGCGCTGGTAGCTGCGCACGAGGGCGGCGGCGAGGGCACCGCGAATGCTGAGACGGCCCCTACCCTACTTCTTTCATACGCACCCTCCATGCCGAGTCTATGAAAGGGCGGCGCTTCGCACAGCATTTGCGGCCGCGGCGATCAAGTTTCCCCTGTCCCCGGTCGGTTTTCCGCGACCCCGAGTTCCTTTGCCAGGCGGAGCTCCCGGAGGAAGAGAAAGAAGGGCAAGCCGAAGGAGAAGCCAATCAGAAAGCTCCCGATGATGGGGATCCAGACCAGGCGAATTCTCATCCGCACTGCTTCGGCAATCATGAAGACGAGGCCCGCCACCACCGCGACGGTCAGATCCAGGGTGAGTCCGGCAACGTTACGATTCGCCGTAATGTCGGCAATGAGCTGCCCCACTGAGAACTGACCCGCCAGGCTCGCCGGCACGAACTGGCTCAGCGGCAGCACTACTCCCAAGATCGCAATGACCAAGTAAATGTATCGAAGCTTCATACACCAAAGCTCACCCCGCCAGGGGGAATCGTCAATTCCCGTCGGCACGACTGTACGGCGCCTCTTACGATTCGCTTCCGTCACGGTAATCCGGATCGAGCTCTCGGGGCAGACCGATCGGGGCAGACCGATCGGGGCAGACCGATCAGGGCATACTGATCAGGGCAGACTGATCAGGGCAATCCCCGCCACCGCCAGGACCAGTCCGACGCCCCGGGTCGCCGTTATGTGCTCCTTCAGGACGACTGCGCCCAGGATGACCGTCGGCGCCGGATAGAGGGAGGTGATCACCGCGGCAATGGCGAGGAGGGTGCCGCGGCTTGCCTGGAGGAAGGCAATGGTGCCGGTCATGTCCAGGATTCCCGCCAGGACAATGTAGATCCAGCTGCCCCGGGCCACCCGCACCGGCCGTCGCCGCAGGATCAGGATCGGTACCAGTCCGGCAATGCCGGCGACGCGGGCGGCGGCAATGGGCCACAGCGTCGTCTCCGCGGAGACCCGGGAGATCGCGATCACCGACAGGCCGAACCCAATGCCCGCGGCAATCCCGATCGCCGCGGCGGTCACGCTCCTCGGCAACGCCGGGCGCCCGGCGCGCGCCGCCGCCTCTCCCGCGGAGCCCGCCGGAGCGGTGCGCGCGGCGGGTTCCTCCGCCGATCCTTCCTGCACGTCGCGGGACGAAGGCTCCGGGTGCGGCGCCTTCTCGGGCGGCTGCGCTTCGGGCGGCCGCGCCTTACGGGTGGGCCGCTCCCACACCAGCAGCGCAATGGCGGGTATGGCCACGACCATCCCGATCCACGCCGTCAGGGCGGGGCGCTCCCCCGCAGCCAGGCCGAAAACCACCGGGAAAAGGGCGCCGACCACTGCGGCGACCGGCGAGACCACTCCGACAACCGTCGTTGCAAGACCGTGATAGAGCAGGACCAGACCGACCACCGCACCCACGCCGGCGAGCGCGCCGAAGAGGAGGTCCCGCGGTCCGGCGAAGGGGTCGCCGAATGCCACCGCCGCCAGGACCGCGGCGATCAGACCCGCGGCCTGCGACAGCAGGACCACCACCAGGGCGCCGTTCTTCCTTGTGGCGTATCCACCGACGAAGTCCGACGAGCCGAAGAGGAAGGCCGACAGTGTTGCAAGAACGATTGCCATCTCTGCTGCTCCATCCGGAGGGTGCGTTGTTTCGAGGCGACGTCGCGCCGAGATCTTACTGTTCTCCCCGGGCGGACGTATAGTATCCTCAAGGTCATGAGGGACACCGCAACAGTCCTGGCGGTCAATTTGCTCCTCCAGCGCTCGGGCCGGCGCTCCTTCGACGAGAGCGTGACCGCCGCCGGACGGCGCCTCGGACTCGATTGCACCGTCGTCTATCCCGACGCCCTCGACACTGCCCGGATCGAGGACTACTCACAGATCGTGCTCTCCGGCTCGGAGGCATCCATTCTGGAAAAGCAGAGCTGGGACGAGGATCTGCATACTCTGGTCGATGCCGCAGCGCACGCCGAGACGCCCCTCCTGGGCATCTGCTACGGCGCTCAGTTCATTGCGCGGCACTTCGGGGGCGCCGACGCCGTGGGTCGCCTTCCCGTGCCGGAGTTCGGCTACGCCCGCATCTCCGTGCCCCCTCTCGACGCGGACCGCGACGGTGCGCCGGGCCGGGACAACGCCCTCTTCCATGCCATCTCAGACCCGGTGTGCGTGGAGATCCACTACGACTGCATCCGTCACGCCCCGGCCGGCTTCATCGTCCTGAGCTCCAATGACGTGTCTATCCAGATCATCCGGCACGAGACCCTGCCGATTGTTGCCTACCAGTTCCATCCGGAAATGAGTCACGGCTACGCCGAAAAGGTCTTCGGGAAGTTGCAAACGGAGGAGCCGCGCTTCGACGACGCCTGGCGGAACGATCCGGCGGGGCTGCCGGCGGCCGATCTGGCCTCCGCGCTGGAGCAGGGAGAGCGATTCCTCACGAACTTTCTGCGCGGCGGGGCCGGAGCGTCGCGAACCGGGGGGCCGCGAACCGGGGGGCCGCGAACGAGGGCTGCAGATGCCGTGACCGGCGGATCAACTACCGGTTGACACCGTCCCTAACCCGTGTGATCATGTACAAGTCTCCGAGCCAATCTGCCTACGGTTCCGCTTCGTAGAAGTCCGGGCTATGGCACTAAGCCGTCAGGGTTGGGATGGAAACGTCCCCGCCTCCCGTGTTTGGAAAGGAGAACACCCTATCCACGCATTGGAGGGCCAGTCATGTCCTACATGGGCAAAATGCTCCGCGTCAATCTGTCCTCGGGGAAGATCGCCACTGAAGACACCCCGATGGATCTCGCCAAACTGTACCTCGGAGGTCGAGGCCTCGGCTCTCGTATCCTGATCAACGAGATCGATCCGAATATCGATGCATTCTCTCCCGACAACAAGCTGATCTTTGCGACGGGGCCGCTTTCCAATACCAACGCTCCCACCGGAGGCCGCTACATGGTGGTCACCAAGAGCCCGCTTACCGGTACCGTTGCGTCCAGTAACTCCGGTGGCGTCTTCGGCGCCTACCTCAAGAAGGCGGGTTACGACATCGTCATCTTTGAGGGCAAGAGCGAGAAGCCGGTGTACCTCAGCATCAGCGAGGACAACGTCGAGCTGAAGGACGCCTCCCACGTCTGGGGCAAGCGCGTCGAGGAGACGACGGATGTCCTTACCGCCGAGAGCGGGCAGAAGCGCGCGTCGGTCTCCTGCATTGGGCCCGCCGGTGAGAACCTGGTGCTCTTTGCAGCCATCATGAACGAGAAGCACCGCGCTGCCGGGCGAAGCGGTGTCGGCGCCGTCATGGGGAGCAAGAACTTGAAAGCCCTCGTCACCTGGGGCAACAAGAACTCCCCCATTGCCGCGGAGGACGACTTCAAGAAGGTGAACAAGGAGCTCCGCACCAAGCTCAAGGAGGGCGCCATCACCGGGCAGGGACTGCCCAGCCTCGGGACCAAGGTGCTCGATAACATCATCAACCAGAACGGCATGTATCCTACCCGCAACGCCCAGGACGTCATGTTCGAAGGAACCGAGAAGGTTTCCGGCGAGGCGTTGGTCGAGAAGGGCTACCTCAAGCGCAACAGCGGCTGCTACATGTGTCCCATTCAGTGTGCTCGAGACGTCGAGACCCCGAACGGGCGCCGTGGTGAAGGTCCCGAGTACGAGACCGGCTGGGCCTTCGGCGCCATGATGGGCATTGACGACCTCAACGCCATCTGCGACGCGAACTTCACCTGCAACGACCTCGGCATGGACACGATCTCAGCCGGTGTGACCCTCTCCTGTCTCATGGAGCTCTGGGAGAAGGGGCACATTCCCAAGGAAGACCTCGCCAACGGTCCCGAACCCGCGTTCGGGAGCACCGAGTCCCTGCTGTACTACCTGAATCGCACGGCGTACCGCAACGGCATTGGCGACAAGCTCGCCCTGGGTTCCTACCGCTTCGCCGAAGGCTACGGCCATCCCGAGCTCTCCATGACCATCAAGAAGCAGGAGCTCGCCGCCTACGATCCGCGGGGCGTTCAGGGGCACGGCCTCGAGTACGCCGTCGGCAACCGCGGCGCGGACCACGTCCGGGCCTACTTGATCTCCCCCGAGATTCTCGGCGCTCCGGAGAAGCTCGATCCCCAGGAGACCGAGGGGAAGGCGCAGTGGGCCATTATCTTCCAGAACCTCACCGGGGTCATCGACTCCGCCGGCCTGTGTCTGTTCACGTCCTTCAGTCTTGGGGCCGAGGACTACTGCAGCATCATCAACGCCGCCACGGGCTTCAACTACACCGTGGACGAGATGATGACGATCGGCGAGCGGATCTGGAACATGGAACGCAAGTTCAACCAGGATGCCGGGATCGATCCCAAGGAGGACACGCTGCCGAAGCGCTTCTTCGAAGAGCCGGCCAAGGAGGGACCGAACAAGGGCAAGGTCCACCTGCTGCACAAGATGCTGCCCGAGTTCTACGAGCTCCGCGGTTGGACGAAGGACGGCCGCCCCACGCCGGAGAAGCTCAAGGAGCTGCAACTCGCGTGACCATCAACGTTGAGATCTTCGCTACGCTCAGGCTCGCCCTGAAGCGCGGCAACGTCACAGTGGAAACGGAGGGCCCCGTAACCGTCGGGGCCCTCATTGATCTTGTAAGCAAAGAGGTGGGTGAGGACGTCCGCCCCTGGCTCGTGGACCAGAACGGTACGATCCACATGGGGACCATGATCCTGCTGGACGGCAAGAACATCATTCATCTGGACGGCCTGGACACCCTGGTCGAGACGCCGAACGTCTCGATCTTTCCACCTGCCGGCGGCGG
>CAZUVX010000063.1:0-11449 GCA_964623865.1 uncultured Spirochaetaceae bacterium | reverse complement strand
GGGGGGGGCTGACCCTTCCGGGGGCGGCGCCGGGTCGCCCCCGCTCCGAGTTCCGCCGCGCCGGGAGGCGCGGTCCCGTCAGTACAACTGCACCGCCGACGCCTTGAACCCTGCGTACAGCTCCGTGCCTCTTCGAATGTCGAGCCCCCGAATCGACTCGCCGGTAACGAGTGCGTCCAGGGGGAAGCCGCAATCCAGGCGCACCCGGTAGAGCCCGCCGTCCGCGAGCTCGCCCCCGCGGCCGGCCTCGCCGGCGTCTCCACGGGTGCTCGCCGCCGGCTCCGGTGCGAAGGGTTGCACTTCCGTCACGGTTCCCCGGAAGCGGTTCTGCGCGCTGGTGGCGAACTCGTGGTGCGCCAGGAAGACATCCTCCATGGGAACCACGGCGGCGGTGAAGTCCCCCCGCCGGCTCGGCACGACAATGGCGCCGCCGGGCACCTCGAAGTGCGCCACCGAGGCGCCCGACGGCCTGATTTGCCCGTGGTAGACGTTGTTTCGGTTTGCCGTCGTGCGCCCCGCTTCCATGGGGACGACGCGGTCGGCAATGCGGTAGGCCGTTGCCAGGTTGTGGGTGCTCAGGAGCACGGCGGTGCCGGCGGCGCGGGCGCCGACGACGGCTTGCTCAATGAGAGAGATCGAGGTCGGGTCGATGTTGCTGGTCGGTTCGTCCAGGAAGATGAGGTGCGGCTCGAGGGCCAGGGCGCGGGCAATGGCTACACGCTGGCGCTCACCGCCGGAGAGACCGTCGGCGCGGCGGTGGGCGAACTCGGTAAGGCCGACCGCCGCTAGGGCGCGATCGATCCGGTCCCGCCGGAGGTGGGGATCCACTCCCCGCACCTTCAGACCGAAGGCCACGTTGTCCCAGACGCGCTCGCGGAAGATGTAGGGGTGCTGGTGCACGTACACGGCGCGGCGGCGCAGAGCCTGGCGACCGCGGGGGACGTTGACATCGATCCCGTCGAATTGAATCCGGCCGGTGTAGGGCCCAAGCAGCCCGCTTGCCACCTTGAAGAAGGTCGTCTTGCCGCAGCCGTTGTGGCCGATAACCGCCGTGATCGAGGCGCGCTCCACCTCGAAGCGGTCAATTGCCACGACCGGGGTGGTGTCGTATGCGAAGCTGAGCCCTTCGGCGCGGAGGATCGGCGCTTCGGCTGAGCCGTCGCGCCGTCCAGGGAGATCGCTGCTATCTCGCTGCACGGTGCACCGTCCAGTTCAGGGCCAGATTGATACCCAGGGCAATGATCATAAGAACCATGCCCAGGGACAGGGCGAGGGAGAACGCCCCGCGCTGCGTTTCCAGGGCGAGTGCCGTGGTCATGGTGCGCGTGTACCAGCGGATGTTGCCGCCCAGCATCATGGATACTCCAACCTCCCCGATGACCCGGCCGAACCCCGAAAGCACCGCCGAGGCAATGCCGATCCGCGCCTCCAGGAGGGTCTTCCAGACGATTCGCGGTCCCGATGCCCCGAGAGTCAGGAGGGTCTCGCGCAGGCCCTCATCCACGGCGACCACGGCGCCGTAGACCAGAGACGTGATGATGGGAAGCGCCAGGACGGATTGGCCGAGGATGATTGCCGTCGGCGTGAAGAGAATGCCGAGGTGCCCGAGGGGGCCGGACCGGGAGATGAAGGAGTACACCAGCAGGGCCAGAACCACCGTGGGGAGGGCCATGAGGGTGTGCATGACGGCAATGACGCCGCGGCGGCCGGGGAAGCGGCCGAAGGCAAGGAACACCCCGGCCGGAATCCCGATAGCGGCGCTGATGGCCGTCGAGGAGAGGGAGAAGCGCACGCTGTTGACCGTAATGGCCACCAGCTCCCGATCGAGCTCCCCGATCAGCCGAAGCGCCTCGAGAAATGCTTCACCCATCCCTTACGCGTCCGGCGTGAAGAGTTGGTCTCCCTCCACGCGGTAGCCGCCGATGATTCGCTGACCTTCATCCGAAACCAGAAAGTCGATGAGATCCTGCGCCAGGTCTTCCTTCACATGGGAGTGCACCTCGGGGTTCACCGCGATGACGGCGTAGGGGTTGAAGAGGAGGGGATCCCCTTCGACGACGACGTCCAGATCAATGTCGCCTCGGTAGGCGAGATAGGTCCCCCGGTCCGCGAGGGTGTAGGCCTCCTCATTGTCGGCAATGTTGATCACGGCGCCCATTCCCTGACCGGCCTCCCGGTACCACTGCCCCTCCGGGGAGATATCGGCCTCGGCCCAGATTTCCTTCTCCTTGGTGTGGGTGCCGCTGTTGTCACCCCGGGAGATGAAGACGGAATCGCTCTCGATGATCCGCTCGAAGGCTGTGACAACATCGTCCATGCCCGCAATGCCGGCGGGGTCCGCGCCGGGCCCCAGAATGACGAAGTCGTTGTACATGAAGCCGACCCGCTCGACGCCGTAGCCTTCCTGGACGAACTCACGCTCCAGGTCGGGGGCGTGCACCATGACCACGTCCACGTCGCCGTTGCGGCCGAGCTCCAGGGCCTGCCCCGTTCCGACGGCAATGACGTCCACGGTCACGTTGTTCGCCTCCTCGAAGGGGGGCAGAAGCTCCGCCAGGAGGCCGCTGTTTTCCGTGCTGGTCGTGGTAGCCAGACGTAGACGCTCGGGATCCGGCTCTTCCACCTGGCCCTCACCGAAAGCCATGCCGACCACGAGCAGAAGCAGCGAGAGAATGAGCAATACCTTTCGCATTCGTGTACCTCCTTGTCGTTATGCTTTCGACAACATAACGAAGATGGAGAAATATTGTCAAGAATCAGGTGACGGCTTCTACCCCGTGGCGTTCGCAGAGCCCTGCAAGGGCGCTGCCGCGGGTCCAGGCCAGGAGCCTGGAAACGGGTGTCTTGGGATCGGGGTCTTCTACTGCTGCTACCAGGGAGTAGACATTTCGCGAGAAGGAGTCCTCTGCCGTCGTGCAGAAGGGTCCTCCGATCCGGCGGAGGAGCATCTCGTCCGCCAGGGTGTATCCCTTCAGCTCTCGCGCCTGCTTGACGGCGCCGACGCCGCCGGGCTCGCCGGCGCGGTAGTACCAGCTCTCCTCGGAGGGGCAGATCTCCAGCTCCTCCCAGATTTCGAGCTCTCGCCAGTGGGTGCCCGAGCCGTCTGCTCGTGTAACGAAGGGTACGCGCGCCTTGGCGATTTCGGCGAAGAGGCTCGAGAGTCGAGGTGCCCCTTCGCGGTCCGCCAGGGAAAGGGGATCCGCAGCACTGCAGGCCAGGACGAAGCTGCTTGCCATGATCGGCTGCCGGACGGCCAGCTTGCCGCGCTCCAGCAGACTGGTTTCGGCGTAGGGGGCGTGGCTCAGGGCAAGATCCGCCCGAGTGGCCAGGACCATGGCCAGCGCCTCGCCGCTCCCCGTTGCGATGTGCCGAATGTGATGGCCGGTCTCTTCCGCGAATCGCTGTTCCAGGGCGTCGAGGAGACCGCTCTCCACGGGTTCCATGGATGTGGCCAGGAGGATATCCGCCGGGCGGGGTAGATCGACCGGGGGGCGTGTCGCGGCGCCGGTGACGTCGCCGCCCTCGCGGGCGCCCTCTCCCCCAGCAATCGCGCGCGATCGCGCCTCACCGATTACCCGGGAGAGCTCCGATTCAAGCTCACTCTGGAGTGTTGCGAGGTGCTCCCGCAGCCGTCGCGCCTGAGAGGTAGGGATGGAGCCGCCTCCGGCGGCTCCGCCGACCTGACTCTCAATGAGGGGAACGCCGAAGAGCTCCGCGGCGTCGTGAAGCACCTGCCACGCCCTTCGGTACCCCATGCCCGTCGCACGCCCTGCCGCGTTGATGGACCCACCGCCCAAAACGTGATCGAGGAGTGAGATGAGCTCATCGATCCAGACGCCGTTTCGATCCAGAACGACGCGCAGGCGCGTGCCGAGGGGCTGTCGGCTCGTCATGGTGCGTCTATTCGGCCCCCACCATGACGTTCGAGGCCTTTATGACGGCGTAGGCTGTTCCCCCCTCCTTGAGACCCAGAGAGGAAACGGAGGCCTTGGTGATGACGGCGGTCACCTCTACGCCCGGGGCAATCTCAAGGACTACCTCGCTGTTCACGGCGCCTTCGGTGATCTTTTTCACCGTCCCTTTGAGCTGGTTGCGCGCACTCAGTCGCATGTGCTCCTCCTTCCAATGTCAGTACTATGGGTAAGGATACTGAGCGAGTCGAATCTCGTCGCCCCGGCGTATGACGCCACCGGTTTCCACGGCGGCGAAGGCGAGGTGGGGCTTGATTCGGCATTGCGATGGATCAATAGCGCACTCGGGATAGCAGCGCTTCGTCGCCGTGGTGATCCGGAGTCGCGCCTTCCCCACGGTGAGGACGTCGCCGGGCGAGAGCTCGCCGGGATCCAGACCTTCCACGAGGAGGTTCTCCCGGAATCGTGCGTAGCAAAGACCCGGCTCCTCGGACTCCGAGACGGCGGTTCGTGCGCTTGAGGCGAGGATGGTGAGCTGCCGATCCCCCGGACCGGCGTGCTTGTCTCCTAGCAGACCCCATTCCGGGCACACTTCGACCTCCGGGAGGGTACGAGTGCGGCCCCCTTCGGCATCGACCAGACTCAAGGCAACAATGTACGCCACGCTTCGGAAACCCTTTCGTTGACGGGGACTCCGACCCCTGTTACTATATGCGCACTTTAGCATATTGTTCACGCTTATGGAAACGGCCGTACCATGATACCTCTGCCAGAAGCGTTGGCCATACTCGACAGTACGGTGCGCCGCTTTCCAACTGAAGATGTCCCCGTTGCCGATGCTCTCGGGCGATTTCTCGTCGCTCCCGTCACCGCGCCGACCGATGTCCCAGCCTTCCCTCGATCGGCCATGGATGGGTTTGCGGTTAAGCGGGACGACCTCGACAGGGAGCTCTCCGTGGTGGAGACGGTTGCCGCCGGGCAGTCCCCGAAGCACGCGGTTGAGCCGGGCACGGCGGTGCAGATCATGACCGGAGCGGAGGTTCCTGCCGGCGCAGATCTCGTCGTACGCGTCGAGTACGCCGAGCAGCGGGACGGGCGCGTCAGGTTCACCCGGCGCGAAGAGGGAACGAACATCATTGCCAGGGGGGAGAATGCAACTGCCGGTGATGTGGTTGTGGAGCCCCGACGGATGGGAGTTCACGACGTTGGCGTAGCCGCGGGGCACGGTTGTGACGTCGTCACCGTCATGAAGGCTCCTCGCGTCGGCATCATCTCCACGGGAGATGAGATCCGCGAGCCCGGCGAAGAGCTCGGACCCGGCGAGATCTACAACAGCAACGCCTTCCAGCTCGACGCCCACAGCAGAAGGTACGCCTGCCGCTCGAAGTACTACGGCATTGCCGCAGACACTCCCGAGGCGCTCCGGGGACTTCTGGAACCGGCGCTTCGGGAGAGCGACATCGTGCTCCTGAGCGGCGGTGTCAGCAAGGGCGAGTTCGATTACGTGCCCGGGCTCCTCGCGGAGTTGGGCGTGGAGAAGCGGTTCCACCGCGTCGCCATGAAGCCCGGCCGGCCGACCTACTTCGGGACGCGTCCGTCGCGTCCGGGGCGCCCATCCGCTGCCGGCGGCGACGGCCGACGCATCGAACCGGCGGCGGCCGACGGTTCCGTCACCTACGTCTTCGGCCTCCCGGGCAATCCGGTATCCGTCTTTGTGACGTTTGAGGTCTTCGTCCGGCGCCTCCTGTGCGGCATGGCCGGCCTCGCCGGGGAGTGGGAGACCGTGCCTGTTACCCTTGGAGCCGATCTCAAGCCGAGCGACTCCGAGCGCACGGACTTCATTCCCGTGGCGTTTGCGGATGGTGTGGCCCGCCCCGTACGGTACGGCGGGTCTTCCCATCTGAGCGCACTGAGCAGTGCCGACGCCCTTCTGGAGGTGCCCCCCGGCACAACGGAACTTATGGAGGGAACGCGCGTTCATGTACGACCGCTTTAACCGGGAGATTACCTATCTCCGCATATCCGTTACCGACCGGTGCAATCTCCGCTGCACCTACTGCATGCCCTCCTGCGGCGTTGATCTCAAGAGCCACCACGACATGCTCACCTTTGAGGAGATCACCGAAATTGCGCGGGTCGCCGTGGGCCTGGGAATCCGGAAGATCCGCCTCACCGGCGGGGAGCCCCTGGTGAGGCGCGGGATCGTTGAACTGGTCCGGCAACTCGCAGCCATTGAGGGGCTCGAGACGCTGGCCATGACCACAAACGGCATTCTCCTGCCGCGGTACGCGCGGGATCTCCGCGCCGCGGGATTGCAGGCCGTCAACATCTCCCTGGACACCCTGGATGCGGCACGCTACCGGGAGATGACGCGGGGAGGCCGGGTGGAAGACGCCGTGGCCGGCGTGGATGCGGCCATTGTGGCCGGCTTCCGCCCGATCAAGATCAACGTTGTCGTACCGGAAGCCGCGGCGTCCGACCCGGGGGCGGAGAGGCGAGCCGATGCCGGTGCGGGCGCCGCTGCCCGTGCGGGCGCCGCCGGCTTCCCCGATGTCGGGGCACGCCGGGACGGGAGCGAGGGACCAGACCCGGCGGCGCCCGCTACGACGGCGGCTCACGACCTGGCCGCCCTCCGGTCCTTCTGCGACGAGCGGGGCATCATTCTGCAGAAGATCGGCCTGTACCATCTCGACCGAAACAAGGTCGACTACGAGGCCTTCGACCGGCCGCCGAAGTGTGATCACTGCAATCGGCTTCGCCTGACATCGGACGGCAAGTTCAAGCCCTGCCTGCACAGCAACCACGAGTTTGCGGTAGACTTTGCCGACATTGAGGGGGCCATCCTGGCGGCGGTGGCGGCGAAGCCCTTCCGCGGCACCGTCTGCACGAACCGCTCCATGGTCTCCATTGGAGGGTAGGGCTATGGCGCGCGAAACACCGGAAACCTCCGGCGCCGGCGGGCAGGCGCGGCGTGGCGCGGGCGGCGAACCGTCCGGCGCCGGCGGGCAGACGCCGGACGGCCGCGAACAGATGTCCGGGACCGCAGGGCACCCCACCGGCGGTCCCGACCTCACCCACGTGGATGCTCACGGCAAGGCGCGCATGGTGGACGTCTCGACCAAGCGCCCGGTACGCCGAACCGCCCGGGCTCGCGGGAAGATCCATCTGACCGCGGAGACGGTAGCTCGGATACGGGACAACCAAATCGAAAAGGGAGACGTTCTGACGGTTGCGCGCATTGCCGGCATCACCGGCGCCAAGCAGACACCGCAGCTGATTCCCCTCTGTCACTCCCTGGCTCTCGATCACGCCGACGTCCAACTCACCCTCCAGGACGACGGGGTCGCCATTGAAGGTAGCGCCACCTGCACCGGCCCGACCGGTGTCGAGATGGAGGCTCTCACGGCGGTCTCCATTGCCGCGCTTACCGTCTACGACATGTGCAAGGCCGTCGACAAGAGTATGCGCATTGGGGACATTGAGCTTGTTGAGAAGACAAAGAGTGAGATATCTGCCGACGCGCCGCGCCAATCGGCCGGCCCCGCCGCCGATCCGTCCCATCCCGAGGAGGGTACGTGAGGGACGCCGCCACGCCGCCTCTCGCCTTCACCGTGATCACCGTTTCCGACCGCGCCGCCCGGGGTGAGTACCCCGACCGGTCCGGCCCGGCGGTGGTGGAGGCGCTCCGGGAGGCTTTCCCGGAGAGCCCGGTGGAGGTGCGCATTGTTCCCGACGATGAACAGGCACTGGCAGGGGCGCTCAGCGCCGCCGGAGAAAGCAGCGACGTCGTTCTCACGACCGGCGGGACCGGTCTGGGACCGCGGGATATCACGCCGGAGGTGACGCGGAGTCATTGTGACCGGGAGCTGCCCGGAGTGGCGGAGACGCTGCGCCGGGAGAGCTACGCGGCCACACCGACGGCCATGCTCTCCCGCGGCTACGCAGGGGTGAAGGGCTCAACCGTATTCGTGAATCTTCCGGGCTCCGTTGCGGGCGCCCGGGAATGCACCGTTCTCTTGATTCCGGTCCTGCCCCACGCCGTCGATACTCTTCGGGGAGGCGGTCATGAGTGAGCCTCGATCCGGGCCCGGGACACCGGGAGGGCGGAACGCCTCCTCGTCGGATGCGGCGGGCGCGCCGGAGGCCCCGAACCGCTACGCCCGGCACCGACAGCTCCTGTCGGACGCCGCCTGGGAGCGGCTGACGAGAACCCGCATTGTCCTTGCCGGCGTCGGCGGCCTGGGATCCAACGTGGCTCAGACAGTGGTACGATTGGCCCCGGTCACCCTGGAGCTCTGGGACCCGGGAATCCTGGACGAGCCGGACCTGAACCGCCAGATCCTCTACCGGCCGGAGCATCTCGGTACGGCCAAGGTGGAGGTCGCCGCCCGCGAGCTCTCCGCGATCAACCCGGAGATCCGGGTGGAGGCCCATCAGGAGCGCATCACTGCGGAGACCTTTGCCCGGGCGCATGCCGGGCAGTCCCAGATCATCATGGACTGCCTGGACAGCTTCGCGGCGCGGGGAGGCCTGGAAGACATTCGCCGGGAGCACGGCGTACCGGTTGTTCACGGCGGGATCGAAGCGTGGTACGGCCAGGCCGTGCTGTTCCCCGGGACGGGGCCCGGTTATGAGGCGGTGTACGGACCCGACTTCCGGAACATGCCGCCGGCGGGAAAGCCCATGATGCCGCAGGTCGTGTCGGCGATTGCGAGCCTGCAGGTGGGCCTGTTCATCGACTGGCTCGAGCGCGGTACGGAGATCGAGACACCCGAGGCGCTCATTATCTACGACGGTAAGGCGTTTACCCTTGATCGGATCGGGCTGAACGTGGGAGAGGTCGGCGCCGGCGGTGCCGGCGCCGGCGGTGCCGGTGCCGGCGACGCCCAGGGCACCGACGCAACGGATGGCGCCGACGGATCGGGAGGTGCGCATGGCTGAGACCGAGCTTCGCTTTTTCGGTCCCCTCATCGAGGTGGTCGGCGCCGAGCGCACCACCGTCGACTTCTCCGGCCCGGTTACAGCGTCCGAGCTGCGGACCCGCCTTTACGAGCTCTACCCACGCCTTGAAGGTGAGTTCTTCTCAATTGCGGTGGACTCCCGACTCCTTCAGGAAGGGGAAGTCGTGAATCGTGCAGGAGAGATCGCTCTCTTGCCGGCCTTCGCCGGGGGCTGACGCATCGTCCGGCCGATGGGCCACCCGGCCGTCGGGTGAATCGGCCGACGGATCATCCATGGGAGCTGCGCGCATGCGGAATCGTCATATTGATGTTGAGCCCCTGTTCTCTCATGAACCTCTGTCGCCGGAGCTCGCTTCGCAGGTGTACCGCACATGGCAGGAGGCGCCCGGTCTCGGCGGGATCGTGACCTTCATTGGTCAGGTCCGCGGGGACGCGCACGACAGGGGAACCGTCACCGGTATCGAGTTCACCGCCTACGAGGAGATGGCGGTACGTGCGGTGCGGGACCTCGCCGAAGAGGTCGCGGAGGAGGCCGCCGATCCGCTCTTCTACGCCTTCATTCGCCACCGCCTCGGCCACGTGCCGGTCGGGGGATATCCGGTCGTCATTGTCGTGGGAACCGGCCACCGCGACCGCGCCTACGCGGCGTCGCGGCGACTCATCGACGGACTGAAGGAGCGCGCCCCCATCTTCGGCCGGGAGATCCTGGACGCCGGCGGCCACCGCTGGAAGCAGGGGTGACGCGAGCCCGCAGCCCAATCGCGCAGAGGCTCCTCATTTCTTGTCCATGACGAAGATTCCCCACACAAGCGAGCCCGTCGATCCCGCGCTGATCCAGTGGTTCAGGCCTGTCTTCATGCGGTCGACGTAGTCGTCGCCGGAGATGTCCCGGGCCCGGGATTCGTTTCGCTCCAGCTCCTCCAGGACCCGCGTATAGTGGCGGACCAGGTGGGCGGTGAGGTCGGTGAAGCTCCGTTCCCTGAGCCCGTTGCGTGCCGCCTCCGCCCGGTAGAAGCCCGGGCTGCCCAGTGACGAGAGATTGATCCGGTCCAGGACGGGCTGGAGGTCCTCAGGAGCGGCAGCATCGGCCTGCATGGGATCGGTGAAGATGAAAACGCTACCCGGTTTCATGACCCGCGCCGCTTCGGCGACGACCCGGGCCCGGTCGCCGCTGTGGAGCATGGCGTCCTGGGACCAGAGAATGTCGAAGGACTCCTCGGCAAAGGGGAGCTCCTCGAAGTTGCCCTCTACCACGTCGATGATGCCGTCCAGGCCCTGCGCCGTGGTGAGCTCGCGGTTGCGGTCGTTCTGCACGGTGCTGACGTTGAGACAGGTGACGCTGCACCCGAAGGTCCGGGCCAGGTAGCGCGCCGAGCCGCCGTATCCCGCCCCAAGGTCCAGGACGCGGCTGTCGGCGTTCACATCGATCTCAGATGCCATGGTCGCCACGGTGCGGCGGCTCGCCTCCCGGATCGACTCGTCCCGGTGTTCGTAGATGCCAATGTGAATGTCCTCACCGCCCCAGATGGTGGCGTAGAAGCCGTCGGCATTCTTCCCGTCGTAATACGTGCGTGCATTCGTAGCGGCGTCGCTATTCGGCATTGGTACAGGGTACTGGTGAGGCGAGAAGCTGCAAGGGCAGGCTTCCGTTTTCGTCGGGGTCGGGAGAGAATAGGAGCAGGAGATCGATGGTGACGGGCCCGGCACGAGGTTACGCTCACGCCTCCGTGAGCAAGTAGTTCACCGGTGCAGCCATTCTGCTCTGCCGCCTCGCCGGCCTCCTCTCCCGGCTACGGCGCCGAGGTGTGCTACATACCCGAGCTGGACGTCACGATGATCATTCTCTCCAACCACCCTAGCGTAGACCTGTATCGTTTCAGCACGTCACTCTAGGCGTTCCTCGTCGAATCGCTCCGAAGTGAGTAGCGCCGCGGGTACCGCGGGAGTGCAGCAGCCCCGGTACTCCGTGACGGTGCGCTTTCGCCCGGCGGGATTCCCTCCCTTGGCGCACGTCTTCCTCCAGAGAAACCGGGTCTCCCACGGAAGAGTTTCGCATTGATATTGAGTAATTTGGTAAGCTTTGTATTATGCTTTCCTGTGTGCTGCTGTATCGCGCCGGCCGAGCTGTACTATCCCCAATCATGGAAGCAGTGCAACCAATCTCATGCTCTTTTGGAGGAGACGTATGAAAGCGCGTTTGTTGTGGTTACCACTGCTGATTGGGATTGTAGTGGTACTTTCCGGTTGTCCGGGACTCTTTGGAGATCCCGGCGGCGACGATGACGGTGACGACGAGCCTGCGGACACGACATCACCGACGGAAGTCACCGATCTGCAGGTCGCCCGTTCCAGCGGTACCGTGGCCCTCGTGTGGACCGACCCCACCGACGAAGACCTGGCAGGCATTGAGGTGACCTGGGAGCCCGACGGCTCGGAGGTGCAGGCAGTCGATCCGGGCGTGGGCGAGTACGTCGCCGACGATCTGACCAACGGCACGGAGTACACCTTCACGGTCGCGGCGGTGGATGAGTCCGGCAATCTCTCAGCCGGTGAGACGGTTACGGTGACACCGGCGGA
>CAZUVX010000062.1:7124-18361 GCA_964623865.1 uncultured Spirochaetaceae bacterium | reverse complement strand
CCGCGGCCACGGCCTCCAGCCGCTCCCCGCTGCGCCCGGCAAGGGCAAGGCGGAGGCCCGCGCGGCCACAGCGGTCGGCGAGGTGGCGCGCCGTCAACCGTCCGGCAAAGCCGGTCGCCCCGAAGAGACAGATATCCACGCGCGAAGCGTTTTTCATGGTTCCGACTCTACACTACCCGGTGGTGTCGGTGCGAGGGAGCCGGGCATCCGTCGGCCCGCCCGCGAGTAGATCGCCGCGCTTGTCGGGTGCCGCCGTCCCGGTCCGTAACCGACCTATTGCAAATTGTGGGCTACTTGAGTATCGTACGCGGACGCACCTCATCGGAAGAACGTCGGTTCCGACTGACGATGGGTGCAGATAATACCTGACGGCCGTGGCGCGGAAGCGCGGATCCGGGGTCCCGGAACGGGCGGCTCTGTAAGTGAATTGGGGTATCTACAATGCGGCGAATCGTGGCGAATTACGCTGAGCTACCGAAGATCCTCCGCCAGCCGCTGTGGCGGTTCTGGCACAATTGGATCATCTCGCGGGAACGAAGCGACGTGGTCTTGACCTTCATGAACTACGGTTATGCGCCCCTTGAAGGGGTTCCGGAGTTCATTGACCTTGCGCGTGAAGATGAGTCTGAGCGGTTCAGCGCCCAGCTGTATCACTTCGCGGTCTCTCACGCAGACTTGGCCGACAAGGACGTCCTGGAAGTCGGTTGTGGACGCGGCGGCGGGGCGTCCTACATTGCCCGCTATCTGAAACCGGCGAGCTACATTGGCCTGGACCTCTCGGAGAACGGTATCCGCTTCTGCAACGAGTACTACACGGCGCCGAACCTTCACTTCGTTCGCGGCGACGCGCACAAGCTTCCCTTCGACGACGCATCCTTCGACGCGCTGGTGAACGTCGAGTCCTCGCGGGCGTACCGGGACATTCCGCAGTTCTTCCGGGAGGCAAAGCGAGTGCTTCGTGACGACGGGGTGTTCCTGTTAACCGACCTGCGGTGGAAGGGCGATCTGGATCTGCTCCACGACCAGATCCGGGATGCCGGCTTCGTCATTGAGAAGGAAGTTAACATAACGGACAACGTTGTGCGTGCTCTCGACATTGACGATGAGCGGCGCAAGCTGCTCATGCGCAAGAAGGTGCCCAAGTTCCTCATCAAGGGGTTCGGGGAGTTTGCCGGTGTTCGCGGGTCCGCCAGGTACGCCTCATTCGCCAGCGGCGCCATGCAGTACGTCAGCTTCAAGCTCGTGAAGGCGCAGCCGTCACAATAGACGACGCGCGTTCCAAACTTGGTGCCGACGTGTTTTCTCTACCCGCGAGGCTGTACGACAAGGCAGGCGTCTACCTCATCATCCCGGTTCTCCTCCTCACCGTCGTGGCGGTCCTCCTCACCACGCGCCTCGACTTCGAATCGGGGTTCCGAGTCTTTCTGCCGGATGACGACCCGTATCAACAGCTGAGCGAGGAGTTCGTCGAGACCTTCGGCCAGAATGATCTGGTCATCGTTGCACTGGATGTCGACGGGGACATCTCACCGACGGCTCTCGATCGGATCGATGACGTTACTACCGTTGCCGCCGAGATTCCCGGTGCCCGCGAGGTCATCAGTCTTACAAACCTGCAGGATCTCTACCAGGTCGACGGCACCCTCGAGCAGCGGCAGGTCTACCGTCCCGCGGCGGATCCGACTGCGGAGGAGTTGGCCCGGCGAATCCTCGAGACGCCGCTCTTTCGGAAGCTCTTCGTTTCGCAGGATGAGGAGGCTCTGTACACGTACATCGTCCCGGACGAGGACATTGTACCGGCCACCTTCGGCGAAGAGGTGATCGAGCGGCTGGACGCCCCGGATCTCCACTTCTTCGGCGACTCCGTCGCAAAGGCCTTCGTGAGCCGGACCATCGTGAGCGAGCTCGTCGTTCTAGGCACGATTGCCGTAATCATCATCTTGCTGTTCGAGACCCTGATCTCCAGATCCCTCCTCGTCGGCTTGACCCTGAGCGTGGTCTCCATTGTGCCCTCTTTCTGGACTCTTGCCTTCTTCCATGTCATCGGCGGCGCGGTGCAGACAAACACCATGATGGTCCCGGTAATCGTACTCGTGCTCGCGACGAGTTACGGGATACACATCTACCGGTACCATTCCATCGGTGACGGTAACATGACCAGGACGCTGCTGCAGGTGGGGCGGGTTGTCATGGCCGCAGGGGCAACGACCCTGATCGGATTCGGAAGCCTGCTGGTAACTCCCAGCCGGATGCTCTCGCAGCTGGGCATTCTCCTCATGTTCGGGATTGTCGCCGCCCTGATCACGGCGCTCTTCCTCCTGCCTCCCATTCTCGATCTGCTCCCGGAGCGCATCTGGGCGTACTCCCGTCGCGACGGCCCCAAGGGCGGGCGCCCGGCACCCGACCAGGGAGGGTCCTCCGCCGCGGATCCCGTTGGAGAGCATGTCGACGACCATCCGGCAAACGGTGCCGGACCGGTCATCCGGTGGCTGACCAAACCTCCGAAGCGGCCGGTCCTGCGACTCGCGATCGCCGGCGGTGTCCTGGTGGCCCTTGCAGTGGCTATTCCCACGGTGCGGGCGGGCTACAGCGTGCGGGACACCTTCCGGAATCGTACCGACATCGCCAGGTCGGTGGCGTACTTCCAGGAGCGTGCCGGGGCTGTTCACGACATGGACATCTATGTCGATACCGGCGAGGAGTATGGACTGGTGGACATTGCCGCCTACGACCGTCTGCGGGAGTATCAGACGAGTCTGGAGAGCGACGATGCGGTCTCCCTCGCCGTCTCGCACCTGGACTTCGTGGAGTTTATGCTCGGGCGCATGGAGGGATCGATGGAGCCGGTCCGACCCGAGAGCGCCGCCGAGGTGGGGGAGGCCATGCAACTGCTCTCCGACAGCGGCGCCGGATTGAGCTTCGACGCCGTCGTGGACGACGGATGGCGGAGGACGCGGATGCTCCTGCAGGTCTCCCTTCCGCCGATCAGCGACCCCACCGGGGTGGAGGCATTGGAATCACTTCTCCAGCGCTTTCGGTCATACCTGGGTGGTTCGATTGCCCTGCGCGACAGCACCGGCGCCCGC
Source organism: uncultured Spirochaetaceae bacterium (assembly GCA_964623865.1). Lineage (GTDB taxonomy): Bacteria > Spirochaetota > Spirochaetia > DSM-27196 > PWMO01 > CAYFQV01. The sequence goes on along the minus strand of CAZUVX010000062.1, from coordinate 15,275 downwards.
ATTGCGGGATTCGAGCCGCCGGGCTTCGCCTCTGCAGCCATCCTCGGGGCTCCGGTAGAGAATCTTCACCAGATCACCTATCTCACCCGGAGTCAGGTGATATCTCTCCTGGTCTTTGCACCCGTAATCGCCATCTTTCTGATGCTGGTGTTTCGATCGATCCCCTGGGCGGCGCTGACCCTCGTGCCGACGGTGGCCGGCGTTCTGGTCTACTTCGGCGTGCTTGGGTGGATGGGTTTTCTCCACGACCCGATACACGTCTTCATGGTTGCGGCTCTCATGGGCGTCAGCAATGACGATGTCCTCTACTTCGTCCTGGTATTCCGCCGCGCGTGTCGGCACAAGAGCTACGAACTCGCGCTTCGGGATACGGTGCACAAGACCGGAACCGCCATCATCCAGACGAGCCTGACGATTGCCGCCGGCATTGCCGCCTTCTACTTCTCCCGGTTCATCCTGTTGGGGCGGGCCGGCCTGGTCGCTACCATCGGTTTGGCAGCGGCGACCGCGACTACCCTCATTGTCATTCCGTCCATTCTGCACTTGAGTCCGGCACTGTTGCGCCGGGCGAGGCAGGCAGGGCGGTAGGCGCGCCACGCTCGCCCAAGGTCCTCAAAGCCGGTCCCGTCGGGGTGGATGGCCCGTTAGTCCTTCGGGCCCTTTCCTCGCCGTCCCTGCTATCGCAGAATGAGGTGCCGCACCCGCCGGGCCATGTCGGCGTCCGAGGCGATTGCCTCGTTGAAGCGGTGAATCGAAGCGTCCCGGAACGCCGGATTGGGACTCTGGGCGCGGGCAACCTCTATGTTCGATTCATTGATGAAGTTGGGGATCGGGGTGACGCCTTCGACTTCCGCAAAGGGCTCCAGAAAGATGTACCCGTCGCAGAAGTCTGCCAGGGTGAAGTCCTCATGGCCGTACGTGTAGAAGGATGTCTCCGCGCTCAAGCCTCCGAAGGGGGTACCGGCGGTATCGAAGGCGACCGGCCAGGTGCCCTCCGGTGCCGCAGCCATTATGAGGTCGATCGCGCCGTCCACCGGATGAACGTCGGGAGCTCCATAACCCTCGGCGGAAACCCATGGCGCATGCATGTAGATCGTCATGGCGCGGTCACCAATGGCGCGGTACACGTGATTCCCCATCCGGTCGCGGGCGAAGCCGCGAAACTGATCCGTCGGGACGTCGTAGATCGGCTGCCGGTATCCGGTGAAGGCGTGGTGGATGCCGGAGTAGACGAGCACCTTCTCGCCCTCTTCGATGAGATCCAGAACGACCGCGGCCCAGTTCGCCTCCGTCTCGCCGCGCCAGACCGCCCGTCGCAACTCCGGGTCGTCGCGGTCCTCCGGTGACTCGAGGACGCTCCAGTCCGGCGCGTTGTTCAGGGCCACCACGCGGAACGGCTCCTCGTCCGCGCGGAGCGACTGATTCACCTGCCACGCGGCTTTGTAAACATCGACATATTCCTGGTACCCCCAGAAGACGAAGTTCCGGAAGGTGATCTCCCGGGCAAGCTCCTCGTTCCAGGTCGCGCCGGTGAGGAGCCGATCAAGAAGCTCTTGATCGATGCGCCTGGCGAACTCCGTGGCGAGCACCGTGATTCCCGATGCGTGGAGCCGTGGGATGAGTCGGGCTACGAGCTCAACCTGGCTCCTGATGCGGTGGTACTCGCCCAGGAAGACGACATCGTGATCGTTGAAGGCGCCCGCGACGTACTTTTCGGGGGAGGCCCCGGAATTCTCGAGATAGCGGTCGGCGGCAGTCATGATCGCGGTGTCGACAGGCGCGGGATCAACGGTGGGCGGACGGGTCGTTGCGCAACCGGCGGCGGCAAGGGCGCAAACCAGCGCGATGGCGGCCAGGCGGTGCGCCGGAGCAAAGCCTCGGGTTAGGCTTCTGCCGCCCGGCCGTTGCTGACTCGTTTGGCGCGCTGCTCGTAGAAGGCAGGGGGTCTTCGGTGATGTCATACGATCTTCCGGCGGTGATTCTCCATCTTCCGGCACAATCGGGCAAGCGTGGCGGAACGGGACAGGCGCGGCCAATCAGAGGCTCTTTCTGTCGAAGCGCAGCCGGCAGGACTCCGGCCTCCCTCGCTCAGGCACTCCTTTTCTCTAGCGCCTGCTAGTGCGTATCTTTCGGCGAGGCGCGGAGGCACGAGTATGGTTCACAGGATGATGATGATTCTGACAGTCCTTCTGATTGGGGGAGGCCTTGTGTTTGCAGATCAGGATGGTGACACGTCCCTGCTTCTGGACAATTTCACCCGGGGAGACGGCTCTTCACAGATCGGCACCCAGTGGGAGGGTTTCACCGATCGTGTCATGGGTGGGCGCTCGGACATGAGCGCTCGTGTGGAAGAAACGGAAGAGGGTCCGGCGCTTCACATGACCGGCCGTGTTTCCCTGGAGAACAACGGCGGCTTCATCCAGGTTCGTCTGCCCCTCTCCTCCGACGGCGCCTTTGATGCCTCGGAGTACCGGGGCGTTGCCGTTACCGCCCGAGCAACGGGGGATAACTACTACGTCCACCTCCGGACGAACAGAACACGCTTCCCCTGGTCACACTACGAACAGAAAATGGACGTCGTCGGGGAGTGGACCCGAGTCGAGCTTCCCTTCTCCGAGTTCGAGGCGCAGTACATGCTCGGCGGCGGCTCACCGGACATATCTCGGTTGCGGTCGGTCGCAATCGTCGCCGGTAAGGCGGGCTTCGACGCCGACATCTGGGTGCGTTCGGTGGAGCTGTACCGGTAGGTGACACGGGCCGCCGTAGCCGATCCTGCGGAAGTCCTTTGTACCCTGAGTTCCGTACATATCGTGCTCTTCCTCTCCGGGCGGCGTCGGCCCGAGACCGTACGCCCGTGAGGTGGGATTCCGCGACTTCAATCATAGAGCGTGCGCCTGACTGTGATGTCGACACCGAAGACCATCGCCAGGTACGGCGCTTCGGTGATTCCCGAGTATACGGGCAGATCGTGGCTCACTAAGAGGCACTCTCCCGGGCCCAAGCCGACGGTGTGGTCCCCGATCGACACCTGTTTCCGCCCCTTGAGGACCACTCACAGGACCGGCGCGTACCAGGTAGCCTCCAAGGCGCCCGGGTGATATCTCCCGGGATTGCGAGGATTGGGCATGCCGTGAGGAGAAGCAGACAGGCGGAATGCCCCGAATGCGATTGCTCTCTGTCGACGGGGAGTGGCGAGGAGGCGCGAATGAAGAGACGAACACTGACCGCGAATTCCCCGCAGCGCAGTTGTGTTACGTGGAGTCGGGAAGGATGGTCAAAGCAGGGCGAACATCCCGAACACCCCCAGCCCAATGAAGAAGAACACCAGCACGGTTCTCACCTCGGGTGCCGACCGCTCTATCCGGATTGCAACCGACTTCCCCGGCTTGGATACAGTGAGGAAGTAGAGGACGATGCCCACGGCCACGATGATGGTGGTGTCGAGCAGCTTGTCGGAGCCGAACAGCTCCGGAAGGGTTGCGATCGCGGACTCCACCGCAGGCGAGCCGGCCGTCGGCCGGGAGGCGGCGGACATGTGAGGAACCGATTCAAGAAGACGCGCGTAGAATCGAACAAGCGGTCGGGCGAAGGGGCCTGTGACCAGGCACGCCCCCGCCAGGATAAGCGTCGGTACGTGAATGAGGAAACCGGGTCGATCAGGCACCGGCGGATGCTCCGGCGCGGTCGGGTGCGGTGACACCTTCGAGAGGGATGGACCCGGCCGGACAATGCGGGAGAGCTTGATGAAGGAGGCGGTGGTACCCGCCGCAGTGACCCAGAGCAGGACGTACACCGGCGAGCCGTACACGGCGGCTGAGACGAACTGCTTGCTCGTGAAGCCGTTGAAGGGCGGGATGCCCGCAATGGAGAGGGCGCCTGCCAGGAAGGCTATGGCGAGGATCGGCGCGCGTCGGCCGATCGGCGCCATTCGGTAGAGGTTGCGCTCGCCGGTCATGGCGATTGCCGACCCGACGACCAGGAAGAGCAAGCTCTTGAACAGCGCGTGGTTCACCGCGTGGGCCAACGCTGCGGGCAGCGAGAGGGTCGTTGCCGCGCCGAAGGCGGCCAGCACATAGCCCATCTGAGAGATGGAGTGGTACGCCAGGAGGCGCTTCGCATCGCTCTGCGCAAGTGCCCAGATGACCGCAACGACGGCGGTGATACCGCCGACCCAGAGGAGGAGATCCGAGAGGTAGTCGCCGGAGAAGGTTGCGAGAATACGGACCATTGCAAAGAAGGAGATCTTGATGAGGACGCCTGATAAAAGGGCGCTCACCGGATGCGGCGCGTAGGCGTGCGCTTCCGGAAGCCAGGTGTGAAAGGGAATGAAGGCGGTGCGCACACCGATCCCGACGACCATGGCGACAACGGCGAGGCGGATGCTGGTCGATCCTAACAGGGCATCAGCGGGCGTACCCGCACCCCCGGTAGCTGAACCGGTACCTTCCCCGACGCCGCCGGGGCCCGTGCCCGCGAGGGCGCGGCCGATGTGCTCCAGCGACAGCGTACCAACGTCGCGGTACACCAGGAAGACCCCGAATAGGAAGAAGAGAATTCCCACCGAGCTCAGGATGAGGTACTTCAAGCTCGCCAGAAGCCCCGCGTCGGTTCGGTCGAACGCAATCAAGACGTAGGCGGCAATGGCGACGATCTCGAAGGCGACGAACATGGTGAAGATGTCGCCGGTCAGGGCGACCGCCTGCATGCCGGCAATAAGGGTCATGAGAAAGAAGAAGAACACCGGACCGTAGGGGCCTTTGTGCTCGTCTTCGCGCTCCGGCCGGTGGCGACCGGTCCGGGCGAGCGCCGCCGGCACCACCATGGTGGAGATACCGACGATCAGCGCCGACATGAGCCACGCCAGGCCGTTCATGACGAGGGCAATGCCGTAGGGCTCCGGCCAGCCGCCGAGCGCGTAGCGCAGTGTCCGACCCTCCAACACTGCCGGCAGCTGCCGCGCCAGCACCGCGCCCATGGCGGCGAGAGGCGTTACCGAGAGCACGCTGAACAAGAGCTTCCGACGAGAGAGCTTTCCCAGAAGGGCGATTGCCGCTCCTGCGAACGGCAGCACCACCAGGAGGGCGGGGCTATGCATGGTCCTTCCACACCTTTCGCTCGATCCGCCGAACGTCCAGGGTGCCGTACCGCTTGTAGAGTCGATACACCAGGACCAGGGCCAGAGCTATGACACAGACCCCTACGACAATGGCCGTCAGCATGAGCGCCTGAGGCAGCGGGTCCACCGGCGTGCCCTCGGCACCGGTGAGGATGGGGGCCGTATTACCGGACAGGGAGGCGTAGTAGACGAAGAACATGATTATGGCGCTGTTGGCGACGCTCAAACCGACGACCTTCTTGATGAGGTTGGGAAGCGCCACGACCGCCCATATTCCGACCAGGAAGACCAAGCCGATGAGGTACCAGACGGGGTCGCCGATGGAGAGTGCACGTACCAGATCCACCGCTACTCCTCCCGAAACAGATGCAGGCAGATCAGGCTGACACCGGCTCCGACCTTCACTCCAATCAGCAGATTCAGGAGGAAGATGAAACGCACCCGCGGTAGGATAGGACCTTGCGGAATTGTGAATGCGCGCGTCGGACCGCTGATGAAATCCGCCAGAAAGCCTCCCGCCAGAAGCATGCCCAGGGCGCCTGCCGTCAGAAGAAGCAGGAACGCCAATGTCTCCGTCAAGGAGAGCCTGTTCACCGGAAAGAGCGTCTCCGTGGTGTCGACCCCCTTGGTCATGGCCAGAAGAATGATCCCCGAGGCAATGACCACGCCCCCCTGGAAGCCGCCGCCGGGGGAAATATCTCCGAAGCTCACCAGATAGAGCCCGAAGAGGAACATGTAGGGAGCGAGTTTCCGTCCGGTGACGTCGAGCACGTCGGTTCTCCGCTTCATCTCTTGCGCTCCACAAAGAACATTACTCCTGAGACCGCCACGACAAGGACCACCGTCTCTCCGAGGGTGTCGAAGGCGCGATATCCCAGGTAGACCGCAGTCACCAGGTTCCGAGCCCCGGTTTCCGCGACGCCGTTCTCGAGAATGTAGGACCGGATCGGCGTCACTTCGGGGTGGTCACCGCCGAGAGCGAGGAAGAGAAAGAGCGCGACAACGAGAACTACCAGAAGCTCCACCAGCCGTTTCATGTGTCGCCTCCCGTGGTGTCCGGTCCCGGTCCTCGGGGTTGCGCCTCCGGTGGCGCCGCTTCATCCTCCCGGCGTTGGGTCTTGTGAACAATCCAAATGAACACGACGGTGCCGATCCCGGTACCCACACCTGCCTCGGTCAGGGCTACGTCCGGCGCGCCCAGCACAAAGTAGAAGAAGCAGCTCACCAGACTGAAGACGCCGATCACGACCACCGTGACCCGGAGGTCCCTCGTAAGGAGAGCCACCACCGCGAGGATCAGCATGACGATCAGGAGCACCTCAGTCACCGAGCGGCCCTCCCAGCTCGCGGCGTTTGGCGTAGCTGCGCCGCCACGGCACGATTTCACGCTCCCAGGCGTACCGGGCGATGATGTGCGAACCTATTGGATTGGTTATGAAGAAGAAGAGGGTGATTACCAGGATCTTCCCGGTCAAAGGGCTGAAGCCCGCGATGATCATACACGCCACGAACACGGAGAATACCGATGTCGTGCTGCATGTCGAGGCCGCCTGCAAGCGGGTGTACACGTCGGGAAACACCAGAACGCCCAGGTTGCCCATGATTCCGAAGACTGCGCCGAGAACGAAGAAGAGTATGGCGATCCAGTCCATGGTTCCCCCGTCACCTCGACGCGTCTGCGTCACCTTCCCGCGCGCGCCCGCGGAAGTAGCGAGCCATGGACAGAAGGCCAATGAAGCCGAAGATGTCGTATACCAGGGCAACGTCCAGGTAGCTGGAGCGTCCCTCCCGGACCGCTCCCAGGACAAGCAGGGCGAGAATTTGGGCCGAGACAAGGTTGAGGCCGGTCATGCGATCCACCGTCGTCGGACCAATGACGACGCGGACCATGCTGAAGACCGTAGAGCCGAGGAAGAAGTAGATGGCGTATTGCAGAACCTGTTGCATCTCCATGGGCAATCCTTTCCCGTGATCTCAGACCCACACCCGGCTCAGGAGCTTCTCATAGGTTCCTTTGACGAGCTTGCTTGCGTACTTCGAGTGGGTGGTTCGCGCGTCCAGCCAGTGAACAATGAAGTGATCATCGTCGAGCTGAAGGGTAATGGTGCCGGGAGTAATGGTTATGGAGTTGGACAGGGCGAGCCGGGCAATATCACTGTTGAGGCGGGTCCTGAAATGGACCACCCCCGGATTGATCCGGCCGCGAAGGATCTGCCACAGCACCTTGAAGCTGGCGACGTACATATTGAACACCAGCACCAGCAGGTAGACGCCGAGCATGTGGACACGGGGCAGGTGAGATCTGCGAGCGGCTTCATCGTCCTGAATGAATACAGGATACGTGAGCACCGCCACCACAATGCTCTGCAACAGGCCGATCACGATGGTCCGCGCGGAGAGGTCCCACGCGAAGAGTAACCACCCCAGGAAGAGGTAGCTCGTGGTCAGACCAAAGCGGACAATGTTCCAGCGGGCGCGAGTTCGCATGGTGTCACTTCTCCCGATCGGCGAAGAGCTGAACGACCTCTTCGGGCGTCGAAGCTTCGAGGAGGCTCCTCTTGAAGTTCGGATCGTGGAGATACCGTGAGATCTTGCTCAGTACCTGGAGGTGTTCGGTGTGAGCGTTGTTCGGGGCTACCACCAGGAAAACGAGCTGCACCGGCCGGCGGTCCACGGCGTCGAACTTGACCCCCGTCGGGTGGCGTCCGAAGGCGAGGGCCATTTCACGTATCTGCGGAGACATGCAGTGCGGGATGGCAATGCCGCCGCCGATTCCCGTGGTCGCCATGGACTCTCGTTCGAGGATCATGGAAAGGGTGCTTTGCGGGTCATCCACCTTGCCGGCCTGAGCCAGCAGTTCGACCAGCTCTCGAATGATCTCAGGCTTCTTCCTCCCGCGGATGTCCAGATTCACGCAGGATGAGTCCAGGATCTCCGTCAGCGCATTGATCATTCTCTCTCCCCTTTCTCGGAACTCGTATCCGAAGTCACGCTTCCATCATCCGAAGTCACGCTTCCATCATCCGAAGTCACGC
>CAZUVX010000062.1:0-7024 GCA_964623865.1 uncultured Spirochaetaceae bacterium | reverse complement strand
TCCGAAGTCACGCTTCCATCATCCGAAGTCACGCTTCCATCATCCGAAGTCACGCTTCCATCATCCGAAGTCACGCCCCCATCGGGCATACCTACCAGGCCTGCGGCAAAGTCGATCGGAAGCGTGAAGAAGATGCCCGTCCCGGGGGTGGCCATGCCCCCGCACACCTCGTCCAGCAGTCGATAGAGGCGCGGAACCGCATCGTCATCCTCCACGACGGAGAGGATCGTCTTGTTATAGGGCTTGTTGCCCTTCATGAACTCCTTGAAGTCGGCGAAGAGAGGCACTTCGTACGTAAGGAAGTGCCCCATGCCCTCCGAGTCGAGAATGGTGGCCCCCGTGATGCCCGCTTCGACGTACGCCTCCAGGACGCGTTCCAGAAGCTCCTCCTTGTTCAGGACAAATACCACAAGCCTCATGGCCGGATTATTGAACGTAATGGCTTTGGATGGAAGGGGGTGCGCCGGGTTGCGGTGACGTTTTGCGGCACGATCAACCGCCGGGAGCCGGGATGCGCAAGTCGCTCTGGACGCGCGATCCCGTGACGGCATAGTCTGAGGTTCCGGATCAGCGGCACGCCTGCGCCATGATCAGACTCCGGTGCACGGATTCCGGCGAGCTCGGCACGGCCGCTGAGTGCCCCTATCGTGACAGGAGGGATGGCCGGGAGCGCTCCCGGCATCAGATGAAGCGGCGGTGACTGGTCCATCTCCTCGCGAATCCGATCTCTATGAGCCGCTCCGGCAATACCTCGAAGGGCAGGGCTATACCGTCTACGCCGAGGTGCGCGATTGCGATCTGGTGGCCCGGCGCGCCGCGCCGGAGACGACGGCCCCCCTGCACGACGAGCCTCCCGACGACGAGCTCATTGTCGTTGAGCTGAAGAGGCGGCTCTCCCTCGATCTGGTCGTACAGGCGACGCTTCGTAAGGAGTTCACCGACTCGGTCTACGTGGCCGTGCCGCTTCGGGGCAGCGCCGGGCGCATTCGCAACCTGGCCGGCGTGAAGGCACTCCTCGGGCGGCTCGAGGTCGGTCTGATCGTTGTGCGTTTTCTCCGCAGCGCCACTCGCATCGAGGTGGTCGCGCACCCGCGGCCCTTCACGCCGCGGGTTCGGCACCGCCGGCGGATCGGCGTGATCCGGGAGATCGACGGCCGTTACGCCGAGTTCGACCGCGCCGGTCAGGCGAGCACCGAGGAGCGGATCACCGCCTACCGCCAGCAGAGCCTCTATCTGGCGCACCTGCTCCGGGAGCACGGGGAGCAATCCCCTGCACAGCTCCGGGCCCTCGGCGCATCGGAACGCGCGGGCACCATTCTCTCGAAGAACCTCTACGGCTGGTTCGACCGGGTGCGGCGGGGTGTCTATGACCTCGACCCCGCCGGGGCGGAGGCGCTGGGACACTACGATTGGGTGGTGCAGAAGATCCTGCAGGGGCGGCGGTGATCGCTCCGGGGCGTCCGGGAAAGTGTAACCGAGCGTGGACCTACGCTTGGTGCAATGAACGTGACTGAAAGAACTTACGGCTCGCGCGCCTGCGTTCAGCAGGTGCGAGTCTGCAAGTGTTTTGCTCTGCACGAGTTGTGCCGATTCCAGGTCCACGCTCGGTTACACTTTCCGCGCCCATCCTGGATGAACCGCGCAGCCCTCGTGTGGCAAACATCTGACGGCCGGCGCTCGCGTTACTCCGCGTGCCGGGACTCGTCCGGCATCGCCACGTGGACCACCCCCACCGAGTCGTCCAGGCCGAGAGACACCGGGAAGTCGCCTCCGGTCAACGGCCCAAAGATGCCCCGGACGGTCAAGCCGCAGGCCTCTGCTGCAGAGTAGACCTCCGTGACGGTGTAGTACGACTCGTACACTCCCCCTTCCGTCAGCACCTTGCCGCGGTCAAATAGCACTTCGCCGCCCTGGAGATGCTCCTCGGCGAGCTCCCGAATGACGCAGGCACCGTGGAGGAATTCGATCAGCGCCTCGCCGCCGGGCGCGAGTGCCCGCCCGAGCGCCCGGAAGAAGCGCGCCGCCTCCGCGTAGTTCGCCGTCTCACCACTGGATGAGACGCCGAAGGCGCCCCCCATGACGCTCACCGCAAGGTCGTATTGCGCGTCCGGCTCGAAGGTGAAGAAGTCCGCAACGGAGAACTGCGGCGCCGCACTCCCCACTCCGTCGCCCCTCGCGCCCGTCTTATCGCGGCCGCCGCCGCTCCGGTCGCCCCCCTTGTTCTCGTCGTCCCCGCCGCGCCGGCTCGCCGCACCGGCTCGCTCGATCATGCGGGCGGAGAGATCGATCCCGTGAACCTGATAGCCTCTCCGGGCAATCTCCCACGCCAGCCTCCCGGTCCCGCAGCCGATGTCGAGAACGTGAAGGCTTCCCTGCGTCGGCGCAAAGTGGCCGGCGGTATCCGGCCGCACGACTCTGAGGATCCGATTCACCTCCTCCGCGACGTCCCGGCTCTGCACAAAGGGCAGGCTCTCGTACTCGCCCGCCAGTGCGTCGAAGTAGGATCTGACTCCGCTCATTCTGCGCACCTCCCGCCATCGAACTGCGTGAGTCGGATATCCCGACCGTGGCGCATGTCACGCATCATACCACGACTGAATCTCATGGAGCGCCACCCCGATCTCTTGTATCATTGGGGTCGATGCCTACGGACAACTTCGATCCCAGCGGCAGAACGGCGATCATCACCGGGGCGAGCCGGGGCCTGGGGCGCTACTTCGCCCGGGCCCTCGGCCGGCGCGCCCTTCCCCTGGAATTGGAGGTGCGCGACCTCGAGAGCATTGAGCGCATTGTCGCCGCGGCGGAGGAGCACTACGGCCACATCGACATCCTCATAAACAACGCCGGCGTCAACCTGCGCAAGCCTGACGTGGAGGTGACCTGGGAGGAGTGGAACACCGTCCTGGACACGAACCTCCGGGGATCCTTCTTCGTGGCTCAGGCGGTAGCAAAGCGCATGATCCCCCGCGGCTACGGGCGGATCATGAACATTGGGTCGGTAACCAGCGTCTTCGGGTACGCCGGGATCACCCCGTACTGCGCAAGCCGCGGCGGGGTGAAGCAGATGACCATGAGCCTGGCCGACGACTAGGGAGCCCACGGCATCACCGTGAACTGCTTGGCCCCGGGGTGGTTCCGGACCGAGCAGAACAAGGCGCTCTACGAGAACAAGGCGTGGGTCGCCTACCTGGAGGACCGTATTCCCCTCGACTGTCCCGGGCAGCCCCACGACCTCGACGGCGCCGTCGGCCACCCCCTCTACGTCGAGCGCGGCATGCCCATCAGCGCCCTCACCGGCTCGCGGCGTGTCATGGAGCATCTGCGCCCTCTCGGTGACAGCGAGATGAGCGGCACCTACCTTGCGCATCTCACTGCGGTGGAGGCCGCCCGGGCGGATCACTCCGACAGCGTCCGAATGGTGCGGTTCAGGTCAATGAGGCGCTGAGCGAGGAGGCGCACCATGAGGCGCTGAAAGGCGAAGGCGAGCTCCGGGTCGCTTCGTTCGAGGTCCGAAAGGGTTGCGGCGGAAAGGGAATAGCAGACGGCGCGGTTCAACGCGAAAATCGTCGCCGATCGTGGGCGATCCAGGAAGATCTCCGCCTCTCCGAAGACGGCCCCTTCCCGCATGGTGCGTAGACGGGTGGGAGGCCGTTCGTCCTGATCCAGAAAGACCCCGAGCTCCCCGGAGAGGACAATGTAGACGCGGTCGGCGTCATCTCCCTCACTGATGAGTTTCTGATCGGGAGCCAGTTCGTGCCGGTCGAGCCGGGGGGCGAGGCTTTCCGCAAGATCGCCGCGTCCGAGGAGGCGCTCCAGGAGCTCTTGAATGGTGCGACGGCCGCCCTGCAGGTTGAGCCCGTAGCTGACGAGGATCCGATTCTCACACCACTCGAGAGCGTGGTCCAGATCGCGGAAGAACCGCGGCTCGGCGTCTGCCGGATCGGTGACTCCTCTGCTTCGCAGTTGCCGTTCAATTGCCGGACTCACCGACGAGAGCAGAACAATGCAGCGATGATCCCGGGCGAAACGAAGGAAGCGCTGAAAGACCATCTCCGCGGAGCCGTCGAGGCCGCGGACTCGGCTCAGGTCTATGACCATGAATCGGACCCGCGGCCGCACCTCATCTTCGAGTCGCCTTCGAATGCGTTCGAAGATGGAGTAGGCGGTGCCGAAGAAGATGAGTCCCCGGAGTTTCAGTACCCAGGCCTGCTGCCCCTGCTCCCGGAGGACCCGGGTCTGCCGAGCCGACCGCTCGACGTTGCTTCCTAGCTCGACCCCGGTCGCCTCCTGGTAGACTACGTCGGTCCGTGCGTAGTTCACGGCAAAGATGACGACGGAGGCTACCAGGCCGACTCCGACGGCAGGGAGGAGTCCGAACACGGCCACCACGACCAGCATGCCCACCGCAACGAAGTAGTCCGACCGCTCGAGGCGGCGCCATCCGGCGTAGAGGACGTCCATGAGGAATCCCGCGCCGATCACAACGATCGTGCCGCCCAGTACCGCCTTGGGAAAGAGGGAGAGCGCGGACATACCGAAGAGCGCGGCGGCTGCGCAGACCAACCCGCCCGTCAAGGCGGCCAGGCGCCCGCCGGCGTTCATCCGCGAGACGAAGCCGGCGTAACTCACGCTGTGATACGCAATCGGGCTCCCAACGAGAAAGCCGCCCAGGTTTGCGAGTGATACCGCGGTAAGCTCCCTGGTGCCGTCGGATGAGCTATCCGTGATTGTCTCAATGCCGCCCATATTGAGGACGGAGGCCAGGACGCTGACAAGAACGGCGGTGAGCATGGTCCCCGCTTGATCCACCACGACCGACCACTGTGTTGCCTCCACCAGATGAAGCGACAGGGGAATCCAGAGTCTCTGCTGCCGAAAGCGTCCGAGGAGCCATCCCTGAGCGGTGGCATCTGCCACGCTGCCTCCGGTGGCACCGAGGACGGCGTAGAAGACGGCGACCCCGATCACCACGGCTGCGGGAATGACCATGGAGTGTCGGGTCCGACGCACCAGGTAAAGGGTGACGATGCCGAAGGCCGGCCCCGGGAGCCACTTCATCAGCACCGGGGGGGAAAGGAAGAGCGGTAGTTGGTTCAGGCTGGGGCGAAACCCGGCCATCATGGTTACGGCGCCGGAGATCATGAGCCAGCCCACCCCGGCGAGAAACCCGCCCACCACCGGGTAGGGTATGATCCGAATGAATCGCGCGAGACGGAGACGCGCGACGACCAGGAAGGTGACTGCTGCTGCGAGAGTCGTCACCATCATGGTGGTGACGACCGTGTGAAACGCCTGATCCCCGCGCATGGGCCCGGCGGTTGCGGCCATGACGCTCGCAGCCATCGCTGCCATGATGGCAACCGGCGTGTCCTGCGGTACCAGCGCGCTCCCGGGCATGAGCTTGAAGAGTGAGCTCACGGTCAGTGAGACTGCCGTTCCCAGGAGCATGATGGAGATGCCGCGGGAAACGAAGGGCGCAAGGTCACCGCTGAAGATGAGGGAGGCGTAGGAGACTTCGAAGAGCGCAGTCAGAATGCCGGCGAGGAGTCCCGCAAGAATCGAGACAACCGCACGTCCGGCTCGACTCGACGGGGTGCGCATCATGAAGGAAGCTTATCTGAGAGGTTGGCCTTTGCGAAGGCGTCCGCCGTCGACCCCGTGTCGACGGCGGTCATGGTTTCCACGTGTCGTCGTGAGATGCTACTCTCGGGACCTCCGCCTCCGGCCCGTGCCGGAGATGTGGGTAGCGTGACCATGCCGAAGCGAAGAATCGTCCCCTGCCGTCTCGGATGCGGGGCGTGTTGCATTGCAGCTTCCATCTCCTCGCCGCTGCCGGGTATGCCCGACGGGAAGCCCGCCGGAGTTCCCTGCGTGAACCTGGACCCGAAGACCTTTGCCTGCCGCATCTGGGGCACGCCGGAGTATCCCGAGGCCTGCCGGGAATTCCAGCCGACCGCCGAGATGTGTCTGGGAACGCGGGAGCACGCCCTGGCGTACCTGAATCGCCTGGAGGCGGAGACGAAGCCCGGCGCCGATCCGCCGCGATAGATACTCCCAGTCGCCGCACGGGCCTCTGCGGCCCGGCGCCCGCGCGCACTTCAGACCCCCGCGCCGTCCTCGCGGTCCAACGCACCGGCAGGGACGGCCCGTTGGCATCGATCCAAATCTGAGACTCTTGGCCCCATTTGCCGTTAAAGGCTTGACAATCATTCAAATAAAATACAATGATTGGCGTGATATGAATGGTAGAAGTGAATCGAATGCTTTCGAGCCGGCGGAAGAGCTGGTCATTGAGGATGTCGAAACGCTGAAGGTCATTGCGGATCCCCACCGGATGCGCATGATCGAGGCGATCGGGTCGGAGCAGCTGACGGCGAAGGAGTGGGCGGAGCGGCTGGACGAGGGCGTTCACAAGCTCTACTACCACATCCGGCTGTTGGAGAAGCACGGACTCGTCGTCGTTGTGGACACCCAGGTGGTGTCCGGCATCATTGAGAAGCGCTACGCCCTTTCGGCGCACCGTTTCGAGATCAAGCCGGGGCTCCTGTCGGCAGTCGATGACGGGGATGAGGCCCTCGACTCCATGGTCTCCTCCATGCTGGACAACACCTCCTCGGCCATGCGGTCCGCCTACCGGGCGGGGGTGCTGAACCTGGACGACAAGGAGCACACCATGTTCTTCCGGGCGCGCCTCAACCTGACCCGGGAGCGCGCCGCGGAGCTCGTCCGGCGCGTGACCGAAGTCATCAAGGAGATCGGCGGTGATGAGAAGAGCGGGGACACCTACGGGCTGACCCTGGCCTTTCATCAACTCGCGCCGCACCGCGGGAAGGGCGCGCCCGGCGGGGCCGAGAGCGGCGAGGGGGCGGGCGGAACTCCCCATGCGAACGGCGGGGCCGACGGCGGCCGCGGTGAGCGCGGGGCCTCGGACGCCGGCGACGACAACAACGAAGGAGCACAACAGTGAGCAGCACCGGGGATTCGGCGGCGCCGCGGGCCGGCGCAGGCATGGGTGGGGCCGCGG
>CAZUVX010000061.1:14560-18447 GCA_964623865.1 uncultured Spirochaetaceae bacterium | reverse complement strand
GAAGCGGTTCCGCGCGCTCCCAGAGTTCTGCGATTCTCGCTTCCCCGGGCGCCCCTGCCACCGGTTCCGCCAGGACGGCGGCACCGCCCCGGTCCAGCCATTCCACAATAGCCTGCCACTGTCGCTCCGACAGTCGCTCAACCGGTGCGCGACCAATGAACAGCACGTCCGCTCCGTGGTAGCCAATCCACTCTTCCGGCAGGAACTCCGGCAGCGGGTAGGCAGCCGTCACCGGCCCGGAGGCGCGCAAGCGGATGCCTTCCTCGACCGTCCCGTCCATCAGCACTCCCTCAAGAACGCGGCGGTCCGACAGGCTCACCACGAGAGCCTGCGGGGCGATGCGCAAGGAGGCATTGACTTCCTCCTCATGTATCACCTCTCCGCTCTCGGTCCGTACGGTCACCTCTATCGGCAGCGCCGGATCGCCTACCGGCAGGACGGCGCGAACCACCTCACTCGAGCCCTTCGCAATGCGCAGGTCTCGACGGATCACGTAGGGGTGCCGTTCCGTCGAAGTCCGCGGTCCCTGAAGACTTCTGAGATCGATGCTGCCGTGCACCGCATCACCGAGGTTGCTCAACCGCACCACCACCGGCGTCCACCGCCCCGGTTTGCCGACCCCGTCGAAGCCGTATGTGACGGCTACGCGCAAATCGAAATCGCGAAGATCGTTTCGGTCCGGGGCTTCCGCCCCGCCGTCTCGGCCGTCCGCACCGGCGCGGTCGCCGTCGCCGCCGTTCCGGGCCTCGGCGACCGTACCGGCGAGGGAGGCGAGCAGGAGTATCGCTAGTGCCGCCGCGCGGGCGACACGAAGTGGAAACATGCGGCTCTACTCCCCGGGGTTTTCCTTCGAGACAACGCCGCGCCGGCGCAGTCGCTCCGAAAGCTGCTCGTAGGTCATGCCGGCCCGGCGTACCAGATCGTAGGCATAACCGGTGTCGCCGGGCAGCCCCGGTACAATGCGAAAGGTGCGCCGCGCTCCCTCCTCGCCGGGCTCTACCTCCGCCGTCATGGCGACGAAGGGCCCCAGGGAGGTGGCGGAATGCGCCAGTTCCAGGAGATGCGTCGCCACAAGCACGCGGGTGCCCGCCTCGCCGAGCGCCCTGAGGATCTCCCGGCCGAAGGCAACCGCTTCAGCGGGATTGGTGGCGGCGAAGGACTCGTTCAGCAGCACCAGGCTCTCCGCGGAGAGGGTATCGAACATGGCGGAGAGGCGGGCGATCTCCTCTCCGAAACGGCCGAGCTCGGTTGCGCTGTGTTCGCCCCGGGGGAAGTGGGTCGCCAGATAGTCGACGGAGCTGATCCGTGCCTCCGCGGCGGGAACGAAGATCCCCGCCTGCGCCAGGATCTGCATCTGTCCTACCGCCTGGAGGTAGGTGGTCTTGCCACCGCGGTTGGGACCGGTGATTACCGCGCCGATTGCTCCGTTACCGATGTCGATGTTGTTGGTGACAATGCCGTCTCGGCCCGGGCCGTCTGCGGCAAGGCGCCGAAGGGCCAGGGCGAGATTGTACACATCCCTCCCGAAAAGGGTACGGTCGGAGACCTCCGCCAAAGCCGGGAGGCCGACCGGCAAGCCTGCCGCCTCCAGCCGATCCGCCAGGTCCACCGACCCAATGAAGAACTCCAGCTCGTCCGGGAGCTCCTGGAGAAACTGCGTCCTCACGTGGAGGAACCGGTCTATCTTACCCAGAATCTTCTTCGAGGTGGCGCGCATGATCGACTCGAGGTCCTGGAAGAGGGGACTCAGGGGAAGCCTGGAGTCGTACTGAAGCGCGCCGCCGGAGGCGCTCGGTGTGCGATGCAGCGGTGTTGCCACGGCGCGGGCATCCTGGGACCGCAGACTCCGGAAGAACTCGGTGAGGAGTCCCGATTCCGCGAAGGGTTGATCGTTGATCCCGACGAGCTTCGCCTCTACGGGGCGCAGTCGATCGTCCAGATTCACGCCGATGGTAACGCTGCGGCGCTTACGAAGGCCGGCTTTCAGAGGGGGCAACTCCCGCCGCAGCGCGTCCACCGTCTCGGTTTCGCGGTGTTCCGCCACCAGATCCCGGAGCCTGCTCAAGGCCGCCGCGCCGTCGGGAGGATTCGCGGTGAACGCTTCGTGGAGGGCGTCCAGACACTGCAGGTAGAGGTCCAGCTCACCGATCTTCCAGACCGCACTGAGGAACGGCGAATCTGCGGAGCGGTGAGAATGGCTGAAGATCGTCAGCTCCCGCATTGTCGGGATGACCTCCCGGAGGGCTCGCCGAAGGGCCGGATGGTCCCGGAGGAACCGGAAGGTTTCCTGCCGGTAGCGCGACACCGCGGGATCAACCGGGAGATTGGTCATGGTGCGTTCGACAATCCGGCGACCCTGCGGGGACACGGCGATCGCCTCGACCACGCTGTCGATTTCGAGGTCGCGATGCGCCTCCTCCGAAAGGCGTCGCTCTGCGGGCACGCCGGATGACTGCGGCTGGAGTAGCCGTACAATGGATTCCGTCAACACGCTTTACGTTACTATGGGGAAGAGGCGGCGTCAAAATGCGTGCGCCGCGAGCCGTGTGGATGCCGTTGCTGAAGCCGGAGCGCGTCGCTTGACCCTCTTCGCATCAATCGCGTATTACTAGGATTGCACCGCCTGGAAAATCGCAGTATGTACTCCTGGAGTTGATGTAATACCTTGCGCGTTCGATACACCACGACCAAGAAGGGCAAAGCGGTAAAGCAGGCCGAGATCCATACGCTCGAGGATCACGGCATTGATCGGAGGCTCGTCGACCAGGATGCCCTCAAGGTAATCCGTCGGCTTTCCGCCAACGGGCACAGCGCATACGTTGTCGGGGGAGCCGTTCGGGACTTCCTGCTGGGGAAGCACCCCAAGGACTTCGACGTCGCAACGGACGCGTCTCCCAACAGAATCAAGAGGCTCTTTCGTAACTCCCGAATCATCGGAAAACGCTTCCGCCTGGTACACATCTTCTTTCGCGAGAAGATCATTGAGGTCTCGACGTTTCGCTCGGAAGAGGCGGAGGGCTTCAAGAACGTCTATGGCCGCATAGAAGAGGACGTCAAACGCCGCGACTTCACCTGCAACGCCCTCTACTACAGTCCCGAGGAGCAGTCCATCCTGGATTACGTGGGCGGTGTGAAGGATATTCGCGCCAGGAGGCTCCGGCCGGTGATTCCTCTCGACCGCATCTTCGAGGAGGATCCGGTACGCATGGTCCGGGCCGTGAAGTACTCCGCCGCCGGGGGGTTCCGCATTTCCCCGGGTCTGAAGCGGCAGATGCGAAAATCCGCAAGTCTCATCGGGGAGGTCTCTCCCTCCCGAATGACCGAAGAGGTCTTCAAGATCCTTACCTCCGGATACTCCCGGAAGATCATCGAGGAGCTGCTGCAGTTCAACCTTCTGCGCTACATGCTGCCCAACGTCGACCACTTGCTTCGGGACCGCGCCTTCGCCGATTACCGCCGCAGGTTTTTCGAGTCGCTCTCCCTGCTCGACAAGGAGAAGGATGGTTGGTCGGATGGGAGCGTTGCCGAAGAGGGGTCGCCGAATACGGGAAGCCGGGAGGCCGTAAAGCGCGCCGGTGGCCACCAGGCCAATGGGCAGGATGAACTGACAAGGGAGAAAGCGCTTGCCTACTTCGCCTCAGACTTTCTCTTTACCGTTAGTGAACAGGCCAACCAGCCGCGCATATCCTTCAAGACCGCGTTCACCGAGCTGAAACACTTCATTCGCCCGGTCACGCCGGCGAATCGTGATGTCGAGAAGGCTCTGGTCTATCTCATCCGCAAGCGAAAGAAGTACCAGCGTACCGGCCACCTCTGAGCGCAAGCTCCATGGCGACCGGGGAGGACCCGCCCCGCGCGGTCACCCCGCCCCGCGCGGTCACCCCGCC
>CAZUVX010000061.1:0-14460 GCA_964623865.1 uncultured Spirochaetaceae bacterium | reverse complement strand
CCCGCCCCGCGCGGTCACCCCGCCCCGCGCGGTCACCCCGCCGCCGTGGGCGGCGGGGCCTGGTCGGCGGACTTCGGTGTCCCGCTTCTCTAGGAGCTGCTGGATGAGATTCGGTCGAGGAGCTCTTCCGCATCCTGCCGGTACACTGTGTCCCCGGCAGCGGTGACTTCCTGGAGAAAGTTCTCGGCAGCGTCGAAGCGGTTTGCCGCGAAGGCGTTCACCCCGAGGGCGTAGTAGGTCAGAGGCTCGTCGGCGCCACGGTTCAGCGCCTCCTGATAGTAGAAGTCGGCGAGATCGTAGTTGCCCTTGTCGTAATTGATGAGGCCGAGATAGTAGAAGGGAATGTAGTTGTCGTCGCGGAGCTTCGTTGCCTTGACGAAGGCTTCCTCGGCGGTCCGGATCTCTGCGTCGGCGTAGAGATCCATACCCTCTTCGACAAGGCCCTTGAAGGACTTGCGCTCCATGACGTAGTCCACGAAGGTCTCCTGGAGGAACTCCGTATCGACCCATTTCAGGGCGCGCTCGTTGATCCGGCGGGCGTTCTCCTCCATGGAAGCGCTTGGGTGCAGGGCGCTGATGGCGTCCCAGAGGATACGGTTGACGTCCCGGCTGTCCGCGTTCACCAGAAACGAGACCATCCCCCACGCCTGGGGGTAGAAGACGTTGATCCGCTCCCTCGCGGTCTCAATGTCGATCGTCAGCATCTGCTCCATCGGAATCAAGGAGGCATCCGTGTTCCCCTGCACGAGATCCTTCAAGGTTCCGAGCCACGCGAGATTCTCTCGGTACGCCACCGTCTCGAAGTCGCTGTCGTACTGTGATTGCTCGAAGAAGACCGCGAAACCTTCCCGGAGCCACAGGGGCGGGTTGGCAATGAAGGCGCGCATGTACTGGACGAAGTTCTGATGGGTCAGCGAGTAGTCGAACTCCTCTCCCTCAACGTAGTAGCCCACGAGCTCACTCCGGGCGAGGTCGTTGTAGTGAAGATAGATGAAGTCTTCCCGCGTTTCGCCGATAACACGATTCAGATAGGAGTCGAAGTCGCTCTTTGATTCGAAGATGCGGACGCGCAGCTTTGCGTCCAGCTCATCTATGTCGAAGTGAAAGTAGCTGTTGTACAGCTGGAGCATTGCCTCGAGCTTCGAGGCTGTCCGGGCCGCGTGGTTGACGCCGACTTGGGACAGGACGCGATAGTTGTCGCTTTCGACCTCATTGAATCCCTCATCTTGTGCGATTGCGACGGGGAGCGCAATGCACGCCAGGAGAAGAATGACGAGAGCTTTTCTCATGACCGACCTCCATTCCGATTGCCCACGCCAGTTTAGGCGGGGTTTCAGCCGACGTCAAACGCCGGTTCTCCCTCCCATCGTCACTTTCCCCTCCTGTCTTCTACAGTATCGATTACAATGTTCAATTCTTTGATGATAATACCCGTATATCGCTCGATGTGCTCAATAATGTAGCTTTGCAGTCCGTGCAACGCTCCGCCGACGTGGCTCCCGTAGGGCACTTCCAGGGAGACGTCGAGGCGGTACCCCGACGCATCGTTTCGCACGACCACTTTTCGAAGCCGCGTCTCCGGGGCGTACTCATCGACACAATGCATGATCATTTGACTGAGGGCGGCCTTGGAAATGGTGACACTGCCCTTGTTGCTGAAATCCGGCCGCACAACGGTCTTCTCGTAGATGTTCTGACTCTTGAAGAAGCCGAAGCCCTTTCTCAGCAGGATCTTGATGGAGTCGCCCATGATCTGCGGGTAGTTGCGCTTCACTTCGACCGCCGGGACCGGGATGATGTGGCTGCCCTGGATGTTTCGGTAGTGGATCGCCGTATCGATTTCCTCGGCGGTGGCAATGTCCTCTATGTTGATGATCTTCAGCGGTGGAGGGAGCTGGAGGGTGTTGGCAATGCGCTCCACCATGCGATTGGAGGTGCCGAGAATGAGGATGCGTTTGGCCTTCTCCCGTTCCAGGGCGTCGAGTACTTCCTTCCGATGCTCCTTGTCGGTGAAGAGCGCCGTCTTCACGGCGGTCAGGTAGGAGCTCTCCCGCTTTGCGGATCGACCCGCCACGATCTTCTGATCCCGGATCACCAGTCCGTCATCTATCATGACGTCAATGTTGAACTTCTCCATGACCAGGCGCGCCCGGAAGCTCTTGCCGGTGCCGCTCTTGCCGACCAGCGCATAGACGCGCAAACCGCGGAAGCGCCAGATGAGCTGGTGCAGGATCTTCTTCATGTCGAAAGTGTACGGCGCGCGCACACCTTTGTGAACTGCCGGAGCGTATCTGCAAGCCGCGGGAGCGCCGGAAGCGTCGGAAGCGCCGGGAGCGCCGGGAGCGTTCTCGGTGGCCGTTGAGTCCGCGGCTTCGTCCACGGCGTCCCGCAGGTGCGCCTGGCCGTTGCGGCCTACCACGCAGCCGCGCGCTGCGCCGCGGCCCGCGCCTCGGACAGCGCTCCTCCGCCGAAGACCAGGCGCACTCGTTCCGCCGTCGCCGGCGGCAGGGGTGCTTCGATGTGCCGAGTGCCGAGGACACCCGACGGATCTGCGAAGGCCATCATCCACGCGTGCAGGAGCATGCCCCCCTCAATCGATGCGCCGCCGTATTTCGGGTCTCCAACGACCGGCAATCCCGCGGTAGCCGCGTGAACTCTGATCTGGTGGGTTCGCCCGGTGCCGATCCGGAGCACCGCCAGGGTGTAGCGCCCCGGCGGAAGCGGTAGGCCCCTTCCGGTCGAGCGTGCCCCTTCCACTTCCACCGATTGCACCGGAAAGACCCAGGTGCGCGCGGGCCGCCCGTTTGGATCCGCCTTGCTGCCTCGCCCTTCGCCTCGTCGGGAGATCGGAAAGTCCCACCTGTGGGACTCAACGGCGGCCCCGGTAAGTACCGCCACGTAGACCTTGGCAAGCGCCCCACGGCGCAGGATCTCCGAGAAGGCGCGGGCACCGTGAATGCTCTTGGAAAACGCTACCGCCCCGGTCGTGTTTCGATCCAGCCGATGGAGCGGCCCCGGTCGAAAGCCGAGGTCCGCCGGAAGCTTCCCCGCCAGGTAGGCGCGAACCGGCTGTTCCAGGGAGTCGTTGCCGTGGGTCACCACTCCCCGGGGCTTGTTAACCACAAGGAGGTGCTCGTCTTCATATATAATGTCGATGCCGACGGCCGCGGTAGCGACCTTCCCCATCTCAGCCTCACCGCCTTCGCGTTCGGGAAGCTGAACTACATCGCCTGTGGATATCCGGTACCCCGTCTTTACGCGCCGGCCGTTCACCCGGACGCGACCGGTGCGTATCATCCGGTAGATGTGGCTGAGGGGTACGTCCCGGAGAAGCTTGCGCAGGATGCGATCAATTCGGACCCCGTCGTCGTTCGGCCCCGCTTCGAAACGTCCCTCTTCGGCCATGTCGCATGTTTGCACGAAAGGTGTCTGCTTGACAAAGCGAAAGGGGCCAACTCACACTTCTCTTCGCTATGGTCCCCGCCAACTCAGGTCAGCTGTATCAGTTCCTGACAAGTGTCACCTTCCTGTCGGGTTTCTTCAGCTGGTTCATGGCACAACTACTGAAGCTTATCATTGAGGCGCTTCGCAGCAGACCCTCCGTGTCTCGGGACATCGCACTCGGGCTGGCCTGGCGTACCGGTGGCATGCCGTCGAGTCACTCGTCGTTGGTGACCGCCATTGCGACGGCCCTCGGCTTCGAGTACGGCGTTTCCAGTCCCCTGTTCACATTGTCGCTATTCTACGGCATCGTGGTAATTCGTGACGCTCTGGGTGTGCGCCGATCCGCCGGCCTACAGGCGCAGGCGCTGAACAAACTCGGTAATCAGCTGAAGGAGACTTACAACGTTGATTTCACGCCGGTGGAAGAGATCCACGGCCACACTCCCAGCGAGGTGTCGGTGGGTATCCTCCTGGGCTTCTTCATTGCGACGGCCTTCAGCCTCCTGTGACGGTGGCCGTCGACACGGCGGTACGCGATAGAACCCATGCGCGTTGATCCACGAACGAGGGCCTACGGGCTCCTCGCATTGTGCCTGCTTATCATCATCTCGGGATTCGGAGCGGCCCTCATCCTCGTCTTCGATCGGCCGGTGTCAACCGTCTGGCCTGGGCACTACACGGTTCTCGTTTCCAGTGACGTGGCCCCCCGTGACGCCGTCGAGGCAATGCGTGCAGAGGGCCTCTCCGGAGTGCTTTCCGAGGCAACGGCAACCGTAGAGATTCAGGCGTACGGTCGCATGGAGCGTGTTGCCGTGGATCGCCTCGATGAGCGCCTCGATCCACTGGACCCACGGTACGACCCCTATATCAGAGGCGTGCGGACGCTCTTTCGGGTCGCCGACGGTGCCCGCTCCTTCGGCATCTACTATCTGCCCGTGGATCAGGGGATACCGGCAACGCATCGCGCTCTTGCCCGGGGAATCGGTACGCTCACCTCGGACTGGGCGTTCGTGGAATGGGGTCTCGGGCGCAGTATCCTTCTGGTTGTGCCGTTCCTGGTGGCGGCAGCCTTTCTCTTTCGGCGTATGCGCCGCGTGCGGGTGCCTCTGGTTGTGACGGCACCGGTTTGGGGCGTTCTGGTTCTCGCTACCGGAACGAGCGGTTTTCTCGTTTCTCTGGGGGTCCTGCTCAGCTTTCTCCAGTGGCTCTCAGTGTCGGTGGAGCGGCAGCATTACGCGGGCTTCTATCATACGAACGGTGACCGCAATCAACTGCGTCGCAATGCCGCGCTCTTTCTGTCGGCATGGATTGCAGCGGGGCTCGTCGTCTTCGCCGTACAGGAGCCCGAACGTATGGGTCTCTTTGCGGTAGCGCTCGCGGTCACTGCAGCGGTGGGAGGGGCTACCCACGTCCGGACGTACCTGCGCGCCACCGGTTCAGACCACCGCCTGTTCATTCCGGTGTCGCTGCGACCTCGCGATTACGACGCCGATCACCGCGCCGCCGCGCGAGCCTCCGTTGTACTGAGCGCCCTTGCGGTGGTGACGGTGGCAGCCGCCTCTCTCAGCGGGTTTTTGGGGCCGCCCGCGATTCCTCAGCCGACCGGCCGGGCGGTGGAGCCGGTGAGCTACTCCTCACTTCACCGCGTCTGGTCGAACTCCGGCACCATGCCTACTCTCGCGGACTACGTTGCTCACCGCGCTTTCCAGGAAGGGATGATGTACGGCCGTCGCTACGGGCTTCCCGCCCCCGGGGAGGAATTGACCCTCTCCAGCTTCCGACGCGACGAGGGAGTCTTGACGCAGGAACCGGAGGTAGTACTCTCCTACGATAGCGAGTGGCTCGAAGATGCGGTCACCTCGATAGACCGGAGCAACGTCGCGAGGATCTTCGTGACGCTGGGTGGGCCGGTAGGGGTTGAGATGGGTCCGACCCCTGGTTTATACTCATCCTTGTCACATTTACTGCAGAACAGTGCACTTATTCTTCTTGTTCTATTGCCGTATCTGGTTGCGCGCGGATACCTGCGACCACGAGCTAGGCAAGGTTTGAGCTACGTTGCCCTTCGGGCGCAAAGGCAGGGAGCATGATCTTCGCAAAGACCTTCTCCCGAGGGGGCGTCCATCCCTTCGATCGCAAGGAAGAGACGCGATCGCGAGAGATCTGGAACGCCGTCATACCCTCGGAATGCATAGTACCCCTTCGACAGCATATTGGTGCGCCGGCGGAGTGTGTCGTATCCAAAGGCGACGAAGTCCGAGAGGGCATGCTGATCGGCAAGGCCAACGGATTCGTCAGCGCCAACGTACACGCACCGGTCCCCGGTACCGTTTCCGATGTCAGGACGATCATCCTCCCAAACGGCGCGCAGAGTGAAGCCGTCGTCATTGAGCTTGCCGGAGAGTTCGACCGGCTGGGCAAGTCCAGTGAGCCGCGTGAGTGGGAGGACCTGTCTCCCAAAGAGCTCATTGGCATTCTGCAGGAGAAGGGGATCGTCGGGATGGGTGGTGCAACTTTCCCGACTCACGTGAAGTACAGCGTGCCCAAGGGAAAGACGGCGGAATACCTGATTGCAAATGGGACCGAGTGCGAGCCCTATCTCTCGGCGGATCATCGTGTCATGCTGGAGATGACCGATGGTGTCCTGGAGGGTCTCCGAATCGGTAGCCGGATTCTCGGGGTCAAATCGGTCCTCATCGGGATTGAGGACAACAAGCCCGACGCAATCGAGCGCTTTCGCAGCCGGATCCGGGCGCGGGGTCTGGACTTCACGGTGGTGCCTCTGGAAGAGAGGTACCCCCAGGGGGGAGAGAAGCAACTGATCGAGACGATCACCGGCAGAGAGGTTCCCTCCGGAGGCCTCCCGATTGATATCGGTGTGATCGTCTCGAACACAGGGACGCTCCACGCCATGTACGAGGCGGTCGTATACGACAAGCCCCTGATCGATCGAGTGGTGACGGTGTCCGGCGGGGCCGTGCGACGGCCCGCCAACTACAAGGCTCGAATCGGGACGACCATCGGTGAGCTGTTGGAGGAAAGCGGCGGCTTCACCGAGGTACCCAGCAAAATCGTTTCGGGAGGGCCCATGACCGGCCAGGCGGTCTACGACCTCGATACGCCGATTACGAAGGGCACCTCGGGGATCCTCGCGCTCACGGCGCGGGAAGTGAATGAGGCGCCGCAGACTCCATGTATCAACTGCGGGCGCTGCGTTCGTTCATGTCCCGCGGGTCTTATACCAACGCTCCTGTACAAGCTCATCGAGCACGAGGACTACAAGGAGGCTGTGACCCTCGGGATCAATGATTGCATCGAATGCGGAGCCTGCGGCTACATCTGCCCCGCTCATATCCCTCTAGTGCAGGGCATTCGCACCGGCAAGCGAATTGCCCGAAAGAAGAAGGTGACGGCGTGATTGAATCTTCGACTCAGGCTCCCCAGCTGCCGAGGGACGAGATCGAGCAGCGTCTGAAGATTACGAGCTCTCCGCAGTTTCACGATGTTGCCTCGACGCCGCGGATCATGTGGTCGGTGACCGCATGCCTGGTCCCGGCTTCCGCCTGGGGAGTCTACGTCTTCGGTTGGTACGCTTTGGCCGTACTACTGGTCTCCATCTCCGCCGCGGTTATCACCGAGGCGGTGATCGCCCGACTCATGAACAGGCGCACCCTCTTCGACGGGAGCGCGGTGCTCACGGGACTTCTCATCGGCATGAACATGCCCCCGGAGGTTCCCTTCCACGTTCCCATTGTCGCCGCCGTATTTGCCATTGCCGTGGTGAAGTGGACCTTCGGCGGTCTCGGAACCAACTGGATGAATCCCGCCCTGGCAGGGCGCGTGTTCGTCTTCTTCTCCTGGACCGGCGAGATGACAACCTGGAAGATGCCGCACACGCTACCGGTGACCGACGGTACCTCCGGGGCAACGATTCTCGGCGCATTGAAGTCCGGTGTTCTCCAGACCGGAAACGATATCGGGCAGCCGGCTTCATACCTTTCCCGGATCAACTTCCCCCGAAGCGGCACCGACGCTTCGGTCACCTCGTGGTTGAACAACAACGTCCTCGAGGGACTCGGTATCTCCCTGCCGAACGGCTATGTGGATCCCTTCCTTGGGAACATTCCCGGTTGTATTGGTGAGGTTTCGGCGCTGCTTCTCATGCTCGGAGCGGTGTACCTCTTCGCCAAGAGAATCATCACCTGGGAGATTCCCACGGCGTACTTCTTCAGCTTCGCCGTCCTGACCTGGGTCTTCGGAGGCACCGTGTACGGTACGGGCTTCTTCACCGGAGACGTTCTGTTCCACGTTCTCGCCGGCGGGTTCATTCTGGGCCTCTTCTACATGGCCACCGACATTGTTACCTCTCCCATGACGACACGGGGCATGCTCATATACGGAACCGGCGCGGGACTGCTGACCTTTCTCATCCGGTTCTACGGCTCCTTTCCGGAAGGTGTCTCCCTCGCCATAATACTGATGAATATCGTCACTCCCATAATCAACCGTTACACAAGGCCCGCGATTTACGGCCGGGGGCGGAGCGAAGCGGCAGAAGCCTGAGGGGTACGGACCCACAGGGTACGGAACCCAGAGGGGTACGGAACCAGGAGAATTGATGCAGCGGTTACTATCCATCGGTGGAAAGCTTGCACTCATCTGCACGATTGCGGCGCTGATCCTGGCACTGGTCAATGCAGTTACCGCGCCGGTGATCGAGCACAACAGGCAGGAGCTTCTGAAGCGGACGCTGTCTGAGATCGTGGGCTCCGAATCGGTTGGTGAGCGCCGGGAAGTGCGGGACGACCCGTTCGTTAAGGCATACTGGCCGGTCTCGGGAGGCGACTCCTACGTCCTCGATCTTGTCGGTCAGGGTTACGGCGGGGAGATGCGGATTCTTGCCGGCTACCGGAGCGATGGCACGGTCTTCGCAGCCCGGCTCATGCGGAATAACGAGACGCCGGGACTGGGAAAAGAGGCCGAGGATCCCGAGTACATGGAGATGTTCACCGGCACCGGTGACGACGGACCGGTACCGCAGCGGCCGGACCAGCTTTCCTCGGGAGAGGCGGACGGCGTGTCCGGCGCAACGATCACCTTCATGGGTATCGGCGAGGCCCTCGAGGCGGGTTCGCAGTTCGTCGAGAACGCGGAGGCTCTGGAATGAAAGAGTTCACAAAGGGGTTGTTCAAGGAGAACCCGATCTTCGTCATGGCTCTCGGGCTCTGTCCCGCCCTGGCAGTATCCACGCAGGTGGTTAACGCTCTGGGCATGGGAGCCGGCGTCATATTCGTTCTCCTGGGATCCAACATCATGGTCTCCCTTCTGAAGAACTTCATCCCGCCGAAGGTGCGGATCCCGTCGTACATCGTCATCATTGCGAGCTTCGTGACGATCGTGGATCTCACGATGCAGGCGTACGCTCCTACCCTTTCCGAGAGCCTCGGCGTCTTCGTCCAGCTCATCGTCGTGAACTGCGTGATTCTGGGACGGGCGGAAGCCTTCGCGAGTCGCAACACGCTGGGAGACTCAGTCATGGACGCTCTTGGCATGGGTATCGGGTTCACCTTGGGTCTGACGGCGATTGCGCTTGTCAGGGAAGTGCTCGGCGCCGGAACCATAACGCTCATCCCCATTGGCGGCTTCGACGGCACCATTACGCTGCCTGTTCTCTCGGAGTCGCCGATCCGGATCATGGCCCTGGCGGCGGGTGCGCTGCTCGTCGTCGGATACCTCAAGGCGCTGTTCAACTGGATGGAGCAACGCCGGGCACAGCGTGCCGTAAAGGCTGAAGACCGTCAGGCTGCGGCATAGAAGGAGCCACCATGACCTACGTGGGCATCATCATAACATTCGTCTTCGTGAACAACTTCATTCTCACGCAGTTCCTGGGACTCTGTCCCTTCATCGGCGTATCAAAGAACGTCGAGTCGGCGGTCGGGATGGGCTTCGCGGTTACCTTCGTCATGTCGATTGCCTCCCTGGTGACCTGGGCGATCTACCAGTTGTTGTTGGTGCCGTTCAACATCGTCTTCCTCCAGACGGTGACGTTCATTCTGGTGATCGCCGGACTGGTGCAGTTGGTGGAGATGGTGATTCAGAAAGTGTCTCCTCCGCTCTACAAAGCGCTGGGCATCTATCTGCCGCTCATCACGACGAATTGCGCCATTCTGGGTATTGCCCTGATTTCGGTACGCAATGAGTACGGCCCGATTGAGAGCTTCATCGGCGGCTTTGCCGCCGGCCTCGGGTTTCTCCTGGCACTGTTCATGATGTCGGTGCTCCGGGAGATGCTGGACAAGGAGTGGGTACCAAGGCCCTTCCGGGGTACCCCAATCGCGTTCATAACCGGCGGGCTCATGGCAATGGCCTTCATGGCCTTCGACAAAGCACTCTTGAGCAATCTGATCGGATAGAAATCACCAGTCGGCCGGGAGCCGGTGCGATGTCGGCGCGAGGGCGGCACGCGCCGAACGGCGCAGACGCTCCGAACCGCGCCGGCGAAAACAGGAAGGGTCCACCATGACCATCATATACGCGTTCGTAGTTGTCGGAATCCTCGGACTCCTCTTCGGTGTTGGACTTGCCTTTGCATCCCATATCCTCGCGGTGCAGAAGGACGAGAAGGTTGAGCAGGTGGAGGCAGCTTTGCCCGGGCTGAACTGCGGCGCCTGCGGGTATGCAGGGTGCGCCGCCTACGCCGAGGCCGTTGCTAAGGAGGGGGAGCGTCTCGATCTCTGCGGCCCCGGCGGCGCCGGCGTCGTCGGAAAGCTCGGCGAAATCATGGGAGTCGATGTCGATGTCTCCGGTGAGAAGATGGTAACTCAGGTACATTGTCGCGGCGGCGCCGATGTAACGACGATCCTCTTCGAATACAAGGGACTACAGGACTGCAACGCCCTCTATCAACTCTACGGCGGCAACATGGCGTGCAAGGAGGGATGTCTCGGACTCGGGAGTTGCATTCGCGTGTGTCCCGTTGATGCGATCGACTACGACGCCGAAGGCAAGGTCTGGGTCGACAAGGATGTCTGCATTTCCTGCGGGAAGTGTGTGGATATCTGTCCGACGGGGGTCATGCAGTGGGTGCCCTACTCCGCCGATTATATTGTCGCCTGCAATAACCACGATTCCGGGAAGAACGTGCGGAAGTATTGCAGTGTCGGCTGTATTGCCTGCAAGCTTTGCGAGAAAAAGTCTCCCGACGGTGGCTATGTCGTGGAGAACAACCTTTCGCGCATTGACTTTTCGAAGACCGGTGATCGCTCTGCGGGGGCGGAGAAGTGTCCCCCGAAGTGCATTGTTCGTGTTGGCGCGCCCGTGCAAAGGGAGGCCGAGCAACCCGGCGGCGAAGCTTTACAAACGGAGGAGCCGGCAGTAGAATCCAACACTGCGGCTACTGCGGCCTCCGACCAGTCTCCCGACGACCGCTCCGCCAACCGGGATGCGAATGATCAAAGTTAGGCTGATATTCGGTACCACCAACTCCCAGCCCGTCGGTGGAGCCGACAGAGACATTGAAGCCGCGTACCAGCACTCCTACAAACCTTTCATACGAGCGCTCTACAATGCCCCGGATGTTCACGCCACACTTCACTTCTCCGGCAATCTCTTGCAATGGATTGAACATCGACACTCAGAGTTCATTGATGTCCTTGGAGAGATGACTGGTCGCAAACAGGTCGAGATGCTCGGCGGCGGCTTCTACGACCCCGTGTTCTCCTTGATCCCACGGGGAGACCGGCTCGGACAACTGGAGCGTATGACGACCTATCTTCGCAAGCGCTTCGGACGGAGACCTCGGGGAGCGTGGATTACCCAGGGCATCTGGGATCCCGCCCTCCCGGCTCTCCTCAAGTCGAGTGGAATTGAGTACACGTTTCTTGACGACATCCAGTTCAACCTCGGTGGATGCGACGAGACCGCGAGGCGCTACGCTCCCTGCATTACCGAGGACGAAGGGAAGACGGTTGAGGTCTTTCCGGTAGCCACCGCCATTTCGGCGGCGCTCTTTCACGAGGAGCCGCAGGAGGTGGTGGAACGAATTCTGGCGGCCGGAGATGAGGCCGAGCCACCGGTGGTGTCGGTCATGTCCGAGGGTGAACGCCCGAGCCGGCAAAACGCAAACGGCGAGGACCGTGGCGCGTGGCTGAGCCGCTTCTTCGAGCTTCTCATTGCGCATCGCGAGGAGGTGGAGACAATCCACCCCGGACGCTATGTGAAGACCAACCGCCCGCACGGACGTGGGTACTTCACGACAACTCCCTATAATCACATTGCGCGTTGGATGGCGCCCTATCGCTCCGGGAACGGCAGAGAACAAAGCAAGCTCCCCCAAGGGTCACCGTGGACGAACGGCAGCGGCTTCTTTAGGCACGTATTGACGCAGTATCCGGAAAGCAATCGCCTCTACTCGAAGATGCAGTACATCCACGTGCTGGTGAACCAGATCCGGGGCGACAAGTATCGAAAGCGACTTGCCCGAGAGGAGCTCTGGCGGGGACAGAACCATAACGCGTACTGGCACACGCCGGCCGGAGGCATCTACACCAGCCGGCTTCGAAAGAGCAGCTATGCATCTCTCATAGAAGCGGAGAAGGTGACACGGGAGAAGGGCATCTTCATACCCTCGATCATCACCCTCGACTTCGATATGGACGGGCTGAGCGAGTTCCTCTTTCAGGGGCAGGAGATGAACGCCTATGTGCATTCCATAGGCGGAACGGTGTTCGAGCTCGACTACCTTCCGAAGCCGTGGAACTACCAGGACACCATGACGCGCCATCGTGAGGCGTACCATCGCGGGAGCGAGCCGGCGGATGCGTATCCGCGAAATAGCTTCATCGATCACTTCATACGCAGCGAGGAGAGCGCAGACCGGTTCTATCGGATGAAGCATCATGAGCTCGGCGACTTCGTCCAAGGTGTCTATGAACCCGAAAGCGTACACAAGGAGGATCACCGCCTGGTTCTCCACCGCGACGGGCATGTGAAGACTTCCGGTGGTGAGATTCCGGTGCACCTGCGGAAGACCTTCACGTTTCACGGTGCCGGCTTACAGGTCGCGTATCGGATCGTGAACAAGGGAGCCCGGCCTCTCACCGCCAGGTTCGCAACCGAGCTCAATACTGCGCTTCCTCCGGTGCATCAGGCTACTGCGACACTTGTTGCCGTCGGAGCGGACGGGGTCGAACACGAGCTCACCGACGAAGAGCGCACCCTTACCGGCACGGAGCGCCTCTTGTGCCGGGATTACGTCCACAGTGTTGCGGTTCACCTGGAGTCACCCGGGGCCAACTCGATTTGGTGTCTCCCCATCGAGACAACCTATCTATCCCACGGAGAGCTGATCACCGAATATCAAGCCACATGCATTGTCCCGCAATGGGAGCTGGAACTCGCCCCCGACGAGGTCTTTGAGGCGGACCTCTCACTGGAGCTGAGACCGCTCTAACTGCGTGGAGCCGCAAGAGCTCCGCGTGCCCGTTACACCGGTGGAGCAGGAGAGGTGGACCCGGGATGAGGAGCGGGAGGGTCTGGATGGGGGTGCCCGGACTCCAAACGGTTTACCCCGGGCTCGAGTGGAGCTCCAGTATTACCCGGTCGATCCACGGCTTCGTTTCGAGGAAGTACGCGTCTCTGGCTAACACGAAATCCAGGAAGGCTCGACGCCGTTCGCCTGCGAAGTATCGAGCCTGTCCAAGATAGAAGTGCACTCGCGCTTCAACGTCCTCGGCCAGGGAGATGGTGAGCATGTTTTCCAAGAGGTCGATCGTTTCCTCCCAGCGACCGGCGGCGAATGGTCCTTCGGCAATGCTTTTGAGCGTGAATCGCGGCCCCTTGGTGTCGGTGAGGCGTTCTTCCGGCAGGACTACGGGATCCGGCGGATCTGCTTGTACCCTCGACGGTGCCGGACCGAGGACCGCCTCGATCGCTGCGACGGTCTCCTCGCTCAAGGGCCGGCGGTCAGGCGTCAGCCGGAGGGGAGAAGACACGAGAGCGGTGCCGTCCCGTAAGGTCTCATCGATCATGAGGAAAGGAAGCGGTCGCCGGCGAGGGAGTTGATCCTCCGGCAAGGAGCGACTCAGGGTTGCGGCTTCCAGCGGAAGCGCGACGGCCTCCTGCGAGACGTTCCGTCCCTGTTCGAAGGCAATCTCGCCGTCGGCAACTTCCTGGGTGTCGAAGACGCCGTAGTAGTATTCAATCCCGGGCACCGGGAAGTCTGTGTAACTGCGGCGGTCGCTTCCCACGATGTCGATTCTCGTGGCGATTGCGAGATCGTCCAGGCTGGTCAGGGGCTGGGTCGACCTGAAGACGGCAAGGTTGCGGCCGGGACGATTCGAGCGAAAGCGCAGGAGAATCTCATCTCCACGGCGCTCGACATCCAGAGAGATAACCTCCGCAGACAGTTCCACTCGATCGGCAACCGATCGAATCCGCACCGGCTGTGTGGTCTTGTTCCGGAAGGGCAGAAAGACCTCGTGCACCGTATCGTCCGCCGTCTCGCTTAGCACTGCGTAGTAGTACGTTCCCGCTTCGGGGGGAACGTCGACGAAGGTCTCCGTCTCGGCACTCACGGTGCCGATTCGCACAGCTTGGTCGAAGGTATCTTCGGTAATCTCAACGGTGGCCCGGTAGATGTGGTGGAGGGCAACGTCGTCGTGAACCTCACGCCATGTGAGGCGAACCCGCGGATCCCGAGTAGCGACTCGGAGTCCCGACACAAAGGGGTCGAGGGTGGGCTCATGCTCCCGGGACTGTTCTTCCGACTGCGCCGACCGTTCTTCCGCACCCGGTTCCTGCCCGGGTTGATCTTCCGGCGCTGCCGACTCCTGTCCGACTGCAAGGCCCGTGATCAAGAGAAGGAGGGCCACCGGTAAGAGAGTGATCCGGGCGATACAGGAGCGCGATTCCATGGGTACTTACTATAATCGGCGGATTCTGGAGCTGTCTACACTTGGGGTTTCCACAACCTTGTGGGTTTGAAGCAGCAACGCGCGACTGCACAGGGAGTTC
>CAZUVX010000060.1:11939-18460 GCA_964623865.1 uncultured Spirochaetaceae bacterium | reverse complement strand
AGCTCAACGCCCTTCGCTCGCGAACCTGCGATTATCCTTCCGAGTCCCGGAATCTTCTCAATATCCTCGTCAATGCACCCTTCCCGCTCCTTGTTGAAGTAGTCGGGATCCTCGAAGGAGTAGGTGAAGTTCGTGTGGACGTCGTAGCGCCCTTCCATGAGCGCAACGGTGTCCTCCGTCATGACCAACTCCTCGTCGGTGGGAATGACGAAGATCTTCGTCGGCGAATCGTCCGTTGAAATGACGGTCTCGGCGTTCTTCGTCCTGGACGCCTTGTTCTTGTCGGGGTCGAGCTTGATGCCCATGATCTCCAGTCCCTCGGCGGCGAGGGCTCGGATCGTGGGTCCGCGCTCGCCGACGCCGGCGGTGAACACAACCGCATCGACGCGGCCAAGGGCGGCGGCGTAGGAGCCGATGTACTTCTTGATCCGGTACGCCTCCGCCTCCATGGCAAGGCGAGCCTGCTTGTCCCCGGCGTCGGCGGCCTGCTCAATGTCACGGCGGTCCACGTACTTCTCCGTGATTCCCATGACCCCGCTCTTCTTGTTGAGAATCCGCTCCAGCTCGTCGGCCTGGTAGCCGCCCACGTTCATCATGTGGAAGGGAATTGCCGGGTCAATGTCACCGCAGCGCGTTCCCATGATGAGCCCTTCCAGGGGTGTGAGGCCCATGGAGGTGTCTACGGATACCCCGTCCTTCACCGCGCAGATGCTCGCACCGTTGCCGATGTGCGCAATGATGAGGTTGGTTTCCGTCGGCTTCTTTCCCAGGAGCACCGCCGCGCGCTTGGCGGTGTAGAGAAACGATGTGCCGTGGAACCCGTACCGTCGGATGCCGTGCTCCCGGTACCAGGAGTACGGTACGGCGTAGATGTAGCTCTTCGCCGGCATTGTCTGATGCCACGCCGTATCCATGATGGCTGCGTGAGGCACGTCCGGTAGCACTTCTCGAGCCGCCTCAATCCCCATGATATTCGCCGGGTTGTGCAGGGGTGCCAGGCTCTGCAGCTCCTTGAAGGTGTCCAGCGCCTCATCCGTCACGAGGACGGACTT
The DNA here is from genome assembly GCA_964623865.1 of uncultured Spirochaetaceae bacterium. Classification (GTDB taxonomy): domain Bacteria; phylum Spirochaetota; class Spirochaetia; order DSM-27196; family PWMO01; genus CAYFQV01. The sequence goes on along the minus strand of CAZUVX010000060.1, from coordinate 17,408 downwards.
GGCGAACTTTTCGCCACCATGGACGGCGCGGTGTCCCACCGCCTTCACCTCGGAAATGTCGGATATGGCGCCGTGGTCCGCGTCGACCAGCGTCTTCATGATAAGATCAATGGCTTCCGTGTGAGTCGGGCACGGATGTTCCAGTTCGTACTCGTCTTTGCCTTTGGCCTTGTGGCTGATCCTGGATCCTTCCTGGGTGACTCGTTCAACAATGCCGCTTGCAAGGGGCTCCTTGGCGACCCAATCGTAGACCTGGTACTTCACTGACGAGCTTCCACAGTTGAGCGTGAGAATGACCATCGGTTCCTCCGGAGTTGCTAATCACATGTTGAGCGTGTTGCGGAATTGTCCCACACTCCGGAGCAAACATCAAGGCGACTTTGAGTCGTCCGACCGACCGATAAGTGCTCCCCGATCGCGGACCGGCCCGTCACGGGCGGCGCCCCGGAAGCGGCCTCGCCGGGAGCGCGCTTCGCCGCAAACTCACTATTGCGTGGTACGAATTTCCGGTTTATACTCTTTAGTAACGCGAGTTATTGGTGGGGTGCGGTGCGGCTGTACCGCATCCCGGCCAATCAAACACCCAATATAGGAGGAGTGTTGATGAGACTACACGTTAAGGCTCTCGTGACGGCGCTTGTGCTGGCGCTGCTCATTGTTCCCTTTGCCATGGCCGGCGGCCAGGGTGAAGAGGGCGGCGGGCAGCAGGAGATGGAAGACGAGGAGGCAACGGCTTCGGATGCGACGGGTAACCCCTGGACCGACGGCGAGGATCTTTCCGGTCGGACGGTCGTCATTTTCGGGGCATTCGTCGATACCGATGCTGAGTACTTCGAAGCAAGCATGGAGCCCTTCGAAGAAGCAACCGGCATCAATGTTGAATACGAGGGTTCGGCGGACTTCGAGTCCTTGATTACCGTCCGTGCGGAAGGCGGCGACCCGCCGGACATTGCGGTCTTCCCGCAGCCCGGCCTGATGGCCGATCTGGTTGAACGCGACCACATTCTCGACGTCCGTGACATGGTCTCCGAGAGCAAGCTTGAGGACAACTACCTCCAGAGCTGGCTCGACATGGCAATGTCAGGTGACATCATGGCAGGAGTCTGGTATCGCACCAGCCTCAAGAGCCTCGTTTGGTATCCGCACCCGGAGTTCGAGGATGCCGGCTACGAGATCCCCGAGACCTGGGACGAACTCCTTGAACTGTCCGATCAAATGGTAGACGACGGAGAGACTCCCTGGAGCATCGCCATGGAGAGCTCCGGTGCGACCGGCTGGGTAGCCACGGACTGGATGGAAGACATCATGCTTCGCACCGCTCCTCCCGAGGACTACGACGCCTGGGTCGAGGGTGAGCTTGCCTTCGACTCAGATCAGGTTCGCCGGGCGGCCGAAATCATGGAGGAGATCTGGTTCAACGAGGATTACGTCCTCGGCGGCACCAACTCGATCCTCACGACCCCCTTTGGCGACGGCACCGCACCCCTCGAGGCCGATCCTCCGCGGGCGTGGCTCCACCGGCAGGCCAGCTTCATTGCCGGCTTCTTCGGCGAAGACACGAAGCTCGGTGAAGACATGCGTTACTTCTACCTCCCGCCGATTGATGAGGAAGAGGGACGGCCCGTTCTGACCGCCGGCGACATTATGAGCCCCATGAGCGACACGCCGGAAACGGCTGCCGTCATGCGCTATCTCGCCGAGGGCCTTTCGACCAAGGCGTGGGTCGAGAGCGGAACCATGGTTTCGCCCCACAATGATGCGGACCTCTCCTGGTATCCTGATGAATGGTCTCGGGGGTACGCAGAGATTCTGCAGGAGGCCGATACCGTGCGCTTCGACGCTTCCGACCTGATGCCCGGACAGGTTGGTGCCGGTTCCTTCTGGACCGGCATGACCGACTGGGTAGGCGGTGATGATCTGGACGGCGTGCTCCGGAAGATCGACAACTCCTGGCCGGAATAGTACGGTACACCGGCACGGCCGGAAGGCCGTGAATGTGTTGCGCGGCCCGGCATGCGCCGGGCCGCCACCATTTCTGCATCGGACATAAGACCAAGAGGTGGACATTCCACTGGGGGAGCCACATGAGTCAGGCGCTAGAACAGTCAGGATTTGGTAGGTTCTTGACCTCCAAGACGGGCAAGCTCATTGTGTCGCTTGTCGTTGTGGTAGGGGTCATCATTGCCATCTACCAAAGCTTCATTTTCATGCGAGATTCAGAGGCTTCGAAGTTCTCGATCGCGCTAATTGCCCTGGTCGTGGGAATTGGCGGGATCTGGGTGCTTCTATGGTCGCTGAACAACTTCGTCGATTCCTTGCCGGAACGCGTCAGGAACGGGCTGCGACCCTTCGTGTTCGCAGGGCCCGGCGCGTTGATCCTGGGGCTCTACCTTGTCTTTCCCACAATCTACACGTTCTATCAGAGCTTCATGAACCGGACGACCACGGAGTTCGTCGGATTGGAGAACTACGCCTTCATCTTCACCGATCCGGAGATGCTCATAGTCCTGCGAAACACCGTCATGTGGGTCGTCGTGGTTCCGGCGGTAGCCGTCTCGCTGGGCTTGCTGATTGCGGTCACGACCGACCGGCTCCGGCCGACGTGGGAAAAGATAGCAAAGTCACTGATCTTCTTGCCCCTCGCAATCTCATTTGTGGGGGCGAGCGTCATATGGCGATTTGTCTACTACTACCAGCCTCCCGGCTCTGAGCAGATCGGCCTGCTCAACGCAATCGTTACCGCCCTCGGCGGAGATCCGGTGGCGTGGCTGCTTCAGCGCCCGTGGAACAACTTCTTCCTGATTTTCATCATGATTTGGCTCCAGACGGGCTTCGCCATGGTCATCCTGTCGGCATCGGTCAAGGGAGTCCCCAAGGATCTCCTGGAGGCGGCTCGAATCGACGGTGCCGGCGAGATCCGCGCCTTCTTCAACGTCACGGTGCCCTACATCAGCGGGAGCATTCTCACCGTTACGACGACCATCCTCTTCCTCGTCCTGAAGATCTTCGACATTGTCTACGTCATGACGAGCGGACGCTTCGGGACGGGGATAGTCGCCAACAGGTTCTATCAGGAGGCGTTTATCTTCAGAAACAACGGCAGGGGGGCCGCGTTGGCCATCTTCCTCTTGATAGTCGTCGTTCCGTTCATGATACGGAACGTCCGGTCCATGCGTGAGAAGAGGAGGTAACGAGCCATGAGCGACGAAATTGCAGGCACGAAAGAACATGGCGTGGAAGCGACCGCTCTTGGCGGAGGAAAAAGCGAAGGACGCCTCGAGACCGCTCGACCGCCCAGCAAGGCCGCGGCTCGGACAAAGCGCATTGTCGGCGGGATCCCCATGCGCCTGTTCATCATCATTGTCATCCTGGTGTGGACGCTGCCGACCCTCGGGCTCTTGGTAAGCTCCTTCCGGACCCGCTCGGCAATCGCCAATTCAGGCTGGTGGACGGCCGTGTTTCAACCCTTCCAGGAGGAGTGGACCCTCACCAACTACGACCAGGTGATTACCGCCGACCGGATGGGAACGGCATTCGTGAACAGCCTTCTGGTCGCCATTCCCTCGACCGTCATTCCCATTACCATTGCGGCCTTCGCAGCGTACGCGATCGCGTGGACGAGCTTTCCCGGACGGGAGGGGCTATTCATACTCATGGTGACGCTACTTGTTGTCCCCTTGCAGGTAGCGTTGATACCGATCTTGCGGGTGTATACAAGGTTGCAACTCAATGGGACGTACATAGGAATATGGTTGGCGCACACCGGCTTCGGGTTGCCGTTGGCGACGTACATACTCTACGGGTACGTGTCCAGCATACCGAAGGAGATCATCGAGTCCGCTCACGCGGACGGTGCCACGCCATGGCTCATGTTCACGCGCCTGGTGCTGCCCCTGTCGGTTCCGGCGATTGCCTCCTTCGGAATCTTCCAGTTCCTCTGGGTCTGGAACGATCTCCTGGTTGCCTTGGTATTCCTGGGCACCGCTCCGGCCAAGTCGGTCGTGACGGCGCGCCTCTCCGAGTTGGTGGGGTCCCGCGGGCAGGACTGGCACAACCTTACCGCCGGTGCATTCCTGACCATGGTAATGCCACTCATTGTGTTCTTCGCGCTCCAGCGGTACTTCGTGCGCGGCATGATGGCCGGATCGGTGAAGGGATAGCGACGAACGAGTAGAGATCATTAATGGCGAAACGACGGGTTTCTGCAGAGGACGTGGCTCAACAGGCCGGTGTGTCCCGCACAACCGTCTCCTTTGTGTTGAACAACACCCCGGGGAAGGCCATTTCCGAGGAGACCCGTCGGCGCGTCCTCGAAGCCGCCGAGCGCCTCGGCTACATCCCCAATGAGAACGCCCGACGCCTGGCGCTGTCGCGCAAGCAGGCGATCGGGCTGTTCATTGGCCACTCCCAGTACGTCTACACCGACGCCTTCATCAGTCGGGTCGTCGAGGGCATGGCCCAGGCAATGAACCGCCGGCGAGTGCAGCTCGTCATCCATCCGGTCTCGCTAACCGAGCGCAGCTACATGCGCCTGGCCAAGCGGGATCAGGTCGACGGCATCGTCTTCATCAACACCCACGACGACGATCCCGCCATTGAAGAGGTCATTGAAGTGGGCTTCCCGGCGGTCTCTCTGGATCCGCTTGGGGAGCGCCGGATCGACCAGGTCTACGTGGACAACTCCCTCGCCGCGGAGGAGGTGGTTCGCTATCTCCTCCAGCTCGGCCACCGTGATCTCGCCATGATCACCCACGCACGGACGGTCTATTCCGCTTCACGGGCGCGCCTCCAGGCTTTCAAGCGTGTCTGTGCGGAAGCCGACATCAAGGTTCCGGAACACTGGATTCGGTACGGAGACTTCTCCGAGCACAGCGGTTATCTGGCCATGCAGGAGATCCTGAAGTCCAGGCCGATGCCCACGGCCGTGTTTGCGGGCAACGACGTGGTCGCCTACGGCGCCTTGCGAGCCATCAATGATGCGGGCCTCCGGATTCCCGAAGACATCTCCCTGTGCGGCTTCGACGACGACTATCTGTCCCGGTACCTCAATCCGCCTCTCACGACCATGGCTCTCCCCGCGGCCGGCATGGGCTCGGCTGCGGTGAGCCTCCTCATGAGCCGCCTCGATGAGGACGACGAGGTTCCCTTCCCTTCCACCGTCGTTCTCCCGGCGCAACTCTCCATCCGCAGCTCCTGCAAGGACTTAACGGCGTAGAGGCCTACCTGAGCGCTCCGGCGTTGAAGCAGCACACGCATTATCTCCGTAACCGAAGAGTGTATGACTCTGTTCAAATCACCATGCGCCCTCGCGGCGGCGCTGTTGTTGATGCCGGCGGGGGCGTCCGCTCTCCCCCCGGGGGTGGTCGCGCCTTCCGACACCGTCGTCGAGGGCGTAACCATTGGCGATCGCGGCGACGCCCCCCGTAATGCCGCCCGCAGTGCGGCTCCCCGCGGCGACGCCCCCGGCGA
>CAZUVX010000060.1:6820-11839 GCA_964623865.1 uncultured Spirochaetaceae bacterium | reverse complement strand
CGCCCGCAGTGCGGCTCCCCGCGGCGACGCCCCCGGCGAAGACGGTCATCTTTCCGCCGGTGTCACCCTGGAGGCGCGCAACGACGGCCGAATCCACGGCCGCCTCCTCCTGCGCCGGGACGCCCTTCGAGGGGTATACGCCGTGCGCCGTAGCAATGGCGGTGACACTCACCATCGGGTGGGCCTTGCGACGCCGCCGGTACTCCTGGGCCCGGTATCGCCGCAGGGCGTCCTCGCCTTCGCGATTGACCCGACGGGATTGCCCGGCGGTGAACCCCGGGACGTAGTGAAGCCGCCCCTCACAGCGGTCACCGATCCGAGTCCGACCACGCCTTTCGGGGTTGCGGTTCGCGCCGGCGGGGACGTTGCGGTCTTCCGCGACGGTCCGGGAACGATCGGTGGTGTGGGGCTCTCACCGACCCGGCATCGCGACCGCCCCCTCGTCGGCGCCGCGCTCCTCGGCGCATCCCGGCCGCCGCCTGCCGCCGCGGATGCGTCCTGGTTTCCGGATGAACCGGCGTTTCGAGGAACCGAGCTCTTCCACGCAGCGGCGGCGCTCCTCGTCGGCGCCGGTCTCATGGAGATGGTTCTCGCCGGCGCCGGAAGCGCCGGGAAGACGATCCGGCCCGGGATGGCCGGCGCCGGCGGTGTTCACCTGGAGGGCGCCGTCCCTGCGGAGGTTGAAGTGAGCCTTGTCGGCCGCCACTACACCGCTCCGGATGGCGCCGCCGGCGGCCCCTCCGGTGCGGCGGGGAACCACGCCTTGCGCATCAGCGGCAGCATTGCCTTCGGTCGAGAGGAGCGCGTCGGCAACTTCACCCTGGATGGGGAAGTCCGGGCGCAGGCGGTGCAGGAGCCCCGGCTGGGATCCGCCGCGGAGCCACCGCAGCGCCTGGGGAGTACCCTCGCCTGGACCGACCGGGGCGGAGCCCTGGAGTGGGAACGCCGTGCAAGCCGCCCGGGAGGCGGTGAAGGGGAGGTTACGGCAGCTATCAGCTTCGCGGAGAAGTCTCCGGGAAAGCGCCGGGTGAGGCTCTTCGCCGGGTTCTCCCGGAGTGCTCGCGACCGCATGATCCAAAGCTCCGGAGAGTTGAAGACGACCGCGGAACTGCAGTCCCCGCCGAGGACTCCGGAGGCCGCGGCGGTCAAGGGGGAGGGGGAACCCGGCGGCGACTCCCTCCCCTTCGTCAACGGCCTCGACCTGGCTCTTTCACCGGAGATCCGCCTTCGCCCGTGGGGTGACCACGGGAACGATCTGGCGTTCTTCCTCGGCGGCGAGACCGAGCTCGAGGTGCCCCTCGGGACCGCCGGGACCTCGCAGGAGGATGGGGCGCTCCTCGGGAGGGTTTCCGTCGGTGCCGGTATGGAGCGGGAGGACATTGCCCTGCGCGTGGAGATCGAGAGCCTGGGGGAGCCCGTGGTGGCGTCGCCGGAGAGCTTCCGCGACCACTACCGGGTGACGGCGAAGGTGCGGCTGAGCGGCATCACAGTCCCAGAACCAGTCGCGCAATCTCGAAGTAAATGGTGAGGCCCGCGACGTCTATGACGGTGGCCATGAGGGGGCCCGCCATGACGGTAGGATCGGCGCCGGCCTTGTGGATGAGAAGCGGTGCCAGAGCGCCGACGATCGAGGAGAAGAGCACCACGAAGACCAGGGCCATTCCGACCGCCGCCGCCTGAACGGCGTCGACCCCCGGCGGCAGGACTATGCCGCGCAGAAAGAGGACGCCGCCGAGAGTCACTCCCATGAGCAGCCCCACGGCAAGCTCCTTGAGGATGACCCCGCCGATATCCCGGAAGTGCAATTCCCCCGTGGCGAGGCCCCGGATCATGAGCGTAGAGCTCTGAGTGCCCGAGTTCCCGCCGGTCTGGGTTATTACCGGGACGAACCATACCAGGAAACCCGCAGTGAGGATGAGGGGATCATAGGCGTTCAGCACGTTCGTCGTAATGGTTCCGGCGACCAGGAGGATCACGAGCCAGGGTATCCGCTTGGCAATGAGTTGCCACACGGAGGAGTCGGTGTAGCGGCCCAGACTGCCGCCCATGGCGCCCATCTTGTAGACGTCCTCGGTTTGCTCGGCCTGTATGACGTCCAGGACGTCGTCGAAGGTGACGATCCCGAGGAGCCGGTTGTAGTCGTCCAGAACCGGCAGGGCAATCAGGTCGTAGGCGCCGAGGATTCTGGCGACCTCCTCCTGGTCGGTGTCCTCTCGCACCGAAATGATCTCTCGCACCATGACGTTTTCAATCCGCTCGGTGTCGTCGTGAAACAGCAGGTCCTTCAGAGACACAACGCCCATCAGGCGCCGCAGCTGATCCACCACGTATACGTAGTAGATGGTTTCGACATCGCGACCGGTGGAGCGAACGAATGCAAGCGCCTGGCCGACTGTGAGGACCGACCGGATGGCGGCGTACCGCGGCGTCATGAGGCCGGCGGCATCGTCCTTGTCGAAGCGGAGAAGGAACTTCGTCTCCTGCTTCGCTTCGTCGGAGAGGGAGTTCCACACCGCCTCGCGAACCTCGGGAGAAATGACCTGGATGATGTCTACGAGGTCGTCCGGCGCCACCTGGTCGAAGAGTTGCCGCACATTCGCCATGGGCAGGCTCTCAAGGAGGCTCTCTTGATCGGATTGCGGAAGCTCCGTAATGAGGCTCGCCTTCGTCTCTATGTCGAGGAGGCGGAAGACCTTGAGTGCCTCTTCGTCGGTAAGGGCATCCCATACGTCCAGAAGATCGTGAATGGGCAGGTTGGCAACCAGGGAGCGCAGCTCGTCTTCGCTGAGAATGTGCATGTACTCTCTGAGGTTCTCGACGAGGGAAAGCATCACGACCCCCACTCCCCGGCGTAGAGCACTTCCCGCTCCAGACGGAGGCCCAGTCGTTCCTCCACCCGCTTCTCGACGAATTCAATGAGCTCGCGAATGTCCCGTGCCGTCGCGGTGCCGGTGTTGATGATGATGTTCGCGTGCCGGTCCGAGATGCGCGCGCCGCCTATCTGATACCCCCGGAGTCCCAGGCTGTCAATGATCTTCCCGGACGGGCGGCCGAAGGCGCGGTTGTTCTTGAAGACGCTTCCCGCCGAGGGTCCGCTGAAGTGCCCCTTGGTGGTGCGGTCCTCCTCGTGGTCGCGCATGCGCTTCCAGATGGCCGCGGGCTCCTCTTCCCGGAGGCGTATGGTCGCCGCCAGGATGACCGCACCGTTGGTCTGGAAGGGCGATACCTTGTAATCGAAGTCGCCGTCTTGAGGCAGGTAGGTACGGAAATCCCCCTCGGTAGTGACAATATCGACCTCCTCGAGGACGTCTATGATGGAAGAGCCGTAGCAACGGGCATTCATCCAGACGGCGCCGCCGACGCTTCCCGGCATGGCGTAGAGGAAGTCGAGCCCGGCCAGACCGCGGTCGGCGAGCTCCGCCGCGGCGTCGCTGACGGGTAGTCCCGCGCCGATTCTCGCCCGGAGGGTTGCGCCGCATTTCGGAGCCCGGGCACCGTCCTGCCCGTCGACGCCGTGCCTTTCCAGGACGGAGATCTCTGCGAAATCGCGCATGTCCATGACAATGCCGCGGATGCCGGCGTCCGCCACCAGAATGTTCGCGCCGCCGCCCAGGGTGAAGACGCGGACGCCCTCCCGACGGCCGAGCTTCAGGACCTGCTGAACGTCATCCACCGACTGCGGCCGGACGTAGACGTCCGCGGGGCCTCCGACGCGAAAGGTTGTGTGTTCCGCCATGGGCTCGTCGACGCGCACCGCGCCGGCAATGTTGATGTTCGCCAGGTTTTCCTTTAGCTTTGGCACGACGTCATGCTAACCAAAATACGGTGATTTTGCTACTCGCCCTCAGGTGACACCACCGCTTCAGGAGAAACTCGTGGCATTGCGCTTGTTCAACACCCTCGGCCGTACCGTACAGACCTTCATCCCGATTGAAGAGGGCAAGGTCGGCGTGTACGCCTGCGGTCCCACGGTGTACAACTTTGCGCATATCGGAAATCTGCGAGCCTACGTCTTCGAAGACGAGCTGCGACGCACCCTCGAGTACCTCGGCTACGAGGTGGAGCACGTCATGAACGTCACCGATGTGGGTCACCTCACCGACGACGCCGACGAGGGTGAGGACAAGATCATCAGGAGTGCCCGGGAGCAGGGCAAGAGCGTCTGGGAGATCGCGGACTTCTTCACGGAAGCGTTCTTCAACGACGTCGATCGCCTCAACATCCGGCGGCCCACCGTGGTGTGCCGTGCGACCGCGCACATTCAGCAGATGATCGATCTGATCAAGCGGATCGAGGATGCCGGTTACACCTACCACGCCGGCGGAAACGTCTACTTCGACACCGCAAAGTTTCCCAATTACGGGGAGCTCGCGTTGCTGGAGCGTCAGCAGGATCAGGAGTCCCGGGTGGAAGCGGATCCGAACAAGAAGCACCCCCGGGACTTCGTCCTCTGGTTCACCCGGAGCAAATTCGAGCGCCAGGCCATGGTCTGGGATTCCCCCTGGGGACGCGGCTATCCGGGCTGGCACATCGAGTGCAGCGCCATGAGTATGCACTATCTGGGTGAGCATTTTGACATTCACTGCGGCGGGGTGGACCACATTCCCGTTCATCACACCAACGAGATCGCGCAGTCCGAGGCGGCGACGGGCCGGAAGTGGGTTAACTACTGGCTCCACAATGAGTTCCTGGTCATGGACACCGGAAAGATGTCCAAATCGAAGGGGAACTTCGTGACCCTCTCGACGTTGGAGGAGGAAGGCTACGAGCCCCTGGACTACCGGTACTTCCTCCTGGGCGGTCACTACCAGACTCAGCTCATGTTCACGGTGGACGCCATGAACGGGGCGCGCAACGCCCGGCGCCGCCTGACCGAGCGCATCACCGCCCTGAAGGAGGCAACGGGTATGGACAAGCCGACCCTCGCCGACGTGGGCCTGTCGCGGCCGGTTGCGACATCCCGGCGCGGGGATCGGACCCCCGGCGCCGCGACCGCGGCTGAGGGCGCGACCGCGGCCG
>CAZUVX010000060.1:2921-6720 GCA_964623865.1 uncultured Spirochaetaceae bacterium | reverse complement strand
GGCGCGACCGCGGCCGCCGGATACCTAACGAGGTTCCGGGATGCGATCAGCGACAACCTCAACGTGCCGAAAGCGCTCGCCGAGGTGTGGAACCTCCTGAAGGAGGGGTCGGTCCCGGACGCGCAGAAGCTCGCCGTAATCATCGACATGGATGAAGTATTCGGGCTTGGTCTTGCCGACGCACCGGTCTCACGGAGTATCGGTGAGCTTCCCGAGGAGGTGCAGGAACTGATTGCACAGCGGGCACAGGCGCGGAAGGAGCGCAACTTCGCCCGGGCGGATGAGATACGGGATGCGCTTAGGGAGCGCGGTATCCTGGTCGAGGATACCCCCGAGGGTACGAGATGGAAGCCGGTATGACGGCGCGGCGGCGACTTTCGAACGGGAGATCCAGGCTCCCGGTGTAACCACCGGTACGCCAGGTTGTTTAGTTGATGCGTGGGAACAGGGCCGACGAACGGCGATTCAGAAAAACGTATGACGAGGTCTATCCGATACTCATCAGAATGGTGTATCGTATCACTGCTGATCTGGAAGCATCGGAAGAGCTGTGTCAGGAGGCCTTCGTTCGTTTCTACGCGAATATGGCCCGTGTCCCTGAGGGCAATGACTCAAAGTATTGGCTACTCCGCGTTGCAAAGAATCTCGCCTTCAACTACGAGAAGCGCGCCGGCCGCGAGCGTCGCGCCTTTGAACGGGCCTACAACGAGCCGAAGCCGTCGGAGCCGACCGGCGAGCAGGCCGTCCTGCGTCAAGAGTCATTCGACACCATACGCGAAGCATTGGAGAGACTCCCGGAGAACTTGAAGTCCGTCATTATCATGAAGGAATACGGCGGTCTGAGTTACAAAGAGATTGGTGCCGCACTTGGAATCACGGAAGCAAACGTGAAGGTGCGCGTGTATCGGGCTCGGGAGCGCCTGGCTCGCGAGCTCGGCGAGGGGGATGTCTATGTCCCATGAGTGGGAATCTGTCTCGGCTTACTTTGACGGCGAACTCGACGGTCTGTCAGCCGAGGATATTCGGCGCCTCATAAAGGACGACCCGGAAGCAGCGGAAACACTCAAACGCTACGACCGCCTTCACAGCTTCTTGCAGCGCGCCGAGGGATCAGATTCTCAGATCGATGTCGACGCGAGTGCCGGAAGGACCTGGCACCGCATCCAGGCGCGCATCGGAGCCTTCGCGGATTACGACCCCGCGATGCTGCCGGATGCCCGGCACCACGACCGCCGGGTCGTGAGCCTGCCGCTGCCTCTGGCAGCCGCGGCGACGCTCCTTCTGATCGCGAGCTTCACCATGGCGGTGTGGCTTGCGGCGCGGCAGACGCCGGTTGGCCCCCCAAACGTCGCGGCGGGCTCCGGTCCCGTCAATGTGACCATTGAAGTGGATGACATGACGGCGGACCAGTTGGTGCAGTGGCTCCATCAAGAGGACATGCTCGGAGAGCTCACGGTGAATCTGCCGCCGACGCCGGAGTTCCGCATGATGGGGGAACCGGCGCTCATCAAGGTGAGCGATCAGCGACCGGCTGTGGAACGAGCTCCCTAGCCGAGTCTCGGCGGTACGTTCGGCGACGGACGTGCCAATATGTTGAGCCGCCATGCGCAGACGTACAGTTCTACTCTTAGCCCTCTTCCTGGCTTGCGTAGCCGGAGTCGGGGCGCAGGATGTCGACGACGCTCTCAAGCTTCTCGAGGACAACGTCCTCAGTGTGCACATTACTGCGCGAATCACCCAGGACGGGAACGAGACGGTCTGGGACATGGAGTTGTCCCGCGTGACCATCAGCGGGCGTGCCGTGACCGTTCGACTCGACGGAAGCAACGTGATCGTTGTGGCGCGGTTCACGCCGTATCAGGAAGCGGACGGATCCATTCTCCTGGTCGCCCAAGGGGAGACCTGGGTTACCACCGACGAGGAGGAGAACGCGCGGTACCGCACCTCCTTCAAGAGTCTGCCGGTGGCTCTCGGGGAGCCTGTGCTCTTCTTCCCCCTCGGTACGAATGCGGTTAATATGGACGTCGATTCGCGGAGATACGGCACCTTCAACATTGAGCTGGAGGTGGAGATCGAGCCGTACACCGGGGATTCGGAAGCCCAGGAGTAAACGGCCCCCCAGCGCACGTCCAGCCCCATGAAACGACCCATATTCCTGCACATTCTCGTCTTTCTTGTCATTATTGCCGTTTGGGTCGTTGTCGTTTCGACGTCCGGCTCCAAGCCGCGGATCACTACCGTCGCACCGGAGGCCGCCCGCCCCGGGGATCTGATCGTCATTCAAGGTGAGAACTTCGGTGAAAGCCGCAGCCGCGGGCGCGTCCGAATAGGGACCGAAACACCCCACCACAACGACTACGAGTCCTGGGCGGACTCGCGCATCGTTGTGCGGGTGCCGGAAGGGAGCTCGTCCGGCCTGGTGTACGTCTCAACGTCCAATGGACGGAGTAACGGAGCACTCTTTCGCAACAGCGATCAAGAGCCCGGGAGCGCAGCGGATGCCACGGTCGGTCTTCCCGCGATCACCGGAATCACCCCGGATCCGGCGGAGGTGGGTGCCGTGATCGCGCTGACCGGGGACCATTTCGGGGACATTCGCGGCGACGGAGCGGTCCTCTTCACCGCGCGGGAAGCGGATGAGCGTCACCCCCTGTCGTCCTCGAGCGGATCGGTGGAGCCCGCTTCCGAAGAGCAGGGGTACGTGTCCTGGACCAACACCGAGATTCGGGTGCGCATTCCCCAAGGGGCCACGTCGGGGACGGTGCGCGTAGAGACGCACCGCGGGAGCAGCTCCGGCGTCGATCTGGAGATAGACAGTGCAGCCGGCGCAATGGCGTTCTCCGAGCCTCGTAACGTCGCCGTGCAGCACGAAGCGGAAATCACGGTCCTGGAGTCGCCTGAGCCCCCGGAACGCCTCTACTTCTGGTTTCCCCGGCTGCGGAGCTATCCGGAACAGCGTAAGGTGCAGCGGCTCACGCATCAGGGGATCGAACCGGTGTTCACTCAGGGGCCCCTCGAGCTCTATCGGCTCCGGGCGCCGGAGCCGTCGGAGACTCGGTTGGTCAGGGCAACGACGCTTCTGGACATCTACCGCATTGAGACGCGGGTCAACACCGGGCGGCTTCGCACGCAGTACGACTCTGAAGATGCGTTCGTGCAACGATACACCGCCTCCTCCGAGATGCTCCCGGTTGAGGATCCCAACGTACAATCCCTCGGCGCCCGGGCGGGTCGAGTCGGGGCCAATCCGTACAAGCAGGCGCGTGCTCTCATGGATCTCCTTGCGGAGGATCTTGAAGCGGTGGAGGAGGTCGGCAATATTGGCGTCGCAAGGGGCCTCGAGCGGGGACGCGGCAATGCCTTCACCTACGCCGGCGCCTTCGTTGCGGCGCTTCGGGCCAACGGCATCCCCTCCCGTGTCGTAGCGGGGCATCTCCTCCGGGAGGAATCCCTCCTTCGGCACTACTGGGCGGAGGTCTACCTCTACGGCATCGGTTGGATTCCTGCCGATCCCGCCCTGGCGGACGGGCTCTACGGCGCCACAGGGGGAGCAGATGCCTACTTTGCCCGACGGCCGGCTGACCGCGTGGCGTTCTCCAAAGGCCTTCTCGAGACCCGACCCATGGTTCCCGGCAGCGAACGGATCCGCGTTCCTGAGATGTACTTCCTCGCCGGACACCACGAAGAGGTGGTTGGAGACGTGCACTCCTACCAGATTACCTGGCGGAACGTGAGACTCCTGGGGGAGTATTAGCGGCGTCCCGGTGAGCATCCATGCGCAACCGCGCCGACATGCGCA
>CAZUVX010000060.1:0-2821 GCA_964623865.1 uncultured Spirochaetaceae bacterium | reverse complement strand
CCGCGCCGACATGCGCAGCCGCGCCGATAGTTGTGACATCCTGCCGGCAATATTGACATACACCTGCTCAGTTCCTATCGTGAGGAGCGTCCCGCCACCGGGGGCCGCCATCACGCCCGAAGGAGTTCCCTGTGCAGAGCCTCTCCAATACCGACCCTGAACTGTTCCACATAATCCAGCTGGAAGAGACCCGACAGCGGGAGAAGCTGGAATTGATTGCGAGCGAGAACTTCGCCGGTGCTGCGGTGCGAGCAGCAACGGGCTCCGTTCTGACGAACAAGTATGCCGAGGGGTATCCGGGCAAGCGTTACTACGGTGGATGTGAGTACGTCGATATGGCGGAGGACCTTGCCCGGGACCGTGCGAAGAAGCTCTTCGACGCTGATCACGCGAACGTCCAGCCCCACTCCGGCAGCGCTGCGAACATGGCGGTGTACTTCACCGTTCTCAAGCCTGGAGACACTATCCTGGGCATGAACCTGGCCCACGGGGGGCATCTGACTCATGGGTCGCCGGTCAGTTTCTCCGGGCAGATGTACAACATCGTCTCATACGGCGTCTCCCGGGATACCGAAGTGATCGACTACGATGAGTTGGCACGGGTCGCCGAAGAGCAGAAGCCACGACTCATTATTGCGGGGGCGTCGGCGTATCCGCGTATCATCGACTTCCAGAAGTTCCGTGAGGTTGCCGACAGCGTCGGCGCCTATCTCATGACCGACATGGCCCACATTGCCGGCCTTGTTGCTGCGGGGGTACATCCGAGCCCCCTCGGGGCCTCCCATTTCACCACCACAACGACGCACAAGACCTTGCGCGGACCACGCGGCGGCATGATCCTCATTGGTAACGACGTAGATAACGACATGGGGATCGTTGCGAAGAAGTCGGGCCGGACGAAGCGCTGGTCGGAGCTGATCGACGCCATGGTGATGCCGGGCGTGCAGGGTGGTCCGCTCATGCACGTGATTGCCGCCAAGGCGGTGGCGTTCGGCGAGGCCCTTACCGAGGAGTTCCGGGAGTATCAACGGCAGATCGTCGCTAATGCCCGGGTGCTTGCGGCGGCGCTGGCGGAAGGAGGGCTGCGCATTGTGTCCGGCGGTACCGAGAACCATCTCATGCTCGTTGACCTGACCGAAACCGGCATGACCGGCAAGGACGCAGAGAACATGCTGGATAGGGCCAACATAACCGTCAACAAGAACGGGATTCCCTTTGATACCCGCTCTCCCCTGGTCACCTCCGGAATCCGGATTGGGACGCCCGCGGTAACAACCCGCGGAATGGGGGAGAAGGAAATGGAGCAGATTGCCGAATTTATACTAGAGGTCATAAGAAGCGGCGGCGAGGAGCGGGTCGTGTCCCGTGTTCGCGAAGCCGTGAGGGAGTTTGCCGGCAGATTCCGGCTCGAGGCCACTGTCGGTGCTTCACATTGACAAGGGAAAAAGGCGGCTCGTATACTCCGGTAAGGGTGTGATCCGGGAATTCGAATGAGTACTCCACTGCAGCTTTCGATCGTCAACTTCAATAAAGGTGCGTACATCATTGTTGAAGGGAAGCAGCGTGCGGACCAATTCTATATTATCCGAAGTGGAAACGTCAGAATCAGCAAGGAAGTGGAGGTCGTGGAAGAGGAGGGGG
The DNA here is from genome assembly GCA_964623865.1 of uncultured Spirochaetaceae bacterium. Taxonomy (GTDB): domain Bacteria; phylum Spirochaetota; class Spirochaetia; order DSM-27196; family PWMO01; genus CAYFQV01. Next base: position 1,180 of record CAZUVX010000060.1, on the reverse strand, counting down.
GAAACCTTCTCAAGCCGGGCGACTTCTTCGGCGTCGTTTCCACCATGTCCCAGCACAGCCACATTGAGACCGCCCAGGCCGTTACCGATGTCAGTCTGATCTCGGTGCACCGAGACAACTATTCTCTCCTGATTGAGAAGAACAGTCCCGTTGCCATGAAGATCATCGAGTCCTTCTCTCGGAGGATGCGGTATCTCGATGAAGCCCTGGCCCGGCTCACCTTCAAGCAGTCGGCGGAGCCGGACCCGAGCCACCTCTTCTACGTGGCCGAGTACTACGCGCGACAGAGCCTCTACAACCAGGCCTACTACGCCTACTACCAGTACACCAAGCTGGTTCCGAGTGGGCAGAACGTTCAGAAGGCGAAAGAACGCCTCATGAAGATCAAGCCTTACGCCAAGGCGGTCTACCTTGACGGCGACAGTGAAGTCTTCACCCGTACCTATCCCAAGGACACCATGATCTTTGCGGAGACCATGCCCGGTCGCGAGCTCTACATCATCCAGAAGGGCAGCGTGAAGATCACGAAGATCGTGAACGACAACGAGGTGCTGTTGGCGGTCTTGAAGCCGGGGGACATATTCGGGGAGATGTCCCTGATCGAGAACAAGCCGCGCTCGGCGAGCGCCATTGCCTACGAGGAATCTGTCCTCCTTGCGGTCAACAAGGAGAACTTCGAGCGGATGGTAACCACCCAGCCGCAGATCATTGCCCGCCTCACGCAGCTTCTCGCCGAGCGCATCTGGTTCATCTACAAGCAGCTCGCCAACACCCTCCTCACCGACAACGTCGGCAAGCTCTACGACGCCCTTCTGATCCAGCTCGAGAAGGCGCGCGTCCCCATTGAGAACGGTGTCGCGCACACCTTCGACTTCGGCACGAAGGAGCTTATCAACATGGTCGGCCTCCCCATGAATGAGGGCTCCAAAGCGCTCAAAGAGGTCATGCAGAATACCAAGATCAAGTCCGTGGACAACCGGCTTCACTGTTCGGACATCACGGAAGTCGAGAAGCAGGCCAAGTACTACCGCAAGATGCAGAAGATCGAGCAATCCCGCAAGCAGCAACGCCGGATAAGCTGATAGTCTCACCCCCGTGCCCCCCCCGCCCCCCGCGCCCCCCCCCCCCCCCCGCCCCCCCTCCCCCCCCCCCCCCCCCCCCCCCCCCCCCCCCCCCCCCC
>CAZUVX010000059.1:0-18650 GCA_964623865.1 uncultured Spirochaetaceae bacterium | reverse complement strand
GGGATCACACCGCCAGTGACTCGGCGTAGGTACGAATCCCGCTGAGCAGCATCTGTACCGCGAGGGTTGTGAGGATCATTCCCATGAGTCGCTCCAGGGCATTGATGAGCCGCCGCCCGAGGTAGCGCCGCAGGACCTCCGCGAAGAGCAGGACCACCGCTGAGACGAGCCAGGCAATGACAAGGGCCAGAAGCCACGCCCCCATGGACTCGGGATCCTGCGTTGCCAGCAGGATCACCGTGGCCATGGCGGAAGGTCCGGCGACCAGCGGCACGGCCATGGGCACGATGAGCGGTTCCTCCCCGTGATACTCGGCAGTCGTATCACGGTGACTGGGAAATATCATGCGCAGCGCTATCAGGAACAGCACGATCCCGCCGCCGATGCTGAGCGCCGGCTCGCCGATGTGCAGCGCCGAGAGTATGTAGCGGCCGGAGAACAGGAAGACAACGAGAATGGCGAGGGCGATCACCATCTCACGAATGATCACCCGTGGGCGTCTGCGTTGTTCCACGTGGCTGAGAAGGGAGAGAAAGACCGGGATGTTACCGAGGGGATCCATAACCAGAAAGAGGGTTATGGCGGCGCTGAGTATCGTCATTCACGTGCTCCTGGACAGGTGCTTCACGGTCGCGCGCCGCGGCCGCTTGGTCAACCCCCTTCCAGCAACCCGTACGAATTCTTCAGCTCGAGGACGCGGCGCGCTCCCTCCCGGATTCGCTCCTTCGAGACGAGCCCGTGCTCCACAAGTGCCACCACGGTGTCGACCGCTTCGACGGGGTCGATCCAGTCGGTGATCAGAAAGAGATCGATCCCGGCGCGAAGGCCCAGGAGCAGAATCTCCTTGAGGGAGTAGTTGGCCGTGAGAGCGCGCATCTCCACGGCGTCGGAGACAATGACCCCGCGGAACGCCAGGTCCTCCCGCAGGATCCCCTGGAGCCACCGCCCCGACAGGGTAACGGGATGGTCTTTGTCCACCTGCGGATAGAGTATGTGCGCCGTCATGACGGCGGGAATCCCCGCATCGACGGCGGCCGCGAAGGGTCGGAGATGACTCCCCCGAAGTTGCGCGAGATTCTGCGAAACCGTCGGCAGCGCACCGTGGGAGTCCACGATTGTAGCCCCGTGACCCGGAAAGTGCTTCGCGACTGCTATGACCCCGCCCCGGCGTAACCCCGCGGCGTAGGCGTTGCCCAACTCGGCAACGATGTCGGGACGCGTATCGAAGGCGCGGTCGCCGATCACGCCTGAGTCGTGGTCCGGGGCGCGCTCCGACCCACCGGCGGTGGGTCCGGCGGGGCCGGGAGGCGGTTCGCCTTCACGGGGTGACGGGCTCCCCTCCGGTGGCCCGGGGCCGTAGAGATCGATAACCGGCGCCAGGTTCATGTTGACCCCCAGGCTCCGTAGCTCGACCGCCGTGACATACCCCACCGCCTCGGTATAGTCCGCGTCATCGTACATCCCCATGGACCGCGCCGCCGGGTGGCGGTGGAGCGAGGGAATCCTCAACGCCTGGACACGGCCACCTTCCTGGTCCACGGCGACGAGGGGTTGCACGCCGGTACTCTCCACAGCGGCGCGCTTCAGGTTCTTGGTGAGCCGGGTGAGCTGCTCCCGGGACTCCACGTTCCAGGGATAGAGAATGTAACCGGCCGGCCGTACGTGGCGGGTGTTCTTGCGGGTGTGGTCATAGACCTGCGTGGTCTTCAGGGGAATGATGAAGTGCTGCCCCACCTGGCCGCGAAGTCCCATCTCGTCCAGGAGGTCCTCAACAGGGTCCACCGTATCCGGCTCCGCCGGCCGCTCCGGCGGCGCCGCCGCAACCGCGGCGGCGGAATCGGAGCGCCCCTCCGGCGATGTCACGCACCCGCTCAGGAGCAATGCTGCGGTAAGTCCTGACGCCAGGACGGTCCGGAAGGCCTTCGTGGTGGATGCGACTCTCGTGGCGGGTGCGGTGCTGGCGGCGGGTGCGGTGCTCGCGGCGGGTGCGGTGGATGCGATGCCGGCGGCCCTTCCCGAGGCGGTGCGGCGGCACCCCGTCGCGACGCGCCCCCGTGTGCGGGAGAAACCGCTTCCGCGGGAGAAACCCCTTCGTAGTGGATCCGTTGTCTTCATGCTCTATCCACCTCGCGCCGGCAACCTCGCGCCGGCGACGGCAGGAAGCGTCCGGGCGGCAGGAAGCGTCCGGGCGGCCGGGAGAACGCGGGCGGCCGGGAACGCTCCGGCTGCCCGGAAGACTCTACGGCCGCACGCGCCTGCGATCCCGCGGGAAGAGGGTCGCCTCCTTCACGTTGGTCAGGCCCAGCAGCTTCTGCGTCAAGCGCTCCAGGCCAATGGCGAAGCCCCCGTGCGGCGGACAGCCGTACTTGAAGATGGAGAGGTAGTCCGCGAGGGCTTCGGCGGAGAGTCCGAACTTCGGTAGCGCCTCCAGGAGATCGTCGTAGCGATAGAGACGCAGGCCGCCGGTGGTGATCTCCAGCCCCCGGAAGAGCAGGTCGAAGCTCTTCGTCTTCTGCCCGTCGGGCATGGTGTAGAAGGGCCGCTTCCGCCGGGGGAAGCCGGTGACAAAGGCCGCCGCCACGCCATGCTCCCGCTCCGCCCAGGCGCATATATCGCGTTCCGCCTCGGGGTTGATCTCGAACACGCGCTTGCCGCTCTCTTCCGTCGCAATACTCTTCGCCTCGTCGTGGCTGATCCGGGGGATCCGTGAAAGCTCCTCGACGCCGGGCAGGGGTATGCCGCGCGCCTCGAAGGGATCGTGATTGAAGCGTTCACGGATATCGGTTCGCAGCCCTTCGACGACGGCGGAGAGAATACGCACCTCCAGGTCCATGAGCTCTTCCAGGGTCTCAATGAATCCCATCTCCACGTCCAGGGAGACGTACTCGTTGAGGTGGCGCGGCGTCTCGTGCTTCTCCGCCCGGTAGGCCGGGGCGATTTCGAAGACGCGCTCCAGGCCCGATGCGACCATGGCCTGCTTGTAGAACTGCGGTGACTGCGCCAGATAGACCGTCGAATCGAAGTAGTCCACCTCGAAGAGGCCGGTTCCCCCCTCGGTCCCCGTGCCGATGATCTTGCTGGTCTTGATCTCGGTGAACTCCTCGCCGCGCATGTGATCGGCAAAGTGCTTGAGAATGCGGTCCTGCACGAGGAAGACGTCCCGAATGTCGAGGTTGCGCAACGAAATCATGCGGTTGTCCAGCAGCGCTTCGAGCCCGACATCGGCGGTGCTCTGGTTCACGGCGATCGGGAGTGACGGATCCGCCTCGGCGAGCACCCGCGTCTCGGTGGCGTGCACCTCGAAGCCGCCGGGGGCCTTCTCGTTGGCCACCACGGGACCCGAGACACGGAGAACGCTCTCGAGAGTGTAGGAGACGCTCTCCTCGAAGACGGTCTGGACCAGCCCCGACCGGTCCCGGAGTACCACGAAGGTGATTCCGCCGAGATCCCGCACCCGGTGCACCCAGCCGTAAACATCGACCTCTCGGCCTTCAAACTCTCCCAATCGCGCCGCCGGCGCTCTCATACGCTCTCCTCCATACGCTCTACCAAGTCTGCACCGTCCAGGCCCTGCAGAGCCAGAGCCAGAAGCCTGGTGTAGGCGGTCTCGCTGGTCACGGCGCCCATGGGAATGGCCCCCTCTTTCCAGAGCTCGTGGCCGGTGACGTATTCGGAGAAATCCACGATTCCTTCCTGCTGGGAGGTGCAGAAGAAGTAGCCGCCGTGGTCGCGGCCGAACTCCAGGGCGCGCCGAAGCGAGTAGGGAGTCTCCCGGACGCTCGCCGTGCCGGTGTCGTAGAGTTCCAGAACGAAGTAGTGGACTCCGGTGTTCATCATGGCAATGAGCGTATCGCTGCGCATGCCGGGGTAGACGCGCACCAGGGCAACCTGCCGTGCCGCCGCCTCCAGGGCACGGCGCAGCTCCTCCTCGCCGAGTTCGCTCAGATCCGCCGGTGGCGGTGTGCGGCCGGTCAGGGCATCCGCGTTCCAGGTGCGAAATTCAGGATTGCCCAGCCGCTCGAACTTCAGGTTGACCGGCGAGAGGTCCGCACCGCGGAAGGCAACGTGCACGCCGCCGACCGCTCCCTGCGCCACCGTGAGGGCGTAGCGCAACTGCGACGCGGGCTCCTCGCTCGCCAACACCTCCCGTGTCCGCTGCGAGCGCACGGCTTCCACCGCGGTATTCGGCGCGCCGTCCGTCTTGATCTCCCAGGGCGATGCCGACGCGGTGAGCACGATCGGCACATCGCTCGAGCCGAAGAGCCAGTACAGAAGCGAAGCGGTGTAGGCGAGGGTGTCCGTTCCGTGGGTAATGACGATGCCGCTGGTGCCGCCGGCTTGTCCGCCGGTACCGGCGCCGTCGGCACCCGCGCCCTCGACGCAGCTTCGCACGTGGTGGATCAGCCGCGCCCAGTCCTCCGGGCCGACCTCCTCGCTCAGGAAGCGGCCGACCTCGCGGGTGCGAACGCGGGTGGTGACGGCCGCTCCGGCGTCGCCGCCGAGAATCTGCCGCACCTCCGGGTGGTCCAAGAAGCCGCCGCCGGCGACCAGGCCGTCGGGACCGCGAACACCGGAGATCGCCCCGCCGAAGGAGATGAGGTCAATGACTCGTACCGAAAGCATGGACCGGAGGAGCTCATTGACCGCCTGCGGCTCCGCGCGACCACCGGAGGCCTTCATGACCTGACCGACCAGGAAGCCGAAGGGCCGGGAGTCGCCGCTGCGGACCTGTGCGACGGCCTTCTCGTTGGCGGCCAGGACTTCATCCACGAAGCCCGCAATGGTTGCACGATCGCTGATGAGCGCCCAGCCGCGCTGGGCAATGATGGCGTCGGGGTCCTGGTCCTCTTCGAAGGTTGCCGCGAGGACGCGTTTGGCGATACGCCCGGGAATACGGTGTTCCTCCGCAGCGCGGATGATCTGGGCAAGGCGCGCCGGGGTGAGGGCCGACTCGGAGAGGGCCACGCCGCGCCGGTTGAGCTCCTTACGAACGTCCCCGGCAATCCACACGGCAACCTCCGCAGCGCCGGCGCCGCGGGAGACGGTCTCCTCGAAGAAGTCCGCAGTGGCCCGCTCCTCGCAGATGAGGTGAGCCTGCGTCGCCGTCAGACCGTGCTCCGCAACGAGGCGGTCCTCCCGGTCCTGGGGGCGCTCCACCAGGCCACGCTCCACAGAATCGAGGAACTCCGGCGTGGAACGGAAGACCGGGAGGTCCGGCTCCGGGAAGTAGCGGTAGTCGCTGGAGGTCTCCTTGCCGCGCATGGCCTCGGTGATGTCCCGATTCTCATTCCAGAGTCGCGTCTCCTGGACAATGGTGCCGCCGTTGGCGAGCACCTCCTCCTGCCGTTCGATCTCGTAGGTCAGCGCCTTCCGGACGAAGCGGGAGGAGTTCATGTTCTTTATTTCCACCTTCGTCCCCGGGGCGGCGCCGCGAGGGGCAATTGACACGTTGGCATCGCAGCGGAGGGAGCCCTCTTCCATGTTGCCGTCGCTCGCCCCGAGGTAGCGCACCAGGCGGCGCAGTTCCAGCAGGAGCACCTCCGCCTCCGCACCGATCTCCAGGTCCGGCTCGGTCACGATCTCCAGGAGGGGCGTGCCGGTGCGGTTGAAGTCCAGGAGGGATACGTCCCCGGCATGGATCATCTTGCCGGCGTCCTCTTCCAGATGCACCTCGTGGATCCGCACCCGCCGGCGCTGCTTGTGGACCTCAATATCAATGTACCCGTTCGTACCGATGGGTGCATCGAACTGGCTGATCTGGTAGTTCTTCGGCAGATCCGGATAGAAGTAGTTCTTCCGGGCGAAGACGGCGCGTTCGGCGAGAGTGCAGTTCAAGGACCTGGCGACGAGATAGGCCAGGCGCACCGCCTCGTGGTTGAGAACGGGCAGCGTTCCGGGATAGCCCAGGCAAACCGGACAGACGTTGGTGTTGGGCGCCTCCCCGTAGGTCGTCGGGCAGCTGCAGAATATCTTGGACTCCGTCTTGAGCTGGACGTGGATCTCCAGACCCACCATGGAGCGGAAGGTCGTTTCGCTGCTCATGCGGCGCCTCCCGGCCCGGTGGTGCGGCCACCCGCGCCGCCGCCGCCGGGGCCGCTCCCGTCACTGCCCCCTCCCTCAGCGCCGAAGCCCGGATAGTTCGGCGGCGGCGCCGGCGGATACGTCGGGGCAAGGAACTCCGCAAAGTCCAGGAGTCGCTCCTCCGCGTGGGGAGGAGCCATGACCTGGATGGCCGCAGGCAGGCCGTCGATCTCTCCCGTCGGGACGGAAAGAGCCGGCACCCGGGTCAGGTTGGCGAGGGTCGTGTAGCGGTCGGCTATCTTCTCGGCGATCGGCGAGATCTGCGCTTGATCCACCGGGAAGGGGAGCGTCGGATAGACCGGCGACAGCAGAAGATCAACCTCACCGAAGAGATCATGAAGGCGCGCGGAGAGGGTGCGACGCACCGCCTGAGCGCGGTGGTAGTACTTGTCCTGAAAGCCGGCGCGGAGGACGAAGGTCCCCAGGAGAATGCGGAGCTTCACCTCGACGCCGAAGCCTTCGGTGCGGCTCGTCCGAACCAGTTCTTCCGGATTCTCCGCGAACGCCGTCCGGTGGCCGTATCGAACGCCGTTGTACCGGGCCAGGTTCGCACTCGCCTCGGCGGTTGCAATGGTGTAATACGCCGCCGCGGCCGCTTCCGCTGCGGGAAGCTCCACCCGACGCACCTCGACGCCCTGCGAGACGAGCCGCGAGACGACCTCTTCATAGCGGTCGCGCACCGGCTGCTCCGCGTCCGCTGCGTTGAGAACGCCGACGACCCGGGGGCGCCACGGTTCGGCCGCGGACCCGGTCGCGCCGTCGGGGGTGGCGGGGTGCCGGCCGGCCGCGTCCGGCGCGAAGGAGGTCTGGTCCATGGGGTCGGTACCCTGGATGGTCCGAAAGAGCGAACGCACGGCGGCGACCTCCCGGCCGAGCACCCCTATGACATCGAAGGACGAGGCGTAGGCGACCAGGCCGTACCGCGAGACCGCGCCGTAGGTCGGCTTCAGGCCGTAGACGCCGCAGAAGGCCGCGGGTTGCCTGACGGACCCACCGGTATCGGAGCCGAGGGCGACGGGAACCATCCCGGCGGCCACCGCCGCGGCGGACCCTCCGCTCGACCCACCGGCGACACGCGCCGGGTCCCAGGGATTCTTCGTCGATTCGAAGATGCTGTGAGTGGTTGAGGACCCCATGCCGAACTCGTCCAGGTTGGTCTTGCCGACCACCGCGTAGCCGGCCTCGGCGGCGCGGCTAACGGCGGTGGCGCTGTAGGGCGCCTCGAACTCCGCGAGCATCCGGGAGCCGCAGGTCAGGGGCAGACCCGCCACGGCAATGTTGTCCTTGACCGCCACAGGGAGGGGCGGCCCGAAAGACCCGGCGCCTCCGCCGGCGTCCCCTGCAGCTCCTGAAGAGGGCGCCGTCGGCGCGGAGAGATCATCTACGAGACTCGTAAAGGCGTTGAGCTCGCGGTTGGTTGCGGCCAGGTACTCCCCGTACCGTTGCAGGGCATCGGGATCGTGAAGCAAGTTGGACCAGCCTTGAAGGGTTAACACACGTTCTCCTCATCGCTCGAAGAATGCCGACAACGAAACGACGGTCGGAGGCTACAGCACGTTGGGGATCAGAATGAGACGATCTTCGACCTCGGGTGCCGCGTCCAGCAACTCGTCCGGGGAGAGGCGCTGTGAGACACAGTCCGCCCTGAGGAGCGTTGAAGAAACGGCCTCCTCGGCTTCGCCCTCGTGAACATCGACCTCTTGCAAGACGGCGAAGAACTCCAGAACTTCCTCGGCCGCCGCGGCAAGAGCGGCGAGCTCCTCGTCGCTGAGTGAGAGCTGGGCAAGACCTGCTGTTCGACGGAGTTCCTCCGGCTCCATATCGGCGACTATTGCAATTGCCACATGGAGTGTCAAGTTCGGCCCCGGCGAGTCGCCCTGAATTTGACGCGTCCGCCGGGGCAGCGTATCTTCCTCCGACAAACCAACAGTGTATTTATATTCATGGCGGGAGTTCGAGATTTGACGCCCCCCCATGACATGCTACACTACCTGAATAACCGGACTGAACAAGCGGAAACCATGACGAGGCAGACGTTGGTAAAAAAAGAGTTCCCCGCCATTCACTTCTACGATCAAGACTTCGTGGACATCTACGATCAGACTTGGGCGTGGATTCAAGACGGTGTGGTGAAGGGGACGGAAAGGAACAAGCTCCAGCCGCGCTTCATCAACTACCCCGAGAGCAGGACCATCAACCAGTTCGAAGCCATCTTCTCTACCTTCTACCTGGTCTACAGCAACCGCATCTTTCCGGCTGCGCCGCAGCTGGACAACTTCTACTCCAAACAGGAGGAATCCGGCGCGATTCGCGGTGACTATCGTATCTCCGACGGCAAGCCGGTCTTCTCCGACGACAATCCCGAGGGGGTGAACCCGCCGCTCTTCGCCTGGGCGGAACACAACCTCTACCACAAAGTGGGGAACAAGAAGCGGATCAGAGACGTCTTGCCGATTCTGGAGAAGTACTGGGAGTGGCTGGAAACCACCTTCAAAGATGAGACCGGCCTCTACGCCGTGCCCCTTGCCGCCACGAAGATGGAAAACAGTCCGCGTGAGGGCACCTTCTACCCGGTGGACTTCAACACCCAGCAGGCCATCAACGCCCTGTACATGTCGGAGCTCGCAGACATCCTCAACGACAAGGAACTGAGCTTCCGGTACAAGCGACAGTATTTCTCCCTGAAGACGCGGATCAACTCCCTCATGTGGAACGAGGATGAGGGGCTCTACTTCGACCTGGACGAGAACAAGGAGCAGCTCCGGGTGAAGACCATCGCCTCCTTCTGGCCGCTCCTCGCGGAGCTACCCAACGAGGCGAAGTTCGAACGCCTCCTGGAGCACGTGCGTGATCCCGAAACTTTCGGTACCGAGAACCCCTTTCCCTCCCTTGCGGCCAACGAGCCGGCGTTTTCCGAAGAGGGTCACGGGTTTTGCGGCTCGGTCTACCCGCCCTTCACCTTCATGGTGATCAAGGGGCTGGAGAAGTACGCCGCCTACGAGCTCGCCCGGGAGTGCGCCATCCGGCACATGTACTACATGCTCGACACTCTTCACCCGGAAGGGAAGGAGCGCGGCAATGTCTGGGAGGCGTACAAGCCCACCCGGGACGGCCCGGCAGAGTGGCCCGAGCGCGACGACTTTCCCCGACCGCTCTTCGTCATCTACACCGCCCTCTCATCGGTGGCGTTGATGATCGAGAACGTTCTGGGGCTCTACATCAGTCTGCCCCGGAAGACCGTGGACTGGATCGTCCCGACCCTGGAGATCATGGGAATCGAGAATCTGTCGCTCAAGCGCAATCTGATTACGATTCTGAGCAACAAGTCGGGACGCGGCTGGGAAATCCGGCTGGAGTCCGAGAAGCTGTACTACTTCACCATTGACGTGCTGCGCCACAAGAAGAAGACCTTGCCGATTCCGTCGGGCAAGTGCTCAATGCTGATAGACAAGCTGTAACAGCACCTCGCGCGGCGTGACCGCCGGAGGGGGGGCTCGCCGCCCGAGCGTCGCCTCCGTCTCGCCGCCCGGCGGGCGAACGGCAACCCACCGCTACTCCCGCGATTGCTCGATCTCCCGCTGCAACATGGCGATGTGTTTGGCCGGGTACACCTTCGTCGGACACACGCGGCTGCAGTTCAGGGCGCGTCGGCACGCCCACACCCCGTCACGCTGGTCCACCAGACCCAGGATCTCCTCTCGCCGCTCGGGCCGGTTCTTCAGCTCGCGGTGAAACGCCGCAAGCGTCGCCGGCCCCACGAAAGCCTGAGTCACCGGGCATGCAGACACACAGAGCCCGCACTCAATGCAGTTCTCGAAACGCTCCCAACCCTCATGCCCCTCGGCGAGGACCTCCTCCGCAACCGGCGCATCCTTGTTCGCATCCGAACCGCGCAGGTAGGTCGCCCCTTCCGGATAGCGGTTGAAGAAGCCCGTGGGGTCCACGGCGAGATCGCGGAGGTGGGCGAAGGCATCGAGAGGCTCCAGGACCACGTCCACGCCCTCCGCCTCCGCGGCGTCCCCGGCCTCGGCTCTCCCGCCCCGCGCCGCCGTCTCCTCAATGCCGGTCAGACACGCCAGGCGCTGCTCGCCGTTGACGAGCATGCCGCATGTTCCGCAGGAACCGTGGTGACAGGAGTGGCGGTACAGCAGTGTCTCGTCGAGGCGCGCATGGATGTACTCCAGACCGTCCAGCACGGTCGTGCGGCGCCTGGTCGGCACGGTGAACGTATCGTATGAAGGGTTCCCGGGGGTGCCCCGGCGAACCCGGATGGTGCGTTCGGTCTTCATACACTCCTCCAAGTCCGCCCGCTCAGGGCGTGAAGTAGGCGCGGTGCGACAGGAGCGGCTCGTCGGCGGTGGTACACTGCGCGTCCACGCCGACCTTCCGGCAGATCAGATCCACCGTCGTTTCCGCCATGGCCCGAAGTACCGTCGCCTTCCCCCCGGTTACGCTCACCAGGCCGGAGACGCCGTCGGTCACGTCGTGGTCAATGCAATCAAAGTCGCGGCTCAATCTGCGGGTGTTCTCATGAGCTTCCCCGGAAAGGGGGCGCACCGCCGTCCACGCCGCGTGGAAGGGCAAGCCGGAGAAACCCGGTATGAGCCGGTCGGCGTGCCCGAGAAGGAAATCAATGTCCTCGTCCGGCGTGGCCGCCTCGTCGGGACGGTCGGTGATCCACTGGGTCGAGCCGATTATGGACAGCCCCCGCTGAGGCACAATGATGTCGCCGTCTCCCGCTTCATGGAGGTGGCTGATCACCATGTTCGCCGGGCGTCCACGCACGGCAACCATGGTCCCGGGCGCGGGGGTGACCGGAATGTGCACCCCCCCGACCGCCGCGACCTCCGAAGCCCAGGCGCCGGTAGCGCTTACTACAAAGTCCGCTTCCACCTTCCGGCTGCGCCGGTCCGGGAGCTCCTCGACGACGACGCCGGTTACCGCGCCGTTCCGCCGGATAATCTCCACGACCGGCGTGAAGGCGTGGATCCGCGCACCCATGCGCCGGGCGGTGGCGAAGAACTGCAGGGGAAGGCGCCACGCGTCCAGCGTTCCGTCCGGTACCACCACGGCCTTCCGCACCTCCGGAGAGATCCGCGGCTCGAGCCTCCGCGCCTCATCCCCGGAAATGCGGCGCGTCGGAATCCCCGACTCTTCGCACGCCTCCAGGAAGGTCGGCTCGAAGGCCTCGTCCTCCTCGGTGAGGGTGATGAAGAGGCCGTAGTTGGACTCCATGGACTGCGGAGCAATGCGCCGGAGGATGGTTGTCTCCTCCATGCACTCCCGGGCGATCTCCCGGTCGCCCACCGCGTAGCGCGCCCCGGAGTGCAGCTGTCCGTGGTGGCGCCCCGTGGTTCCCGAGGTGAGCTCCCCTCGCTCGAAGAGGTCGACGGTGAACCCACGCTTGACCAGGTCGAGAGCGATTGCGGCGCCGGTGCCGCCCCCGCCGATAACGACGACGTGTAGAGAGTCATTCACAGTGTCGGACTACCCTTTCCGCTGTGTGTGGCGAAATGACGGTGAATTGATTACCAAACCGATATAAGTATAACGATCTCTCGTGCCCCGCCGCAACCACGATGAACTGGTGCGGGAATTGTTGATGTCCCGAAATCCCGTCCCGCGGCGGTCGCGCCCCCGTCAGGAACGGCTCTCCGCCGAGGTGGGAATGCGCGCCAGAAGCCGCTTCTGCAGTCGCGGCGCCAGGCGTCCCATGAGAAGAGCCAGGCGCCCCTTGAATCCCATGGCAACCGAGAACTCCCCAACTCCACGCTCGATCCCGTGAAGAATGCGCCGCGCGCACTCGCCCGGGTCCATGCCGGAAGCTTGATTTGGATCGATGATTCCGTGCACCGCCCCGTCGGCGCGCAGTGCCCTCTCCGAGATGGCTGTCCGCACGAAGCCGGGGACAACCAGGGTCACATCCACGCCGCTTGGGGCAAGCTCCGCCCGGAGGGTTGCGGCGGTCACACCGAGGGCGCTCTTGGACGCGCTGTACACGCCGCGAAAGGGCGTCGGCGCGTACGCCGCCAGGCTCGAGAGGAACACCAGCCGGCCCGATCCGGCCGCCTGCATCCGCGGCCCAAGGATGCGCGCCACGGCAACGGCGCTTCGGAAGTTAACGTTGACAACGCGATCGACGACCTCTTCCGACATCTCCAGAAGCAAGGCGCGCTGGCTCACCCCGGCGGCGTATATCACGGTGGTCACCGGTCGCTCCTGCCGGGCGGCGACGTTCTCCGCCACTCGGCGCGCCTCGGCCGGATCGGCAAGGTCCACCGGCTCGGCGGTGACGGTCACCCCGCTTCCGCCGCCCTCCGTGGCGCAGGTGTCGACGACGGCCCGGAAGCGGTCGCTCTCCCGGGCGCTCAGGGTGAGACTCGCGCCGCGCCCGGCAAGCGCCTCCGCCAGTGCCCGTCCAATACCCGAGCTCGCCCCGAGAATCCATACGTGCTCTCTTGTCCAGTCTATGCGCCTACCCATTTCGGCGCCCCTGTGTGCGTTGGGCCATGGCCGGCACTATACCACATCGGCCGAGACGGGCTACCGTGTCGCCGAGGAGGCACCATGGGCAATCTCGGTGAGCTCGCCGCCCTGGGAACGGCGATGTGCTGGACTATCACTGCGCTTTCGTTCGAGAGCGCCGGCAAGCGGGTCGGTTCGCTGTCGGTGAACCTGATCCGGCTGTGGATCGCCTTCGGGCTGCTCACCATCTACTCTCTGATCTTTCGCGGCGTCGCCCTCCCCGTTGATGCGGGCTCTCACGCCTGGCTCTGGCTCTCGCTTTCGGGGTTGGTGGGCTTCGTCATTGGGGATCTCTTTCTGTTTCGGGCCTTTGTGCTGATTGGGGCGCGCATTGCCATGCTGGTCTTCTCGGCGGTGCCGCCGATCACCGCCTTCCTGGGCTGGCTCGCCCTGGGAGAGGTGCTGTCACTCACGGAGTTGCTGGGGATCGCCTTGACCACCGGGGGTATTGCCGCCGTCGTGGGGCAGCGGCAGAAACGGGAGGAGCTCATCGCTGCGGGCTCCGCGGATGATGTGGCCACCTCCGTCTCCGGGAAGACGGCGGTCCACCCCGCAGGGGCGGCACGGCGACGCCGCGCACCGACGATGAAGCACTCCGTCCTCGGGGCGCTCTTCGCCCTCGGCGGCGCAGTGGGTCAGGCCGGCGGGCTGGTGTTGAGCCGCCACGGGGTTGGCGACTACAACGCCTTTGCGGCGACTCAGATCCGCGGAATTGCGGGAATAATCGGCTTTTCGATTCTCTTTACGGTGCTGCGCCGGTGGCACAAGGTCGGGGAGGCGCTGCGAAACGGGCCGGCCATGCGGCGCATCTCCCTGGGCGCCTTCTTCGGCCCCTTCCTGGGGGTGAGTCTGAGCCTCCTGGCTGTGCAGAACACCACCTCCGGCATTGCCTCCACCATCATGGCGCTGGTGCCGGTCCTGATCATCCCACCCGCGGCGATCATCTTCAAGGAGCGCATCCGCGTCCTGGAGGTCGCTGCAGCGCTGGTGGCTGTCGCGGGCGTCTCCCTGCTGTTTCTGACGTAACCGGGGACCCCCGAGAAGCCGGGACCCCCGGAAGGCGGACCCCCGGACGCGGGCCCGGAGGGCGCGCCCCGGGAAGGCGGAACCCCCGGAAGCGGGGCCCGGAGGGCGCGCCCCCGGGGGATCGGGCCGGTCGGCTGCGGACTCGGAACGCCCGCGACGGCGGGCCGTCGGCATCGACCCGGCTCTGATTACTTCCGGGAGAGAATCCCCTCGATTCGTTCCATGACCTCGTCGGTAAGCTTGTCGACGACCTCCAGCGCGCCCAGATTCTCCTGGAGCTGCTCGACCCGTGAGGCGCCCAGGATGACGGTGCTCACGTTCGGGTTCTTGAGAACCCAGGCGAGGGCCATCCTGGCCATGGTCACCCCGAGATCGCCGGCAACGTCGCCGAGGGCGCGGATCGTGGCGATGTTCTTCTCCGCATTGTCACCGAGGAGCATGTCCCGGAGAAACTCGTAGCCCGGCAGGGTGAGCCGGGAGTCCTCGGGGATGCCGTCGTTGTACTTGCCGGTGAGGAGGCCCGACGCGAGGGGCGACCAGACGGTGGTGCCGAGGCCGATCTCTCGGTAGAGGCGCCGATACTCCTCTTCGAAGCGCTCCCGGTGGAGCATGTTGTACTGTGGTTGCTCCATGGTGGGAGGAATGAGGTTGTACTGCCGCGCCACCGCGTACGCCTCCATGATCTGCTGCGCGGACCACTCCGAGGTTCCCCAGTAGAAGACCTTTCCCTGACGAATCAGGTCGTTCATGGCGAAAACGGTCTCCTCGATCGGCGTCTCCTCGTCGGGGCGGTGGCAGAAGTAGAGGTCCAGGTACTCAACCTGCAGGCGATCGAGCGCCTGGTGACACGCCTCGAAGACGTGCTTCCGGCTCAGGCCGGTCTGGTTGGGAAGTCGCTCCTTCGTCGATCCGAAGAAGACCTTGCTGGAAACGATGTAGGAGTCCCGCCGCCAGCCGGCGTCCTTCAACACCCGGCCCATGATCTTCTCGGACTCGCCGCCGGCGTAAGCCTCGGCGTTGTCGAAGAAGTTGACGCCGGCGTCGTAGGCGGTATGCATGAGCTTCTTCGCAAGGCTCACATCGACCTGGTTGGAGAAGGTCACCCATGAGCCGAAAGAGAGGGCGCTGACCTTCAAGCCTGATTTTCCGAGTCGTCGATACTCCATGATTCCTCCTTAGGTGTGATATGGGGGCGGCACCGGCCGGTTGGGCGTCGTCAGCGCCGCCGCGCGGCAATCTACACGATATCCAGGGCGATCTCCATCATCTCGGTGAAGGACTTCTGTCGGTCCTCGGAGGAGAGCTCCTCCTTGGTCACCAGACTGTCGCTCACCGTGAGGATTGCCAGTGCCTGAACGCCGAACTTGGCGGCGAGGGTGTAGAGCCCGTTTGCCTCCATCTCCACGGCCAGAACGCCGAAGGCGGCCCACTGTCTCCACTGGTCGGGATCGTCGTGATAGAACTGGTCGGACGACAGGATGTTCCCGGCGTGATAGGTCAAGCCGCGCTCCTCGGCAGTCCGACATGCGGCAAGGAAGAGGCTCGGGTCCGCCGTTGCAGCGAAGTCGGCGCCGCCGAAGCGCAGTCTGTTTACGTGGGAGTCCGTGCTCGCCGACATGGCGAAGACGAGCTCTCGCATGCGAACGCGCTCCTGGAGCGAGCCGGCGGAGCCGATGCGGATGAGCTTCTTCGCCCCGTACTGCGCGATCAGCTCGTTTACGTATATGAGGTGGCTCGGAATGCCCATGCCGGTACCCTGAACCGAGACGCGCTTGCCCCTGTAGGTGCCGGTGTACCCCAACATGCCGCGTACGTCGTTGTAGAGTTTCGCCTCTTCAAGGTAGTTCTCCGCGACGTACTTCGCCCGAAGGGGGTCTCCGGGAAGAAGGACCGCCTCGGCAATGTCTCCCTTCTCCGCGCCAATGTGGATGCTCATGCTGCCTCCTGCCCCGCGCCCGTCGGCGCGGTGGTGTATGGGTCTCTCCTCTGATAAGTCACACACGTTCAGTCTCGGCCGGCTATATCTCCGATGTGAGCCATTCCCCGAACTCCCTGGTCATGTCCGACCAATTCGAGAGCTCACCCGCGCTCTCCCGGAAGAAGTCCGCGAGGGCGGCGCCATCATAGCGGACACCGACCATTCGCTCCTCGAGCTCATCCACGAAGTCTGGGTAGAGGACGTCGGAGAAGATCTTCACTTCCTCGATCTCTCCGCGCTTTGTGTTGATGTGAACATCCATCTCTCCCCAGTCGAAGCGGTTGTAGAGGTGGTGAGAGAAGTCCGGGGTCTTGCCGAAGCGCCAGTTCCAGTCCTTGAGCTCCTCGTAGTGCGTCTTGAGGGAGGGGATCTCCTCGAGACGTTCCCGGCTCAGGTGCTCCACCTCGGCGATCGCGTTGTAGCGCTCGAGGAAGCGGGCGAAGATGCGCTCCTGCAGCTTCTCGTGGGTCAGGTCGGGATTGAACTCCGTGAGGTTGGCGACCCGGGAACGCACCGAATCGATGCCCTTGCTCATGAGCTTCTTCCTGGAGGGGCTGAGGTAATCGATGAGGCGCCCCAGGTCGGCGTTGATGAGGAGGGTGCCGTGATGGAAGGAGCGGTCCTTCCGGTGCTTGAAGGCGCTTCCCGAGACCTTGCGCCCGTCTACGAGGATGTCGTTGCGCCCGGACCGCTCCGCGGAGATGCCGAAGTCGGAGAGCGCCTCAATGATGATGGAGAAGTTCTCCTCCTGGTCGTACTGCTCGGTGCTCGTCATGAAGGTGAAGTTGGTGTTGCCCAGATCCTGATAGACGGCGCCCCCACCGCTCTGACGGCGCGCCAGGAAGACATCGTCCTCCTCCATCTTCTCCAGGTTGCACTCCTTCCAGGGGTTCTGGTGGCGCCCGATTACGACGGTGTCGCTGTTGCGCCAGAGGAACATGATGCGGTATGAGGAATCCATGTCACGGAAGATCCAGTCTTCCGTTGCCAGATTGAACCAGGGATTATGACTATCGGAAGTGAACAGGCGCACGTTGGTTGCCATGATTGCTCCTCCGAGGTTGGTCGGCTCGGAAGGGTCGACAGCGACCCCGGGCCGGGACCAATATAGTCAATGGCCCCGCGCTTTTCAAACGCCGCACAGGCGGAGGATCAGAGGAGTTGCAGCGTGACATACCTGGTGGCGTTCCTGGGGAACCCCGGGAAGCAGTACGAGAAGACGAGGCACAACGTGGCGTGGCGGCTCCTGGAGCCGGTCCGGCGGTACTGGATGCCGAGGTGGCAACAGAAGTTCCGCGGCCGCTTCGCCCAGGTGACCCTGGGTTCCGGAGCGGCGGCCGGAAACGCGGCGCAGCCGGGGACGGCCATTCTGCTGGTCCCTGAAACCTACATGAACAAGAGCGGAGAGAGCGTCCAACCCTGTGCCCGGTACTTCCGGATCCCGGATGCGCAGATCATCGTCGTCCATGACGACACGGAGCTCGACTTCGGTGCGGTCGCCATGAAGTTCGGCGGGGGGCTCGGCGGCAACAACGGCCTGAAGTCCG
Source organism: uncultured Spirochaetaceae bacterium (assembly GCA_964623865.1). Classification (GTDB taxonomy): domain Bacteria; phylum Spirochaetota; class Spirochaetia; order DSM-27196; family PWMO01; genus CAYFQV01. The sequence goes on along the minus strand of CAZUVX010000059.1, from coordinate 1,493 downwards.
TGGCGGAACGGCTGGGAACGCGCGACTTCTTCCGCCTCCGGATCGGCGTCTCCCGCCCCCGCCACGGAAGCCTCTCGAGTCACGTCCTCGGCGCGTTCACCCCGGAGGAAGAGAGCACGCTTCCCCCAGTCGTCGACCACGCCTTCGACCTGCTCGAAAGGTCGGTCCGAGATGGTGTGGCAGTGACCGGTAACATCGGCCCCTGATGCTCATACTCAGCTAACACCCGCGCGGTATGGGAGACCCAGGAGCGATAGAATGGGTGATACCTACACGATTCGTGAAGAGAAGGACGTCCTCCGCTACTACGAGCCCCCGAAGATACGGAACCAGGCCATTGCCATGCTGGCGTCGGACCTGTGCTACGTCCGGGAAGAGGAGATGATCCATCTCCTTGCCGACAGCCTCCGAATGAGCAAGGACGTACAGGCGGTCGGCGTCGTCGACCACGAGGACAGGGTGGTCGGCATGGTCGTGAGGGACGACCTCTTCAACACCATGGTCCGCCCCTACGCCCGCGATGTATTCAGGAACCGTCCGGTCCGGGAGGTCATGACCCACGCCCGCACCTACGACGCCGATCTGAACCTCTTCACCGTCGCCGATGAAATCACTGCCGAGATGAAGAAGCCCGGGATCCACTACTTCGTGCTGACCGATGCGGCGGGACGGTTCTGCGGTATCTTCTCTACCCAGGACATGCTGGTCTATCTCTCGGAGATGACGCAGAACGACATTGCCCTCGCACGCAAGCTCCAGAGCCGGATCGTCCGCGAGCGTGAGCTTCAGGTCGGTCGCTCCTTCGAGTTCATGGCGGCATCCCACAAGGCCAAGGGGGTCGGCGGCGACTTCTACGACATTCGAAAGTACAACGACAGCAACTGGGTACTGGCGTTCTGCGATGTCGCGGGGAAGGGCGTCTCGGCCTCCATTGTCACCTCGGTGATCTGGGGAATGATGAGCATCTTCGACTTCCAGCAAGGGCTTACGACCTTCGTCCGACGGTTGAACGACTACATCGTGCGAACCTTCGAATCCGAGAAGTTCGTCACGGGAGTGTTCGTGGACTACAACGAGGAAACCGGCGAGCTCATGATCTGCGACATGGGGCACTCTCACCTCTTCCTCCACAGAGACCGGAAATTCTTTCGCGTGAAGAACTCGGCCAACAACCTGCCGATCGGCATTGTGCCGGAGGTGGAGCCCCGTTTCGACACCATCCGCCCCGACCGCAACGATATGCTCGTGCTGCTCACGGACGGTATGCTCGAACAGGACAACAACGCGGGGGAAGTCTACTCCATTGAGCGCGTCGCCGCGATCGTGCGAAAGAACGCACGGATGCCCGTGGAGAGCACAGGGGACACACTGCTTCGGGACTTCAACACCTTTCGAGGGCAGCACCATCTCAACGACGACGTCACCTTCGCTCTCATGAAGTTCGCGCCGCAGGAGGTTACGCTCTAGAGCGGCGCGGGGCGGCCGCGGTGCGA
>CAZUVX010000058.1:9371-18777 GCA_964623865.1 uncultured Spirochaetaceae bacterium | reverse complement strand
CGGTTCGACACCGGCAATTGATCCCCGCGCGCCCCACTTCCCCCGGTACGTAGCCTCGGCTACTTCTTCCGCGGCCGCCCCAGCCGCGCCTTCTTGAGAACCTTGTCGGTGAGCTTCACGCCCTGGGAGCGGACGCCCTTGATCTGGTAGTCCGCGACGGGGAACTCCTCCTCCAGGACGCGGTAGCGACGGTTGGGGTCGTAGTCCAGGACCGCCACGGCCTTCTCATCGGTGGTGACGTCCAGAAGCTTGCCCCCTTCGGGCACGAGGTCGTAGGCGCGGCCCAGGATAAACTGCTCAATCCGGCAGCGCTTGAGATAGGTTTGATCCTTGTCGTTCCTGTAGAGGACTGAGAAGACCTCCTTGGAGATCTCGTCCTTGTCGGCAAAGCCGCAGTAGTGCATCCCCTTGTCGACGAAGAGCTTTTCCGGCACATCGACGGCGGAGTAGGTGCCGCCCTTGCGCACCACAACGATGCGGTCGTACGGGGAGACGTAGAAGAGGACGCGCCCGGACTGCACACCGTAGCCAAGGTAGCCGCTGCGCTCGTCGTAGCGCAAGGCGAGGTTGCGGTCGGCGGCTTCGCGAACATCGACCTTCTCGAAGGACTCGACCACCGTGCGCCGCGGGTAGCTGTCGCCGTGCCTCTCCGCAAGAGTCTCCAGGTAGCCGATTGTGTAGCCCGTGATGTTCTTGAGGTGCTTCGCGATCTCCTTGAGACGCGCCTCGATCCGGCGCATCTCCTCCCGCGCCTTGTTGATGTCGTAGAGGGAGATTCTCCGGATCGGGATCTTCAGGAGGCGCTCGACGTCCTCCTCCGTGAGCGGCCGGGGGAGCTCCTTCGTGAAGGGCTCGAAGCCGGTGAAGACCGCCTCGACCACGGCCTCCTGCGTCTCCATCTCCTCAATGCGCTTGTAGATCCGCTCCTCCACGAAGATGCGCTCCAGGGTGCGCGCCTGGAGGTTCTCCTTCAGGTTGTGCCGCTCCAGCTCGAGCTCGCGCTTGAGGATCTCGACCAGTCGCTGAGCGTGATACTCAATGATCTCCGTCACCGACATGATGAAGGGGCGGTTGTCCTTGATCACCAGCGGGTTGACCGAGATGGAAGTCTCGCAGTCGGTAAACGCGTAGAGGGCGTCCACGACCTCCTGTGAATGCACCCCCCGGGCCAGCTTGATCTCGATCTCCACCTCTTCGCCGGTGTAGTCGTATATGCTCTGGATCTTCAGCTTCCCGCGCTTCGCCGCCGCCTCAATGGAGGCAATGATACTCTCCGTGGTGGAGCCGAAGGGAAGCTCGCGAATCACGATCCGTTTGGGATCCTTGGTATCCAGCTTTGCACGGACCAACACCTTGCCGCGACCGTCGTTGTACTCTTTGACGTCAATGAGTCCGCCGTGCTGGAAGTCGGGGTACAACTGCACCCTCTCACCGCGAAGTGCCGAAGCCATGGCATGAAGCACCTCGGCGAAGTTGTGGGGCAGGATCTTGGTGGACATGCCGACGGCAATGCCTTCGGCGCCGTGGACCAGAACAAGAGGAACCTTCGCCGGAAAGACAATGGGCTCCCTGTTACGACCGTCGTAGGAGTCCTCGTAGTCGGTGATCTGCGGATCGTAGAGGAGCTCCCTGGCAAGGGGCGTGACCCGACACTCGATGTACCGGCTTGCGGAGGCCTCGTCACCGGTGAGGACGTTGCCGAAGTTCCCCTGCTTGTCGATGAGGAGGTCCTTGTTCGCCAGGACCACCAGGGCGGAGTAGATGGAAGCATCCCCATGCGGATGGTAGCGCATGGCGTGTCCCACGACGTTGGCCACCTTGTGGAACTTGCCGTCGTCCATCTCGAAGAGGGAGTGGAGAATGCGCCGCTGCACCGGCTTGAGGCCGTCGTCCACGTGGGGAATGGCGCGGTCCTTGATGACGTAGGAGGCGTACTCCAGGAAGTTCTTGTTGAAGACGGTCTTCGCGTACGCCATCAGATGAGGTTCTCCATGATGTAGTTCCTCCGGTCCGGCGTGTTCTTTCCCATGTAGAAGCCGAGCGTCTCCTCGATCTGCTTGATGGACTTCACGTTGACCCCGACCAGCCGCATGTTCTCGCCGATGAAGCGGCCGAACTCACTCGGAGAGATTTCGCCGAGGCCCTTGAAGCGCGTCACCTCCGGGTTGGACAGACGGTTCACCGCCTCCTCCCGCTCGGTGTTGTTGTAGCAGTAGACGGTCTCCCTCTTGTTCCGAACCCGGAAGAGCGGGGTTTCCAGAATGTAAACCCGCCCGGAGACGACGAGCTCCTCGAAGAAGGTGAGGAAGAAGGTGAGCAGAAGGTTGCGGATGTGGAAGCCGTCGTGATCGGCATCCGTCGCAATCACAATGCGCTCGTACCGGAGCTCCTCGACGTCGTTCTCAATGCCGAGGGCCATCATCATGTTGTAGAGCTCCTCGTTGCGGTAGATGTCGGCGCGCTTCCGGGCGTACATGTTCTGCGGCTTCCCCCGGAGGGAGAAGATCGCCTGGGTGTAGGGGTCGCGGCTCGAGACCATGGAGCCGCTTGCGGACTGCCCCTCGGTAATGAAGATGGTCGACTCCTCGCCGCGCTTGTCCCCGCGGTGGTACTTACAGTCCTTGAGGTTGGGGATCTTCAGGGCGATCCGCTTGGCCGCCTCCTTCGCCTCCTTCTTCACCGCATTGAGCTCTTTGCGGAGCTTCTCATTGTGGGCAATCTTCTGTTCGAGTTTCTTCGCGGCGCCCTGATTCTTGTGGAGAAAGTCGACAATGGCGGAGCGCACATCATTCACGATCCAGCTTCGGATCTCGGTGTTGCCGAGCTTGTTCTTGGTCTGACTCTCGAAGATGGGAGTGAGCAGCTTCACCGACACCGCGCCGGCCATGCCCTCTCTGACATCGACCCCGGAGTAGTTCTTCTTGAAGTACTCGTTCACCCCCTTGAGAAGGCCCTCCCGGAAGGCGCTTTGATGGGTCCCGCCGTCGGAGGTGTACTGGCCGTTCACGAAGGAGAAGTAGGTCTCTCCGTAGTTGTTGGTGCTGGTGACGGCGAACTCGAGGTGCTGCCCCTTGTGGTGGGCGATGGGATATATGGTGTCGTCGCCGACTTCGGAGTAGAGAAGGTCGTACAGGCCGTTCTTCGAGTGAAACTTCTTCTTGCCGAGGTAGAGGGTCAGGCCGCTGTTCAGGTAGGCGTAGTTCCAGAGGCGCTGCTCAATGAACTCCTCGTTGAAGTCGTACTCCCCGAAGATCTCGCCGTCGGGAATGAACTCCACGTAGGTGCCGTTGGGCTCCTTGGTGGTTTTCCCTTTGCGCTGCTTCTGCAACTCCCCCTGGGAGAAGACCGCCTCGAAGTAGCTCTTCTCCCGGAAGGAGACAACCCGAAAGTGCGAGGAGAGGGCGTTCACCGCCTTCGTGCCGACGCCGTTCAGACCCACGCTGAACTGGAACACCTCGTCGTTGTATTTGGCGCCGGTATTGATGGTCGACACACAGTCGATCACCTTGCCCAGCGGAATCCCTCGCCCGTAGTCGCGGACGATCACCTTGCCGTTGTTCAGCTGAATCCGAATGGTGTCGCCGTGCCCCATGATAAACTCATCCACACTGTTGTCGACGACTTCCTTCAGGAGGATGTAGATCCCGTCGTCCAGATTGCTGCCGTCGCCGAGGCGGCCGATGTACATTCCCGTCCGCAGACGAATGTGCTCCAGGGACGATAACGTCTTGACCTTACTCTCGTCGTAGGTGTGAGTTCGCTGTTTTGTACCCATGAGACTCCCAGTTACTATCCGTGTATGAATTTAGCCGATTTTCCCGGGGAGCACCAGAGGTTTTCGTCCCCGCCGACACTGGAGTACCTCCGCCGTTTGGCCGATTCTAAACGTGTGCGCACCTTACGAGCACCTTTTTCTACTCTGGTACCGATGCTTACGGCTCTTCTGCTCCTGCTGCTTCTTGTCGCCTGCGGCACCACGGCCTCTTCGGAGGAGGAGTCGCCGGATCCCGCGGAGCTCCAGGCCAGAATCGCCCGGCTCCGAAGCGACCTCGCGGCTGCCACCGAGCGGTCGGAAGCCCTCGCCGGGGAGGTCGAAGAGCTCCGCGCAGGACAGGACGCGCTTCAGGAACGCGTTGGCCGCCTCGAGGGGGAGAACGCGCGTCTTCAGGCGAACCTCGACGCGATCGTCGATGTCACCGGGTCGAGCTCCCCGGAAGATGCGCTTGCGGAAATCGAGTCTCTCCTGATCGAGGTGGAGTCCCTCCGGGAGCTGGCGGAGGACCAACGCTTCCTGCAGCGCCTCCTCGAGTCCCTGGGGAGGGGAGCCGGGGCCGACGCACCTTCACCCGAGCCGCCGCAAAGGGAGGCTGCACCGCACCGTCCGGAGCCGGAGGGCCCGGAGCCGGAGCGCCCGGAACCGGGCGCGCCCACCCGTCCCCTCGGGGAGCTGCCCGCCGGCACACCGCGCACCCGAGAGGCGGATCGTTCTCAGTCCGCAGGGGGCACCCCCGCGCAGCCGACACGGATACTCGGCGGTTTCCTTCTCGTCGATCGCCTGGAGAGCAGCTTCATTGCCGGTGCCCGGCCCCTTCCTGAGGATAGCCGCATCTCCGTCACGACGGATCGTCGCAGAACGTACCTGCCCACCGTCGCAGCCACGGATGCCTCCATTGTTGCGCCGATCGTGCGCGACGGCGGTGACCCGGAGCCGGCCGTGCTGGTGAAGGTGCGCTACTCCGCTTCCGATCCGCCCCTCTACCTTCGCGGGGTCGAGTTGTCGACGCAGTCGACATCGACTCAGATTACTCTTCCGGAGGTGCGGCGCGTGAGCACCGGCAGCGAACGTCTGGAGGAAGCGCTTGTAACGGACGCCGCGGCGGTGCGGCGCCTGATGACCCTCCTCGCCTCGGAGAGCGCCGTCACGGTGAGCTATCACGGCTACGCCCGGTCCATACGTGAAGACGCCCCGCGGGATGCGCGGGGCGTCGTTGCAGTCATGGTCTACGTCCTGCAGGCGCTCGGGGGGAAACTGCCGTGGGAAGGTGACCCGCGCTGACGGCGCAGGACCTCCTGCCTTCTCGAACCCTCCTGCCTTCTCGAACCCTTTCCGGAATCTACCGGTACGAAAGCGGTGAGCCTCAGCCCGTCGCGACGGGCAGCTGCTCTTCCTTCTTCTGCTTCTTCGACGCCTTGTTCCGGAAGCTGATCTTCCCGCTCCGCAGAGACACCACAATGTGGCTTCCCTCGCCGAAGCGACCGCGAAGCACCTCCATGGACAGCGGATCCTCGATCTCCTTCTGGATGGTCCGGCGCAACGGACGCGCACCGAACTTCACGTCGAAGCCGCTTTGGATAATGTGCTCCTTGGCCTTCTTGGTCACCTCCAGGACGATCTCCTTCTCCGCCAGACGCATCTGCACCTCCGCAAGGAGGATATCCAGGATGCGCCGCACCTCGTCCTCGGTGAGGCTGTGGAAGACCACCGTCTCATCCACACGGTTCAGGAACTCCGGCCGGAAGAGCCGGCGAAGCTCGTTCATGGCCGAGGACTTGATCTCCTTGTAGTCCATCAGGCCCTCCGCCGTCTGGAAACCGACCATGGATTCCCGGGAGATCTCCCGGGCGCCGGCGTTGGACGTCATGATCATGACGGTGTTCCGGAACGAAACGGTGTGTCCCAGGTTGTCCTGGAGTTGCCCCTCTTCGAGCACCTGGAGAAGGATGTTGAAGACGTCGGGGTGTGCCTTCTCGATCTCATCCAGAAGAATGACGCTGTAGGGCTTCCGGCGGATCTTCTCGGTAAGGAGGCCACCCTCGTCGTAACCAATGTAGCCCGGAGGAGCACCCACCAGCCGGGAGACGTTGTGCTTCTCCATGAAGTCCGACATGTCTATCCGGACGAGCGCCTCTTCGCTGCCGAAGAGGAACTCCGCCAGGGTCTTTGCCAGCAGCGACTTTCCGACACCGGTGGGTCCCAGGAAGATGAAGGAACCCATGGGCCGGGAGGTCGAGCTCAGGCCGGTTCGGGAGCGTCTAATGGCGGAGGATACCGCCGAAATTGCCTGGTCCTGGCCGATGACCTTCTTGTGGAGCTCCTTCTCGATGTGGAGCAGCTTCTCCTGCTCACTCTGGGCAATGCGCGCCAAGGGAATACCGGTAATGTCGGACAGAACGTGCTGAATGTCGTCGGAGTCGACGACGTTCTGCTCCGTCTTCAACGTCACCTTCCACTCGTTCTTCAGCTCTTCGACCTTCGCCTTGAGGCGGCGCACCTGGTCGCGAACCGCCGCAGCGCGCTCGTAGTTCTGGGAGTTCACCAGGGCGAGCTTCTCCTGGTTGAGCTCCTCGATCTGGCGCTCCAGGTCGGCAAGCTCCGTCGGGCGGACGCTGTTGTGGATCCGCTTCCGCGAGCCGGCCTCATCGATCAAATCTATTGCCTTGTCCGGCAGATGGCGATCGGTGACGTAGCGGTTCGACAGAAGGGCCGCGACCTCAAGCGAGCCGGGAGTGTATGTCACGTTGTGATGATCCTCGTAGCTTTCACGGATTCCCTTGAGGATCTCAATGGTCTCTTCGACCGTCGGTTCTTCAACGAAAATGGTCTGAAAGCGACGCTCCAGAGCCGCGTCCTTCTCGATGTACTTCTTGTACTCGTTCAGCGTCGTGGCGCCGATACACTGGATCTCCCCGCGGGAGAGCGCCGGCTTGAGCATGTTCGACGCATCGATTGCACCTTCGGCACCACCGGCGCCGATGATGGTGTGCAACTCGTCGATGAAGAGGATTACGTTGCCTGCGTTGATGATCTCCTTCATCACACGCTTCAGACGCTCCTCGAACTCGCCGCGGTACTTCGTTCCTGCGATCAGCGAGGCGAGGTCCAGGGTCAGGACGCGCTTGCCGATCAGCACCTCAGGGGCGGTATTATCCACAATCTTCTGGGCAAGCCCTTCGACGATCGCCGTCTTTCCCACACCGGGCTCACCGATCAGCACAGGATTGTTCTTGGTCCGTCGCGCCAGTATCTGAATGACCCGGTCGATCTCTCTCTGGCGGCCGACCACCGTGTCCAGCTTGCTTTCACGTCCCTGCTGGGTCAGATCACGGGCAAACTCATCCAGAGTCGGCGTCGTCTTCTTGGACGACTGAGAGCTCTGGCTCCCCTTGCGCTTCTGTTGAGGAAGGCGCGGCGTACCGGTGCCACCCCCCCCGGCGGTCGAACCGCTGAGCTCGCCAATAACCTCCCTCAGAGTGTCAATGGTGATGTTGTGCTGCTGCAGGAACTTCGCAGTCTCCCCGTCATCTTCCCGCATGCACGCAAGCAACAGATGCTCGGTGCCGATATACTCGTGTCCGAGGTTTCGCGCCTCTTCGGCGGAGTCCTCCAGCACCTTCTTCCCACGCGGGGAAGGAGGAACGTCTCCGAGAATGAAGCCGCCACGCTTCTTGGGGATGGCCTTCTCGATCTCCAGCTGCATCTTCGCCGGATCGATCATCACCTTCTCAAGGGCTTTGTAACCGAGTCCACCCCCTTCCTTGAGGAGGGCAAGCACAATGTGCTCAGGCAGGAGCTGGTCCGAGTGGAACCGCTTTGCCTCGTCCTGAGCGAGTACGGTCAATACCTTCTGTGCTCGTTGCGTCAGTCCCTTGAACATTAGGAATCCTCCCGTGTCACCGCAGTGACTCCAGCTGTTGTTTCAGTAGCAATGCTCGCCGCTCGTTCACCGTATGTCCCTTCGCACCCCTTCGGTTACCATCACGTCCGTACGCCATCAGGGAGGGCTGTGAGAGGAAAAACAACGACGTAATGTCCGGCACGGCAGGTCTTTCAATCATTCCCGCAATCGCCGCCAATCGAAGCCGGGAAACGAGCTGAATGGCTTCTTCGCCGCCGATCGCGCCGGTGTACTTGACGTAGCCGACGGCATCGTCGACTGCGCGACGAATCTCTTCTCCGCGCGTTGCCAGCAACGACTCCCGCGCCTCGCGTTCATAATGTACCAACTGGGAAATCGCGCCTTCAAGTTTTTCCACGAGCTCGACCTCGTCGCGACCCATGGCCCGTCCGTTCGCCAGGAGGACCATGTCTCCCAGGGAAACACGTGCACTCGCTGCAAAAAGCTCGTACTTCACATCCTCGGTGTCAATGGCGCGGAACGCCTCGGAGAGACCTTCCGTTTCCGCGAGGGCAGGCAGATGGAGCAGTGCCGTCGCGCGCATTCCAGTCCCTACATCTCGCATATCGGCAGTGAAGTAGCCCATCCGTAGTGAAACGGCGAATGCAAGAGAGTCATCAAAGACCGCTTCGAGAGTCGAGACGCGATCCCGAATCCGCGCAAGGTCAAGACCGGGAGCCATGCCCACCAGCCGGAGATGATCCACGGCGTTGACGTGTACCCGGAGTTCCCTGTCGGCCCCCAGGAATAGCACATCACCGCGCTTCTCTTCGGAGGGCCCAAGGGTGTTGGACTCGACGAGCATGCGCAGTTGCTCGTCCGAGAGGCGGTGGAGGTCGATCCTGGTGAAACGCTCCTTCAACCGGTCCACCACCGTCTTGACCTCCTTTTCGACCTTGGCTCGGGCGTGCGCATTCATGGAGGCAACAAACGGCAATCCATCTATGTTGCGAGCCAGCCGGACCCTCGAAGAGATCACGACGTCGTTATCCGGGCCTTCACGGGTGAACCACTCCGGAAGCTTGAAGAGTGCGGAATCAATCACTCGTCGCTACTCCAGTGTATTTCGTCGCGTCGACGGATCTCGTCTCGAAGCTCCGCCGCCTTCTCGTACTCCTCGTCGGCGAGAGCCGCGTTGAGCCGGTCACGAATGCGCTCCCGCTCGAGGTAGGTCCACCGGAGCGGGCGCAACCGCTTCGGCAACGCGCCTACGTGACCGTGCTGAAGGATCTGCTCGCCGACGCGTGAGCCGACCTCCTGGTAGAAGGTCGCATAGCACGTGGGACAACCGAGTCGGCCGGTTCTCCGGACCTCCATGACGGTCTGGCCGCAGTCCGGGCACGCACTCTCCTGCCGTTGGAAGAAGAGATGGGAGAAGAGATCTCGAAACCGAGGCAAAACGGCGGGCTTCCCCGACATCACACCCAACTCGGCGGCGCATGCGTCACACAGCCAGTAGCGCCGAACCTGGCTTCCCCGGCGCTGGTCCAGTCGAATTGTTCCGGCATCACTGCCGCAGCGGCTGCAGACGTACATGCGCATCCTCCCATTTAAAGTGTAGTAGGCAAACGTACGGATGTGTTGACCAATTATCAACGTAGCGCGGATTGCTCAAACAGAACCGGTCACGGCGGTCGTCCTCCGCCTCGCGCCCGCCCTCCGGCTCGCGGCCCTTCGGATCGCCGCCGCGGCGGCGCGTTCCGCCCTCAATATAGCATCCGCCGGAGGCA
>CAZUVX010000058.1:4914-9271 GCA_964623865.1 uncultured Spirochaetaceae bacterium | reverse complement strand
CGGATCGCCGCCGCGGCGGCGCGTTCCGCCCTCAATATAGCATCCGCCGGAGGCACCGGCAAACCCGAATCCGCCTCCCCCGCCGACCCGCCACGGTGCACCCGCACTCGCCCCTCGGCCGCGCCGACCCGCCACGGTGCACCCGCACTCGCCCCTCGGCCGCGCCGGCTCGGCGGCGGAAGCACCCAACGCGGCGTCAGTGGCGACGCATGACTTCCAGCGGCTTGAGTCGGGCGGCCCGGCGCGCGGGGATGACGGCTGCGAGCACCGCCACGATCGCCGCAAAAGCCCACACGGCAGCGAGTTGCCCCGGATTCAGCGAGATCGGTATCGTCTCCAGATAGAAGTCCCGAGGAAGAATGTCGACCGGTTCAACCCCGCCGTCCAGGAAGGGGGAGGCGATCCACAGCGCGACGCGCTGCACCGCCGTACCGAGGCGATCCAGGATGGTAAGCACCTGATTGATGTTCATCGTGAGGAGTATCCCCAGTGCTACACCCAGCGCGGCGCCGAGAGCCCCGGCGATCAGGCCGGCGTAGAGAAATGCGTCACGGACCCACCCGGGCCGTGCCCCCGTCGCCTTCAGAATGGCAATCTCGGATTGCTTCTCGAGAACCACCACCACGAGACTCGATGAGACGTTCACCGCCGCAACAACCACGATCAGCGCCATGATGAACCCGAGCAGACTCTTGGTGGTGCGGAAGGAGACGTACCGGGACTCCTCGAGATCGTACCACGAAAGAACTCGCCAGGTGCCTGTGGCGGCGTCCCGAATCCGGCCACGGAGCAACCGTGTCTCATTGCTGCCGGTCGGCGCGGTGAGGGGATTCTCCAGAGCGTAAGGCGAGGTGATCTTGATGCCCAGAAGATCCCGGGAAGAGTCATCCGGAAGGATGCGTACCCCCTCCGCATGGGAAATGAACACCCACAGTCGGTCGAGCTCCTGATACCCCACCGACACCACCCCGCGCACCGTGAATGTCGAGACCCGCGGAATCACTCGCTCCCCCGCCCGGCCGCGAATGGTGAGGATCCGAAGCTCGTCCCCCGCCCTCACATCCAGACGATCGGCAACGGCACGCCCGATCACGACGCCGCGCTCCCCCGACAGGTCGAAGTCGCCGGACTCGACGGTGAGATAGCGTGCAAAACCCTGGTCCTGCGCGTACATCTCCGGGGCAACGGCGCGGACCGTTACACCGACGCGGCCACGCGACGCCGAGGCCAACGCGATTCCCTGCCGCTCGGGCCACGCGTGAACGACGCCGGGAACCTCTTCGATTCTCCGGCGCAGTGACCCTTCCGCCTCCGGTGTTCCCCCACCCACATGAATGGCCTGAAGATGGTAGGTCGATGTCTCCAGGAAGCGGTCGGTGATTCCGCGGATCATGCCGTCGGAGATTTCGAGGACCAGAACGAGGGGTATGAGGCTCAGCCCGATGCCCCATACGGCCGACCGGATCCGGGACGAGCTCGACCGCCTGGAACCGAAGAGATAGCGCAGTGCCAGAAAGAGTGCCGAGAGGCGGTTCATACGTCGTGCAGCACTCCGTGTTCCAGACGGTACCGGCTGTCCCCTCGCGCCGCGAGCCGCGGATCGTGGGTCACCAGGATGAGCGTTGTGCCGACGTCCCGCACCAGGTCGAAGAGAATCGTCTCGACCTCGTGGGAGTGACTCTCGTCCAGGTTGCCCGTCGGCTCGTCGGCAAGAATGAGCTGCGGATCGTTCACGAGGGCGCGTGCCACAGCAACGCGCTGTCGCTCGCCGCCGGAGAGTTGGGTGGGAAAGTGCCCCCGCCGATCGGCAAGGCCGACCGAGTGCAGGAGGGTCTGCGCTCGTTCGACCGCCCGCTTCCGCGGCGTCCCGGCCATGAAGGCGGGAAGCATGACGTTCTCCTCCGCCGAGAAATCGCGGAGGAGGTAGTGGAACTGGAAGACCAGTCCCAGAACGGAGCTGCGGTACCGGGTGAGTTGATGCTCCGAGAGCTCGTCAACGCGATATCCGGCGGCGCGGACCGTCCCGGAGCTGGGCAGATCGAGTCCCCCCAGGATGTTCAGAAGGGTGCTCTTCCCCGAGCCGCTCTCACCGGAGATCGTCACGACCTCCCCGGGCCGAACGGAGAGGTTAACGTCATGGAGCACGGCCACCTCTTCGTGTCCGCTGGTGAAGCGCTTGGCGACGTGTTCCATGGCAATGATCACATCGTCGGCTTCGGGTTCCCGGTGCCGTGGTCGGCCCCGGCTCATGTTGTCTTTGACGCTCATTCGTTTCTCAGTACCTCCGCGGGGCGAATCCGCGACACTCGCGTCGACGCCAGGACAGCGGCGCCCGCGGCACACACAAATGCGAACAGGAAGATCCCGACAACTTCCGCCGCCATAACCTCCACCGGAACCTCCGTGATGTAGAAGTACCGCGGCGAGAAGAGAGTAAAGTCCGCGCTGGTCATCGAGCCGATCACACGGCCGATACCGCGGAGCACCCCGTTCACGAGGGCCTCGGCGGCCCGGAAGATGCCGTTCACGTTGTAGGCGATGAGCATGCCCAGCAGAACGCCGGCACCGCCGCCAACCAGCCCGATAATGCCGCCTTCACCGACGAATATGAGCTGAATGCTCCGCGGCGGCGCCCCGAGGGCCTTGAGGATGGCGATCTCCTCGGCACGCTCAACGACGCTCCGACGCAGGGACTGCAGCATGTTCCCGGCCACAACCAGGAAGATGAGCCCAATGAGGATGGTCATCAGGTTCTTCTCCAGACGCAACGCCCCGAAAATCGACCTGTTGTACTCCCTCCATGAAGTGATGTCCACAGCCCCGCCGAGGCGCTCCTCAAGAACCGCTGCGGCCCGCGCGTCGGCGTAGCGGTCGTTCAGCTTGACCCCGACGGTCGCGGGACGCTCCGCCCCGAGGGCGGTGCGCGCCGTGCTCAGACTCACGAAGGCCCACCCCTGATCGAAGTCCAGATACCCTGAGCGGAAGGTTCCCGTAACGACGAGCTCCTCCGTGGTTCCCCTGGCCAGATTGTCCCCTTCCAGACTGACCAGCTCGACGGAGTCCCCCGGCGCCACCCCGAGAGCGCGGGCCAACTCGATCCCGAGAACGACACTCCCCTCGGCCTCGACGTTGAAGACCCCGGCGACCATGTCGAAGGCGTTGCGGAAGCTCTCGTCTCGCCGTCCCACGTCGGGGGGAAGAGCCCGCACCCGAATAGCCCGGAGATCCCGAAAGAAGCCCGTGGCGAGAACCTCGAGATCCAGAAAGGGAAGCGCAGCGGTGACGCCTGGCGTTCGGGACGCTGCATCCACAACGGCTTCAGGATACCCTGGAGGTTCCGCCGGGACGACGGCGGGGCCGGTGGTTTCTTGCACATCCGGCGACACGCCTGCACCCCGGGCGGACGACGCAGCAGCCTCCGAGGGCTCGCGTTCGCCCTTCGCGTCGGCATCGATCCTGAGATGGTAAGAGTCCACTTCGAGGATGTCTTCAATGGTTCCGAGCTGGAAACCGTTCATGACGGAGAGGACCGCAACCAGGGTCATGGCGCCGGCGGCAATGCCGAGCACCGCGAAGATGGTGGTGGCGTTCCCTTTCTCGCGGCGACGAGTGCGGACGTGGCGGCGGGCGACGAAGAGGACCCAGCGGCGCATCACTGGAGCTCCCGGCTCTCCACGACGCGTCCGTCCCGGATGATCTCCTCCCGGACGGCGGCGTCGTCACGATAGTAGATGCGGGCAAAGACTTCGCCGTCGCGATATCGGCGCTCCACCCGACTGCGCTCGTCGGTGTAGGTGATCCCCCGCACGAGCGTGTTGTTGCGGTAGACTCGCTCTTCGACGACGCTGCCCTCCTCGTACGCGAAGGTTCGGCGCTCAACCGTACCGCGCGTCGTTATGACGGTCTCGGCCCGGCCCTCCGGGCCGTACGTGTGCTCCTCCTCCCGGACCAGCCGCTCGTTCTCATACACCTCCTCGCGAAGCACTCGTTCCCGGTCGTCGAAGGTCCGGACAACCCGTTGGTTCTTCGGTGGAAAGACCTCCTCCGTTCGGTCGGGGGATTGCGAATCGCCCTCGTAGGAGTGACGTACCTCCTGAACAACCCTAGAGCCCCGCCACTCCCGTTCATAGACCGCACGTTGCCGCTCGTCGTATCGCACAAGACGTCCATTGGCGTCGCTGTCGAAGCGCTCCTGCAACACGTTGCCGTTTACGACGCCGTACCGCACCGTCCGCCGGCGCCCGTCCGCCCACTCGCGCGTGAGCGCACGGATCCCCCCTGAGGGGTAGTAGCTCAGCGTGTCCCGGTAGAGCTCCTCGAGCTCCGTCCCTTCGCCGTCTTCGCCGTCTTCGCCGTC
>CAZUVX010000058.1:0-4814 GCA_964623865.1 uncultured Spirochaetaceae bacterium | reverse complement strand
CTTCGCCGTCTTCGCCGTCTTCGCCGTCCAGGCCGCCCAGAACCCGTCGACTCACCAGCGTGCGATCGACGTACTCGTAGCGAGTCTCTCGTTCGACCTTACCCGCCTTATCGTACTCCCTGGTCACATCAACCAGCCCGGACGGAAGAAACTCCTCCTCTCGAGTCGGCAACCCCTCCTGGAAGTGCCGCTCCCGCACCATCCTGCCCTCGTCGTCCCTAATCTCGACCACCCGCTCGATGACCTCGCCGTCCAGGTACAGCCGGCGCTCCACAATCGTACCGCCGGTGCGGACGGCGCCGTCGCCGGAGTCGCGACCGTCGGGGCTCAACAGATCTTCGGCCGCATCTCCGCCCGCGCGAGCAGTGGCCTCGACTATCAGTGCGTACCCCTCCGTGGGGACCCTCCCGGAGGGAAGAACCTCCAGCTCCATGGCCAGGGCGTTGGACCGGTAGACCCTGCGGGAGCCGGGTTGCGTGCCCGTCCGAGGGGCGGCGGTCTCCGGAGCCCGCGTCGCTTCATCCGTCGGGCGCTCCCCGTCGGGCGGTCCGACGCCGTCCGGCGCAGCGGCCCCCGGGGCACCGGAGTCCTGCGCTGCAGCGGGGTGGACGAACAGCACAAGAAGGACGGCCGTCACAAGGGCGATTGCCGATGAGGTCCTCACACGTCGACCCCCGTCAGCTCAGCCACGTAGCGCTGCGGATCGAACACGTCCAGATCTTCGTACGCTTCCCCACGTCCAAGAAAGGCGCAGGGGATGCCGAGCTCCTTTGAGATGGCAAGGGCAATGCCGCCTTTCGAGGTGGAGTCGTATTTTGCCATAATGATCGCATCCACCCCGATCGCCTCGTTGAAAATCTCCGCCTGGCGTAGCCCGTTCTGTCCCGTCGTCGCGTCGATGACCAGGTACTTCCGGTAAGCCGCACCCTCCGACCGGTTCGAGATGATCCGGTCCACCTTCCCGAGCTCGGCAACCAGATTCGCCTTGGTGTGCATGCGGCCGGCGGTGTCGGCCAGGACGAGGCGGTCGCGGTTTGCCTTGGCGCTCTCCAGGGCGTCGTAGATGACCGCACCAGGATCGGCCCCGTGTCGCTGACGTATGAGCCGCATGTTGAGACGTTCGGCATGTACGGCAAGCTGATCAATGGCCGCGGCACGAAAGGTGTCGCCTGCCGCCAGAACAATCCGTGACGTCTTGGCGGCATTCCGGTAGTACGCGGCGAGCTTGGCGAGGGTCGTCGTCTTGCCCACACCGTTGACTCCCAGGATCACGACGACATTGAGCCCCGGATCCAGTTCGGGAGACGCACTTCGGGCGTATGGGAGGAGGATGTCGGCAAGAGCGTGTCGGATTTGCTTCTCCCCGCCCAACCTCTCCTTCCGCGTACGATCCTGTAATTCATCGGTCACTTCCATAGCGAGGCGGGCACCAATGTCCGCCTCCACCAGGAGATCCTCGAGCTCTTCGAAGAAATCCTGTTCAACCCCGCCGCCGGATAATATCGACTTCAAACGTCCTGCCAGGCCCGTCTTCTTCTGCATGATGATCCCACTCACTCCTGAGGTTGATGCTTGTGCTGACCTGCTTCAACGTACCGGGCGAGTTGCACCGCCATATTGACGAAGAGCCCGCTGCTCACGAAGAGCCCGCCACGAGAGACGTAGAAGTACACCGTTCCCAGGGTGGCGAGTCGCTGGTTCTCCTCGGTACTCAGGTCGGGGTTGGAGCCTACCTCGGGCGGAAACAGCGAGACGATGCTCTGGGTAAGCCCGTTGAAGATGATGGGGATCGGCAATGAGATGATGAAGGCACCGAATGCTCCGTAGAAGGCATCGCGTCGTTCCTCCACCACCGCTGCCTGGTCGACTGCATCCGGTACCAGGTCCCGGCGTACCGTTGCGGGTGAACCGGGCCCGATGGCGCCGAGGGATTCGTTGTATCCGTCCAGAGTCATTCGGAACGGCACCTCCCGCACCGGTCGCGGAAAGGTCATCGGCGTGGTCCCGCGCCAGGTTGATTCTACGTATACGGAGGCACCGGGAGGTTCACTCTCAATACTGACGGCTCCCGTCTCGGGAGGCTCCAGACGCAAAGTCTCGGTCCGCTCCTCATAAGGCGCCAGCTCCACGACCTTCCGCTCCGAGGTGCCGTCGGGGAGCACCACCTCCAGGGTTCGCTCCCCCGGCGTCGTCCGCGGCAGGCGCGCCTCACCAATCCCGACAAAGCGGCCGTCTACGTAGAGCGATCCCTCTTCGTTCGGCGTCGTCACCGTCAGGTCCGTCCACGGCCTTCCCAACACATACTCCACAAGGCGATGCCGAAGCTCCTCGATCGCGTCGTACGCCGCTACGGGGCGGGTGATGACCGATTGCGAGAACACCGTCTTCTCCTGGAACCGGCTGTACACGGAAACCTCGATCTCCACGAAACCGTCCAGATCCTCGACGTGGCCGTAGATGATTGCGTCAAGGTCGTCCCGCTTTGCGAGGTGCGAAACATCACCCGACAGCGGCAGGAGTCCTCCGGCGTCGCCGACGAAGTCGACCGGCTTCACCGTGTTCACCGCGATCTCCGACTCTTCGAGCCTCTCGAGACGGCGCAGGTTCGACCGGGCGGTAACCACCTGCTCCCGGCGTCGTTGCAGTTCCTGAGCTTCTTCGGCTCGATCGCGTGCGCTCAACGCACGGTCCAACTCCTTCCCCGCAGCAATCAGCGACTGCTCTTTCAAGTGAGACCGATACGCAGCAATCTCCTGATTCCCGTAGGAGTGGTCGGAGACATTGCTCAGCTCGTCCCGAAGCAGCAGCGGAATGCTCTGCGTGACGTAGGCTGCGTCCGGGGAGAGACCGCGTCCGCCGAGCTCGGTGATTCCAACCGTCCACTCCTCACGGGTGTCCCGCGGACGGATGGAGTCCGGCAACGATTCATCCTCAGCCGCTCCGGACGCAGCGGCGGTAACCGGAGTGAGACAGAGCAGAACGAAGGTACACAGTACTGCAGAGATGGTTCCAGGATCACGCATGACGCATTCACGCATCCGGCAGGTACCCGCCGGAATCCGCCGCCTTTCCGACGGCGCCGACGATTCGTTCTTCAGCGAAGGGCTTCACGATGAAGTCTCGAGCCCCAAGGTGGATCGCCCGGCGAATCATCTCTCTCTCACCGAGAGCGCTGCACATCACCACCCTCGCCTTCGGATCAAGCCGGAGCAACCGCTCGAGGGTTTCGAGACCATCGATCCCGGGCATGACGATATCGAGTACCACGACATCCGGCCGTTTCTCCACGTACTGCAGGATACCATCATAGCCATCGGCGGCTTCCGCCAGGATCTCGAAGCCCTTCGGGACGAGAGCCGACCGGATCTGACGCCGCATGAGCGGTATATCGTCAACTATGAGTACCCGCGTTCCCATGTCACTCCATATGCGAAGCGGTGCCTTCAGCCCAAGCGTGGCGAAGGTACTCTTCAATGAATCGGTCTATGTTGCCGTCCATTACGGCTTGCACGTTACCCGTCTCCGCTTTCGTGCGGTGATCCTTCACCATACTGTAGGGATGGAAGACGTAGGATCGAATCTGGTTACCCCAGGATATGTCCTTCTTCTCCGCCGCGGACTTCTCGTGCTCCTTGTCCCGCTCCCTGCGATAGTAATCGTAGAGCCTGGATTTGAGTACCTTCATTGCCAAGGCGCGGTTCTTGTGCTGACTCCGTTCGTTTTGGCACTGCACAACGATGCCGGTCTCCAGGTGGGTGATCCGCACCGCGGAATCGGTCTTGTTGACGTGCTGGCCGCCGGCACCGCTCGCCCGGTAGGTGTCGACCCGAATCTCCTCCGGTTTCACATCGACCTCAATATCATCTTCTATCACAGGCGAGACGTAGACCGATGCGAATGACGTGTGCCTGCGCCCACCGGAATCGAAGGGGGATATCCGCACCAACCGGTGGATTCCGGACTCCGCCTTCAAGTACCCGTAGGCGTAGTTCCCTTCCACCTGCAAGGTCACGGACTTGATTCCGCCCTCGGCCTCCTGTAGATCGAGAATGGTGCTCTTGTACTCGTGGTTTTCGATCCACCGCGAGTACATGCGCAGGAGCATGCCGACCCAGTCGCATGCCTCGGTACCACCCGCACCCGAGTGTATGATAAGGAAGGCGGAGTTGCCGTCGAACTCGTCGCTCAGAAGCTCGAGAACGTGCAGCCCGTCGTACTTCTGCTGAAGTCGTTCCAGACCACTTCGAACCTCGGACTCCAGGGACTCATCGCCCTCCTCGAGACCGAGTTGGTAGAGCTCCCAGAGGTCGTCGACCTCCTGCACGAGCTCTTGCCACGGTTCGATCCGCTGTCGTAACCGCTTGGCCTTCGAGAGGGTCTTCTCGGCGTGCTCGCGATCGTCCCAGAAGCCCGGTTCGGCGGATTTCGTTTCGAGCTCGTCTATCTCGCTGGTTACCGATTCGACGTCAAAGACGCCTCCACGTGTCATAGATTTGGTTCTTCAGCTCCTCGAGGGGAGCACCAAGCTCTTGAAGCATTATGTCCTCCGTGTGTGATTGTTCGCGCAGCTGTGGGTTCCATGACGGTACCGGCGGTCGTGCGAAGGATGTTCGCGGTTGGTTGAATATAGCGAAAATGTGAACCTTGCGCCACCTCTTGAGTATCACGAACCTTGTGGGTTTGCCTGTGCCGGATCCCGCTTCGCATATTCAGGAATCCGAACCGCCGGTCCCTCCCCCTCCCCCACGCACCGCGTAAAGAACTCCCTGTGCAGTCGCGCGTTGCTGCTTCAAACCCACAAGGTTGTGGAAACC
>CAZUVX010000057.1:16052-18941 GCA_964623865.1 uncultured Spirochaetaceae bacterium | reverse complement strand
CCGTGAGCGCACGGAAAGAGACACCGACCTACGCAGCTCCGGATATGTGTACGGAGCTCGGGATAACCTGCCGGGAGAACGAGGACGCACTTCGCGACAAGGTGCTGGATGTGGCGGGACTCTCCGAGCTCTTTCGGGCGCTTGCAGATGAGACACGGACGAAGATCCTCTATCTCCTTGCGCAGCAGCAGCTCTGCGTCTGTGATCTCGCACACCTCCTGGACATGACACTGCCCGCCGTCTCCCACCACCTGCGGCTCCTCAAGACCATGCGCCTCGTCCGGTCCCGGCGTGCGGGAAAGCAGGTCTTCTACACCCTGGACGATGATCACGTCCTGGCCCTCATTGAGGTGGCCCGCGAGCACTACATCGATCAGAGGTAATTGATGAGCGACTCGAAGAAGATGCAGAAGTACCGCATTGAAGGGCTCGACTGTGCGAACTGCGCGAACGAGATCGAGACAGCCCTTCGCAAGCTCGAAGGGTTCGATGGAGCGACGGTGAGCTTCTCCACGAGCACCATCTCGATCCCGGAAGAGCGGCGCGAGACCGCGGAGAAGACGATCTCCCGAATCGAGCCGGAGGCGCGGATCGTGGATCGGTCGCCGACGAGTGCCACCCGTTCGGGGAGTTCTCGAGTCGACGGGGCGGAGCGCGCCGGCGGCGCCGACGAGGGGAGGAAGGACTCCGGACGAATCCGACGGAAAGGACGGCACATCGGCCGCATACTTCTTGCGCTCGTCATGGCGGTGGCGGGCGTCATCTTCCAGGATGTGCTTCAGGAAACGCCCGGGGGGCTGGGAGAGTATGCCGTCTTTCTAGTCGCCTACGTCCTGGTTGGTTGGCCGGTGGTGTCGAGTGCGGCGCGCAACATTGTGCGGGGTCGCGTCTTCGACGAGATGTTCCTGATGACCATTGCGACCCTCGGAGCAATTGCCATCCACGAGCTTGCCGAGGCTGTGGCGGTCATGCTCTTCTACTCCGTCGGCGAATACGTGCAGGACCGCGCCGTCGGCCGGTCGCGGCGTTCGATCTCCTCGCTCATGGACCTGCGGCCGGACTTTGCCCGCGTTGTGGGCGACGCTGGTACCCGTGAGGTCGATCCCGAATCGGTCGAGGTTGGCGCGACGATCGAGGTTCGCCCGGGTGAGCGAGTGCCTCTCGACGGCGAGATCCTTCGCGGCGAGTCCGCCGTGGATACCTCGGCTCTCACGGGTGAGTCGGTTCCACGGTCCATTGGAGAGGGCGACGCCGTCCTGTCGGGATTCGTGAACATGTCGGGGACCGTCCGATTGCGAGTGACCAAGGCGTTTTCCGAGTCGTCGGTTTCGCGGATTCTCGAGCTGGTCGAGGACGCAGCCGCCCGAAAGGCGCCTACCGAAAAGTTCATCTCCCGCTTCGCCGCAGTGTACACCCCGATTGTTGTAGGCATCGCCGCCGCCATTGCATTTGTGCCGCCCCTGGTCGTTCCCGGTGCGGCCCTCGGTGACTGGGTCTACCGAGCACTGGTTATGCTCGTCATCTCCTGCCCATGTGCATTGGTGATCTCAATCCCCCTCGGCTATTTCGGCGGGATCGGCGGCGCCTCGCGAAACGGTATCCTGATCAAGGGTTCGAACTACCTGGATGCGCTCACCGACCTCTCGGTGGTAGTCCTGGACAAGACCGGAACCCTCACCCGCGGCACCTTCGAGGTGACCCGCACGGAGCCGCGGAACGGGTTCGATCGCAAGGAGCTGCTTCGCCTGGCGGCCCTTGCCGAGTCTCACTCGAGTCACCCCATCGCCAGGTCCATTCGGGTCGCGTACGAGCGCCTCGATTCGGGCGCGTATGCGCCGGACGCCTCCGCTTCCTCAGACGCGGTGAGCGACGTTCGGGAGGAGAAGGGCTACGGCGTCATGGCGCGGGTGGGGTCACAGCGCATTCTCGCCGGGAACGACCGCCTCCTTCATCGGGAAGGGATCGAGCACAGCGACTGTAATGCCGAAGGGACCGTCGTGTACGTAGCCGTGGAGGGCACCTACGCCGGATACATCGTCATTGCCGACGAGATGAAGCCGGATGCCGCGGAAGCGGTTGCGGAAATCAAGCGGCTCGGGGTCGACAAGGTGATCATGCTCACCGGCGACGGCGAGACAGTGGCCCGACGCGTCGCCGACGATGCGGGGATTGATACGGTGTACGCCGGGTTGTTGCCGGAAGAGAAGGTCGCGAAGGTCGAGGAGATTGCTGCGGAGCTTCCCGGCGGCAAGCGTCTGGCCTTCGTAGGTGACGGCATTAACGACGCCCCCGTCCTCATGCGCGCGGATATCGGCATTGCCATGGGGGCCCTCGGCTCGGACGCAGCAATTGAGGCGGCGGACATTGTCCTGATGGACGATCAGATGGGTGGTGTGGGAAGCGCCGTTCGCGTGGCGCGGCACACCCGGTCTGTGGTGCTTCAGAACATCGCCCTGGCGCTTATTGTGAAGGCCGTCTTTCTTGCGCTCGGCGCCTTAGGGGTCGCTACCATGTGGGAGGCGGTGATTGCGGACATGGGCACCTCCCTCCTGGCGGTGTTGAACGCGACACGGACGCTCCGGTTCTCCCACCGGAAAAGCGCGGCAGCGGAGTAGCCTGCGGTGCTCCGGCGGGTGCCGGGAGCGGATCCGGTGACCGTCCCGGAACAAGAAAGGGCAGCCACGCAGATGCGCGGCTGCCCCTTTTGTTGAGCTCCCCCGGTTGGACTCGAACCAACGACCCAGTGGTTAACAGCCACTTGCTCTACCGGCTGAGCTACAGGGGAACGGTTTACGGTAACGGGAACGTACAGCATCTCTCCGCTTCGTGTCAAGAAGTCCTGGAGGCCGGCCTGGGACGGCCCCTCCGGTGTCTCCGCACCTCCGGTGC
>CAZUVX010000057.1:0-15952 GCA_964623865.1 uncultured Spirochaetaceae bacterium | reverse complement strand
TGCGCAGCGGTTGTCGTCGGTCAGACCGGGGGTACGAATCACGTAGCGGTTGCGGGTAACGAGCGTCGCGCCGCACCGCGCGCACCGGGTGTCCGCGGCGCCGGGAACGTTGCCGGGATAGACGTGATGGAGGTACTGCTTCGCAATCTCCATGCGCGAGTACAGATGCTCCGGCGTGGTTCCCTCCTGCACGTACCGGTAGCTGGGGTAGTAGGCACTCAGATGAAAGGGAATCTCCGGATCGATCCCGGCGAGGTGCTTCGCAATCGAGCGGATCTCCTCATCGCTGTCGTTCTTGCCGGGAATGACCAGCGTTGTAATCTCCACATGGCAGCGCTCGTAGGCGATCTCGATTGCCCGCAGCACCTCCTTGAGTCCCGCTTTGAGCTCCTTCCGGTAGAACTCCTCCTGAAATCCCTTGAGGTCGATGTTTGCAGCGTCCATCGCCGCGAAGATGTCCTTCGCCGAATCCTCGTTGAGATAACCTGCCGTTACGAGGACGTTCTTCAATCCGGCCGCCTGGACGAGCCCGGCGGCTTCCAGCACGTACTCCGCGTGAATGGTCGGCTCGTTGTAGGTATAGGCAACGCCGACCGATTCGTGTTCCCCGGCGCTCCGGGTGAGCTCCTCGGGGCTTACGTACTCCGAGTGCGCCCTAGTGGACTGTGAGATCCGGTAGTTCTGACAGAAGGGGCACCGGAGGCTGCAGCCAAGAAAGCCGATAGACAGGATGTGACTTCCCGGGTGAAAGTGGTACAGGGGTTTCTTCTCGATCGGATCCATTGCCAGGGCGGAGGCCTGCCCGTAGAAGGGGAGGACCAGTGTTCCGTTGTCATTCCGTCGTACGCCGCACATCCCCCAGCTGCCCGGGCGGATGACGCAGTTGTGCGGGCAGAGGGAGCACTGCACCACATTGTCGCTTCGCCTGCGCTGGTAGGACGCCTCGCGCAGGACCTCTTCCGACCCGGCGGCGGCGCCTCCGTTCCATGTGTTGCCTGCCATGTATCAAGGTTCATACCGGAGAGTGCCCACCGTCCAGTACTGCCGCGGAGGTGCGGCCCGGGCGCGCAGCAGCGACCCGGGAGGGGCATGCTGCGCCTCTTTCTAGATCTGGTGGTGGAGCAAGCGCTCCGAGGAGCCCTCAATGTAGAGACGGATCGTCTCAACGACCGCCGGGTCGCGTGCTTCAAAGCGCAACCCCAGCTCCTTGCCCGGTCTGACGACGGTGCAGGTTACGGTGACAATCTCGTCCCCGAGCTGCAAGGAGCAGTCTTCGAGCCGGCGTCCCTGGGCAATCTCCCCGAGTGCGTGCGGGTTTTCGGGAACGAAGCGCAGCCCGGTGGAGGAGACGTCCACCACGGTGCCGGTCACGATCTGGAAGGTTGTGGGGTGGGTGAAGGCAAAGTGAATGTCGTCGGGACCGTGAGGGACGTAGCGGTGCTCGGTGCGCCCCTCGTCGAGCTTCTTGTAGCGGCTCACCACTTCCTTGAGCCGGTCCAGCTCGGCGTTATCGTCAAGGGCCTCCGAGACGAGGGCGTTCACCTGGAGGTGCTGCGCCTTCTCGGCTTCTTCCTCCGAGAGGTTCTGTCCGTCCAGGAGAATGAAGACGGTCGCGTCCCGGGAGCGTTGATCCCGCAGAAAGGCGACAAAGGGCTTCCAGTGGCGGGGAAAGTCCCGGGCACTGAAGAGCACCACGTCCGGAGCTATCTCATCCAGGTTATCCATGGCCTTTATGGGGTTCCAGTAGTGGATGAGCTCGCTGCCGTGAGGGCGGAAGTGGGCGTGAACCAGGTCCCCAAGGCTCTGGCGATTCGATACGAGAAGAATCTTCATGGGGCCGTGCCTACGTTCGTCACGGTGTAGTCGTAGATCTCCCAGGCCTGATCATCCCGGCGAAGGAAGTAGGTGTACCGGCGGATGGCGGTGAACCCCTCCTCCCGGAAACGAAGATCCGCAATGACCTCACCCTCCGTCGAGGTGTACGTAGTCTGCTGGATCTCGAAGGTCGACGGAATGGCGCTGATCTCCTCGTCTATTGTGTCACTTCGCAGCTGCGCACGGAAGTCGTCGAGCTCCTCCTGTCGCTCCTCCTCGGAGAGACGCAGGTACTCTCGCTCCCGCGCGGGATTGGATCGCAGGAGACTCTCCACATCCAGGTAGAGAAAGAAGCGATTCCACTGACTGCGCTGGCGTGCGCGAATGGTACGTCGAACCACCTCATCCGGCGGAATTCCCTCACGCTCGAGGATCTCGGCGGTTTCGGCGTCGATCCGCTCCTGCATGGTCTGCTCAGCCGTCTCTGCCCTGGGGCGGACCGAGAGCATGAGGCGCTCGGAAGCTATGGCCTCACCGTTCCCGTCGATCAACTCCGGATAGAACGTGGCCGTGACCACGTAGACACCGGGCTCCGTTACGGCAATATAATCGTCGAGGCTTTCAACGAATCCGTACTCTTCGCCGGGCTGGAGGCTCAGTTCGCGGTAGAAGAGCCGTTGATTCGACGTGCGGGCGTTGATAAATTCCTGTGACGCGTCAAGTTCTCGGTTGGAGAGGGTCCTCACATCGAACTCGACGTTGAAGACTCGGTCTTCCGCAAGGCGAAAGCGATAGGGTTCGGCGGAGTCGTTCCGCAGAGTGAGCTTGACTCGGATCTCGCTGTCCGGAAAGTAGACTTCCGCGTCGAAAAAGCGGATGGATAGATCTACGCCTTGGGCGTTTGCAAACGGCCCAATGAATGCAAACGCCACGACGGCGCAGAGGAGAACACGCTTTTTCAGGGAATGCTTCGTTCTCACTGATAACAATTTTCGGAACAAAACATGGTTTCCTTATTCCAAGAAGTACTATCGAAAAAGATTCGCACATACAAGCCGTATCAGCACGTTCGCAAAGACCTGATAGGAAACCAGTTTCCTATCGATGTGTACGGCCCGAAGGGCGCCTTTCTCTCTTTACTTATCGGAGAGATTTTCCGGGATCTTCGCGATCAGATGATCCTTGTGCTTCCCACAGAGCGGGAGGCGGAGGATCTGGTCGGGGATCTCGAGCTCTTCGGCGTCACGGCGCACCTGTTGCCGTGGTGGCAGACGGTGCCGTACCGGGAGACTCCGAGCAACTCCAGCGTCTTCGGCGCCCGGGCGCGGGTGCTTTCGGAGATGCTCGCCGGGGAGAAGCAGGTCTTCGTCACCTCCCTGCGCGCCGTGCTGACGCCGGTGCCGCCGATTTCCTACCTCCAGGATCGGCGGATGACCGTTCGCGCGCGCCAGGAGGTCGACCCGGTAGACGTGGGCCGCCGTCTGGAGGCGTTCGGCTACACCCGGGTGCCCCGGGTGACCGTGCGCGGTGAGTACGCGCTTCGCGGCGAGGTAGTCGACGTCTTTCCGGCGGGAGCCGAGGAACCGGTGCGTCTGGTCATCGATTTCGACGAGATTTCCGAGTTGAAGACCTTTCACGCGGGGAGTCAGGCCTCGTCCGGGGCGATTGACCACGCCATCATTACTCCCATGCGGGAGCTCACCTGGGACGAGGAGCGCCTCACCACCCTGGAGCAGAATCTGCGCGCCGCCCCCGAGCTCGCGGCGGCGGCGGATGATGTCCTCCTGGAGCTTTCCGAGCGGGGGCGCATGCCCGGGGAAGAGTTGCTCTTTCCTCTGAGCTTCCACGAGGGTGCAAGCGTCTTCGACTATCTCCGGCAGTTTGCCGTGGTTGTTCTGGCCGATCACGAACGTCTGCGTTCAGCGGCAGAGGCGCTGGAGAAGGAGTACGACGGGTTGTACCGGCGTGCAAGGAAGGAGCGCGCCGTACCGCGACCGGCGCGAATCCTCCTTGACTACGATGAGGTCCTCCAGAGGCACTCCCGGGCAATTCGGGTCCGCTCGCTGAAGCCGAGCGACGGTGCGGATGTTGTCTCTTTTCCGGTCGACCCTCCCCGGAGCTTCTTCGGCAACGTCGACTTTCTGAAAGAGGAGCTCGGAAGTCTTCAGGACGCCGGGTACGACCTCTACGTCTTTGCGGACTCGGAGGCGCAGACCCATCGGGTGCAGCACCTGCTGTCCGAGTACGAGGTGACGGTCCTGCCGGCATCCATCTCCGCCGGGTTCTCGGTACCGGACCTGAAGGTCGCGGCTATCCAGGAGAACGAGATCTTCGGCCGACGTCGGCGCATTCCCCGTTCGGTGAAGCACGCGGTAAGCGCCGAGATCGATACCTTCGTGGAGCTGTCTCCCGGGGACTTCGTGGTCCACGTGAATCACGGTATCGGGAAGTTCCATGGAATCGAGCGGCTCAGTGCGGGAGGTAATGAGCGCGACTACATCTGTCTGGAGTACGCCGGCGAAGAGTTCATCTACGTGCCGATCGAGCAGGTGAACATGGTCCAGCGCTACATCGGTAGCGGGGGCGCCGAGCCGCGGTTGGACCGGATCGGCGGGAAGTCGTGGCAGAGCCGCAAGAGCAAGGTGAAGAGCAGCGTAGAGGACCTGGCGGAGCGCCTGGTGAAGCTCTACTCGAAGCGCAAGAAGGCGAGGGGCTTCGCATTCCCCCAGGATACCGAGTGGCAACTCGATTTCGAGGCGGCCTTCCCATACGAGGAGACGGAGGACCAGCTGCACTGCATTGACGACGTGAAACGAGACATGGAGAGTCCGGCGCCCATGGACCGTCTCATCTGCGGCGATGTGGGCTACGGCAAGACCGAGGTCGCCATGCGGGCGGCCTTCAAAGCCGTAGCGGCAGGCAAGCAGGTCGCCTTCCTGGCTCCGACGACCATCCTGGTAGAGCAACACTACGAAACCTTCCAGGACCGCTTCGAGAGGTACGCCGTGAACACCGCCATGCTGTCGCGCTTCGTGGCCAAGAGGGATCAGCGTACCGTGCTTGAAGGCCTGGAAGGCGGCGACATTGACCTGGTGGTCGGGACGCACCGGCTGCTCCAGAAGGACGTGAAGTTCCGCAACATAGGGCTCCTGGTAGTCGACGAGGAGCAGCGCTTCGGCGTGAAGGACAAGGAGCGTATCAAGGAACTGAAGGCTTCGGTAGACTCGCTGACTCTCACGGCAACGCCGATCCCCCGGACCCTGCACATGTCCCTGTTGAAGATTCGTGACATGTCCGTCCTCAACACACCACCCCACAATCGGCGACCGATCGAGACCTTCATTGAGGAGTTCAGCGAGGAGCGCGTCGCCCAGGCGATCCGCAGGGAGGTTGCCCGGGGCGGCCAGGTCTTCTATCTCCACAACCGGGTGGAAACGCTGGACAATGTCCGGCGCTTCCTGCAGAACCTTCTGCCGGAGTTTCTGATCGAGATTGCCCACGGGAAGATGTCTTCTCACGAGCTCGAGGACATCATGCACCGCTTCGTCCACGGCGGCTTCCAGGTGCTCGTCTCCACCACCATCATTGAGAACGGCATCGACATCCCCAACGTCAATACCATCATCATTGACCGCGCCGACATGTACGGCATCTCCCAGCTCTACCAGCTCCGGGGCCGGGTGGGGCGGTCGGAGCGCCTCGCCTACGCCTACCTCTTCTATCCGGAGGGGCGGGCGCTGTCGGAGCTCGCCATGAAGCGGCTCCAGGTCATCTCGGACTTCACCGAACTGGGCTCGGGCTTCAAGATCGCCCTGAAGGATCTGGAGGTGCGTGGTGCGGGAAACCTTCTCGGACGGCAGCAGAGCGGCGACATTCTCTCGGTGGGCTTCGACCTGTACGTCAAGCTGCTGGATCAGGCCATCAGAGAGCTCGAGGAGCAGGAGGAAGAGGAGCCGCCGGAGGTCTACCTGGAGCTCGACTACACCGGATACATCCCCGACTCCTACATTACCGAGCCAATGGAGAAGATGGAGGTTTACAAGAAGATCGCCGGGGTGAACACCGAGGCGGAGCTCGAGGCGGTATACGGTGAGCTGGAGGACCGCTTCGGCCCCTTGCCGGAAGAGGTCCAGAGCCTGCTCTCCCTGGCGGAGATCAAGATCATCTGCCGGCGCCTCTTCATCTCGGCGTTGCGCGAGCGCAAGGGGACGGTGGAGATAGAGTTTGCCAAGGTGGCCATGGTCTCGCCGGAGCGGGTGCTCTCCCTCATCGACCAGAGCGGGGGAAAAGTCCGCCTGGACCCGAAGCGGCCGCATGCGCTGATCATGGATACCGGGTCGGTCGGCCTCAAGGAGAAGTCCGAGTTCATCCGAAGCCGCCTCTCGACATTGCTCTGACCTCTGCTACAATGTTGCGACGCATACAAAGCTGCAATGCGGTTGTTTCAATCGGTGAGGCGTAATGGGAAAGACCAACGTAGACCTGATATGGAGTATTGCCGAGTTATCGGCGCTCTTCGAGAAAAGCACGAACATGGAGGGATTCCTCCAGAACGTCGTGGAGCTCATTGCGTCCCACATGAGCGCCAATGTGTGCTCCATCTATCTCTACGAGTCGGAGTCGGATTCCCTGGTCCTCCGGGCGACCCGCGGTCTCAACCCTGAATCCGTCGGCTCCGTGCGCCTCGCCGTCGGCGAGGGCATTACGGGGCAAGCCCTCAAGGAGCTCCGTCCCATCCGCGAGGCTCGGGCCGTGACGAGCCCCTTCTTCAAGAAGGTTCCCGAGCTCAAGGAGGAGCACTACGAGTCCTTTCTGGCGGTTCCCATCAAGCGCGGGCTGAACCGGATCGGTGTCATGACCCTGCAACACCGCAAGACGGACTACTTCACCGACCAGGACGCCAAAGCCATGCAGGCAATCGCGTCACAGCTCGGGGCGACTCTGGAGAACGTCGAGATCCTCATCAGTATTCACGGAGAGGCCGGCCGCAAGCGCGAGGTGCCGGCGCTGGGAGCCAACGTCGTCGTCCGCTGCAAGGCGGCCTCCCGGGGTGTCGCCGTGGGAAGCTCGGTCATGTTCGGCAACCGGCGCACCTTCATTCACGACTTCGAGAGCAGTGCCGAGGCGGTTGAAGACGCGCTCTTCCGCTTCGACAGCGCCCTTGGACACACCCATCGGCAGCTGGAGGCACTTCAGCGGAAGGTGGATGAGACGCTTGCGGACGTTGCCTCTCTCATTTTCAGCGCCCATCTCCTCATGCTGAAGGACGAGGGGTTTTCCGGCCGGATTCGCCGCGCCGTTGAGGAAGGCGCCAACCCGGAGAATGCGGTGATACACGTGGTGAACTCCTACGTGGATCTCTTCAGCAAAACCGACTCGACGGCAACGCAGGAGAAGACGCTGGACGTGAAGGACCTGGGCCACCGGCTGGTGCGGAACCTCAAGGTGCTCCGCGAGCCGGGACATCGTGCCCGGGCGGAGATCGACGACGGCGACTATCGAAACCAGATCATCGTGGCCGGCGAGCTCTTTCCGTCGGAGGTTGTTCGCATCTCCGCCCAGCACGCCGAGGGCGTCATCCTGGAAGACGCCGGTATTACCGCGCACATCTCCATTTTGGCGCGCTCCCTCAGTCTTCCCGTCGTGGTAACCCGGGATGCCCGGGTGTTTTCACTGGAGGACGACACTAACCTCATTGTGGACGCGGACACAGGGCGCATCTACGTGGAACCGGACCGTGAGCTGCAGCATCGGTACCAGCAGATCCTGGAGGCGCGGAGCAAGGAGGAGCCCGCCGAGGAGATGCCGGCCGAGGCGGCGCGCACCGGGGACGGAGCCGAGGTCAACGTAATGGCGAACATCAACATTATCCACGACGTCCGCACCGCCCGCCGCTACGGCGCCACCGGCATTGGCCTCTACCGGAGTGAGTTTCCCTTCCTGGTGCGTAGTGATTTTCCCACCGAAGCGGAACAGTTTGCCATCTACCGGCACATCATCTACTCCATGGGAAGCGACCAGGTGATTCTACGGACCCTGGACATTGGTGGGGACAAGATCCTTCCGGAGACGAATCTCGCGGAGGCCAACCCCTTCCTCGGTTTCCGGGGCATTCGCTTCTCCCTGGGAAACCCCGATCTCTTCAAGGAGCAGCTCCGCGCCATGTTGCGGGCGGGAAAGGACAAGGAGCTGGGCATCCTTCTTCCCATGGTATCGTCCGTAGATGAGTTCAAGGCGGCCCGGGCAATCCTGAATACCGCCCTCTCCGACCTGGAGAGCGAAGGGGTGGCCCACAACGCCGGCCCCACGCTGGGCGCCATGGTAGAGCTTCCTTCGGCGGTCTCGGCAATCAACGATCTTGCCCGAGAAGCGGACTTCCTCTCCATTGGAACCAACGATCTGGTCATGTACCTCCTGGCGGTGGACCGCACCAACGACCGGGTAAGCCAGATGTACAAGCACTACCATCCGGCGGTGCTCAAATCGCTCGAGACGATTGTCGAGGCGGCGAAGCGTCACGACTGCCCCGTCTCTATCTGCGGCGACATGGCGTCGGATCCCACCATGCTGTCCTTCCTGATCGGGATCGGCCTGCGCAGCTTCAGCGTGGACCCCGGGCAGATCCCCGAGTTGAAGCGGGCGATCGCCGACCTTCGCACCGACCGCGCCGCCCAGATAGCCCACGCCATGCTCGAGATCTCCAGTATTGCCGAGATGGAGGAGTTTCTTCACCTCGGAAACGGGGTTCAGGGGTGATGGTAAGCCGGGATCCGGACGAAGGCGCGACCGAGGGCACCCATGGCTCGGAGCGCCGCGGCGGCTCGGAGCGCCGCGACACTTCGGGCCCCCGGACCAGTCACATCAGATCCTACGTTCTCCAGAAGCAGCGCATGACGAAGGCGCAGGCCTCCGCCTATGAACGGCTCTTCGATGCCTACTGCCGCACGCTGCCGCACGTTCCGACGGACCCGCGGACCCTCTTCGATCATCCCGATCGGACCTTGATCCTCGAGATCGGCTTCGGCATGGGACGTACGACGGCACGCCTTGCGGAATCGCGTCGGGACACGAACTTTCTGGGCGTGGAGGTGTATCGACCGGGAGTCGGCAAGCTGTTGCACGAGATCGAGCGGCGCGGTCTTTCAAACATCCGCATCATCCAGGACGACGCCGTCGAAGTTCTGAGAAGCGTCATTGTGGAGCCGCTCTTCGACGGCATGCACATCTTCTTCCCGGACCCCTGGCCGAAGAAGCGCCACCACAAGCGCCGGCTGCTTCGCCCCGGAATTGTCGAGATCCTGCGGGAACGGTTGCGCATGGGGGGGTATCTCTACGTCACGACGGACCGGCAGGACTACGCGCAGCAGATCCTGTCCGTGCTGGAGGCCACGCCCGGCCTGCGAAACCGGTACGACGGCTTTGCGCCGCGGCAGGCGTGGCGTCCCGCAACCGCCTTCGAGGAGAAGGGGCTGGCGCAGGACCACCGCATCTACGAGGTGTACTTCATTCGCACAGGGGAGTAGACCCGGAGGCACCCCCCGTCGCCTCCGTCACGCCGGCGGCCGAGTCCGCCGCCTCCGTCACCCCCGCAGCATCCGTCACGCCGGCGGCCGAGTCCGTCGCCTCCGTCACCCCCGCACCATCCGTCGCGGCGTCACTCCTCGAGAATCGTCACATCGCCGAGGAGTTTGAAGCCGCGCAGGACTACCCGGGGCGTTTGCCCGCCGGGACGCGCCGACCGGCGCCCTTGTCGCTGTTCATCACCGAGAAGGAGCACGTGGCGACGGGTGATCTCGCAGCCCGCAGGCACAATGATGGTCATGTCTCCCAGCAGGGAGTAGTGGGTAAGCACTACCTCTTCGCCGGGCCGGAGATCCGCCAGGGAGACCGTCGAGTCGCCGAGCATGGAAAGGACCCGCAGCGCACCGTTCTCCATATCCGCGAGATCGTACTCACGATCGCCGAGCACCTGCAGGCGGGTTGCGGGCCGCCCGTTCTCCGCGGGGGTGCCGGGGCGGCGGTACTGCGCCGGCGCAGCGCCGGACCCTGCACGTGCAGGCGGACGTGCGCCGGCGCCTCCCACGACGCCTCCGGTGCCGTCTCCGCTCCCGGAGAAGAGCGCCGGATCGTCGACACTGAAGTCGGGAACGTCCGCCATGATCCGGGCAATCTCGTCCACCGATTCCGCGGCATTGACGGCCTCAGTGCGGCGTTCGTAATCATCGATCTCAATATCATCATCTGCGTATCCCCGTGCCAGGCGATCGAGTGCCGCCTGTCGAATCTTGGGCAGCCCGAAGCGGCGAGGGGTGGGGTTGTCGGTGGTCATGGCGCTCCTCCGTCGTGTTCCTGGATCACGGCAACTCTATCATGTGGAGCCGCTGTACGCACCTCCCGGATCTCTGGTACGCTCTTCGGTGTCCACATGCATATTCAATCGGAGAGAGTGCATAAACATGAGCAATTCTGCAGGTGAATTCCTTTCCCGTCACGCCGAGCTGGCGGAACGAAACAACTCGATCGATCCGGCCCTGAATAGTCGGTACAACACCAAGCGGGGTCTGCGAAACGAAGACGGGACGGGTGTGCTGGTAGGGCTCACGGAGATCGGGGATGTTCGCGGCTACATTATTGAGGAGGAGGAGAAGGTGCCCGTAGAGGGACAGCTCCTCTACCGCGGCATCAACGTGACCGATCTGGTGCGCGGATTCCAGGAGGACCGGCGTTTCGGATTCGAGGAAGCGGCGTACCTCATTCTCTTCGGCGAGCTACCGACACAGACCGTGCTGGAGGAGTTCGCCGCGGAGCTTGCCGGGCATCGGGGGCTCCCGGAGGGATTCACCCAGGACATGATCCTGAGCGCGCCGAGCTCGGATATCATGAACAAGCTCGCCCGGTCGGTCCTGGCACTGTACTCCTACGACGACAACCCTGAAGATCAGAGCCTCTTGAACGTTGTGCGGCAGAGTGTCGAGCTGATCGCGCGCTTTCCCACCCTTGTCGCCTACGGCTATCAGGCAAAGAACCACTACTTCAGCGGCGAGAGCCTGCATATCCATTCTCCCAGGGAGGATCTGAGCACCGCTGAGAACCTCCTCCAGCTCATCCGGCCCAGCCAGGAGTACACGCCTCTCGAGGCGGATGTCCTGGACCTGGCCCTGATGCTCCACGCCGAGCACGGCGGCGGCAACAACTCGGCCTTTTCGATTCACGTGGTCTCTTCCGCCGCCACGGACACCTACTCCGCCGTTGCCACCGGCGTCGGCTCCCTGAAGGGCGCCAAGCACGGAGGTGCGGCGACACGAGTGCGCCTGATGATGGACGACATAAAGAGCGCCGTGTCGGACTGGACCGACGAGGACGAGATTGCCGGCTATCTGGAGAAGATGCTCCGGAAGGAGGTCGGTGACGGAAGCGGCCTCATCTACGGGATGGGCCATGCGGTGTACACCCTCTCCGACCCGCGAGCGGTCCTCCTCAAGGAGCGCGCCGAGTACCTGGCAAAGGAGAAGGGGCAGGAGCGCGAGATGGCGCTCTACCGGAACATAGAGCGCATTGCACCGCAGGTCCTCGCCCGGGTGAAGGGCAACGGCGGTCCCATCTCCGCAAACGTCGACTTCTACTCCGGCTTCGTGTACAGCATGCTGAACATTCCGCCTGAGCTGTACACGCCCATCTTTGCCGTCGCCCGCATTGTCGGGTGGTGTGCCCACCGGATCGAGGAGATCGTGAGCGGCGGCAAGATCATTCGTCCGGCGTACAAGAACGTCATCGGCAAGCGTTCGTATCGGGCAATGGCGGACAGGTAGGTCAAAGACAGGATCCCGGGTCGATGCCCCCAGGGACGGCGCCGGGAGCGCCGCCGCTTCGTGGATGGACCGTCCCGAAGGCTGCGGTCTCGCACAAAGAAGAGGCCCGCCTCGACGGCGGGCCTCCGTTTTTTTTCAACGGCGCGGGCCTGAGCGGCACCGGTTCGATCGTTCCGTCCGGGTGGCGTCCCGGCGGGCGCGCCCCACCGGCGCCAGACGTCAGCTCGCCTCGACTTTCTCCGCCTGGGCGGCCTTGATCACCTCGTCGGCAACGCGACCCGAGATAGGCTCGTAGTGGCTGAATTCCATCTCGAATCCTCCGGTACCGGACGTCAGCGACCGAAGGTCGATTGCGTATCGCATGAGCTCCGCCTGGGGTACCTGGGCGCGAATCTCCATGAAGCCGCCGCCGATGCTCTCCTGACCTTGTACGCGGCCTCGCCGCGAGGTCATGTCCGACAGGACATCGCCCAGGTATTGCTCTTCAATGAAGACCGACAGGTTCATGACCGGCTCGAGGAGGGCCGGACCGGCCTTCTGCATGGCCTCCTTCATGGCGCCTTTTGCAGCGAGCTTGAATGCCATTTCCGAGGAGTCCACGGGGTGCTCCTTCCCGTCGAGAAGCTGAATGCCGATGTCGACCATTGGATAGCCGGCTACAACGCCTTCCTCCATGGCTTCGTGCAGACCCTTCTCGATGCCGGGCACGTAGCCCTTGGAAACCGCCATGCCGCGGATCATGTTCTCGAACTGGTAGAACTCCCCACGCTCGAGGGGGCGAATCTGGATGACCACCTCTCCGAACTGGCCGTGACCCCCTGACTGCTTCTTATGGCGATACTGCGCATCGGCGCTCTTGGTTATGGTTTCGCGATACGCCACCTTGGGTACCTTCGTCTCGACGTTGACCTTGTTGGCCTTCAGCTTGTCGAGAACCATGTTGAGGTGGAGCTCACCCATGCCGGCGATGACCGTCTCCTTGGTCTCCTCGTTGAAGTTGACGGTGAAGGTGAGGTCCTCCTCGACGATGCGGTGGAGCATATCGCCGAGCTTGTCCTCGTCCTTCCGCTCGGCCCCGTGAATTGCCACGGCGTGAACAGGCTGCGGGAGGTGAAGTGGAGCAAAGGTCACGACGTTGTCCGGGGTGCACAGGGAATCGTTGGTGTTGACCGAGGCGAGCTTGCTCAGAATGCCAATGTCGCCGGCCACGAGTTCGGATACCTCTTCGAGCTTCTTACCCTGGGCCGTGTAGATCTTGCCGACCTTCTCCTTCTTCTTCTCTCGCGCATTGAATACGTCGGTGTCACTGTTCAGGGAGCCCCTCACGACCTTGATGAACGAAAGCTTGCCGGAGAACTGATCAATTGCGGTCTTGAAGCAGAGCGCTCCGAAGGAGCCGTCGCCGGAGATCTCGATCTCCTCTTCCTCTGCCTGGCCGTCCTCAGCATCACCCTTCAGCACGCGCTCGGTGATCTGCGCGGGTGAGGGCGCGGCGGTCGCCAGGAGGCTCAGGAATGCGGCGAGGCCGGAGTGGCGAAGGGGCGCACCGGCCGCTACCGGGACGATCCTGTTTGCCCGTAGCCCTTCGGTGATGCCGGTGAAGATCTCTTCGTCGGTAAGGGACTCTTCTTCGAGATACTTGGTCAGAAGGTCGTCGTCGCCTTCAGCCGCCGCCTCCATGAGAGCGGAACGCGCCGCCGCCGCAGCGTCCTTGAATTCATCCGGAATGTCGACTGCTTCTTCCGTCTTGCCGTCGCCGGGGGTCATGTACGCCTTCATGTGCAGAAGATCGATAACTCCCGTGAAGTCGGCGCCGCTCCCCATGGGAATGACAACCGGCACGAAGGTCTTATCGAACTTCTCACCAAGATCGTTCATGGCGTGATCAAAGTCGGCCCGATCCTCATCCATCTTGGTGACGAATACCAAGCGCGGCATGTTGCGATTATCCAGACGGCGCCACAGCTTGATCGTCTCTATCTGTACGCCGGACTTCGCACCCACAGTCACGACGGCTGATTCCGCGGCGCGGAATGCGGCTACGACCTCACCAACGAAGTCCGAGGCACCGGGGGTGTCCAGGAGATTCACCTTGTGACCCTCCCAGGTGAGATGCGTCAGAGTCGTGTGGATGGAAAAGCCGTTCTCCACCTCGTCGGGGAAGTAGTCGCTTGTCGTCCGACCGGACTCAACGGTCTCGGCCTTCGGGATGGCACCACCGGCAAACAGCAAGTGCTCAACCAGAGTCGTCTTGCCGGTGGTGCCGTGACCGGCGACAGCTACATTACGGATAGCGTCGGTAGTCGTGCTCATGTACCTATCTCCTTAGCGTATCTTCTGATGTGCGGGATGGCGTAATCAGATTTTAACGTGAACACTATAGGCGCCGCCCTGGGAGGTGTCAAGGAAGCCGACCGCCGTGGGGGATTACTCGTCGCTCTTCCGGGCGAAGTGGGAGAACTCCATGGCGTAGTTGCCACGGCCCTGGGTCATGGAGCGCAGCGCCGTCGAGTAGCCGAACATGTTTCGTAGCGGCGTCTCCGCCGTAATGTGCTCCATGGCGGGTCTCGACTCCACACCGTGCACCAGGCCGCCCCTCATGGTGAGGCCGTTGATGACATCTCCCATGAAGTCCTTGGGGCACATGACATCGACCTTCATGATGGGCTCCAGGAGGAAGGGGTTCGCCCGGCGGCACGCGTTGTCGAAGCCGAGGTTCGCCGCCGCCTCGAAGGCGAATTCCGTGGAGGTCTGCTCGTTGTAGCGGGCGTCCGTGAGGACCACTGCAACGTCAATGGCGGGATACCCGTACTGAATCCCCGAGGAGAAGGATGCCTCTACGCCGCGGCGGACCGCCTCCTGCAGGTGTTCCGGCAGGTCCGCCTTGGAAACCTCCGAGCGGTATGAGTTCCCGGCGCCGCGCTCGTTGGGGGAGACGGTGAGAGTGATCTCCGCGGTATTCTCCTTCCCGGCGATCATCCGGTGGAAGCGCTCGACGTGGGTGTACGACGTGCCGACACTCTCCCGGTAGGTGACCTGCGGATTGCCGACGCGCGCCCCGACCTTGTAGTCGTCGGTGATCCGGGTGACCAGCACTTCGAGATGGAGCTCACCCATGCCGGAAATGATGATCTCTCCGGTGTCCTCATCCTCCCGGACGAAGAAGGTGGGGTCCTCCTTGGCCAG
The DNA here is from genome assembly GCA_964623865.1 of uncultured Spirochaetaceae bacterium. Taxonomy (GTDB): domain Bacteria; phylum Spirochaetota; class Spirochaetia; order DSM-27196; family PWMO01; genus CAYFQV01. Next base: position 1,142 of record CAZUVX010000057.1, on the reverse strand, counting down.
GATTGCCAGGACCTCCTTGAGCTTGTCCCGCTGTGACAGCGTCTGCGGCTCGATTGCCACGGATATGACCGGTTCGGGAAAGTGCATGCGCTCCAGGATTACCGGGAAGCCCTCGCTTCCTACGGTGTCGCCGGTCTGGGCGTGCTTGAAGCCAATGAAGACCGCAATGTCCCCGGCGTTCACGGTGTCGAGCTGCTCGGTCCGGTTGGAGTGCATGCGCAGGAGGCGGTGCACCCGCTCCCGCTTCTTCTTGTCGATGTTCATGACCTGCGTGCCCGCTTTGATGGATCCCGAATACATGCGGACAAAGCAGAGGTCCCCGGCCTCCCGTTCCGACTGGATCTTGAAGACAAGTCCGAGGGGCGGGCCGTCGAGGGAGCGTTCGACCTCGACCTGCGACTCCTTCTTGGCGTGGGTGCCGATTGCCGGGGGTAGCTCCTCCGGGGCGGGAAGGTAGTTGATCACGGCGTTGAGGAGCGGTTGCACGCCGATATTCCGCAGGGACGCGCCGCACATCATGGGGACGGCGTTGAGCGCAATGGTCTCCTTGCGAAGCACACGGTTCATGAGGTCGACGGGAATATCGCTCCCCTCGAGATAGAGCTCGGTGACCTCGTCCGAAAACGCGCTCAGCTGATCCAGGAGCTTCTCCCGCCAGGTGTGGGCAAGGGGGAGAAGGTCTTCGCGAATCGGGTGGCGCTCCATCCTCGAGCCGTACTCCTCCTTGCTGAAGTGCAACTCTTCCATGGAGAGGAGATCAACGGCGCCTTCGAACTTCTGCTCTGCCCCTATTGGGAGACTGATCACGACGGGGGTTGCCCCGAGCTTCTCCTTCACCTCTTCGACGACGGCGAAGAAGTCGGCCCCGACGCGGTCCATCTTGTTTACGTAGGCAATGCGGGGCACCTCGTAGGAGTCCGCCTGGTGCCACACCGTTTCCGACTGGGGTTCCACGCCGCCGACGGCATCGAAAATGGCAATGGCCCCGTCGAGGACCCGGAGGGAGCGCTCGACTTCGGCAGTAAAATCGACGTGGCCGGGAGTATCGATGATGTTGATCTGATGATCCTGCCAGAAGCACGTGGTAGCCGCGGAGGTAATAGTGATGCCGCGATCCTGCTCCTGGGTCATCCAGTCCATGA
>CAZUVX010000056.1:17205-18960 GCA_964623865.1 uncultured Spirochaetaceae bacterium | reverse complement strand
AGCACCGGGGATTCGGCGGCGCCGCGGGCCGGCGCAGGCATGGGTGGGGCCGCGGCACCCAGGCCGGGCGCGAAGAACCGCGGCGGCGGTGCGAACCCCGCGAAGAAGTTTCGGACCTTCCTCACCATCTGGTTCGGCCAGACCGTTTCGACCATCGGCAGCGGGATGACCGCCTTCGCCATGTCGGTGTGGCTCTTCCAGGAGACGGGAAACGCGACGCCCATCGCCCTCACGGCGCTCTCCCAGTGGGTGCCGCGGATCGCCTTGGCGCCGATTGCCGGAATGCTGGCGGACCGCTACTCGCGGAAGGCCGTCATGATCCTCTCGGACGTCCTCGCTGCGGTGGCAACGGCGACGGCGGCCCTGCTGGTGCTTTCGGGCAATCTGCAGGTGTGGCACATCTACGCCGTGGCTGCGGTAGCCGGGGTTGCCGGAAGCTTCCAGGTGCCGGCCTTCACGGCATCCATCACCATGATCGTGAAGAAGCAGGACTTCTCCCGCGCTGCGGGCCTCACCCAGGTCACCCAGGCGCTTGAGTCCGTGGCCTCGCCCCTGGTGGCGGGCATCCTCATTGGACCTCTCGGGCTGGCGGGGGTGATCTTCGTCGATCTTGCCACCTTCTCGGCGGCCATGGTGACCCTCGCGATCTCCCGCATCCCCAATCCGACGCGCTCGGAACAGACGACGCAGGAAGAGGGGGAGAGCGCGCTCCAGCGCACCCTCTACGGCCTGCGGTACGTTGCGGCCCGGGGCGGCCTCATGGCCATGATGATCTACTTCGCCCTGGTGAACTTTGCCGCAAACATGTCCATGGTTCTCACCTCGCCCATGGTGCTCTCCTTCTCGGACCCGGCCGGCCTGGGACTCACCCAGACCATCGGCGGCCTGGGCATGCTGGCGGGCGGGGTAGTCATGTCTGTCTGGGGCGGGCCCAAACGTCGCATGCTGGGGGTCTACCTCTCCATCGCCGTCGGCGGTATTGGCTTGACCATGATGGGTCTCGGCGCGAGCACCGCGACGGTGGCAACGGGGATGTTCGTCATGTTCGCGCTCATTCCGCTGGCCAACGGCGCCGCCGCTTCCATCTGGCAGAGCAAGGTGACCCCGGACGTTCAGGGCCGCGTGTTTGCCGCCCGGGGTATGATCTCCACCATCATGATGCCTCTGGCTTTCGGGATCAGCGGTCCCCTGGCCGACCGCGTCTTCCAGCCTCTCATGCACGGCGCCGCAGCTCCTCCGGCCTTCCTCTCGGCCATTGTCGGTGACGGCGCCGGCCGGGGCTTCGCGGTCATGCTGGTCCTCGGGGGAACCATGCTCCTGGCGGCAACGGCGCTCTTCCTCCTGTACCGACCCCTCCGTCGCGTCGAGGTCGAGCTCCCGGACGTCATAGATGACGCCACAGATACTGAGGCTGATGCCGACGGGCACGCCGAGACGGCCGACCCGCCGGCCGAAGCCGCCGATCCGGTGTATCCGCCGGCGGAACCCGCCGCATCGCCCGTGCCGGAATCGTTATAGCTGGAACAGGAGTGCAATGGCCGCCGGCGAATCCGCATTCGCCGATGGCTTTCGTCCGGTTCGTGCGGCGCACCTTCCCGGACGTCCGGGGAACGGTGACCCTGGCGGGAATCGACGCGCCGGTAGAGGTCCTTCGGGATGAGCACGGCGTTCCCCACATCCGGGCGGAGACGCGGGAGGACATGTACTTCGCCCAGGGATACGTTCACGCCCAGGACCGCTTCCGGCAGATGGAGT
>CAZUVX010000056.1:0-17105 GCA_964623865.1 uncultured Spirochaetaceae bacterium | reverse complement strand
ATGTACTTCGCCCAGGGATACGTTCACGCCCAGGACCGCTTCCGGCAGATGGAGTCTTCCCGCCGTGTTGCCGAGGAGGAGTACCGGCGCATGGCCGAGCCCTACCGGAGCTACCTGGAGGCGTACGCCGACGGCGTCAACGCCTACATTCGTGACCGGGAGCCGGCACGGCTCGGCATGGAGTTCGCCCTTCTTGGGCTGACCGGTACGGAGGTCCCCGTAGAGCCCTGGACGCCGGTGAACCACTCCCGGGGGACGGTCTCGTAAATCTGAATGAAGAAGGCCGCGGAGAAGAGAAGCGTCCAGAGAGCGTAGCACCCGGCGTAGATGAGATAGTAGTCGAGCCGGCGTTGGCGCTTGCGCGACCGAATAACGACGGAGAGCCCAATCGACGACACCATGACCGCAAAGGCAATGATGTTCGACCAGAGGGCAATGGTGCTCATTCGCCTCAGGTCAGCATTCTGAAGATGCGGTCCACGCAGTAGGGGACGTCTTCCCTGGCGGGGGGATGGTCCCGCCAGGAGGCTACGATGCCCCACATGGCTCCGCGCAGCACCTGGAGGATCTGATCGGGCTCGATTTCGTGATCAATGGTACCGGCGGCCTGAGCGCCGCGAATGTGGCGAAGAAGGATGGTGTTGGCGTTCCAGTACGCCATGAGATAGTCGTTGATGGCGTCGGACTCGTCCTCCAGCGTCGGGGCGTGGAAGAGTGGAAAGACCTGGGTGAGAATGATTCGAACCAGGTCCAGGTTCTCCAGGTAGAACTCCATGAGATAGATGACCATCTCACGGAGCAAGGCAAGGTGCGACTTGTCCGGTCGGAACATCGCATCTTCGAAGGTTTCCAGGTCGCGGTACTTGTCAATGAGCAGGGCATTCAGGACTTCCGGAATGCCCTTGTAGTAGTAGTAGAGCGAGCTCGTCTCAATGTCCAGACGCGCGGCAATATCCGACATCTTCGCGTTCTTCCCGTGGGCAATGAGAACATCTTTCGCCGCCGCAAGGATCTCCGAACGCTTCTCTTCCATTCGCTGTCGCGTTCTTCGTGCCATACTCTCCCGATTCACTCCCGACTGTACGGCTTGCCGATTGATGCCGGGAACTCAATCCGGCGCTTGAAGATCATCATGATTACTATAACACCGATGAACGGAAGCATGAGGAAAAACTGAAAGGGAATTGCCTGTGAGGCCAGCTGGAGCTGATATGAGACGACCTCAATCAGCGCGAAAATGAATCCTCCGAGAAGAGCACGGTGCGGCTTCCAGCTGGCGAAAATGGCAATCCCGATTGCCATGAAGCCGCGGCCGGCGGACATGTTGGGATTGTAGGTTCCCGTGATTACCAGGGGTAGGTACGCGCCGGCAATGCCCATCAGGGCGGCGCCAATGATCGTCATGACGTACCGACGGCGCCTGACGTTCACCCCTACGACATCCGCCGCCTGAGGCGACTCACCGATCGCTCGCGTTTCCAGCCCCATCTTCGTGCGGTAGAAGAACCAGAAGAGAAGGGCGCTCGCAATGTAAACGAAGTAGACGATCGGGTTCTGGTTCACCACGGCGCCGATGATGGGAATATCCCCGATGAGCGGTATCTGAGCGGCCGGCACCGGCGGTGCCTTCGGCGCGGTCAGGCGGACACCCATGATCAACCGGTACAGCAGGTCCGATAGTCCCGTGCCGAGAATCACCAGGAAGATGCCCAGGATGAACTGGTTCACCTTGAAGGTTTCGTGGACGAAGGCGAGGATCAGGCCGAAGATGGCCCCGATTGCCGCACCCGCCAGGAAGCCGACGAGCCAGCTTCCGGAGAAGAAGGCCCCCATGAAGCCCACCGCCGCGGCAGTGAGCATGACCCCTTCGCCGGAGATGTTGAAAATGCCGGTTCGACCGGCAATGACGACACCCAGGCTTACCAGGGTGTAGATGGCGGTGTAGACAATGATCTGACTGAGTAGCGCGTTGATGAACTCCATCAGCCGGCCCCCTGGGAAAAGCGTGCCCGAACGACGACGACGAAGAGCACAATGAGCGCCTGTGCGAGAAAGACCATCTCGACGGGGATCTGCATGGTTCGTTGCAGCGAGTCTGCGCCCACGAGAAGCACCGACATGAAGAACGCCGCCACCGGTACCGCTGCGGGATTGCCCGCGACGATCAGCGCCGTGACAATCCCGAAGATTCCGTACTGGGCGCCGGAAGTCGTGGCAAATCCTTCGAGGAGCTTCCCGTGAATGTTTATCACTTCCAGACCACCGGCGAGGCCGGCGAAGGCACCGCCAATGATGAAGGTCAGCATGATGGTGCGCCGGAAGTTCACCCCGTAGGTCTGCGCTGCGGTCAGGTTGTAGCCTACCGCCTTGATCTCATAGCCCAGGCGGGTGTGTTTCAGAAAGACGTAGACGAAGATGATGGCGAGAATCGCCAGGATTATCGACTGCGGAATCCCGCCGAAGAATCCGAGGCGTGCAGTGTCGCCGAGGCGAAGGGTTATGGGGTGGCCCTCGGAAGGATCCCGGAACCGGCTCGACGTGGCAATGAAGTTGAGGAAGTAGAAGGCCATGTAGTTCAGCATGATCGTCGAGATGATTGGGCTGATCTCGTGGTAGGCCCGAAGGTAGCCGGCAATCAGCGCGTAGAAGGCGCCGGCGGCAAGGGCAATGACGACCAGGAGCGGTATCATGACGATGCCCGGCAGGGCGGCCCCCTTGAGAAGCAGGGCGACCACGGTTGTTATGGTTCCCCCGAAGAGCATCTGTCCCCACGCGCCAATGTTGAAGAACTTAATCATGAAGGGAATGGTGAAGGCGTAGGTTGTAAAGATGAGGGGAATCATCTTCTTGACGGTTTCCTCGAAGCCGAAGGCTGAGCGGAAGGACGTTCCCAGCATGGTCGTGAACGCGCGTCCGACGTTGTATCCGAGCAGCCCAATGATCAGAAGGGTAACGGCAAAGGCGGCAGCGATTGCACCACCGTAGATGAGCGCCGTCCGCAGTGCCTGATCCTGCCACGTTGAAGTTGCCTGTCCTCGCGTCGACATCACTCACCACCTAGCATAAGCAGACCGATTTGATACTTGTCGAACTGGTCGCGATTGAAGATTCCGCGAAGCTTGCCTTCGTGGAGCACGGCAATGCGGTCGCTGACGATCATCAGCTCGTCCAAGTCCTCGTTTACCCAGAAGATTGCCGCCCCGCGGGAACGCATGTCGACGAGGCGATTGAAAATGAACTCGACCGTTGAGATGTCAAGGCCGGATGTAGGATTGTGCGTCACCAGAAGACTCGGGGTGCTCAGAAACGCACGAGCAATAATGGTCTTCTGGACGTTCCCGCCGGAGAGGCGACGAATCGAGAGGTCGGCGCTCGGCGTATAGATGTTGTAGTCCTCTATTGCCTCTTCCGCAGCCGCGCGAACCGCCGGCCAGGAAATGAAGGTGTTCGCCGTGCAAAAGCGCTCCTCCGTGTGGTGCCCCAGCAGAATGTTCTCGGTAATGCTCCCGTCCGGGAGAACCCCTTCTGCATTGCGGTCCTCCGGGGTGTAGGAGACGCCCCGGGAGAAGACCTGCAGGGTAGACAGGCCCGCAATGCTCCGCCCGCTCAGGAGAATGTCGCCGGACTTCATGTCCCGGGGATGAACGACGACCTCGGCAATCTCCTTCTCGCCGTTGCCGGAGACGGCGGCAACACCGAGGATCTCGCCGCCGTAGACATCCAGCGTAATGTCGGAGAGACCGGCACTCTCCTCTCCGCCGGTAACGTTGACGTTGCGCATCGAGAGAACCGGCGACTCCGACCGCTCCATCGTCGGTAGCGCGACCGTGGGCAGGGCGCTCTCGTTCACGGCTATGTCCTTCTCCATGAACATGAGCTTGACGAGCTTCTCCTGGGACATCTCATCGTGTGCGAGCTGTCCTTGCACCTTGCCCTTGCGAAGCACCGTCGCGGTATGGCAGGCCATCATGACCTCACGGATCTTGTGAGTAATGAAGATGACCGTCACGCCGCGCTCGACGAAAGACTTCAGAGATTCCAGGAGCTGATGGAATTCACTCTCGACAAGAGATGTCGTCGGTTCGTCCAGTATCAGGAGTTTGGCGCCCCGATAGAGGGCGCGGACGATCTCGATCTTCTGTTTGACCCCCGCCGAGAGCTCCACGATCTTCACGTTCAGCGGGAAGGAGAGACCGTACTTCTTGGAGAGCTCGCGGATATGATTCCGTTCACGCTCGAGGGGTAGTGCCAGAGCTTCCCCCTTCGTGCCCATGATGATGTTCTCCATGGCGGTGAACTCCGGTACCAGCGTGGAAACCTGGTGTACCATGCCGATTCCGAGCTGAATGGAATCAAAGGGCGAATTGATACTGACGGCGGAATCGTCCATGGTGATGACTCCCGCATCCGGCGCGTAGAGGCCGTAGAGGATCTTCATCAACGTGGACTTTCCGGCACCGTTCTCCCCGAGGAGACCGTGGATCTCGCCCTCACGGACGGCGAAATCAACGTTGTCGAGAGCTTTGACCTCGCCGAAGGCCTTGCTCACTCCCTGCAGCGATACGAGCGTATCATTTGACATGCACTATCCTGTGTGGTTCGAACAGCAGCGCCGCGGCGCTGCCGGATAACGGCCTGCCGCGCGGCGCTGCCCGGTTTCTTGATGGTCCCAACGATCTTCAGCGCCGGGCGTTCGGCCCGGGCCCGTTCGGCCCGGGGGCGTCCCGCCCGGCACATTGACCGCCGCGACGGCAGCGCCTGCGACGGTGCTACTGCTCCATGATCTCCGCCTGGTTGCGTTCTATCTCAATTTCTCCCGCAGCCACATCTTCGGCGATCTGCCGAATACGATCGTTCAGCTCGTCGCTCACGTTCTTGATGGGGAATTGCGTCCACCGTGCGTTACCCTCGCCGTACTCGAGGAAGGTGAAGCCGCCCTTCTCACCGTCGATAATGCGACCTACAACCTCTTTAAGGGGTATGCGGAAGTCAAAGAGGTCGGACGTGAGGTACTTCTCCGGCGCCTGGACCTCTTTGTCGGTGTACTTCGTGGTAATGAAGACGTCGCGATCTGCTTCCTGGACCGCGTTGTAGAGTCCGTAGTTGCCCAGGTTCACCGACGAAATGATCACATCTACGTCGTTCGAGATGAGCCCCTCGGCTGCCTGCCGCGTTTTCACCGGGTCGTTGAAGTCGCCGATGTAGATGTAGCGAAGCTCGGCGTCCGAGTCTACATCCTCCAGGGCCTGGAGGATGGAGTTGATCTCCGCCCGGGTAAAGGGCAACTCGAGTCCGCCGAGGTATCCCACTGTGCCGGTCTCCGTCTTGAGGCCCGCCAGGGCGCCCAGGACGTAGAAGCCGGTGTAGAAGTTGCGGTCCATGTACCAGAAGTTCTCGAGCTTGTCCGTCGGCTCGGAGTCGACCTCCAAGATGAACGTCACGTCCGGATAGTTCGGGCCGACGTTGGTAGCTGCGCCGTTGAACTGATTGCCGTGGACAAAGATTACGTCGAACCCGGCGTTTGCGTACTCGCGAAGAACACGCTCGGCGTCGGGAACCGCCACCTTTTCGGAGTACGCCGTCTCAACGTCGTACTCCTGCCCGACCTCCTGAAGCGCCATGTACCCAATCGAATTGTAGTCGGCGTCCTGGATTGAGCCCGGGAAGATGGCCGCCATGCGCAACGGTTGCTCTTCTCCGGCTGCCTCGCCTTCCCCCTGTCCGCCCGCGAAGGCGCCAAGGGCCACGACACAAAGCATCACTGTGCTGAGCGCAATGATTCCAGCTTTTCGTACCATATGACCTCCTTACCACCCGAGCCTCTGTCGAGTGGTTCCGTCAATATGAGTGACACCACGTCGATGCGTCTGTGTCACGTTGCGTTCACCCGGGCGATGTTCATCATGCATCATGACTACAGAGACCACAGGTGCCCAAGACAATCCTATTCTAGTGGCAGGCTCGGGCGTGTCAATTAGCATTCCGAAACCGATTCGAATTTCGCAATTGTCAATCATGAGTGATCATATTAACATTCCAGCATCGGCAGGGGGCGCGGCCATGGAGATGGATGCAGATTTTCGCGACCGGGTGAAGCGGCACGTGGAGGAGTCGGCGGATGCCGGAAAGGCGGTTCACCTGAACCGGGTGATCACGACGGCCCTTCACGGCTTCTACGGCAAGGCCAAGGCGCGGCGCTTCGAGTTCTTCTCGGATGAGCCCGCCCAGGGCGGCGGAGGTGACGAAGCACCGCGACCCCTCGAGTACTTCCTGGCGGGCTTCGGCTTCTGCCAGCAGGCGCAGTACGCCAAGTACGCCGCCCTTCGGGACATTGACCTCACCGGCCTGAAGATCGACATAAAGGGTTACGTCGATCAGCGCGGGATTCTCGGCATTGCCGACGTGGCGCCGGGATTCCGGAACATCGACTACCAAGTTACCATTGAGACGGGCGCCGATTTCGACGCGGTTCGAGAGCTGGTGGAGACCGTCGAACACGTGTGCCCCGCTCATGCGACCATCAAGGGGGGCACCACGCTCAACCGCACGATTGTCGTCAACGGCACCGAGTTGACCGACGCACCCTGACCACCCAAGGAGCGAATATGGCGGAATCTCAATCGCCCGGGGCTCGCTATCGCGAGCTCGTGAGAACGGAGACACCACTTCAGACGATAGGGGTCATCAACGCCTACGTGGCCCTCATGGCGGAGCAGATCGGCGTGAAGGCGCTCTATCTCTCCGGCGGCGGTGTCGCCAATTCTTCCTACGCGTTGCCGGACCTCGGCGTCACTACTCTGGACAACGTCCTGGAGGACGCGCGACGCATTACCGCCGCAGTCGACCTTCCCCTCCTCGTCGACATTGACACGGGCTTCGGCGCCGCACTCATGATAGCCAGGACCATCAAGGAGATGGAGCGCGCCGGCGTTGCCGCGGTGCACATGGAGGACCAGGTTGCGGCGAAGCGGTGCGGGCACCGTCCCGGTAAGGAGACCGTGACTACGGGGGAGATGGCGGACCGCATCCGCGCGGCCGTGGACGCCCGCACCGACTCGAGCTTCGTGATCATGGCGCGGACCGACGCCGTGGCGACGGAAGGACTCGAACCCGCCGTTGAGCGGGCCGTCGCCTATCGAGACGCCGGGGCGGACATGATCTTCGCCGAGGCGGTAACCGCGCTCGAGGACTATCGGAAGTTCAAGGATGCGGTGGGAATCCCCATCCTGGCGAACATCACTGAGTTCGGAAAGACGCCGCTCTTCACCAAGGAGGAGCTGGGCTCGGTTGGCGTTGACATGGTCCTCTATCCTCTCTCTGCAAATCGCGCAATGAACAAGGCGGCGCTCACCGTCATGCAGTCCATCCTTGACAACGGGACGCAGTCGGAGGTGCTGGACCTCATGCAGACCCGGAAGGAGCTGTACGACTTCCTCGGCTACGAGGAGATCGAGCGCAAGCTGGACAAGATGTTTCAGGAGGGACGCAATGGCTAAGTTCGAAGCAAAGCACGCCGGTAAGAAGAAGGAAGGCGGCCTGGCGGGTGTCGTCGCGGGGGACTCCGCAATCTGCACCGTCGGGATAGAGGGGCGCGGCCTGAGCTACCGCGGCTACGCGATCGAGGATCTGGCGGAGAAGGGGAGCTTCGAGGAGGTTGCCTGGCTCCTGACCAAGGGGGACGTAGCCACCGCCGAGCAGATCCGCGACTATCGGGGGCGTCTTGCCGACCTCCGGACGCTGCCCCCGGGCACGACCGACGTGCTCGAGCGCATTCCCGCGAGCGCGAATCCCATGGACGTGCTGCGCACCGCCGTCTCGTACCTGGGTAACCTGGAGCCCGAAGGTCCCGACCACGGGCAGGACCAGATTGCCGAAGAGCTGATCGCCCGGCTTCCGGCCATGCTCATGTATTGGTATCGATGGTCACGGGAGGGCGTGCGGATTGACCTGGGTGTGGAGCACGAGAACACCGCCGACTACGTCCTTCGCCTCCTCACCGGCAGCAAGCCCGACGACGACACCCAACGCTGCATTGACGTCTCCCTGATCCTCTACGCCGAGCACGACTTCAATGCCTCGACCTTCACGTCGCGGATCATCACCAGCACCATGTCGGACTTCTTCTCGGCGATTACCGGCGCAATCGGTGCGCTTCGCGGCCCGCTCCACGGCGGCGCCAACGAGGCGGCCATGTACCTGATCTCGAAGTACGCATCTCCCGAGGAGGCGGAGAAGGGGCTGAAGGAGAGTCTGGAGAAGAAAGAGAAGATCATGGGCTTCGGCCACCGGATCTACACCGTCTCGGATCCGCGCTCCAACATCATCAAGGAGTGGGCGAAGCTCCTCTCTCGGAAGGCCGGGGACACCGTCATGTTCCCGGTCGCCGAGCGGATCGAGCAGGTCATGTGGGATGAGAAGAAGCTCTTCCCCAACCTCGACTTCTACAGCGCCGTCTCCTACCACTTCTCCGGCATTCCCACGGAGCTCTTCACGCCCATGTTCGTCCTCTCCCGCGTTGCGGGATGGGCGGCACACGTCATGGAGCAGCGCAGTAACAACCGGCTGATCCGACCCATCAGCCGCTACACCGGTCCCGAGCAGAAGGAATACGTGCCCCTGGCGGACTAAACGCTTGCCCGCGGCGGACGGCACGCGTGCGCCGAATAAGGAGAATCCCATGAGCAGCTTCGTCGACCGTTGCGACGGTCTCTTTGCCGACATTGCCGCGTACGTTCACGACACGAAGATCGAGAGCACGGAAGCCTACGACACCGCCCGGATTGTTCTGGCCGACAGCCTGGGGTGCGCCATCCTTGCCCACGGCGTGCCGGAGTGCGCGCGGCAGCTCGGACCGGTGGTTCCGGGGGCCACCGTTGAGCCCGGCGCCCGCGTACCCGGCGTGAAGGAGCCTCTGGACCCGGTCACGGCGAGCTTCAACTTGGGCATGCTGATTCGCTGGCTCGATTACAACGACACCTGGCTCGCCGCGGAGTGGGGCCACCCCTCCGACAACCTGGGTGCCATCCTGGCGGTGGCGGATTACCTCTCCCGGGGCGGCGCGGTGAAGCGAGCCGCCCCGGCGGGTGCCGCGGCCGGGGGCGGAGGCGCCGGCACCCCCGCGGCATACCTCACCGTCCGGGACGTCCTCACCGCCATGATCAAGGCGCACGAGATCCAGGGCGTCCTTGCCCTGGACAACTCCTTCAACCGCGTCGGCCTGGACCATGTGCTCCTGGTGAAGATCGCCGGCGCTGCGGTTACCGCCGGGCTGCTGGGGGCAACGAAGGACCGCATTGCCGAGACAGTGTCCAACGCCTTCGTGGACAACGGCTCCCTGCGCACCTACCGCCACTTCCCCAACACCGGCTCCCGGAAGAGCTGGGCCGCGGGAGATGCCGCCGCCCGGGGTGTCCGCCTGGCTCTCATGGTGCTTGCCGGCGAGCCCGGCTACGCCACGGCCATGACCACGCCGACCTGGGGCTTCCACGATGTCGTCATGAAGGGAGGACAGGTGACCTTGCAGCGTCCCCTCGCCTCCTACGTCATGGAGAACGTCCTCTTCAAGGTCTCCTTTCCCGCGGAGTTCCACGGTCAGACCGCCGTCGAGGCGGCTCTGCGCCTCCATCCGGAGGTGGCGCCGCGCCTCGACCAGGTCAAGAAGGTCGTCATCAAGACCCAGGAGTCGGGGATGCGGATCATCAACAAGACCGGTCCGCTCCACAATCCCGCCGACCGGGATCACTGCATCCAGTACATGACCGCGGTCGGTCTCATTCACGGCGAGCTCACCGCCGACCACTACCGCGACGAGGCCGCCGCCGACCCGCGCATCGACGCCCTCCGCGACGTCACCGAGGTCGTCGAGGAGCCGCGCTACTCGAAGGACTACCTCGATCCGGAGAAGCGCTCCATCGGCAACTCCGTGCAGGTCCTCTTCACCGACGGCACCGAGACCGAGGAGATCGCCGTGGAGTATCCCATTGGCCATCGGCGCCGCCGCGACGAGGCCGTTCCGCTGATCTTCGACAAGTTCCACAACAACCTGTCGACCTTCTACTCACCGGAGCGAGTGCAGCGCATCAGATCTCTCTGGGACGATGCCGACGCCCTCGACTCCATGCCCGTCCGCGAGCTCACCGACGCCTTCACGCCGGAGTAGGCGCAGCTTCCCGGCGGGTTGACGCGCCGGGGGCGTACACATCGGCCGGGCCCGCTGCCGCGGGCCCGGCCCCCGGCTCTTTCTCACCCTTCTCACGTCGCACGTTTTGGAATTGCTCACCTGCCGAAGCGGGCGCATACTACCTGCAAATCCGATCTACGGGGAGGCCATGTATGCGAAGAGCGCGGGGCCGTCGGTGTGTTCTCGCGACATTGATCCTTGTCGCACTGATCGTTCTCTTAGGCAGCTGTCAATTGTTCGCAGGATCCACAATCGAGTCCTGGGACCACGTCGTGCAGAAGGCGGAATTCTTTGATGTCGACGGGAAAGACTACTGGGAGTACCGCTACGAGGACTCGCGGTTCAACTCAACGGACATGTTCGACATGTACGAGATCAGCGACGAGGGCTTGAGCCACTGGGACGCCTACTTCGACGACCAGCGCGGGGTCTTCTTCTCCCAGCCCGTCTACGGCGAGGGCGTCGTGAAGTGGTTCGCCCACCCCACGGCGCCGGATGTCGTGACAGACAGGACGTTGCGGTTCTATCGGATTCCGGTGGAGTAGGTCTCGCGAGCCACGTTCGTGATGCCGGCGCCGGAGGCCGTGTGAGGTCTCAGGTCTCCCGGTTTGATGCCGCGTTGGTTCCTCGACGCGGCATCAAGGAGAGCATCAGCATGAGTACCAGTAGCGGTACCAGTACGTAGTTGCCCACCGCGCCCGGTGCCGTGCCGGCGGTCTCCAATGGTTTCCACCAGGTCAGCACCAGTCTGACCGTGTACTCGATCACCGCGAGGAGGTAGAGCAGCGGGATGAGTGCACGATACCGGAGTGCCGCCACGACGTAGATTGCTCCAACGATCAGCTGTGACAATCCCCACAGGGCGAAGAGGTGAATCACCGTGGCGGCGCCATTGGCTGTGAAGGTGTCCAGAGGTATGGTTGCAATGCTCTGCGCACCGCCGTCCGGTGCCACAATGTGAATGATGCTGCGCACCACCGTGACCGCGGTCAGCACGTAGAAGACGTAGAGGGCAAGCCTGCTTCCGCGATACTCCCCGGAGATGGACTCGGGGAGCAGCATTCTGCTTTTCATGGAAGAGATTCTATACGAAACGACCGGCCCTGGGACCACCGGGGGCCAGCCGTGGGCTACCGGTGACTGAAGGACTCGCCGACGGTTGCGCCGCCGAGGCGCTACCCCGTTCCCGCCGCTTCCCGTGCCTCCTGCAGCTCCTGGTTAATCCGCTTCTGCGGAAACCGCAACAGCACGATGAACCCGACGATCACAAAGGCCGCGGCAACCGGTCCGGCGAGCTTCACGCCGAGGGGCTCCGCGGCGTCCTTCCCGAAGAAGGCGAAGAGGCTCGCCGTAATGGCACCGGCAATACCGTAGTTCACCTTCATGAAGAGCCCCTGGGTTCCGAAGAACATGGCCTCCCGATTCTTCCCCCGGCGGTAGCCGTCGAGCTCGCTCAAGTCGGAGACCGCGGCGTTGGGAATGACCAGCAGAATGGAAACGGGGATCCCCATGAGCCCCATCTGAATCATGGCAACGATCGGCCGCATGGCGCCGAACTGATCCACGAAGAAGGTGAACGCCATGAGTACGGCGAAGCTCATCATCCCGAAGAGCATGAGCTGCTTGTTGGTGTAACGCCTGGAAACTACCGGCAGGAGCAAGAAGAAGACTACCGCCACCCCGAAGAGGGCCACCATCAGCATGGTCTGAAACTCCGGCGGTTCCCCTAAGAGCACGACCGGATAGTAGGCAATGATGGCGCGGATCACGTTGAACCCGAACCAATAGAGGATGGTCGCGGCCATGTACGTGATGAACCAGGAGTTCGAGATAGTCATCTTCAACGACTCGAAGAGTCCTACCCCCGCCGGCGCGCTCTTGGAAAACCGCTTCTCATCGATCGGCGCCGCCGAGAGCAGCATGGAGATCGTTGCAATGACCGCGAGAATGACCATGGTGAGCTGAAAGCCCCTCTTCGTCGACATGCCCGCGCCCTCGAGGCCCTGCCAGAGCATTGGCACCACCATCAGCACGATCCCGGCGCCGGCAATGCTGAACATCGCCTGCGCCGCCGTCACCGAGATCCGCTCCTTGTGGTTGGCGCTTACCTCCGGAATGAGGGCCAGGTTCGGCGACATGTAGTAGGTGTAGAAGAAGAAGTAGAGACCGAGGACGATGGCAACGTACCACGCATTCACTGCGCTCACCGTATCCTCCGGCGTGAAGAAGAGGAGGGCACAGGTCAACGCAAACGGGACCGCTCCGGTCACCAGAAAGAACTTGCGGCGCCCCATCCTGAACCGGGCATTGTCACTCCACCACGCCACCAGCGGATCCGCCAGAGAGTCCACGACTCGCCCGAAGATGATGATGAGCCCCACGATGGTAAGTCCCAGAAGGAGCGGCTCGTTGTTGACCAGCTGGGGCATGGCGATCTCCTTCGGGGGAAGCAGGAAGAAGATCAGGTACACCCCGAAGATGTTGTCCAGGATCGAAAAGCCCAGGTGGCCGTTCGCGTACAGCACCCGTCTCACCGGCGAATAGTGTTCCATACGGGACCTCATTGACGCAGATCGAGAGGCATCCATCCGAATGCCTTCCGAATCATACCCCGCTCCGGCCCCCTGTCAAGAACGAACTGCCGCGACACGTCGGTCCGACCCCGCGGCACGCCGGCCCCTGCGCGGCGGCTCCGGCCGACCCTCAGGGCGACTTCGGCATCAAGGCGGACACCAGGAGTACGACGGCCAGCACGAGTAGTGCCAAGGCGGTCCACCCGTAGACAGTTGGAAAGATGGCAGTCTCGAACAGATAGGGGAGGGTGGCGCGCCGGATGAGCACTGCAATGAGGACCAGCCCACCGGTCCCTTGCGAAGCACGCCCTACTCTGCCGTGCCGTGAGAGCGGTGCCACCCGGCGGTTGCCCCTGCGGAGAGCCCGCACGAGCCGGTACGCCTGAACGAGCGCGATGAGCGCAACAACCACCGTGACGACCTGCAGCGCTGTGTTCAACCTGGCAATTCGCCCGAACTTCACCGAGCCGATGCCGCTCCATGCGGCCCAGTCCGACAGTACATGGGCCAGGAAGGGCCAGCTCCGCTGACTGTTGGTCACGATCACGATTCCGTGACCGCTTTCCGGGACGGCGTGGAAGTGGGTCATCCAGCCGTGGCCCTGGCCGCCGTGCCACACCGCGGTTCGACCGTCCGGCAGCTCTTCAACGAAGTGGCCGAAGCCGTAGGCGTCCGCCACGAATCCGTACATGCCGGGGATACTGATGCGGCCGCGGTGCATGGTGCGGATGCTCTCGAGGGAGAGAACCTCCTGCGCTTCCCGTCGCGGACCGGCCACGCTCGCCGCCACGAACCGCGCCAGGTCTTCCACCGTCGCCATGAGACCGCCGGCACCGTTGACCGGATAGACGTAGGGTGGTACCGGGGTCCCATCGTTCTCGTAGCCATTGGCAAAGCTGTCGGCGAAGGAGTCCCGCCAGGCGTAACTGGAACCGCCCATGCCGAGGGGTTCGAGCACCTCCTCCGCCATGTATCCCGCGAAGGCCCGGCCCGTCGTCTCCTCAACCAGGATGTCAAGGTGATTGAAGCCGACGTTGGAGTAGATGAAGCTGCCGCCGGGCTCCTGGACGATTCGCGCGAGATCTGCGAGATACTCCCGCTTGTCCGGTAGTCTACTCCCGGGCTCGTACTCCGTGGCCGGACCGATCGGTCCGAGGGGTAAGCCGGCGCTGTTGTTCAGAAGGCGGGCAATGGTCACTTCTCCGGCCTGCCCTCGCGCGGCCCCGGAGAATTGCCACCCGTCCACGTGCCGAAGGAAGGGATCGTCCAGTTCCACGATCCCCCGCTCAACCAGGCGCATGACGCCCCAGGCCGTGACGGACTTGGAGATCGACTCCGCCCGTCCCACGGTGTTCACCGTCATGGGGCGCTCTTCGGCGACGACCGCAAGGCCGTAGGCATTCGTCCACGCTACCTCCCCCTCGGAGATGAGTGCCGCGGCGACGCCGGGAACACCGTAGCGCTCCATGAGCTCCGGGATCCGCCTGTCCAGATGTGTCGTGAACTCGTCAACCCGGCCCCCCGCCGTGACGGCGGGGCCTCCGCACCCGGCAACACTCACCGCAGCTGCACCTGCAGCAATCAGAACCGCCGCAACCGCGGCGCATCGCCGTCGGGATAGACCTCGCCCCATACCCGTTGCTCCTTCCGTGTGTGTTGAAACGTCCGCGATCGGGAGAGACCGTGAGCATCGATCCAGGAAGATGAAAGGTGGGTCCGTCCCGGAAGGGATGGTAGCACCACCTGCCGCCGCGGTGAAGCACAAAAAGGGCGTTCGCCGGTTCCGGGCTTCGCGGCGGAGGGCCGGCGGCATGGTCCACGATTTCTTGACAATTGGATCTTGTGTATGTTTAATGACAGGTACAGTAAGGAAATCCAATGTCAGATATCTATCTCACTGTCGGACCTGACGGAAGCGTGACGCTTCCGCCGGAGGTGGCGCGGTCATTCGGGCTGGTGCCCGGGGCGGCGGCCCGGGTGGATGTGCAGGAGAACGGCTTTGTTGTGCGCCGGTCGCCGCACCATCTCGCCCGTCTCTACGTCGAGCTCACGAACGGCTGCAACATAGACTGCCGCACCTGCATGCGGAACGTCTGGAACGCCGAGATCGGCTTCATGGACGCTGCGACCTTCGAGACGATTCGATCTCAGGTGGCGGCCATGGCGGAGAAGCCGACGGTCTTCTTCGGCGGATTGGGCGAGCCCCTCCACCATCCGAAGGCCCTCGAGCACATCCGGGCGATCCGCGAGGCCGGGGCGGAGGTTGATCTCATAACCAACGGGACCCTTCTGGGCCGCAACCGCATTGATGAGCTCATTGATGCGGGAGTGCGCCGGCTCTGGGTCTCCATTGACGGGGCGCGCCCGGAGAGCTACTCGGATGTGCGTCTCGGCGCCTCTCTCCCTCTGGTGCTGCGTAATCTGGAGCGCCTGAAGCAGCGCAAGTTGCGTCTCGCGACGACAAGGCCGGAGCTGGGCGTCGCCTTCGTGGCAATGGATCGCAACATCGGCGATCTTCCGGAGGTGGTGAAGATGGGGATGCAGCTCGGCGCCGAGCGTTTCTCCATCAGTAACGTGCTGGCCCATGATGAGCGGCTGCAGGGTCAGACCCTCTACGACGGGGAGATGGCGAAGTGGAACCCCAAGCGTGCCGAGGTGGACCTTGCCCGCATGGACGCGGAGGATCCCCGGGTGAGTGCCGCACTCCGGGGCGTCATGGGCGCCGGTTCCCGCTCCCTGGGCACCGCCGACCTGGGACTCTTTCCGGGATCCGACCGCTGCCCCTTCATTGAGAAGGGGAGCATGAGCATCCGCTGGGACGGGCAGGTTGCGCCGTGCCTCCCGCTCCTCCACACCCATACGCACTATGTCGGTGAGGCGCTGCGGACCAGCCACGCCTACTCCGTCGGCGCCGTGACGGAGCGCTCGCTTCTCGATCTCTGGGAGGATGCAGACTACGCCGCCTTCCGGGAGCGTCTCGACGCCTTCGATTTTGCGCCGTGCACCACCTGTCGCAGCTGCGAGCGCATTGAAGGGAATCTCGCCGACTGCAGCGAGAACGAGCACCCGACCTGCGGCGGCTGCCTCTGGGCGCAGGGGTTTGTGCGCTGTCCGTAACAGGGGTTCACTCCGGCGGTTGCGGCCGGTCCGCTAACCGATACCCTCCGCGGCTGCAGCAACCTACACGGCGGCGATGAGCAGTATCGCACCGACGACAATGATGAAGCCGGAAGCGGTGAACTCGAGCACCGCGGAGAGGCGGTGTGCCGCCTTGCCATGGAGTCGTAGCAGGAGTTGCGCACGCCCGAGGATTACCGCGACGGAGATGGCGCTCATGGTGAGGAATCCCCCCAGCGAGACACCGATGACCATGAGCACCATGAGCGGCAACACGCCGTTCGCGATCCCGTAGACGAGCAGGACCGTACTCACGGGGCACGGGATCAGGCCGACCGAAAGCGCGAGCAGCCACGGGGCCCGTGACGTGAGGCGGCCCGCGCCCCCGGCCGCCTCCGCATCCCCGGGCGCCCCCGCGTTCCCGGGCGCGTCGTGCTCAGGCGAAGCTCCGCCGCCGCCCCGCTGGAGCGGATTCTGCGCCTCGAGAGCGATCGCCGCAACGAGGGCCACCACCACGAGCGCGGTGAGTCGCTTGTACCTCATTGCAGATCCGCTCTCACCCCGGGGGCCTGAATGGTGCCGTAGCCCTGACTTGCGAGTTGCAGCGTCTCGGCCCGCGCCCGGATGGTCCGCCCCCCGTGCGAGTCGCGAGTCCGGGAGGGCTCGGAGAGGAAGTCGACGAAGTAGCTCGGATCAAAGGAGGCAACCACAAGGTCCGAAACCCGAGCCCAGGGAACCCGGACAGGAACGGTGAACTCGTAGGCCAGGCGTCCGTCGGTGACGGATACGGCGAACGATTGCGCCTGCCCAATATCTACGTGCCTCGTGCCGCTGAAGACGTAGAGAAAGTAGTCGAGCTCGACAAGGTGATCGAAGGCGTCCGCCCGCACGGCTCTCTGTTCGGCGGCAGAAAGCTCACCGTCGCCGTTCGCGTCGAAGCTCAAGATCATGTCGGCGCTGTAGAACTCGTCGAAGAGCCAGGTGACGCGCACCGTCGAGATGCCGGAACGATCGAACTCGAAGTCGACGGTTGAGTCGATCCAGATATGTGGATGGGCGGCAAGGCGTCCCGCTCCAAGGGCAAGCATCACAAAGCCAACAACGAGTCGGATTCTCATGCACACAGTTTACATCTCGACCGGAAACTCGCCACCCTTCACGCCCAATCCGTGTGCCCCGGCATAGCACACCCCCGCTGCGCCGCGGCCGGGATCGTGGTACACTCTCAGGGAATC
>CAZUVX010000055.1:4725-19186 GCA_964623865.1 uncultured Spirochaetaceae bacterium | reverse complement strand
TGCTCATTGCCACATACTGCATTGAGAACGACCTGCCGCTCATCCACAACGATCGGGACTTTGATCTGCTGGAAGAGGGGCTCGGGTTGGGAGTGGTGCGCGCCCCGGATGATTCGGAATAGGGGGCGACAGGTGCCGCCGGCGGTGAGCCGTCGACGGAAATCCACCCGAAGCGGAGACGGAGGAGCACCTCGCCGACGGCGCAAGGGAATCGTAAGAACTGTGCAAGTGCGGCGTTAGGGCCCATGGGTACATTCGCCCTGTCATGAGCACACCACGACGAGGAATGCGCATTCCCACAATCACCACGGTGCGCCTGCTGAGCTTGCTCCCCGGACTGCTCCTTCCCATGAACATCTCGGCCCAGAGTATTGAAGAGCTCCTTCACGGCGCCCGAGAGCGCTCCCCGATCCTCAGGAGCAGGGAGAGTGCGGTGGAACAGGCGAGGTACCGGCTTCTGGCGGTCACGGAGGAGGACTTCCTCACCTACAGCGTCGGGAGCGGCGAGACGCAGGTGACCTTCCCGGGCGAGAACAGTACCACCCTCGAGGTCGCCCCAGGCGCCACGGTGCAACTCGCAGAACCCTGGGCTACCCAGGCGAACATCTCCCTGGGGACGACCTTCACCTTTGGAGAGGAGACGAGCACTGATCTGGCCCCGAGCTTCACGGTGACGCAACCGTTGACGGAGCTCCTGTTCGAGCTGCCGGAGGACGCAACTCACCGTGAGCGGATGAACGCCCTCGTTCAAGCGCAGATCGCCTTGCTCACCGAGGAGATGCGCCTCCGTGAGGAGGTGTACGGGGCGGTGCACACCGTGGTGCAGCGCTCTCACGAGCTACCGGCGGCGGAGCGCGACCTGGAGCTTGCACAGGCGGAGGTGACCGAAGCGCGTGAGCTCGGGACCTACGAGGAGTCGAGCGCCCGCTTCCAGAACCTCCTTTCGGAGGTGCGCCTCGCCGAACAAGACGTAGCCCACGCGGAGCGCATGCTTGACCTCCAACGTGACCGGATAGAGCACCTCACGGGCGTACGCCCCGAAGGACGCACCCCCGCGGAGTTGCCCGAAACCCCGCGGTGGCGGGAATCACCATCGCTGCAGTCGGTGGACCTCGACGCTCTTCTCTCGGTCCACCAGGCGCAGCTGAGCCTGGAGCTCGAGCGCCTTCGCTACACGAACGAGTTCGGAGAGCTACCCCCGACCCTGGCCGTTTCGGGGCGCATTGCCACCCGAGAGACTGCCACCCGAGAGACCTTGACCGGTAGCACCGAAGGGGGAAATGCCGGAGGCGGCGCCGGAAGTGAACCGGTCACCGACTACGAGCTTTCCGTTACGAGTGACTGGGAGAATCTGTCCCTTAGCGCCGGGGCGGGTGTCACCCCGGGGAGCGACACCTTCTACGCTCGGGGGGAGCTTAGGTGGTCACCCGGCACCCCGAAGGCGAGCTCCTTCAGTCGAGCCGGCCAGGAGGAGAGCATCCGTCAGGCGGAGCTCGCCGTGGAGAGTGCGCGTCGCACCGCCCTGGACGGCTTGGCCGCTCTGGAGTCGCAGTTTGCCGCGCAGGAGAACCAACGCCTCCAGCTGGAGGAGCGCCTCGCCTACGCCCGGCTGAACCTGGAAGAGACGCGAGCGCGAAACGAGCGCGGGCTCGTGGAGGCCGAAGCGGTGGAGCAAGCGGTATGGAGCGTCACCACGATCGAACGCGAACAGGACCTCCTGCGGTGGAGTCGACTGATAACGCTGGCTGAGTTTGAACGCAAAGCAATGGAGGCCGACGAGCGCCTATGAGTAAGCGTACGCGAGGCCGCCGGTGGCCCATTGCCCTGGCGGTGATTGTTGTGATGGTTGGCGGCGGCGCAGTGGCGGTGTGGCAACTCGATCTCTTGCCACGCCGACGCTCGGTGGCGACGGAGTCCCCGGCGGAGCGCATGGAAACCGCGGTGGTAACGGAGTCCGTCGTCTCGGATGTGATCGAGGTCTCCGGTAACATCGAAGTGAGCACCAAGGCGGAGCTCGCCTTCGGAACGGGCGGTGAAGTGGAGAGCCTCTACATCGAGCCGGGACAAGGAGCCACCGCGAACGCCCTGCTGGCTGAGTTGGACAAGGACGCCGCGGAGTTCAACCTCGCCTCGACGCAGCTGCAGCTGGAGGAGGCGCGGGTTTCCGGCAATACGCGTCAGGCTGAGCTCCTGGAGCTTGACGTCGCTCTGAAGCGGGACGCCGTGGAGGAGCATGAGCTGCGGGCACCCTTCGCCGGGGTCGCGAGCAGGGTCTTCGTGGAGGTGGGGGATCACGTCACCGCAGGGCAGCCGGTGGTGCGCCTCGTCGATCGGAGCTCCCTCACCGCCGTTCTCGAGGTCGATGAGATCGACATGCCCGAGGTCGACGTCGGCCGGGAGGTCCGCTTCACCTTCGACGCGGTTCCCGAGACGCCCTACAGCGGCGTGGTCTCGTACATCCCCGTGGAAGGGCGAGTCACCTCCCAGGGCTTCGCGGTCTTCGATGTTGAGGCCGAGATCCCTGATCCGCCTCAAACGCTTTTACCGGGATACTCCTTCGTTGCGGAGATCGTCGTCCAGGGCGAGCGTCGCGTCGTCACGGTCCCGGAAAGGGCGGTGGTAGATCGTGATGGTAGTACCCTGGTTCTGGTGCGAAACAGCGCCGGCGACACGCCGAGGCCGCGACAGGTGCGCCTAGGGGCAACCCTCGATCAGGACGTCGAGGTCCTCTCCGGCGTTGAGCCGGGGGAAACGGTCATCATTCCGCCCTCAACCGCGAGGAGCGAAGGGGGAGGCGGCTTCGGCCTCTTCGGTAGGGGCCTCGCACCTCCCAGGGGCGGCCTTCCGGGCGGCCTTCCGGGCGGCCCCCGACGCGGCGGCGGTGCGGCCGGCGCCGAGCAAAGGGACGCGGCCCCCGACGACTCGAGCCCGGGAGGCGGGCAATGAGCGACCACGTGGTCGAAGCCCGCGCCCTTTCCCGGGTCTACACCCTCGGTGAGACGGAGGTCCACGCCCTGCGCCGGGTGGATCTGGAGATCGAGCGGGGGGACATGATGGCAATCGTGGGGCCGTCGGGGTCGGGAAAGTCAACGCTCATGAACATCATCGGCTGCCTCGACTCGCCCACTTCGGGGACCATCCACATCGACGGGGAGGATGTCTCGAGCCTCACCGAGTCCGAGCTGGCGCTGATCCGGAATGAGCGCGTCGGCTTCGTCTTTCAAGCCTTCAATCTGCTACCTCGCATATCGATCCTGGAGAATGTAATGACTCCGCTCCTCTATGCAGGGATCCCCCTTCGCAAGCG
This sequence comes from uncultured Spirochaetaceae bacterium, assembly GCA_964623865.1. Taxonomy (GTDB): domain Bacteria; phylum Spirochaetota; class Spirochaetia; order DSM-27196; family PWMO01; genus CAYFQV01. Next base: position 15,879 of record CAZUVX010000055.1, on the reverse strand, counting down.
CCGCCGTCTGTCGCAGGAGGCGCTCGCCTCCGTCGGCCTCGCCGACCGGGTCCACCACCGCCCCAACCAGCTCTCCGGGGGACAACGGCAGCGTGCGGCCATTGCGCGCGCCCTGGTGACGAGACCCTCTCTGCTCCTGGCGGATGAGCCGACGGGCGCGCTGGATACGGAGACGGGAAAGGAGATCATGGCGCTCTTCCACGAGATCAACGAGGCGGGAACAACGGTAATCATTGTCACCCACGAGCACGAGGTATCCCGAGAGTGCCGTCGCGTGGTGCACCTTCGAGACGGCACCATTGAGGATGCGGCATGATCCTGGAGAACTTCCGCCTGGCCTTCAAGAGTCTGGCGGCAAACAAGCTGCGGACGCTTCTCTCCATGCTCGGGATCATCATCGGCGTGGGAAGCGTCGTCGCCATCACCTCCTTTGGGAACAGCGCTTCACAGAGCATCCAGGCCAACATCGCCGAGGCGGGCCTGGAGACGATCACCGTCGCCCCTGGGCGCGGCTCCGCCGCGGAGGTGGACCGCCTCTTTCGAGAGGAGCGCGTCGATGACATAACCGAGCTTCGCGGCGTCCGGAATGCCGAGCCGGTGAATCAACGCGCCTTCGGGATACGCACTGGTTCCGTCACTCTTACGGAGCAGGTAGTGACGGCGACTCCGGCGCTGCTGGAGGTCTTCGGACTGGAGCTCGCGGCCGGCCGCTTCGTCTCCGAGGAAGACCAGCAGGAGCGCGCCCCCGTCGTCGTTCTGGGCTCGGAGCTTGCAACCTCGCTCTTCGGAACTGATGACGCCGTGGGTCGATACATCCGCCTCCTCGGCGACCCGGCGCGACAACTGCGCGTCGTGGGCGTCCTGGAGTCGAAGTCCGACAGCTTCGGCTTCTCCTTCAACACCTCCGCCTTCGTCCCGCGACGGACCTACCTCGGCCGCTTCGTCAATACGGAAAGGGTGGGTCGCTTCGTGATTCACGCCGATGCGAGCGAGGACGTCATTGCAACGTCCGAGCGCATTGCGGCGTACTTCGAGTCGCGGACGGGAAGCGCGGATGCGGTGCGAGTCATATCACCCTCGACCATTGCCGAGACCTTCGAGAACGTCACCGACACCTTGAACATCTTTCTCACGGGAATCGCGGCGATCTCCCTGCTTGTCGGGGGCATCGGTATTATGAACATCATGTTGGTATCCGTAACGGAGCGGACAAAGGAGATCGGCATTCGCAAGGCCCTCGGAGCGACGCCGGGGCGGATCATGGGGCAGTTTCTGGTGGAGGCGGGCTCCCTCACCGCCTTCGGTGGCGCCGTGGGGATTGCAATCGGCTTGAGCATAAGCGTGATTGTACTGAACACCCTCGGGTGGACCTTCGCACCGTCTCCGGCCGGCTACGCCCTCGCCTTCTTCGTTGCGGCGGCGACGGGACTCTTCTTCGGCCTCTACCCGGCGGCGCGGGCATCCAGACTTGACCCGGTCATTGCTCTGAGCTACGAGTAACCATGGGTAGAAGCCGCTCCATCCGAGCAACCGCAATGCTCTTGTCATTGGCCATGCTCCTGGTCCCCGTCGGCCTGATCCTGGTCGTGGGGGCGACCTTGAGTGATTACCACCAGGGCCGGTCGAACCTCCTTACCCGGCTGCTGAACCCACGGCCCCCCTTTGTGCGCCTGGCTCGCCTCGCCGACGAGAGGAGCCGGCGGATCAACCTGCAGATCATCTCCGATCCCGGCGTCCTTACCGAGGAAGACTTCCTCGAGAAACTCGATCCCGACCTTGAGCCCCTCGCCCTCGTCGTTCGGGTCGAGGATGAGCTCATCTACCGTTCCGATATTCTCGAGGGAGGCGTGGACACCGAGACCCTTGAGAGATACCTCCCCGCCTTCGGCCAGATCCGTCGCGGCTTCCTCCTCCCGGGGGATGCGCCAGCTACGGAGCCCCCGCCGCTGAGCGACCCGCCGCTGAGCGAGCCGACGGTGAGCGAGCCGGCGGTGGGCGAGCCGCGCGCTGCGCCGCCCCGCGACGCAACGACACGCGATACGGGTCGCCCGCGGGCTCCGTTGCCCCTCGAGATCCTCTCCCACTGGGACTTTCGGACCCCCGAGGGGGAAGAGGGCAGCATCTTTCTTCTCCAGACCGACCCGCGAGTACGGAGGCGTGCTCCATCCTTTGGGGTCGTTGTCGCCCTCGGCGCGGGATTCATTCTGGTTCTTGCCAACGGCACCTTGAGTCTCTTTCTCATCTCCCGCCTCACCCGGCCCTTGAGACGACTGGAGCAGGCGGCCCTGACCATGAGCGAAGGACGCTTCGACGAGCCGGTGGCCCCACCTCCGGTCCGGGAGATGACACAGGTCTTCCACGCCTTCGAGACGCTGCGCTCACGCCTGAGGGAGCTGCTCGAATCGCGCAGTCGAGATGAGGAGAGTCGCCACGCGCTCATTGCCGGCCTCTCTCACGATCTCAAGACTCCCGTCACGGCAATCAAGGGCTACGTGGAAGGTCTTCGCGATGGTGTGGCCAACACCCCTGAGAAGCGCGAGCGCTACCTCAACACGATCCATCAGAAGATCAACGTGTTAGAGAAGATGATCAGCGAGCTCTTCTTCCTGGCGAGTCTGCAAGGGCGGGAACCGCCTCTCGATCTTCGCCCCATAGATGTCGCGGGCTTCCTGTCGGACAGCGTAGAGGAGTTCCGTACCATGCGCGCCGCGCCGGAACAGGAGATCCGCGGCGTCGGCTTGGAGCGCAGTGACGTCGTGGTCAACGCCGACCCCATCCAGCTTCGCCGCGCCGTGGAGAACGTCTTGGACAACGCCTTGAAGTACGCCCAATCGGACGGCACCCCGCTCCAGGTTACCCTTTCCTTAGAGGCCGCAAGGGAGCGCGTCACGATCTCGATTGAGGACGATGGAAGAGGCATCCCGAGCGAGCAGGTCCCCCGCGTCTTCGACTCGTCCTTCCGGGGCGACGCCGCACGCAGCGTCGCGGGCAGCGGACTTGGGTTGACCATTGCCCGGCGCATCGTGGAGCTCCACGGTGGGCGCATCTACCTGCAGAGTGCCGAAGGGGCGGGGACATCGGTTCGCATCCAACTTCCACGAGCAGAGGCGTCTTCGTGAAGCGTATTCTCATCATAGAGGACGACCGAGAGATTGCCGAGCTCGAGCGAGACTACCTGGAGGCGGCGGGGTTCGAGGTCGATGTCGAGACGGACGGCATTGCGGGGCGCGACCGCGCCCTGGCGGGGGGGTACGCACTGGTGGTGGTCGACCTCATGCTCCCGAGCGTGGACGGGTTTGCCATCTGCCGGACCCTCCGGGAGCACAGCGAGACCCCCATCATGGTGGTCTCGGCCCGGACCGAAGACATCGACAAGGTCCGCGCCCTCGGCCTCGGGGCCGACGACTACGTAGCCAAGCCCTTCAGCCCCGCCGAGCTCGTGGCACGGGTGAAGGCGCACATCGGTCGCTACGTGCGACTGAGCGGCGGTGAGGGGAGTACCATTGCGGCGGGGCCCCTCACCCTCGACCCGGTAGCGAAGGAGGTGAGGCGGGGGGAGACCCCGGTGCAGCTCACCGCGACGGAGTTCAACCTCCTCGAGCTCCTGGCGCGAAACCCGAACCGCGTCTTTTCGCGACAGGAGATCTTCGACCGCCTCTGGGGGGTCGATACCTTCGGCGACCTCTCCACCGTGACGGTCCACATCCGGCGACTCCGGGAGAAGATCGAGGAGGACCCCTCGCAGCCCACCATTGTAGAGACCGTCTGGGGCATGGGGTATCGCCTGCGGCGCTGACCAGGCGGCGACCGCAGAAGAGTGTGCGGCGACCGCGGAAGAGTGTGCATCCATCCCGGGGCCCGGGCGAGAGTAGTCCTTCAGTTTCGCATACTACCGTTCAACCGGGCGCTATCCGGATCGGCGACAGGAGCGTCACGAGCTGCGGACACGGAATGACGATCGAGGCGGCACATCATGCCGCCCGATGCTGTCTCCACACACATGACAGGTACACATCTTGTGTTGAATGAGAGGAAGCTTTGCGAAGCCGGGGGTCGTTTCAGGCAATCGCACCTGTTCGCAAGGGGTGGATGGCGCCCTGGAAGAGTGCATCCGACGGCGCTTGGTCGGTCACAACACTAGGAACCCGGCCGCGTCGGGCCGGATTCCCAAAGAATAGCCATCCATCAGCTGTGGCCGGGTCCCTACTCGTGGGTGACCACGAGATAGGGGACGGATTCGTTCACATCCGGCGTGTCCGTCAGCCGAACAATCTGAGAGCCGTCGAGGGCGGCGCGGTACACATCGTAGGAGCTGTCTCCGGATGCAACACCCGTGTAATCCTCGGTGTAGGAGTAGACAATGTAGCGGCCGTCCGAAGAGTACCGCGCGGCCTTGTAGGACTCGTTTCCGCCGCGGTCGAAGAGCGGGCGGCGAACGCCGGTCTCCGTATCGACAAGGTAGATGTTATTGGGATCGCCGTAGCCGGCGGTGCTGTTCTCCGAGGTGGTAACCAGGAGCCGTGTGCCGTCGGGGTTCACATCCAGATACTTGTCGGCGCGGTCGTCGTTACCCTCGAGCTCGGCCGGCTCGGATGCCGCCTCGGCGGTGTCCAGCACCAGGAGCCGCCCGTCCGGTGACCAGTTGGGATCGCTCTGGTAGTAGAGTCTGGAACCGTAGGGCGCCGGGTAGTCGTTGCGCGTACTGGTGTCTGCCAGGAGCTGGTCGTCCGACCCGTCGCGGGCGGCCCAGCGGATGTTCTGCACCCCGGGGGCAAGTTGCTCGGAGTAGACAATGCGTTGCCCTCCGTTGATCCACCGGGGCTGCAGCACGCTCCCTTCCTGGTCGGTAATCTGCGTCCAGCTGCTTGGGTCGTGTGCGGCGGCGGCGTAGGCCTGTCGCCTTTCTTCTCCGTAATCAGTTTCCGTTCCGTCATCAATGGATGCAAGGAGCTCACCGGTGTGGTCGTTCACGTCAAACAAGCCGGTGTCGCTCGAGGTAAGCGCCACTGGGGCGGTATCGCGCGGTCCGACTCGGTACAGCCGCCACTCTTCTTCGGCGTCCGCAGCCTCCGCGCGGTAGTAGAGGGTGTAACTGGTCGCGAGCGTAACCAGCGGATCCGGCAGAGTGTCGGCAATGTCTCGGGTGAGGCGCAGGGAGTCCACGCGATAGGGCTGGTGCGACTCAAAGCTGAACCCGCCCTGCGCGGGAATTCCGGGGTGGTACGCGTGAGTCACCACGGGACTGATACTCTCATCGATCCACACCATTACGGCGCCGGCCTTCACGGCAATCCGAACGGGGTGGTACTGCCCGTCATCCAGGCCCTCGTACTCGACACTCGTGCTAGCCTTGGTCACCCCTTCCACGATCGACGCCAGGTAGACGGAGTCGGAGTGTAAGACCAGAAGCACGCGGGTCCGTCCGTGCTCACCGGTAAGAAGGTTGATGTGGGCGTGAGCGTCTTCACCGTTGAGCGACGAGTCGTAGGGATCGAGCTTGATGTCGAAGTCTACAATGAGGTACTCGGACACCAATGCGTCTACGCTCGCGTACATGGGCACTTCACCACTGGAGGATCCGCTCAACCGAAGCTCTCCATCGGTGATCTCGGCCGCGCCGTCGCCGGGAATCGCCACAAACTGCGGAACGGTGTCGGAAAAGTCCTGAGAGAGCGTGTGAGTGAGTTCAGGTTCGTAGGTGTGGTTCGCCGACTCCACGGTGGTTTCGCCGAACTGCTCCGCCGTCACGTTGGCGTGCCACGGTTCCTCCCGTGTCCAGCCCGGATGGTCGAAGTTGCCGGCCATGGTGTGCACCGTGTAGGTTCCGGGTTGCACGTACTGGAAGACTCCGACCCGGTTGGATCCGTCGACTTCGTCGGCGTGGAAGTGATAGTGGTTGTCGGTGTCCACCCCGCTCAACCACACACCGACGATGTCCGGGCTTACTCCCTCTGCTTCCATCGTCGAGACGTCGGCGCGTACGGTTATGCGGCTCGTGCCCGTTGAGATGGGATCCGCTATCTCGACGAGCGTTTCCTGGTTCTCCTCAACCGTGAAGCTCTGCGGCGGGGAGAACGCCGTGATCGCGTTCCCGGCATCTTCCGTCCACTCCTTGAAGAACTCGACCCGGGCTTCGTAGGTTCCGGTCGGAAGAGCCAGATTGGCGGTCCCCTCCGTTCCGTCGACACCGATCGCCATTGCGCCGCTGAACTCCTCCGAGTCGCCGGACACCAGGTAGGTCAGTTGCCACGGCTCGATGTCGCCGGGCAGTGCGACCACAATGCGGGCAACCCCCTCTCCCTCGAGGGGAGAGCGGACCAAAAGGGCGTCGCACCCGCTCAACAGGGCGGTGACCACCAGCAGGCCGATTGCAGCCGTGCCGATCCTCGTTACGACGGGGCGAAAGGGGCGCCACTCCCCGGAGACGCCTTCTTCAGCGGAAACACGATTACTCACGAGCTCCTCCCTCTGCACCGCTCCACACGGACCACGACGGCCGGTATCGCGACGGCATGCGAAATCTGCATCGCATGGTAGGCCCGGAGGTGAGATCCAACAATGACACTTTCGTTGTATTACGAGTGAATTGCTAAGACTTTATAGATGAGCTGCCCCCGAGTGTCCACGCCGAGCTTGTTGAACGCGTTGTACAGATGGCGCTTCACGGTGTTCTCCGAGATCTCGAGAGTCGCGGCAATCTCCTGGTTACCGTAGCCCAGGCATACCTGCTCAACCACCTCGGCTTCTCGGGCGGACAGTCCCAGCCGGTCGGCGTTCACCGCGACCGTTGCGTACGGCGACGCGTTCAGGATTGAAAAGAGCTTCTCCAGAACAACGGAGAACTCCTCCGTTACGCTCTGAATACCCGAGCGCGAGATCAGATCCTCAACGAGCCGGGCGTGCTCCGCAGCGAGAGCCGCAGCGCTCACTCGAAGGTCCTTCCCTTCACCGTCCGCCTTCGCCGGATCGCTCAGCCGCTCCATGATCGCGTTGACTCGCTCGGCAACATCCTGCGGGTGGCCGTCTTCACCCCGGCTCTTCGTACTCCCCGGTCCTTCCGCCGCGCCGCCTTCGCCCGGAGATGCGCCGCGGCTCAGCCCGATTACCGCAAGAAGCGTGTCGAGGAGTCGCAGGCGGTTGTGATGCAGTTGCTGCGCGGTGAACGCTCTCGCGAGCGACAGGTGCAGGTGGGTGCGCGCCAGCAGTTCCCGGCGAATCACCGGCTTTGTCACGTAATCCGACGCTCCGGCGTTCAAGCCGGCAACCAGATCCTCCGAAAACGTCCGTGCCGTCACCATGATCACGGGCAACTCCGAGATGGGATAGCATCCACGGATGCGACGGCACGTTTCGAGGCCGCCGATGCCCGGCATCATGACATCCAGCAACACGGCCCCCGGAGGCTGACCGTCGTCAAGCGCCTGGAGCACCCCTTCCCCCCGCGCGAAGGAGCGTACCGCGTAGCCCTCGCCGTCAAGTATCGACTCGAGAACCTCCCGGTTGATCGCGTCGTCGTCGCAGATCCAGATCTCGGCGCCGTTGCGGAGAGGCTGTACCCTTACTGCCGGTACCGATTGCACCACGGGGCCACCGCCCGCAGGCCTGGATGCCGCCTCGGCCGGGGCAATCGCCGGGACGAGCTCGCTTCCTTGCTCCGCTTTGCCTTGAAAATCCTTTGCCGCGGCGGGAAACCGCGCGCCGGCCGTGGGAAGCCGCACGGTGAAGGTGCTTCCCTCCCCCTCAACCGACTCAACTTCGACCGTTCCTCCGTGGAGCTCTACAATGCGTTTGACTACTACCAGACCGATTCCCGCGCCCCCGTAGACGCTCGCCCGCTCGGCACTCACCTGCTCGTAACTCTCAAAAATCGCCGAGAGCTTGTCAGGTGGAATGCCGATGCCGGTATCAGAAACAGTTACCTCGACCATGGAGTCTCGCCGCCGGCACGAGACCTCGATCCGCCCCGCATGGGTAAACTTGATCGCGTTGGCCAACAGGTTGAAGAAGACTTGAGAGAGGCGATTCTCGTCGCCACGCATCTCGCACCTCGGCGAACCCGGCCGAAGCAATTCGATCTCGAGGGGCTTCCCTCGTGCCAAGGGCCGGACCGTTTCGATTGTCGTTACCAGTATCCCCAGGAGGTCTATCTCGCCGATAGTGAGAGTCATTGCCCCGTCACGAAGCCGCGAGAAGTCGAGAATGTCGTTCACCAGGTGGGCGAGGCGCCGTGCAGATATCAGAGAGAGCTCAATGTAACGTCGGGCGCGAGCGGGATCCGCGCCGTTCAGATATGGCTCGGCGCTCTCGAGGAGTCCGATGATCCCATTCAGCGGAGTGCGCAGGTCGTGTGCCGTTGTCGACAGAAACGCGTCCTTCCGACGATCCGCAGACTGGAGCGCGTCGATCGTAAGCTGCTTCTGTTCAAGAAGCTCGAAGAACGTCCGGTTGCTGTGCTCAATGTGACGATTCATCTCCAATCGGGTCACCCCGCGCAAGGTGCGGGCGGTTCGGATCTGACCGATTGCAGCGGCAAGGGGAGACCGAGGCCGCCAGTTCAAGTCGAAGAGGCAGTGCGGGGCGTCGTAGATCTCGCCCTTGCGAAAGAGGAGGTGTCCATTGTGGGTGTAGTCGCGGGTAATCTGGAGCGCCGTCTCGGCCGCCGTCTCGGCGTGCGTCGTGGAGGATGTCGTGGAGGATGTCGTGGAGGATGCCGTGGACGATGAGGCCGGGCGATACACCGTCCTGCCGTCGACTTCCTGCGGGATCAGGGAGATCCGCCGCGCAACTTCTACATCGTCCAGATAGACTCTTCCCTCGTCTTCGCGATAGGAGAGGCCGAAACGGCCATAGAGTCCCTCAACGAGACGACGAAGGGGAGTGCTGCAGTATCGCTCGGTGACGTCCGAATCCCGGATACCGTGGAGGGTGAAGTTGGCTTGCAAGACACCGCGTACGAAGTTGCATTCCTGTCCAACCAGAATGGACAGGCGGTAGGGATACGGCGTGAGGCGGACCTGGGCGAACCCGGATTTGATGCTGAACCCTTCGAGGCGGTACTCATGGTTGAACTTCGCGTTGGCCCGCTGGAGTTGAGAGAGGATCGTCCGAATTGGAAGGAGGCGGAAGTAGATGATGTGCAGGTTGGGCAGGACGTCTACGAAGGCCTGTCCCTCTCGGAAGGCGTCCCGGTGATGGAAGAACCCGGGAAAGGACGCGGCAGCGTTCAGGTCGTGAGTACGAGCACTGAGCGGATCGGTCCAGAGCTTCTCATCCAGAAAGTCATTGGCCGTGGTGTTGGTTCCGGCGAGTATGCGCTCCAGGGGAACCCCGTGGCGCCGACAAAAGAACTCATAGACCGCCTGGTTGTTAATATTCGCCCGCGCCGGAATGGCGCGGAGCTCCTCCTCGGTCAGGTCGGTCCGTTCAAGCTGCTCGCCGAATTCCTCGCGCATACCGCGGATTCCTCTTCATTGCCGTCGATATGCGTCGAGTGTAGTGCGGAACACGACCGGCGACCAGGGTGCGGCGTAGATGGTCCTCGTAGATACCTCGGCGTGGAACTACTATTTCAATGGTGTCGCCGCACCCACCGCGCCGGTCTTGCCGGCTACCGCGTCTACTGCCGGCGATTGAGTACGAACTCCACCCGCCGGTTCTTCCATCGGTCAACGGTGTCGGAGAAAGGCACTATCGGTTCGTCACCACCGACGCCTCGGGTATCCAGCCGGTCGGGGGAGAGGCCCCGTTCGATCAAAGCGTCCCGAATGGCCTCCGCGCGGTCCTGGGAGAGCGGCACGAGCTCCTCTTCATGCTCGCGGCGGCCGCGCTCTTCATCCGCCCAGAAGACCATATTCGCGTGTCCCTCAACGGTAATCTGATAGTCCGGATAGCGTTGGAGCTTCTCGGCCAGCCGGTCCAGGGTCGTGAGATTCGATTGGCGCCGATCCTCGGGAACGTTCACGTAGTCGGCGGTATTGGGGGCAAAGGTGATGCTGGCAATGCGAATCTTCAGTGTATCGCCGTCGCGAATGACCAGTATGTCCGTCGGAAGGGTGGATTGCGTTTCGGCGCTGTTGCGCAAGCTGTCCGCCGCCGCAAAGGTGACCTCGTAGTCCACCGCGGACTGGACCAGCTCACCATCCTCGGCGCGACCGTCCCAAACAATGGTCGCAGGCGGCTCCCCTTCCCCGCTCCATTCAGCGAAGGTCTCACCCGTCGGATCAATGACGGCGACCTCCCACTCCTCTACGGAGCTTGCGTCTTCGGAGGCGAGGCGGATGGTCAACTCGTCGCGCACTCCGTCCCCGTCGGGGCCGAAGGGAAGAGGCGTGAGATCAATCGAGAGTTCCGGCGCGGATACGTCGAGGAGGAACTCTTCGGTAGTCGCTCGTGCAGTCTTGCCGTTGCGGTAACGAAGCACGAGCTCTCCGGAATAAGAGCCCTCCGGCGCGAGCTCCCCATCCACCGTTCCGTCCCAGGTCAGCTCATCGGAGGGTTCGCCCCGCCCTTCGAACGACCGGACGGTGCGTCCCTCGTCATCTGTGAGCCCGAAGCTCCATTCCGTGACCGACTCCCGGGGCTCCGCCGAGATTGCGAAGACCATCAGGTCCCTGTATCCGTCGCCGGTCGGAGCGAATCGCCCAAACTCCCGCGTGGCGTCGGCCGCCACGTCTCTCGTGTCGACGACGATTCCCCGCAATCGCGCTGTGTTTTCGTTGCCGGCGCGATCACGTCCGTACAATTCGTAGTCGTAGGCGCCGTCGGGGACAATCTCGCCGTCTGCGTCGCGTCCCTCCCACTGGAGATCGGGAGCTCGTCCTTCCCATTCGAAGCTCCGTACGGCCTCTCCCTGCTCGTCATACAGGGTTCCCTGCCACATTACTTCTTCGGATGTACTCTGCGTAATGGTAACGGCTGATCTGCCGTCCTCCTGCCCAGGCGCGAAGTGGCGAGCGTCAATACCGAGAGTGGCTTCAGGCGGATCGGTGTCGATCTGAACCCGGCCCGTTCGCTCGAGAACGCGGTTCCCCTTTTCGTAGAAGACCTCGAGCTCGGCAACGTACACCCCGTCGTCGACGCGCCGGTCGTCGTCGTCACGGCCGTCCCAGACGAAGGTCGTCGGAACCGTCTGCTCCTCCTCTCGGCGCAGGACAA
>CAZUVX010000055.1:0-4625 GCA_964623865.1 uncultured Spirochaetaceae bacterium | reverse complement strand
CCGTCCCAGACGAAGGTCGTCGGAACCGTCTGCTCCTCCTCTCGGCGCAGGACAACCTCCTCCTCTTCCGCGTCGAAAACCCGCAGGACATACCTGGAAATGCCCTCCGTTACCTCGAGGGAGGGCTCAATACGCAGGGTGTCTTGAGTCCCGCTGTCGGTAGGGGAGAAGTACTCGTAGTCGGTCGTCACCTGCACGGGCGTCGGCGTGGTATCCACCGTCAACGTCACGACGTTGGACCGTCCGACGTTACCCGCCCGATCGACACCCTCGAGAACGTATGCGTATTCACCATCGGAGACAGGATTGCCCTGATCGTCCGTGGCATCCCACTCGTAGCTAACCGGGACGTGGTCGGAGTAGCTCTCTTCTACGACCGTTTGCCCTGCCTCGTCTTCGATCCGAATGCGCCACTCCGGTTCACCCGAGGTCTCATTGAAAACCGTAACCGTGTCGCGCCGCCCGTCCTCGTCGGGGGAAAACAGGCGGTACTCCGGTTCAGCGGATGCCTCGGGTGGCGTGACATCCAGAACGACCGATTCGGACTCGGTGTAGGAGCTCTTGCCGTGGTCGTAGTGTATCGCGATTTCCGCACGGTACTCACCTTCCGGGAGCACCTCTCCATCCGCATCGCGTCCGTCGAAGGAGAATGTCCCCGGAGGCTGATCCGTTCCTTTCCGCTCCGCGACAAGTTGTTGTTCCCTGTCCCGAACTGCGAAATCCCAGTTCAGAACGTTCCGCGGCGCTTCGACATCCAGGGTGAACACAACCTCGTCGGTGCCGACGTCGGTGCCGGGTGAGAAGTGACGCCTCTCCGCTTCAAGTGATGCGCGGTATTGCTCCGTATTGAGAACGAGCCCTTCCAGCCGTTTCTCCGTCGTGTTACCGGCGCGGTCGGTGCCGACGATTCGATACTCGTACCGGCCGTCGGGTAGCAGATTTCCCTCTTCGTCGCGGCCGTCCCACTCGAAGTCCCGAGGAGCGCTATCTTCCCATTGGACCGTACCGACTTCACGCCCCTCCTCATTGAGGAAGGTCCCGACCCACTCCTTCTCCCGGGTACCGCTCTGGCGAATCGGCAAGACATCGCGCTCTCCCTCGCCGTCCGGCGAGAACGCGGTGTACGGTGCGGAGAGATCGATCGCCGGCGGCGTGGTATCTACTACGACGCGCCGGGGTTCGGAGCGGACAACTCGACCGAGCTCATCAGTGACTTCCAGATAGTACACGTACGAGTCGTCCGGCACGGGCGTCCCGTCTTCGAAGCGTCCGTCCCACACCAGTTTCTCCGGAACTTCTTGTCCCGCGCGCCGTGCGAAGAGGCGCTCGAAGAACGACAACTCCTCCGACTCAAACTCCGGCACGCGTGTCTGTGTGCGTGCGCCGATTCTTCGTATCTCTTCTCCCGACTGGTCCTCAATGACCAACCAGTACTCGGCGATTCTATATGGGGATGAGATGTTTAGCGGGACTTCCAGGTGGTTGGGGTTAGGGGTTATGTGTTCGTCACCCTCTGATTGGACTTCCAGTTCGATTGGACGGCGGTCCAAGCGATCAATCGGCAGGGAGCCGCTCAATCCAAGTATGAACAGTTGACGGTGGGCGGTTGACGAGTAGATCTCTCCGTGGGCCTGTTCTTCCGACAGGCCTGCGTAGGGTCGGCTCGTTTGTCGGGCGGCAGCCGTCCCATCCCGATCGTAGCCCGGGGTGAATCGGTAGCTCAAGGAAAAGCGAAACGGAAAGCTTCCGACCGCTTCGTTCCGGGACTGTTTCAGATCGTAGGTGTACCCGAGGCTCGCATCCACACCGAGTGCGGTCCGCAGATCCACATCGGCGGAGAGACGCACGTTCGTGAAACGAGGGAACCGCGCGGCCACAGCCAAATCCAGGTCGGTCTGCTCCTGCTCCCACAGGCGGGTTCCCCAGCCCAGGCTCGGGGTGAAAATCTCGGGTCTATACACCTCCTCATCGACCCCGGTCCATCGAAAGTTCTTTCCCACGTTCTCGAGGGTTGCGCCCCACCACATTTCCTGGAGAAAAGCCCAATCACCCAATTGCTGATACATTCCCAGGTCGGCGGACACGCCCCAGTCGGGATCGCTCCCCCTACCCGCCTCCATGTTGACTGCGGCTCCGGTGAAAAGCTTCGAATACACCGCCTTGGCGAAGGAAAGGCGCAGTCGCGAGTACCATCCGGCGTCCTCATACGGCAACTCGTCGGATAGAGCCGTGAGATGAAGGCCGCTTCCCCAGACTCCGCGCTCGGTCGCCAGGTTGGCACCCAGCCCTGCAATCACACCGGCTCCGGAGGCATCGCCGGCGCCGAAAAGACCGGCGGAGTATGCTCCGACACTGGTCCGGGAGAGCATGGCATCGGTGGCGGGATTACGATAGGAGGCGAACGGTGCGTATTGCGGGCGGAATCCCGCGCCGTGGCTCAAGACCCCTGATCCCGACACCGCGTACGGAGACGGGCGTGCATCCGCCGGCTCTTCCTGAGCACTCAGGGCACCCAGACTCAATACGCAAATCACTCCCACTAGGACTACGTGTCGCCTATTCACATGCGCCTCCTACAACAGCCGGTCGAAACTCCCGGAAGGCTTTGTGCTGCTGTTGCGTAAATTCAAATTACCTTGAAGACGGGGCGACCGGCTACCCGTCCCCGCGTACGCCATGGTGCTCCCGGAGCGGTACACGGTGAATGCCGAAGCGGCGGTTGCGGAAGACACCAGTGTGCAATACCGGGAGCAACGGCAATCAGAGCTACGGTGACTGAGCTTGGGACTGTCCCGTTCGGCCGAGAGCGCGGAGTGAGCCGTATCGTCCGTAGCTGTCTCGCCTCGCGATGAAATCGCGATGAACTGTGGTGGATATGGATTTGCAATGCCGTTATCGGGGTGTCGACAAGAGTACTCGGAACACTCCCGTTGCCCCGGCTGTGGGTGTATCCATGCGGAAGGTACACTGGATTCGAGTATTGCCGCCCCGCTTCGACTCTATCGCTGCGACTCTCCATCGCTTGGCAGGAATGATACAGGGTCGTTGAAGCAAAGGCGGTTATGGCGAGGACAATCACTCTTCGAGTTGACGAGCACACCTACGACTTGATCCGCAAAGCGGCCGGTACGGAACCCCTTCGCCCGAACGGGCCCCGCGGTCTTCGTGGCTTACGGCGCCGCGGGACTCCTCGCGCTACTCGGCACCGTGAGCGTTATGGAGCTGCCGACGGGAATGCCGAAGACAGGAGGCAATTACTTCTTCGTGGCCCGGAGTCTTGGGCCCCTCGTGGGGACGGTCTCCGGGCTCTTGAGCTGGTTTGCCCTCTCCGCGAAGAGCGCATTCGCGATTTACGGTCTTGCGGCGTTGATTCTGGAGCTCACCGGGCTTCCGACGGTTCCGGTTTCTATTGCCTTGGTTGTCCTCTTCCTCGCGTTCAACCTCCTGGGTGCGGAGTCCGCCGCCTCCACCGAAGTCATTCTCGTGGCCGGGCTCCTGGTGATTCTCTTCGGCTTTATGGCAATAGGCCTTCCGAGAGTGGAGGGTGCCCGCTTTTCTCCTTTCATGAAGGGAAACTGGAACAACCTCGCGAGCTCCGTGGGCGTGTTACCGGCGGAGCAGCTCGCCGGCTCCAGCGCGCCCCACACCCTGGGTGCAGATCCTCGCGATGCTTCTCTTCGCCTTCTTCATTATCGACCTTGGAATTGCGGGACTCGTCGTGGCGCTCAGCCTAGTGGTGGTGAGTCTGGGGGTCTATTTCCTCTATGGCCGCTCCCGACATCGAGGCGAGTACGCCCTCCTGCACGTTCTCGAGCGAATCACCAATCGCGCCTTGACCGGGGACAACCTGGAACGGGAGCTGAGAAGCATAGTTCACGAGAAGAACGAAGTAGTCCTCGACCACGTGGACGACGTGCTGAAGGCGGCGGTAGTTCTGGATCTTCCGGAGGTCCGCAGTCAGGAGGAGCTCTTCGCACAGGCCGCGGACGCTCTTTCAGGTCTCCTGGAACAGGAGCCTCGAGAGATCGAACGGCTCCTATGGTCCCGAGAGAAGCAGAACAGCACCGCCATTTCCCGCTTCGTCGCGGTACCGCACCTGGTCACCCAACGGGCCAATCACTTCGGCCTCCTCTGCGCCCGGACCTCCTCGGGAGTCCACTTTTCCGACAGCTCTCCCGAGGTCAAGGCGGTCTTTGTCCTCGCCGGCTCCCCGGAGCAGTTCCGGGAGGTGTTACTCCTCGGCGAGCGGCGAAGGTGATCAGCGAAGGCACAGTTAGGGTGGCGCCGGGGCTTCGGGCACCGGATCAGTGAATAGTGAAAGAACAATCTCGGAGCGCAACCGCAGAACCGCCGATCAGCGGTGAGATTCCATGAAGACGCGGCGCGGAGCCGGCGCTCCGCAGTACCGGGAGCACGTGTCCTGTCGGCCGGAATGCTCTGAACCGACAGCATCCTTCGAATGCCGCGACAGGCAGTGTATATTGTCCCTATGAATGCGGCTAATCGACCCCCGGTATGGAACCAAGCAGCCAAAGAGGTTATGCGGAGGCGTGAAACGGACCCTGAGGCAGGCCTTTCGGCCGACGAAGCGCGCCGGCGCCTCGAAGAGTACGGACCAAACCGCA
>CAZUVX010000054.1:14549-19420 GCA_964623865.1 uncultured Spirochaetaceae bacterium | reverse complement strand
AGAATACAAATAAGCCGCGCCCTGTGTCTACGGGTCGCCGCCTCAGGGTCGCCGCTCTCACGCCCTCCTTCGCCCAAACGTAGAACTGCTGGTTCGTACCAAAATGATGCGCCGGCGACGGAAATGGTATATAGTGCCGGTGCTATGCAACAACTCTCACTCGGAAAGAAAGTCGGGTACGGCATTGGGGACTTAGGCGGGAACCTCTTCTTTACAATGATGGGGTTCTATCTCCTGTTCTACTTTACGGATGTCGTGGGTATTGCCGCCGGGCTTGGCGGCACCGCAATCATGATCGGCAAGATCTGGGACGCCGTGACCGACCCGGCGGTGGGCTACCTCTCGGATAGAACCCGGAGCAAGTGGGGGCGGCGGCGCCCATACATGGCAGTCGGTTCCATTGTTCTGCTCCTCGGCATGATCCTGCTCTTCACCCCCTTCGGCGTGTCCAGTCAGATCGGTCTCTTCGTGCTCGCCACGCTCACGTACTGTCTCGTGAACACCGCCTACACCCTGGTGAACATACCCTACGGCGCCCTCACCCCGGAACTTACGGAGGACTACTATGAGCGCACCGTACTGAACGGCTTTCGCATGAGCTTCGCCGTGGTGGGCACCTTCGTCGGGGTAGCCGTGGTGCTGCCGCTCGTGAGCCTCTTCGGCGGCGGGCGACTGGCCTGGACCGCCATGGGAGCCGTGACCGGCGGGATTATGGCGGCAACCACCCTCATTGTGGTCTTCTCCGTTCGGGAGCACCCGAAGCCCCGCCTCCGGAAGCAGGAGCAGGTGTTCAAGTCCTACTTCCAGGTGCTCACCATGCCGGTCTTTCTCACCGCCCTGATCCCGTGGATGCTCCACATGACCGGTGTGAACGTGCTGCAAACATCTCTTCTGTACTACTTCCGCTACATCTACGGGGATGAAGGGGCCTTCCAGGTGGCGCTGCCCATTCTCCTCGGCGCCGCAGTTCTTGCCATTCCGGTGTGGGTGCGCATCTCCAAGCGGATCGGCAAGAAGTTGAGCTACAACACCGGTATGGCCGTCTTCGCCCTGGGTGTGGTGGTGTTCTTTCTCTTCGGGCACCGCGCCGGCGTGCAGTTCAGCTACGTCCTCATGTTTGTTGCGGGTCTGGGCTTCGCAACCCACTACGTCATGCCCTTCTCGATTGTGCCGGACGTGGTGGAGCACGACTACGCCGAACGCGGGGTGCGCCGAGAGGGCGTCTTCTACGGCATGTGGACCTTTTCCAGCAAGATCGGTCAGGCCATCGGGATCGGCCTGAGCGGATGGGTCCTTTCGCTCTTCGGGTATCAAGAGAGCATTGCCGGGGTTCCCGCGGCAACGCAGTCCGAGAGCGCAATGTTCGGCATCCGCCTGCTCACCGGGCCGGTGCCCGCCGCCTTCTTCATTGGCGGCATCATTGTCCTGAGCTTCTTCCCCATTACCAATCGGAAGTACCAGGAGATCCTGGAGAAGGTGCACCGGCGCGAGGAGGAGGCGCGGAAGGACGGCTCCGCCGGCCCCGATCATAGCGCCGGCCCGGGGGACACCGCCGGCCCGGGGGACACCGCCGGCCCCGCCGGCTGACGGCGGGGCCGCCACATCAGCCCACGGCGGCGTCGACGCGCTCTACGAACTCATCGATTCTGGATCGTACGTAGTCAATACCCGACCGCCAGAAGGCGCGCTGCCGGATGTTGAAACCGGCCCGGCCGGTCACCGTTTCCGCCGAGGCGCGGCCGGTCAGCTCCAGAATCCGGCGATACTGCGGCGGAAAGTCGGGGCCCATCTGCCGGTACTGGGCGAACAGACCCAGGCCGAAGAGCTGTCCGAATGCGTAGGGGAAGTTGTAGAAGGAGAGGTTCTGGTTGTAGTAGTGCCCCTTTACGGCCCACATGTACGGGTGGAGTTGCTCCGCATCCAGGCCGTCTCCGTAGGTTGCCCGCTGCGCCTCAATCATGAGCTCCTTGAAGTCGTCGGCGCTGAGCTCGCCGGCCGGCCGCCGCTCGAACACCGCCGACTCGAACTTGAAGCGAGAGAGAATGTCGACGATGACCTGCGTCGCATCCTGCAGGAACGCTTCCAGGATTCCTATCTTCTCCCCCTCCGCGGCGCCGTCGTAGGCACCGGTGAAGACAATGGTCTCGCAGAAGATGGAGGCGGTCTCCGCGAGGGTCATGGGATATCCGCGGTGGATGGCGCATGCGTCTTTGAGAACCTCGTGATGGTAGCCGTGGCCAAGCTCGTGTGCAAGCGTTGAGACGCTCGAGAAGGAGCCGTCGAAGTTGGCGAGGATTCGCGATTGCCCCCTCAGGGGACTCGAGGCGCAGTACGCTCCGCCCACCTTGCCCTCCCGGGGCTCTGCATCGATCCAGCGCTCCTCGAAGGCGCGATCCGCGAAGTCCGCAAGCTCGTCCGAGAAGGTCCGAAACTGCGTGACAATGAACTCCCGCGCCCGGCCGAAGGTCCAGCGGCCGTCGCCGGAATCACGGTCTGCAGCGCCGATCGGGGCGAAGAGATCGTAGAAAGCGAGGCTGGGTTGTCCGAGGAGCTTCGCCTTCGCCTTGAGATAGCGCCGAAAGTCCGGGAGCGACTCTTCCATGACGCCGATCAGGGCGTCGAGAGTGTCCCGGGAGATACGGGCGGTGCGTCGTGCGCGTTCCAGACTGCTCTCGTACCGGCGGCGTCCGTCCAGAGTCACGGCGGCTCCCTTCACGCCGTTCAGGGCGGCGGCGAGAGGGATCTCCATGGACTTCCACGCGTCCAGCTCCGCCCGGTAGGCCCTCTGTCGCACGGAGCGGTCCGGGTCGAAGGCCATGCCGCGTAGCTGCACCACGGTCTTGCGCGCACCGCTCTCCGTGTCCCAGAGCGCCGCGAGGTTGGCCGACACCGTCTCCTGGAGGCGCCCCCAGGCATCCGCACCGGAACGCGCCAGATCGGCGGCAAGGTTCTCCTCCGGTGCCGTCATCTGGTTCCGTTGCTCCTCCAGCTCCTCGGTGATGAAGAAGACGTACTCCGAGAGCTCCGGCTTCGCCTCTCCCAGACGCTCGGGATCCACCGCAGCTGCAGCCACGTTGTTGCGAAAGTCCACGCGAGAGCTGTAGTAGGCGAGCATGACCTCCTTGAGGGCGTTCATCTCCCGAAGCGGTACGGTGTTCGTGGTATCGACGGAGTAGCTGATGTAGCAGTATACGTCCAGATTCTCGTAGAGGTCCTCTATCCTGTTGATCAGCTCAATGCACCTCGCCACCCAGGCGGCCGTCTCCGCACGGGCGCCCTCCCCGTCCGCGGCTGCTTCCGCGAAGGCCGACACGGAGTCCCGGAGCTTCCGCACGTCGGACCGGTAGGCGTTGCCGTCGAAGCCGTCGTAGATGGGGGCGAGGTCCCACCGCGGCGCGTCCGGCACCCCGGATGCGCCGTTGCTGCCGGCATCTGCGGCGCCGCAGAGCCGCACAGGTCGGGAGTGTGCGCCGGTACCGACCTTACCCGCTGATCCAACCGGCATTCGGGTCCTCGTACTCGTGAATCTCCTCCGGGGTGAAGAACAGATCGATCTCCCGCGCGGCGCTTACGGGAGAGTCTGAGGCGTGGATAATGTTGTTCTGCGTGATCACGGCAAAGTCGCCGCGAAGGGTTCCCGCGGCGGCTTCCTTCGGATTGGTCGCGCCGGCGAGGGTGCGCATGTAGCTGATGGCGTCTTCTCCGGCAACTACCATGGTAATGACCGGACCGGACTGCATGTAGCTCACCAGGTCGTTGTAGAAGGGCTTGCCCTCGTGCTCCTGATACTGCTTCTCGCAGAGCTCCCGGTCCATCTGGATCAGCCTCATGGCGACGAGCTTCAGGCCCTTGCGCTCGATTCGCGTAAGCACTTCCCCGACAATGCGGCGCTGCAGCACGCCGGGCTTCAGGAGGCAGAAGGTTTGTTCATACGCCACAGTAAACTCCTTGCAATGAAAACTGGTTGTTCAGCGATTCAATGATCGTCGGGTGGGCACGGGTGCCGCCCCGAAGGGCAGTGTACGGAAGCCCGGCCATCATTGCAATCTGAAGCGTCGCGGCATCCCGCAATCCCGCCGTCACGGATCCTCACCGCCGGGGAGGCCCGGATTCCTCCGGACGCCTTACAGAGGCCTCCCATATGGGTTATTCTTTCCCGGCCGGAGGATCGCTACCTTCACCGCTGAGGAGGCACGCATGGCGGTTCAAGACGAAATCGGACAATCCGCACTCATCATCATTGACGTCCAGAATGACTTCTGCCCCGGTGGTAGCCTGGCGGTGCCGGACGGCGACAAGGTCATCCCGGTGATCAACCGGATATCCGGGCTCTTTCCTCACGTCGTTGCGACCAAGGACTGGCATCCGGAGGACCACGTCTCCTTCGCGTCCTCTCATCCCGGGAAGGAACCGGAGGACACCGTTGAGCACGAGGGAATGAACCAGCTCCTGTGGCCCGATCACTGTGTGAAGGGGACCGACGGTGCCGACTTCCACCCGCGCCTCGACGTGAGACCCCTTAACATGGTCCTTCACAAAGGAGCCAAGACCCACCTGGACTCCTACTCCGCCTTCTTCGAGAACGACAAGACCACGCCGACCGGTCTCGACAGCTATCTCAAGGGGCTCGGCTTCGAGCGCGTCTTCGTGGTCGGACTGGCCGAGGATGTCTGCGTCTACTTCACGGCCATGGACGCCCGGAAGCTCGGCTACGAGACGGCGGTGATCGCGGATGCGACGCGAGGGGTGAACATTCCCGCGGGCAATCTCGACACGGCGCGCCGGGACATGGAGAGTGCCGGGGTCACCTACGTGAACTCCGCCGATCTCGGGGTATAGCGGCCCCGGCGTCGGCGGTGACCGCTCCAGGG
>CAZUVX010000054.1:6761-14449 GCA_964623865.1 uncultured Spirochaetaceae bacterium | reverse complement strand
CCGGCGTCGGCGGTGACCGCTCCAGGGTGGCTGTTGACCCCTGCAGCAGAAGCTTACAGCCCCGCATCCGAACGCGGCTGTGCAACAAAGGAACTCTGCGTATGACAATCAAGAGTGGCCTGCTCACCGACCTCTATGAGCTCACCATGATGCAGGGGTATCACCACTACGAACTGAACCCCCGCGTGGTCTTCGACATGTTCTTCCGCCGGCAGCCCTTCCACGGCGGCTTTTCGGTCTTTGCAGGGCTGGATGATCTGCTGACCATCCTGGAGAATCTGCACTTCTCCGAGGAGGACCTGGAGTACCTGGACAGCCTTGGCATGTTCCGGCGGGACTTCCTGGATGTTCTCAAGGACTTTCGCTTTCGCGGTGATATCTGGGCCATGGACGAGGGAACCACGGTCTTTCCCCATGAGCCCCTGATTCGAGTTCACGCCACGCTCATGGAGGCGCAGCTCATCGAGAGCCTCCTGCTGAACATCATCAACTTTCAGACCCTCATTGCCACCAAGACGGCGCGAATCTACCTGGCCTCCAATCACGGCAAGATTGCCGAGTTCGGGCTCCGCCGCGCCCAGGGTGTCGACGGTGCAATCTCCGCGAGCCGCGCAGCCTACATTGGAGGAGCAGCGGCAACATCAAACGTATATGCCGGCAAGCGCTTCAATATTCCCGTGACCGGCACCATGGCGCACTCCTGGGTCATGGCATTCGACGACGAGCTGGAGGCGTTCGACAGGTTCGCCGAGCTCTACCCGGAAGCCGCAGTCCTTCTGATTGATACCTACGATACCCTGGACAGCGGCATCCCCAACGCCGTCAAGATCGGCAGACGCCTCAAGGAGAAGGGATTGTCATTCGGCGTACGTCTGGACAGCGGCGACATTCAATACTTGAGCATACAGGTGCGAAAGGCCCTCGATGCCGCAGGCCTCACCGACGCCACCATTGCTGCGTCGAACGAACTGAACGAGGACATCATCCATCAGCTTGTGGCGGCGGGGACTCCTATTGACCTCTGGGGCGTCGGTACCCACCTGGTCACCGGCGGCTCCGAGGCATCTTTCAGCGGTGTCTACAAGCTTGCCGCCAAGGAGGTGGACGGCGTCTTCCAGCCCACCATGAAGGTCTCCGACAATCCCGAGAAGTCCACGAATCCCGGCATCAAGCAGGTGCATCGCTTCCTCGACGACAATGGATGTCCCCTGGCCGACCTCATGACCTTTGACGACGACGGCATTGACCCCGACCGTACCTATACTCTGCACCACCCCTACGTCGACTACCGGCACGTCCGCATGCGTCCCCGCGGCCCGGTGGTTCCACTCCTCAAGAAGTACATGGAGAACGGCACGGTCGTCGGCAAGCGGCCCACTCTGGGCGAGATTCAGGACCTCGCGAAGCGTAACCTCGACTCTCTGGACCAGACGTACCGCCGCATCATCAACCCGCACATCTACAAGGTCTCGATTTCCGACTCCATCAAGAACACCAAGGGCGAGATGCTCCGGAAGTACCTGGGGAACCACGAAGAAGAGGAGTAGGACAGGGCCTACAGATCGATGCCGACGCGCGTGGCCCGGCGGCCGCGACTCAAAGCGGCGCGGTCCGCTCCGCCAGCCACTGCCGGATCGGCTCCTCCAGCTTGTCGGCGACTGCCCGGTACACCTCCGCATTGTAGCTGTTGAGCCAGTCTCGCTCATCCGGGCGGAGCATGGTCCGCTCCACCAGGCGCGTGTCGATGTGACACAGTGTCAGTGTCTGGAAGCCGTAGAATTCGGCGTAAGCGGTCGTCTCCGTTGGAGTGACCACTACCAGGTTCTCAATACGAATGCCGTACTCGCCGGGACGGTAGACCCCGGGTTCATTGGAAACGACCATGCCGGGTTCAAGGGCCACCGAGTTCTGCCTGGTGCTGATGGATTGAGGCCCCTCGTGGACGTTGAGGAAGCACCCGACGCCGTGCCCGGTGCCGTGGCCGTAGTTGCGTCCCTCCTGCCACAGTGCGGACCGGGCGAGGGCGTCGAGCTGATGCCCCGTGGTGCCCTTGGGGAACTGCTGCGTCGCCAGGGCAATGTGTCCCTTCAGGACCAGGGTGAAGTCCTCCCGCATCTGCGGTGATACCTCGCCGAGGGGCGTTACGCGGGTGATATCGGTTGTCCCGTGGCGGTACTGGCCGCCGGAGTCCACCAAGTAGAGTCCCTCGCTTCGCAGATGAACATCGCTGTCGTGGGTGACGCGGTAGTGCACAATGGCGCCGTGCCCCTCGTATCCGGAGATTGTTTGGAAGCTCTCGCCGACGAAGTCCTCCTGCTCCGCCCGGAACTCCCTGAGCACCTCCGCCGCCTTCCCCTCCGTAACCAGCCCCGTCGGCACCGCCTGTTCGAGCCAGTAGAGAAAGCGCTCCATGGCCACCGCATCCTTGACCATGGCGCGGCGCATGCCGTCGAGCTCGGTACTGTTCTTCCGCGCCTTCGCCGCTTTTACGGGGCTTGTCGGCTCCCTGACGGTGGCCTCGGGGGAAATGCAGTCACGGAGCGCCATGGTCACCTGATCCGGATCAACGCCGACGGTCCACCCCTCGGGCAGGTCCTTTAGTGCCCGGCACACCTCGTCGTAGGGCCTCACGGTGATCGCGTCGTTTTCCAGGGCGCTGCGATCCTCCGGGGAGAGCTTGCCTGCATCCATGAAGAGCAGAGCTTCCTCAGCCGAGACTACGGCGTAGGCGAGCGCCACGGGATTGTACGGAACGTCCTGTCCTCGCAGATTGAAGAGCCAGGCGATTTCATCCAGGGCCGGAAGCACGATCGCGTCGAGCCTTTCATCTTCGAGGGCGCTGCGGATGTCGGCGAGCTTCTCACTGCGCGTCCTGCCGGCGTACGCGGTGGGCACGAGGAAGGCCGGTTGCTTCGGGAGGTCGGGACGGTTGTCCCAGATGGCGCCGACGAGATCCTCCGTCGCCACCAGGGAGAGGCCGCCGTCCCGGAGCGTCTCTTCGACCTGCCGGAAGTTACCCACCGAAATACTCTCAGCCCACACCCCGACGCGAGCCCCCGGCTCCAGGGTGGAGATGAGCCACTTCGGGTAGGAGGGGACGCCGTACTCATCGGCCTTGAAGAGGTCAATGCCGGAACCCTCAAGTACGGAGCCCGCCTCCAGGTAGTACCGGGAGTCCGTCCACAGGCCGGCGTGATCCGCCGTGACCACGACGACGCCGGCGGAGCCCTGAAAGCCGGAGAGCCACTGCCGCAGTTGGAAGCAGTCGGCGACGTACTCGCTCTGGTGCGGGTCCGCGCTGGGCACAATGTAGGCGGCCAGGTCGGCGTCGCGCATCCGGCGGCGAAGAGCTTCGAGTTTATCCTGTACGGTCATGGGGATCTCCTGCAGTGCCGTTATGCAGCTCAGTATAGGAGTCGGCGGTAGCTATGGACAGGGGGTGGGGGGCGGGGTACCATGAGGGCGTGTTCCAGGGAGAATCAACCACCCGACAAGATGTGCAGGAGTTCTGGCGGCGCACCGAGGAGGAGCTCGGCGAGACCGTGGAGGCCTACGCCATGGCGCACTGCATTTCCGGCTGCCTGGAGAGTGGCGCCGGACTGTGGGGGCTCGCCTTCATTACCAACCGCGCCCTCTACTTTCATCACTTCGCCAAGCAGAACTGGTTCATGTCCATTGTGACCGCCGAACGCTCAGCCGCATCGAAAGAGGTGAAGCTGGATGTGGACCGCGAGAGCATCCGGGAGGTCTCCATTAGCCGGGAGCCCTCCCTTCTGAAGCGCATCTTCGCGTACTCTCCGCCCACCCTGGACGTGACCTATCTGGACCCCGCCGGCCGGGAGCAGATCATGCGTCTGGCCCTGGACACCAAGCTGAAGGAGTTCGAGGGGCTCCTCGCCGGGGAGTAGCGGCGCAGCCACGTGGCATCTCCGACGTCCCGGTTTTCCGTCCGGCGAGTCGCTGCAGCGCACGCCCCTAGGCAGATCTGCGCCACGGTGACCCTGCGGCATCTCCCGTTTTGCGTCAGAATGAAACACCGTCTCTTGGTGCGCCGCCTGTGTGCCCCCTGGGTCGGGGCTTGGGCATCGCCATAATTCTTTTCTGGATAGATGCTTACGGGAAGCAAGCAGAGGTTGGCACACATCCTGCTATTGTGTACGTGACTCACACTGAAACGGAATCTGTATCGCAGCAGCATAAGGAGGTTGCAGTATGGCAACGAACAAGATCATCGGAATCGACCTCGGTACCACGAACTCAGTTGTAGCCGTCATGGAAGGCGGCGATCCCGTCGTCATTCAGAACGCCGAGGGGCAGCGGACTACCCCATCGGTCGTCGCATATACCCAGAAGGGCGAGCGCCTCGTCGGGCAGCCTGCGCGAAACCAGATGGTGACCAACCCCTTGAGCACGATCTCCTCGATCAAGCGCTTCATGGGCCGTCGCTACAGCGAGGTTGCGCGGGAGATCGAGATCGTACCCTACGAGGTAAAGGAAGGCGCCAACGGCGACGTTCGCGTCAAGGCGGGTGACAAGGAGTTCTCCCCTCCGGAGATCTCCGCGGCAATCCTGCAGAAGATGAAGCAGACTGCGGAGGACTACCTCGGCGAGGAGGTCACGCAGGCGGTCATTACCGTGCCGGCATACTTCAACGACAGCCAGCGCCAGGCCACCAAGGATGCGGGACGCATTGCCGGCCTGGAGGTGAAGCGCATTGTCAACGAGCCGACCGCGGCGTCCCTGTCCTACGGCTTCGGCAAGAGCGGCAAGGAGCAGAAGATTGCCGTGTACGACCTCGGGGGCGGTACCTTCGACATCTCCATTCTCGAGCTCGGAGACAACGTCTTCGAGGTGCGCGCAACGAACGGTGACACCCACCTCGGGGGTGACAACTTCGACCAGCAGATCATCGAGTGGCTCGTGCAACAGTTCAAGGGTGACTACGGCATTGACCTCAGTCAGGATCGCATGGCTCTGCAGCGCTTGAAGGAAGCCGCGGAGAACGCCAAGAAGGAGCTCTCCAGCTCTCAGAGCACGGAGATCAACCTCCCCTTCATTACGGCGGACTCCAGCGGACCAAAGCACCTGCAGTACACCCTGACCAGGGCCAAGCTCGAGCAGCTCATCGGGGACCTGGTGCAGCGCACCAAGGGGCCCTGCGAGCAGGCACTCAAGGATGCGGGCCTTACGCCCAAGGATATTGACGAGGTGATTCTGGTCGGCGGATCCACGCGGATCCCCATGGTCCAGAACCTGGTGAAGGAGCTCTTCGGGCGCGATCCCTACAAGGGGGTGAACCCGGACGAAGTCGTCGCCATGGGCGCAGCCATTCAGGGTGGTGTCCTCCAGGGAGATGTCAACGACGTCCTGCTTCTCGACGTGACGCCGCTCTCCCTTGGCATTGAGACGCTGGGCGGCGTGTTCACCAAGCTCATTGAGCGGAACACGACCATCCCGACCAAGAAGAGCCAGGTCTTCTCCACCGCGGAGGATAACCAGACCGCGGTGACGGTGAAGGTATACCAGGGCGAGCGCGAGATGGCGAGCCAGAACCGCCTCCTCGGCGAGTTCAACCTGGAAGGCATTCCGCCTGCTCCCCGGGGTGTGCCGCAGATCGAGGTGAGTTTCGACATAGATGCCAACGGCATTGTCCACGTATCGGCGAAGGACCTCGGAACCGGCAAGGAGCAGCGGATCCGGATCGAGTCCTCCTCCGGTCTCAACGAGGAGGAGATCAACAAGATGGTGAAGGACGCCGAGCAGCACGCCGCCGAAGACAAGGAGGCGCGCGAGCGCGCCGAGGCGCGCAACCAGGCGGACAGTTTGATCTACTCCACCGAGCAGTCCCTGAAGGACTACGGTGACAAGGTCGGCGAGGAGGATCGCCGGAAGATTCAGGCCGCCGTTGACGACCTCAAGGGCGTCCTCGACACGGCGAGCGCCTCGGAGCTTCGCTCCAAGATCGAGGCGCTCCAGCAGGCGTCTCACTCCCTGGCCCAGGCGGTGTACCAGAACGCCGGTAGCGGGCAGGGAGGTGCCGGCGCGGCCGGCGGAGCAGCCGGTGGAGCGGCCGGTGGAGCAGCCGGTGGAGCCGGCTTCCAGGATGCCGGCTTCAACCACGCCGCCGGCGGCTTCGACCAGAAAGCCAACGGAAACGGCAACGGCGCCGCCTCTGCGGACGACGTGGAGGATGCGGAGTACGAGGTCGTCAACGAGGACGAGCACAAGCGGTCGTAACGGCGCCGCAGTTCACGGTGCGGCGCATCGGCGGCGAACCGCCCCGCCGCCCGCGGTTCATCCCCGGCCCGCCGCGCGGTGGCGCCGCGCCGGGCGCCGCGGACCCGCGCAGGTGCGGCGTCCGCTGGGTCCCACACAGGAAAGTCGCCGCGGGACGGATCCGCGGTGTTATTAATAGATGAAGGCCCCCTCCCGGGGGCCTTTTTGTAGCGTGCGCCCGCGTGAGATGGCTGCGCCTAGAGTTGCTGTCCCTTGCAGAAGTCCATCAGCCGGACGTGGCGGATGCCTTCCAGCTCCCCGGGCTCAACCGGGTCCATGGAAATGACGTACTTTGGATACCCATCTTTCACAGCCAGGAGCGGACGAATCTCCCGTTCCAGGGTCTCACGGCTTTCCAGAAGGTATGCAACCTGGATGTAGACGCGACCTTCTCGTCTCTCCGCAACGAAGTCGATTTCTCTGTCGCCCTGAACGCCGACCGAGACGCGATACCCGCGCCGGAGTAGCTCATGGTAAATGAGATTCTCCAGGTCGCCCGCTATCCACCGCGGCCGTGCACCCATGAGACCGGAGCGCAGCCCCAGGTCGCCGAGGTAGTACTTCGCGTTGATCTCGAGGAGCCGCTTGCCTCGAATATCGTAGCGATCGACGCGATCGAGTACGTAGGCGCCGGCGAGATAGGAGAGGTAATTCAATACCGTGTCGGGAGACCCACTGCGATGTGCGCTCTTCATGAAGTCCGAGATGCGCTTTGCGGAGACAAGGTTCCCCACATTCTCCATTGCGAATCTCGTAACGGCTTCGAAGGTATCGATGTCTCGTATCCGGTGACGACTCACCACATCCCGGAGTGCGATTGTGTGATAGACGTCGCGTTGCATCTGCGCAACGACGTCTTCAGAGAGGTCGGTGTGAAGCACTCCGGGGAGGCCACCCAGATCGCGGTAGAGCTCCAGAAGCTCGGGTCCGGAAAGGCTGCGTTCCTGAGTCAGTTCGAAGAGTCGGGCGAACTCCCCGAGCGACAAGGGTAGAACGCGGAGGGTGACGTAGCGGCCCGCGAGTTGGGTGGCAAGCTCGCCGCCGAGCAAGTTCGAGTTCGATCCGGACACAATCACCTGGGTGCTGTTCCGGCCGTTGAGGGAAGCCACCGCGCGTTCCCACCCCTCGATCTGCTGCACTTCATCAATAACAACGTAGGTTGCCCCGCCGCGCCGGTGCTCATCCACGTAGGCAAAGAGATCGTCCCCGCTTCGGATATCACCGAATGCCAGATTCTCCTTATCGACGTACACCACGGAGGCGTGGCCCTCGAGGCGACGACACAACTGTCGCAGGAGCACGCTCTTCCCGACACGGCGCAGGCCTACCACTACCGTGACCACCGGGGACTCAGCAAATCGCTCCAACTGTCGCAGATACAATTCTCGTTGGATTTCGACCATGACCTAATC
>CAZUVX010000054.1:0-6661 GCA_964623865.1 uncultured Spirochaetaceae bacterium | reverse complement strand
TCTCGTTGGATTTCGACCATGACCTAATCCTTCGATTATAGTCGAAATCCTCAAGGATTGCAGCAGAATTTCGTTTATGGTCGAACAGACAGTGTGACCGTTGCCGGCGCACGCAGTGCCCGATCCCATGAGCTCGGGGCGTGTCGCCTTCGAGCATTATCTGCGCCGCCGGCGCGGTCTACACGGTCGAGAAGGTGTGCACCGTGGTGTGTCGGAACTCCTCGCCCGGTCGGAGGATCGAAGACGGGAACTCCGGCTGGTTCGGCGAATCCGGAAAGAACTGCGTCTCCAGGCAGAGCGCGGCGTGCCGCGGGAGGGAGTCGGAGCTGCGATCGGCAGCGCCCTCGAGCTTGTTGCCCGTGTAGAGTTGAATCCCCGGCAGTGTGCTCGTGATCTCCATGACTCTTCCGGACTCGGGATCGGTCGCACGGGCGGCCCGTACCAGGCGGTGCCCATCCGGGGCTGCGGCCTCCGCGCCGCCAGGGTCTACCACGTAACAGTGGTCGTAGCCGCCACCCGCCTCGGCAATGTCCCTGCCAATGCGCTTCGGCGTGCGGAAGTCGAAGGGCGTGTCGACGACGTCCCGTATCTCCCCGGTCACCATGTCCGTCTCGTCGGCGGGAAGGTATCTGGAGGCGTTGATTTGCACCTCGTGCTGCAGGACGGTCCCGGAGCCGGCACCGGCAAGGTTCCAGTAGGCGTGATTGGTGAGGTTGACCGGCGTCGGGGCGTCGGTAACGGCCGTGTAGTCAATTCGCAAGCTGCCGAGCTCGTCCAGGGTGTAGGTCACCGAGACGGCCAGGCTGCCGGGAAACCCCTCCTCGCCGTCCGGGCTGGTGCGGGTGAAGGTCACACCGGCGTGCTCGCTGTCGCCGAACACCTCGGCGCTCCAGACGTACTTGTCGAAGCCTCGCACGCCGCCGTGGAGGCAGTTCGAGCCGTTGTTCGCCGGCAGCACGTAGGTCTTTCCCTCCAGCTCGAAACGCGCGTTCCGTATCCGGTTGGCAAATCGACCCACCGTCGCGCCGAAGTAGGGGTGCTCCCCCTCGTAGGCGCTCAGCTCGTCGAAGCCCAGGGTTATCTCCGCGGCGCTTCCGGTGCGGTCGGGAGCTCGTACCGACTGGAGGATGGCGCCAAAGGAGATCGCCGCGAAGAAGACCCCGCGGCGGTTTTCGACGACAAAACGCTCGACGCGTTCTCCCTCTCTCGTGGTTCCAAAGGACTCTTTGTTGACGGTCATAAGCTTCAGTCCGGCCTATATGAGATTGGGCCGCTTCACGTAGTCGTCGGCGTGGAGCAGCATCTTCACGTACTGTGCGCGTCGGTAGGCGAAGCGATCGGGATTCTTGTCCGCACTGAGCTTGGCGCGGAAGTCATCCAGCCTCTTGTAGCCTTTCTGATCCATCCACTCTTCGATCTCTTTGAGGATTTCCGGAATCACTTTGGGGGAGTTCCGGTAGAGCGTGCTCACCACCTGGAAGACGTTCGCCCCTGCCAGGAGAACCTCGACGGCGTCCTTGCCGGAGTGAATGCCGTTGGATGTGCAGATGCTGCCCTTGATCTGACCCGACAGGAGGCCGGTGAATCGCAGCGGCAGGCGGTGGTCCTCAGGCACAGAGAGGTTGAAGGGGTACCGCATGGTTTCCTTGTCAATGTTGAAGCTCGGATGGAACAACCGGTTGAAGAGCACGAAGCCGTCGACGCCGGTCTTGTCCATCCTTCGGATTACGTCCAGCGGGCTGGTGTAGAACTGGCTGAGCTTCACTGAGACGGGAATCTTGACGCTCTTCTTGATGTCTTCGAGCGCCTTCAACTGAGCCGCCTCGATCTCCTCGGCGCTCCGGTCGAAGTCGACGGGTATTGAGAAGAAGTTGAGCTCCAGACCGTCGACGCCGGTCTCCTCCATGCGCTTCGACCAGTCCACCCATGTCTGGTGGCTGAGCGCATTGAGACTCGCGATGACCGGAATGTCGACGGATTCCTTCGCCTTGCGAACCCACATGAGGTGCTCCTCCGGGCCGGAGTGCTTCATATCTGGGAAAATGTCCGTCATCTCGGCGTGCCAGTCGTCGTACATCTCGATGTCTTCTTCCATCTT
The DNA here is from genome assembly GCA_964623865.1 of uncultured Spirochaetaceae bacterium. Lineage (GTDB taxonomy): Bacteria > Spirochaetota > Spirochaetia > DSM-27196 > PWMO01 > CAYFQV01. The sequence goes on along the minus strand of CAZUVX010000054.1, from coordinate 4,563 downwards.
GTACTTTTCGAGCAGAATCTCCTCTTCGAAAAGCGACTTGATGACCAGAGCACCGGCGCCCAGATCGGCGACGCGCTTGATCGAGTCCATGTGAGCCGTGAGGCTGCACGCCCCGACGATCAAGGGTGATCGGACATCGATACCCATGTATGAGGATTGCAGGTTTGCCATGCGAAGCTCCTTCTCGTGCTAACGGTAGCGGTAGAGGGTTGTAGCTGAACCCTCCCAATCATAGAAGGCCCGTAGAGCCGCGTCAACGACGGCGGTTGCAAGCCCTCTTTCCCCTCGCGTATCATGCTCCAAAGGGTACGGCCGTATGGATCAGAGCTTCACGTCGATTCTCGACACGCTTCCGACCTTCCAGGGCGGAATCCATGAGATCAGTGAGATCCTTCTCACCAATCTGGTCATGGTCGCGGAGATACCGGCGCCCACCTTCCATGAGCAGCGTCGCATGGAGTTCCTCCTCGAGCGCTTCAACGAGTACCAGCTTCAGAACTGCTCCACCGATGAAACCGGCAACGCCCTCGGCATCCTGCCGGGACAGATGGGGGAACGGAGCATTCTGATTGTTGCCCACATGGACACCGCCTTTTCCGAGCAGGTGGACCACACTCTGATCATTCAGCCGGACACCGTGATCGGCACCGGCGTCGGGGACAACAGCCTGGGCGTTGCCACGGTGGCAACACTTCCCATCGTGCTGGAACAGCTCGGCATTGAGCTCGACTCCAACCTCGTTCTCATGGGGTCATCCCGGAGCCTGGGAAAGGGAGACATTGAGGGTATCCGCTTCTTCCTGAACAACGCCGAGGTGCCGATCGACGCGGGCATCTGCGTGGAAGGGGTGAAGCTCGGCCGGCTCAGCTACTCCTCCATTGGGATGCTCCGCGGGCAAATTCAGTACCACGTGCCGGAGGAGTACGACTGGACGCGCTTCGGGGCGGGCGGGGCAATCGTCAATATGAACGACGTCATCAACCGCATTCTCGAAATCCCGCTCCCGCGACGGCCACGCACCACCATCGTTCTAAATTCAATAGAGTCGGGGGCCTCCTTCAACACCATTCCGACCCAAGCGTCCCTGCAATTCGAGATTCGCAGCGAGTCCGGCGAGCTGGTTCAGAAGCTCGCGGACACCATCGGCGACATTGGGGCCGAAGTGTCGTCCCAGACCGGCGCGGAGGTGGCCTTCCAGGTGCTTGCACGGCGGGAGCCGGGAGGCATCAAATTCTCGCATCCCCTTGCGGACCACGCCCGGGCAATTCTCAAGAAGCTCGATATAAATCATCGCATAACACCAAGCACGTCGGAGCTGTCGGCCTTCATCGACCGGGGGATCCCGGCGGTGACGATCGGCATCAGCGACGGGGAGCACCTGAACGAGGAGCACGAGCGGATTGCCATCCAGCCAATGGCAAAGGGGCTGTCGCAACTTATCGGCTTGATTCTGGCACTGGACAGGGGGTGCTGCGATGACAACAAATGAGTGGCTGAAGGCCAATACCTTCCACCACTCCCAATTCCGCGACCTCAAGGAGCTCGTCGAGGAGAAGGAGCGCCGCGGCCTCAGCATCTCTCTGTGCATCCCCACCCTCAACGAAGAGGCGACCATCGGTAAGGAGATCGTCATCTTCCGGTCGGAGCTCATGCATCGCTACCCCTTGTTGGACGAGCTCGCCGTCATTGACTCCGGTTCCACCGACCGAACCCTGGAAGTCGCCTGCTCCTTCGGCGCGGATACCTACCTTGCCGCGGACATCATCCCGAACCTCGAGGAAAAGCGCGGGAAGGGCGAGAACCTGTGGAAGGCCATCTACCAGCTCACCGGCGACATCATTGTCTACATTGATGCCGACATAAAGAACATCCACCCGCGTTTCGTCTACGGACTGGTCGCCCCCCTCATCTACCGGGAGGAGGTGAAGTACGTGAAGGCCTTCTACGACCGGCCCCTCGCGTCCAGCCACGGCGTGCGACCTTCCGGCGGCGGGCGGGTCACGGAGATCCTGATCCGGCCGCTCTTCTCGCTCTTCTTCCCGGAGCTCACCGCCATCATTCAACCCCTCTCCGGGGAGTACGCGGTTCGCCGGGAGGTCCTCGAGGACATTCCCTTTCCGATCGGCTACGGGGTGGAGACCTCGCACCTCCTGGACGTCTACTCGAAGTGGGGCATGACCGCCTTCGCTCAGACCGATCTGGATCAGCGGGTGCACCGCAACCAGTCGACCCGGAGCTTGGGCCGCATGGCCTTCGGCATTCTCCAGACCTTCCTCTCCCGGGCGGAGTCCCTGAGCATCCTTCCGGACCTGCCGGAAATGAGCACCGTCCTCCGGCAGTTTCAGGTGCAGAATGAGGACTTCGAGGTCGTGGAGCACAACATTGTCGAGGACGAGCGCCCCCCCATGAACACCGTGCCGGAGTATCTGGAGCTTCGCGGCCGCGCCGGCGGCCCCGGGGATGCCAAGCCCGGCGCCGCGGGGAGCTCTCAGGCAGCCGGGACGTAAGGCGCCGGCGGAATCCGCACTAATCCACTGGAGGAGCCCGACATGTCTCAGAACGACGAATCCCGGCGGATAGAGTTGGACAAGGTATCCTTCTTCTATGCCGATGTAGACGAAGACGACCCGGGCGCCTCATCCGGCAATGTCACCGAGGTCTTTCGCGATCTGACGGTGACGCTCCCGGGAGGCGTCGTCTCTCTGGTAGGGCAAAACGGTACCGGCAAGTCGACCTTTCTGCTTCTGGCGGGGGCGCGCCTCTTTCCGCAGCAGGGAGTGGTCCGACTCTTCGGCCGGGATACTGCAGAGTTCAAGAATGCGCCGGAAGATCCCGAGCTCGAGGAGGAGCGCAACCGCCTGGTCTCCTTCGTCTATCAGAACATGGAGTTCGAGACGGGAGAGCCGGTGGGCGATCTCATGGAGTTCGTCCTGGCAAACGGCTTCCACCCGGAACCGCCGAAGGACCTCCTGCCGGACGTGCAGAAGGCAATGCAGGTCACGGAGGTTCTGGACAAGCGAACCCAGGAGCTCAGCAAGGGTGAGCTCCAGCGCGTCATCGTCGGATTCAGTCTTCTCTACGGCTCGAAGGCCATCATGCTGGACGAGCCGGTCTTCGCCGTCGAGCCCGCCCGGCAGGAACAGGTCTTCGAGTATCTCATGGAGTACTCCCGCCGGTACGAGACACCCATCTACTACTCCGCCCACAACCTCGACCTGACCCGGGACTACTCCACCTCAATGATTCTCTTCCACAAGCGGGGTTCCATTGAGCTCGGGCCAACGAAAGAGCTCTTCGAGAAGGAGCACATCGAGAAGGCGTACCAGGTGCCGTGGGACATGCTCCACCGGAAGGAGCACATGTTTCGGGAGATGCTCGCCGGCCGGATGGCAGGCCGCCGGGGCGGCCGGGACCGGGGCGGCGGGGAGCCGCCGGGCGGCGACGGCCCGCCCCACGGCGGCGCCGGCGCTACTCAATGATGCGCTTCAGCATTTCGGTGAGCTGGTCGAGCTCCCGCTCGTTGTATGCGCTGATCAGCGATCGAAAGACGTTGCTCAGAATGGGGAAGGGCATCTCGTACTGCGCGTAGTAGGTAAACTCCGTTCCGCCGCCCTTTGCGGCAAAGTCCCAGCGGATCTTACCCACCACCGCCCCGGTAACCTCGAATACTATGCGCTTGTTCCGCCGGTATTCCAGCGCTTGAACGCTCCCGCGAAAGGGAACACCGAAGAAGCGATAGGTGTAATCGCTTCCGGTGCCGCCGTTCTCCAGGCGCTCGACGTTCTCGATCCGGGTCATGCTCGGGGTGATCCGCGGCTGGTTGGCCGGCTCGTCCATGAAGGCGAAGACCTCGGATACGGGAGCATCGATCCAAATGGTGCGTGACAGCTCGGTCATGATGCCTCTCTCTATGCAATAGACTGCCGCGACTGCTCGGCCCCGTCAAGGACGGCTTGTGCGTCGCGACGGGAGGTTCTACAATCCGGAGCCATGTACACTCGACAGGTTCGTCGCGCCCTTCTCATACCGACGGCACTCTTTTGCATCATCATCTCCTTCCTGGCGATTGCGAGCGCAATCGACCTCTTCCGGACTCTCATCCTCATGGAGTGGAAGGGCTTCTTCGCCGTTGCCCTGGTCCTGCTCATCCTGGTGCTGGGAATTGCCGAGCTCCTGGTCCTCTTCGGCATCTACTACTGGCTCGCCGCCTCGAAGACGGAACGCCACATGGCCAAGCGCGCAAGTCTCACTTGCACGGTACTCTTCTTCGTCATGAGTGTGTCCTCTCTCGGCAAGGTCCTGAGATATCTCGTCCTGGACCTCGGCTTCTTTGAAGTGGCCGATGTTACCGGTCCCTACCCGCACATTGGCTTCTTCCTCGGCGCCGGCGGCTTCCTGATCAGCCTGGTGGCCTTCCTCGTCTTCAACCGCCTGCTGCGCAACGAGCTGGGGCACAGCCCGGGGTGAGCGGCCCCTCGCGCCGGCGCGCACCCGGCGAAGGCTTGTCTCCAGCTTGACACTCCGCCGGGCTTTTCTTATGGTAGTTTGCCAACGAACAACGGG
>CAZUVX010000053.1:5300-19734 GCA_964623865.1 uncultured Spirochaetaceae bacterium | reverse complement strand
GTCAAGCCATCTGTCGGATTCGAACCGACGACCCCGAGATTACAAGTCACGTGCTCTGACCAACTGAGCTAAGATGGCTTGGTGATTTGCCGTAATCTACGGAGAACGCATGGCCCTGTCAAGGGAGCGGCGCCGTCTGTCCGTGCCGCTGTCCGGCGCAGCCGAGTGAAAGGAGGAGTCCAGGGCCGAAGACCTCACGGTACCGGTGCGGACGGGGGAAAGACGCCCCGGCTGCGGGGAAAGGAGATCGTCTCGTGACCCTGTCCGTGAACGTAGACCATCACCTCGAACTGTGCCGCCAGGGATCCGTCCCTGGTGACGTACGTCCATCCGTCGTTCAGTGTGTCCACTCGGCAATCTCCGGCCACGACAACAGGCTCCACGGTGACGACCATGCCCGGAATCAACCGACTTCCCAGGCCCGGCAGTCCCCGGGGCGTCACGGCGGGGGGTTCGTGAAGCCCACGTCCGATCCCGTGACCCGCGAAGTCCGGAACGATGTCGCAGCCGTGGCGGTGGGCCGCCTCGGCCATTGCAGCCGCAAGATCGCCGATGCGCGCCCCGGGATTGCAGCAGTTGACGGCTTCGCAGCACGCCTGCCACGCGGCGGTCCGCACCCGAGTTGCCTGGGCGAGTCTTCCCTCCCGGCGGGTCGGTCCTGAACGGGGGGCGCTGCCGGGGGACCTCGTGGATCGGAGGGCGTCCGTGGAGGGGGCCCCTGCCGCGCCGGCGGATCCGCCGGCACCGGCTGACGACTGCCCCGGCGCCCTCTCCCCAATGACGAAGGTCCAGGCGACGTCGCCCCACCACCCGTCTATGCGTGCCGCCAGGTCCAGGGTGACGAGGTCACCCTCCTCCAGAGGTTCGTCGTCGGGCACTCCGTGGGCGGCGACGTTGTTGCGAGAGGCGCACAGTACGCTGGGAAAGCCGGTGAGATCCGCGAGGGTGTCGGCGCGGAGCCGCTTGAGATGCATTACCGCCGCGGGGACGAGAGAGCGCGTTGTACCGCCGGGATGAAGTCCCTCGGCGATCTGGAAGAGCGTCTCGGTGAGGCGCTCTCCGACGTTGCGCATGCGCGCTACCTCGGCCCGAGTCTTGAGAACCGGGCCACTCGAAGCTCCATCGAGGCGGATCATAGTCGCCCTAGACCATGTCCGGCCGCAAATCCGCTGCACGCCCCTGATAGACCGGGATCGCATGCCGATCCTCCGGTCCACGAAACGTAAGGAGAACGCGGACTATCCGGGGCAACGATTCGGGATACTCCGGCTCCTGGGTGCAGAAGAGCGGGGCTTCCGCAAAACCGATCTGCCGGAGACACCGGGCGGGGTTGGCGGAGGTGATATCTCTTGTTTGAGAGAAGACGATGCTCACGATATCCGCCTCGGCGACGCCGTTTTGCCGGCACATTTCGGATACCAGGGTGTGGACGACTCTGCACACCTCGTCGGCGCTGTCTTCCTCGACACCGGCTGCGCCTCGTACTGCGTAGACCATCATTACGGCATGGTGCCCGGCTTTGCCGGTTCGTGCAACTGCAACCATGTCCCGGAGTCCCCGGGCGGTTATGGAAATGAGGCTCACAAGAGGGGGCGAACAATGGCGTCCACGGCGAACCCGACCAGCGTCACCACCAGAGAAAGGAGGAGCACCACGCCGGCGACGGTGATGTGGCCGAAACGCCGGGGCCCACCGCCCGCCCGAAAGACGGCGGTCAGTACCATGTACGCCGGAGCGAAGACGGCGCACAACAACCCGGACACGCGGGCGATCGAAACCAGCAGGTTCAGCGTCTGCACCGTGAAGTCCTGAACGTTTCCGAGAATGAAGAAGGTCGCCGCGATGAAGGAGAGCGTCGCGAAGAGCACCCAGACACTCTCGATCCAGACGATGACGGGAAGGAGGAAGTGGGCAATGCGATGGTCCTGATGATGGTGTGAGTGGTGTTGAGGTCCCGCCATGTGAGGAGAGAATACACCAGGTCGTGCTTGCATTGAAACGGGCCTCCCCGTACCATGCAGTGAGCATGCAGAATATCACGGCATCGCGGGACGAACTGATCGATCTCATCCGGCGCACGGCGGCGCCCATGGAGCCCCTCGAGAGCTCCGTCCCCGAGCGCCTTCAGCCCCTGCCTGGAGTGCGGGCGGTTCTCTTCGACATCTACGGAACGCTTCTGATCTCCTCGAGCGGGGACATTGGCGCCGCACGGATGCATGCGCGGCGGGGCGCCTTTCAGCACGCCCTGGAGGAGACCTTCGGTGGTTCCCGTGGCGCCTTCGGCGATGAGCGCGCCCTGACGGAGCCCGAAGCGGCGGCGGCCCTCGCCGAGAAGATCTACTTCGAGGCCATCGAAGAGATGCACGCGGACAAGCACAGCGCCGGGCTCGCTCATCCCGAGGTGGACATTCGCGAGGTCTGGAGCCGCGTGATCGCAGAGCTCGGGATGCGGGGGAAGCCGGCGCTCCCGGACGTGACCGACGCCGAGATCGAGGAAGTCGCCGTCCGCTTCGAGGGGCTGACCAATCCGACGTGGCCCATGCCGGAAATGGAGTCGACGGTGCGGGCAATCGCGACGGAGGTCCCTGTAGGCATCGTCTCCAATGCTCAGTTCTTCACTCCCCTGCTCTTTCCGGCACTGGTGGGTGCAACCCTGGACGAACTGGGGGTGCGACCGGACTTGTGTGCGTACTCCTACCTTGCAGGCGAAGCCAAGCCCTCACCGGCACTCTTCGAGCCCGTGGTCGCCACCCTGCGCCGGGACTACGGAATTGCCGCCGACGAGGTTCTGTACGTCGGCAACGACATGTTGAACGACATCTGGTCCGCCGGTGAGAGCGGTCTGAAGAGCTGCCTCTTTGCAGGCGATGAGCGCTCCCTGCGGCTTCGGGGGAATGAACCTGTTGCCGCGGCGACGACGCCATCCTGCGTGGTGCGATCGCTGCCGGCCGTTGCGTCCATCCTGGGTATAGGAGGAAGAGCATGAGGAAGTTCCTGTTGTCACTGATCATCCTGATCATCCTGGGCGGTGTCGTCTTCTACTTCGGGTGGATCCAGTTCCGCATTCCCGAGGGGCACTACGCCGTCGTCTTCACGAAGACGCACGGCTATGAGGGCACCGCACTCGAGGCGGGCACCTTCGCCTGGCGCTGGCAGGCGCTCTTGCCGACCAACCTCACTCTTCACACCTACAGCGCCGAACCCTTCAGCGCCACGCTCTCCTCCGAGGGGTCTCTTCCATCCGCGTCTCTGTACGCACAGGAGCTAGAGGACGAACCATCCTTCGACTACTCCCTGCGGGTTCGCATCAGTTATCGCTTCGAACCGGAGCGTCTCCCGGAGCTGCTCCAGGATGAGGTCGTCGAGCCTGAGGAGATCATCGGTTGGTACGAGACGCAGGAGCGGGCCATGCAGCAGCAGTTGTTGAGCATTGTGTCGGAGAACCTGAGCACCCTGGCGGAGGCGGAAGGGGTTGCGAGTCTCTCAGCGGAGCTCTCCGAGACCATTCGCAGCGATCTCGAGGAGATGTACCCATTCCTCACGGTAACATCCGTCGTGCCCCGTGAGGTTCGGCTGCCGGATCTTCAACTCTATCGCGCCGCCCGGGATCTCTACTACGCACGGATTGAGGCGCGCCGGGAAGCCGTTGCAACCGTCGGGGTGGATGCGGCTTCACAGGAAGTCCGGCAGGAGAGTCGCATCGCCAGGCTGCAACAGTACGGCGAGGTTCTGACGCAGTATCCGTCCTTATTGGAGTACTTCGATCTTCTTAGCGAGAACGGGGTGGATCCGCTGAACATTCAGGAGCTGGGGACCACCCTGTCGGGCCCGGAGGGTGCGCCGCAGGACCAGTAGGCAGGAACGTTCCGGCCGGGGAGGAACCCGTCGCCGGGAGGCGGACCCCGAAGCGCTTTCGCCGGCGCCTGGTGCGGGGCGAGCCGGGTGAGCCGGGTGAGCCGGGTGAGCGTCTCACGCGGCTCCGCCGGCGGTCTCCATGGACAGCAGTTGTCCAATCAATCGCGAAATATCGGCAAACTCCACCACCCGTTCCATGAGGAGCGCGTCGAGCGCCGGTGGGTGCTCGAGCGCCGCGTAGCGGCGCCGAAACTGGTCGGCCAACCCCGGCGGCATGTCCGAGATGAGATCGCGAAATATGCGTTCGAGACCCTGAAGATGTTCTACCCCTTCCCGTGAGAGGCTGGAAGACTCCCGGTCGATCCGGCTCATGAACTCCTGGAAGAGGCGGTGCTGACTCGCATCGCGCTCCACCGAGTAGCGGAGGCGGTAGTAGCGGTTTCCGTTGTCGCCTTCCGGTGAGAAGCTGTAGTCGAACGCGCGGATCTTCTCGGCAATGTCCTCGATTCCGGCGGCGTGAAAGGCGAGATCGTTGGATACGTTCTGGCGGCGCGTCGGGAGAAGCTCGCCGACGGAGCGAACGAAGCTCTGGTGCTTCCGGCGATAGATCTGCTGAATGTAGTTGTAGAGGATGTTGAGGGACTTCACGTGTCGGAAGCCGCGCAGGCCGAGCTTTGTCAGGCTCTCCGGCAAACTGGCGCGGAAATGCGCAAAGTCCGGAGGGTCTTTGCCGAAGATCGATTCTATCATTCGACGGATCGCGCCGGCACGGATGGACGGCAACCGCTCGTCCAACTCGGAGAGGACGTTCACCTTCAGCGCATCGTGGTAGAACTCCTTCAGGTTCAGCCGCGGGACGTAGACGATGAAGCGATAGTAGGGATCCTCGTTCAGATACCGGATGATGTCGTCAATGGGCGTGCGTGCAGTGAGCTGCCGGGTCGCGTTCTGGACCGCTTCAATGCCCTCCTTCAGTCGTTTTGTTTCCGATCCGTCCGGTGTGTCTCCCAATTCGGACGCGTGAATCGCCTCGTAGGACTCCAGAATCTCGTCGTGGATCCGGCTCTCCTCCCGGGTCTTTCCCGCCGCGTAGAGGGCGTAGTACAGGTCGTCCAGGAACGGAAGCACCGCCTGCCCTGTCGCGGGTTGGAAGTCCGGTATCTCGCCGGGAGGCTCGTTGCCGATGATCGCGCCGAAGGCGTGAAAGAAGTCGTGGTACTCGAAAAGGCACGCGTCACGGAGATAGTAGAGGGGCAGGAGACCTTCGGCGACCTGGCGGAGCACGTCTTCATGAATGGAGGAGGTATACTCTTCGAGTCGGTTCTGTACCTCCGTCCTCAGATCGCCGTGGTTCTGGCGATTGACGTAGATGCTTTCGAGCTCGTTCTGGGAGATGAACTCTTCAAGCCGCGATTTCGCGCCGGGGATGCGACGCCTGAGTGGTTCGTGCACGATGCGCTGGAAGACGGAGAGGTCGTGCCAGATGTGAACGAAGAATGGGATGATCGGATAGGCAGCCTGGTAGAGGGAGAACACCCGGATTGCCAGCTCCGGCCCGACCCGGGCCGGAGAGGGACCCTCGATCGGAATACCGGAACGCTTCACGTGACGTTTCATCCGGCCCAAGGTCACGGCAATGAAGGCGTCCTCCGGGGAGCCCCGTCCGAAGAGCTTGCGGAAGAAGAAACGAATCCGCATGCCCAAGGACATCCGCTTCAGGTCGCGCTCGATCAGTGAGGCGCGCTGGTCCTTGTGGAGCTCACTCGGGTAGATTCGTCCGCGGGATGTCTCATCATACCCCAGGCTCTTGGTGATGCGATCGTACAGGCGTTTGCGTTCATCATCCGTGAGGGTGCGAACGAGTTGTTGAAACGTCCCGGATTGCGACACTCCCGCTCCTTCCTGCCTCTCTTCACGCGAGCCGGCGGACCATGAGGAGCCGGCCGGTTACTACGTCGACGGAGGCGTGTCCCGCCGTGACCATGTTGCTCACTCCATGGTCTCCGTGGCGCCAGGTCAGCGCGTCGAGGGGCCACTTCAACCCGTGTGACCGCATGGTGCAGGTTTCCGGGCCGATTGGGAAGAACGAAACGCGCGCTTCCTTCATATCGACGAGATCAATGCCCTCGTCGACGGAAATTATCTCGTCGTGGGCGGTAATCCACGCCGCCGGGTGATCCCCGCGTTCGAAGAGGGCGAGTATCGCCAGGAGGTGGTCCATTCGCCCTCCTCCTCCGCCCACCACCAATACCCGGCGACAGCGGTGCTCCCGCAGCACCGCGAGGGCGAGCTCCGTGTCGGTTTCGTCCTTGTCCGGCGGGACCGACCGCACCTGCTCCTCCCGGAAGCCACGTAGCAGCGACGGATCCGAGATGGAATCCATGTCACCGACCACTACCGACGCTTCCAGTCCAAGGCGACGAGCCGTGTCCAGTCCCGAGTCCGCCGCGACGCACAGCGGATTGCCCTGAAGCCACGGCTCGAGATTGCGGGGCTCGGGGGCCTCACCGCCGACGACTGCCAGGCCGTCGACGCGTCGATACTCCTCCAGTTTCCGGCGTTTCACGGGGGCATACTACCGCGGGTGTTGATTCGCTGTCCATTTGGGCCGGCGAGGGGCAACCGCAGCGGATGTCGACTTCCGCTCAAGGCGCGCGCGCAGATGCCGACACTTGAAGTTGACCGGCAGTTTGTCGGTACAACCAACCGGACACGGATGTCCGGAACGAGCCGTATCAAGGAGGATACGATGATCATCAATCACAACATCAGTGCGATGTTCGCGCAGCGCCAGCAGAAGTTCAACACCATGGACATGGACAGCAACGTTGAGAAGCTGTCCTCGGGCATGCGCATCAACCGGGCAGGCGACGATGCCAGTGGTCTCGCCGTCTCGGAGAAGATGCGCGCCCAGATCCGCGGGTTGAACCAGGCGGAGCGGAACGCAGCGGACGGCATCTCCTTCATCCAGACAGCGGAAGGGTACATGCAGTCCACCCAGGACATTCTGCAGCGGATGCGGGAGCTCGCCGTTCAAGCCTCGAACGGGATCTACACCTCTGAAGACCGCCTGTACATTCAGGTCGAAGTTTCCCAGATGGTGGACGAGATCAACCGAATTGCTTCTCACGCGCAGTTCAACGGTCGAAACCTGATGACCGGCCGCTTCGCTCGTGACACCGGCACCAACAACGTGACGGGGAGCATGTGGTTCCACATTGGAGCGAACATGGACCAGCGTGAGCGAGTGTACATCGGCACGATGACGGGACAGGGCCTCGGGATTCAGGGTGCCTCCGGGCTTCCCCACTCCGCGAGCTTCATTTCGCTGTCGACGCCGGACAACGCGAACATCTCCATTGGTGTGATCGACGCGGCGTTGCAGAAGGTGTCGAAGCAGCGTGCCGATCTCGGTGCGTACCAGAATCGTCTCGAATCGGCGCAACAGGGGCTGGCCATCGGGGCGGACAACATGCAGGCTTCGGAGTCTCAGATCCGCGATCTTGACATGGCCAAGGAGATTGTGGACTTCACGAAGAATCAGGTGCTGATGCAGTCCTCCACCGCCATGGTCGCGCAGGCGAATCAGCAGCCGCAGAGCGTTCTGCAGCTCCTTCAGTAGATCGGGTAGCCATGACATTGAGAAGGGGCAGTCCGCCGGGCTGCCCCTTTTTGAATTCCGGACCCACATTGCCCCGCGCTTTGTTGACACCGCCGGGGCCACTGCGATAATGGGCCGATGGCCGGCTTCAACCTTCCGGGCAAAGTGAAACGCATCGGTCGCATCCTCCGGGAGAACGGTTTCCAGTGCTTCCTCGTTGGCGGTGCTGTGCGAAACCTCGTGATGGGGTGCAAGCCGAAGGACTACGACCTGGCGACGGATGCACATCCGAAGGACGTGCAACGCATATTCCATCGGGTCATTCCCACGGGCGTGGAGCACGGCACGGTGACGGTTCTCTTCCAGGGTGAGTCCTTTGAAGTGACCACGTTTCGAAGCGAGTCAGGATACTCCGACGGCCGCCACCCGGACGCGGTCCGCTTCGAGACGAGGCTCGAAGCGGATCTCTCTCGCCGGGACTTCACCATGAACGGCATGGCAATCGACGTCGCCTCGGGAGAGCTCCACGATCCCTTCGGCGGTCGGAAGGATATTCGCCGCCGCCTGGTGCGCGCCATCGGTGCACCGGACGAGCGTCTTCGGGAGGACGGACTCCGGGTTCTGCGGGCGTTCCGCTTTGCGGCGCAACTCGACTTTCGCATTGAGGATGAGACCTGCGCCGCCCTGGCCCGAGTCCGGAATGCTCTCTCTGCCGTTGCCGCCGAGCGCGTCCGGGAGGAACTGGTGCGCATGCTCGAAGCGCCGCGTCCCTCCGTTGGATTGCGAGCCATGCAGGAGACGGGCGTTCTGGAGATTGTGCTGCCGGAGCTGAGTTCCTGCGCCGGAGTGCCCCAGGAGGGGGGCGCGGTGTCCGATCTCCTGGACCATCTCCTCCTTGCATGTGACGGCGCTCCCGCGGAGCGCCGGGAAGTTCGTCTGGCCGCTCTTCTTCACGACATCGGGAAGCCCGAGACCATGGTGTTGGAAGGCGATGAGATTGTGCACTTCCACGGCCACGATCAGCGCTCAGCGGAGCTGTCGGAGCAGATCATGACCCGCCTGCGTTTCCCAACCGGGACCATTCGCTCGGTCTCACGCCTCGTGGGCGCGCACATGATTCACTACACCCCGGAGTGGTCGGACGCGGCGGTGCGCCGGTTCATACATCGTGTCGGACCGGAGGCGGTGTGGGACTTGATTCTTCTGCAGAGAGCCGATGCCTACGGAAAGACCGGCCGGTATCCGCGTCACAGCCACCTGGATGAGCTCACCGAGCGTGTCGAAGGGGTCCTTTCGGAGGAGTCCGCGCTATCCGTGAAGGACCTTGCGGTAGACGGGAGGGATCTGCAGGATGAAGCGGGCATTCCGCCGGGACCGTTGATGGGGCGCGTGCTTGACTTCCTCCTGGATACGGTTATGGAGGATCCCTCTCAGAATGAGCGGCCCCGGCTTCTGGAGATCGCGCGGAACTTCTACCAGGAGCACCTGAATGTGACGGACCGCCCCGGATCATGACGGGGCCCGACGAGAGCGCTCAGCCTTCGCCGAGAGCTTCATAGGCAAGTTGCGCAGCCTGTTGCTCCGCTTCCTTCTTGTTCCGGCCCTTGCCCGGGCCGTAGGCGCGGTCGTTGACCTGGACCTGCATCCAGAACGTCTTGCTGTGATCCGGCCCGGTCTTCTTTATGAGAGTGTACTTGGGATAGGTCTTGAAGCGCTTCTGTGCCAGTTCCTGCAGCAGCGTCTTGTAATCCTTCCTGTGCCGGTTTTCCCGAACCTTGTCGATTTCCGGAACAATCTGCTCAAGGATGAACTTGCGGGACTTCTTGAGGCCGGAGTCCAGGAAGTAGGCCCCGATGATCGCCTCCATGGCGTCGGCAAGCAACGCCTTCTTCGTACGCCCGCCGGAATACTCCTCGCCGCGGCCAATAAGGATGAAGTTGTCTACCCGGAGATCGTGAGCGATCGCCGCAAGAACCTCCTCGCTTACGACGAATGACTTGATCTTCGCCAGATCTCCCTCGGGCCGATCGGTCATGGTATCGAAGAGATACTCAGCTACTACCAGACCAAGCACGGAATCACCGAGAAACTCCAGCTTCTCGTTGTTGTCCATGTGGTCATTCTCATTGGCGTAGGAACGGTGACAGAAGGCGAGGTTGAGAAGTTCGCGACTCTTGAAGCGGATTTGGGCCTGCTTCTCGAAGAGCTGTAACTCCTTGAGGCGATCGGCATCCACTGGAGGCGGTGTAATGTGAGCTTCCGTTCGTCGACTGCGCCCGTTCATTGGTGAGTGTGTAAGTCTCTTCTTCGATATCAGCAACGCCGTCGGGACAAAAAACGAGTTCCCCCGGATTATACCGGAGGAACTCAAGAAACGTCTAACCACGGCACCGGAAATGCGCCTCCGCGTCGAGGCAGGCACCTCCGGCGCCCGTCCTGGATGAGGCGAGCGGCTACTTCTGCTGGCTCTTCAAGTAGTCGAGAGCGTCGCGCACGGTCTCGAACTCATTCGCCTTCTCATCAGGGATGGAGATGCCCATCTCCTCCTCAATGGCGTACACCAGCTCGTAGGTGTCGAGGCTGTCCGCACCGAGATCCTGTCGGAACGAGGAGTCGAGGGTAATCTTGCTCTCCTCGACTTCGAGCTTATCCGCAATGAGCTTCTTCATCTTCTCGAACAGTTCATCCATGGAATTATCCTCCTCGTCAGCTGATTCTCTAGGCTATTCGAGTTCTTCAGGATCGAAGATCTTTCGACCCCGGTAATAACCTGACTTCATGTCGACCCGGTGACGTTTCACGGTTTCGCCCGATTCGGGAGAAGTGATAAGCGTGGGAAGATCCAGCTTGCGATTGATCTTTCGACGTCGTCGGGTCCGGGCCTTTGACGCTTTCTTCTTCGGTACAGCCATATGTGAGCTTATCCTCCTCAGAGTAATGGTGGTAACTTAGTATAGCGGTTCGGTCGTGTCAACCAATTGTCGGCCGCGGACCGGCGTCCCAGCGGAGACGGCGCGGCGCCGGTGCACCGTGCCGTCGCGTTTGGCCGCACTCCGTAATCCGGGACGCCGCCGGTCACCTTCAGAGACGCAGTTCATCAGGGACGCAGTTTCTCCTTGAGGCGCTTCGCCACGGTTTCCGGAACCATACTGGAGATATCACCGTTCAGCCGCGCCAACTCCTTGATGGCTGATGATCTCAGCACGAAGTACCTCGGATCCGTGGGTATCATGATGGTCTCGACGTTGGGATTGAGGCCCTTGTTGATCATGGAGAGCTCGAACTCGTACTCGAAGTCGTCGAGAGCGCGAACACCGCGAATCATGATCTTGGCGTTGGATTTCTCGGCGAACTCCACGATCAGACGGTCCCAGAGATGCACACGGACGTTGGGATAGTCCCGGACGAGCTCCACCATCATCTCGTACCGTTCTTCCGCCGAGAAGGTGTAGCTCTTGTTGACGTTGACGGCTATCACGACATCCAGCTCGTCGTAAATCACGGCGCAGCGGTGAATAATGTTGAGATGCCCGTTCGTAGGCGGGTCGAATGAACCGGGGAAGAGCGCTCGAAGCATTGGGGTATCCTACCGGCAAGGTTTGGCCGGGTCAATCCGACTCGTAAGGCCGGGCCGGTGCCGTCCCGTTTCTCCCCGTGAGCGTTGCGCTCCGTCGCAGGCGGGCACCGAGTGATGGAGGTCTCGGCGTCATGGTATACTCGGGACGTGACGTTCCAGCGGCTGATCGTGCTCACGGCGGCAACACTGTTCATAACGGAAGGAGTTGTGCAGGCACAAGCTCCCGACTCAGCTTCGGAGGCCTCGCCGGAAGCCTCTTCGGAGGAGGACGCCGGCGCCGCGGTCGTTGCGGACTGGATCCGCCTCAACGAGACGCCGGAGCGACTGTCCCATCAGAATCGTGCCGAGTTGACCGTGCTGTCCCGGGACATCCAGTCCTCGGATCCTCGTCGCCGGCGCGATGCCCTTCGCCGTATTGCCCGCCTCTACGGGGACCGGCGTGAAATCAGCCCCGAGTTGACCGACCTCCTTGTGCTTGTTGCGGTGAGACCCTTCGTGGAAGTGAACATGTCTGCGGGCTCCTCGGTGCTGTCTCCGGATGTCCGCATCCAGGCGTTGCAAGTACTTGGTGAGGTCGGCGGAACGAAATCGCTGAGTGCGATCGAGCTGGTCCTTCGCCTCGAGGAGGACCCCGCGGTGGTCGAGTCCGCCCTGCACTCCCTGCAGAAGATGAAGGCGCAACCCACTGAAGAGATAACGGCCGGCCTCACTCATTTGCTCTCCCGGCGGCAGCTAAGTCTTGACGAGGGAGTTGCGTCTGCGGCACTGGAAACGGTTCGGGTACTCGGCCGCCCGCCCTACGCAATTACCGACCCCGATCTTTTCCAGGCGATTCTGGGGGTCGCTCAGGGGCCCTACCCTCGCCGCATCCGGCAAGATGCGTACGATCTCGTTGACGAGCTGCGCAAGCCCCGTTGAGGGCCGGCTGGACGGCCTACCCGGTAGCGGCCGATGATACTGTGGAGGCGTCAGGTGCCGCGACGGTGGACGATCTCGTCGGTGAGCTTGCGGGCGAGTTGTTGGATGGCGTCCTGGATATACTTCTGGTCGTTGATCTTGGACTTGAGCTCTTGGATCCTCTTTGGATCGGTCGGTTTTGCTACTCGCACCATACGTCGCCGAAGGCTCCCTCGATGTGACGCGGAGGTTGACCATCCGGCGGAATCAGCAGGACGTCATAGCGTACCGAATAGTCCCGGTATTCGCCGTGCACAGCCAGGAAGGCCCGACTGGTCCCCACGATTCGTTGTCGCTTCTGCCGACTGAAGGCTCGTTCCAAGTCGGGGGCGCGAAAGCGTTGCCACGACTTCACCTCGGCAAACACGATCAACCGACCGCGTACAGCTACTATATCGACCTCTCCGGCATGCGATTTGAAGTTCTTTTGGAGGATTCGGAAGCCAATCGACTCAAGGTAGCCGGCGGCGACGCTCTCACCGCGGCGGCCCTTCTCGAAGGTGCTCACGCGACCGTCGACGCTACGTCTCCGACCGGGAGGTGGCGTTGTTGGGATCGACGGCCTTTGCAATGAAGACGTCCTTCGACGTGTAGAGGTCTATGACCTCGCCCTCATTCGGAGGCATGTCACGCCCGTGCTCGTCTATGATCACGCGAACCTTCGGCTTCAGGGGCGCGTCACTGTTGTTCTCGATGACCCGGGCAATGCAGGAGTTGTTGAGCAGGACAATGCTGCCGATCGGATAGATCCCGAGGGTTCGAATGAAAACCTTGAGAATGTCGGGATCGAAGCGCCGGCCGTTGTCGCTCAGGAGGTTTCTCATTGCCTGATAACCGATCATCGAACTTCTATACGGTCGTTCCGACACCATTGCTTCAAAGGAATCGACCACCGCGATCACCCGGGCACCCAGGATGATGTTCTTTCCGGACAGCCGCTTGGGGTAGCCCTTCCCGTCGTAACGCTCCTGGTGCTGCAACGCAGCGAGGCCGACCTCCTCCGGGTACTTGAGCTCGCGGGTGATCACCTTGTACGAGTGGATGGTATGCGTCTGGACCAGGCGATTCTCTTCGGGGGTGAGCTCGCCCTTCTTGTCCATGATCTCCTTCGGCAGGCGGGCCATCCCTATGTCATGGAGAATCGCCGCAGTGGCGAGATGGATGAGCCGGTACTTGGGCATCTGCATCTGCTGACCCACCAGGGTGCTCAGCACGGCGGTATCAATAGCGTTCTCCGCCAACTCGCCCTGGCTCTGCACCCCGTAGAGGACGTACTCAATGACCGGGTTTTTCACGTCGTCGAGGAGTCGGAACAGGGTATCGACGATCTTGTCAATCTCCGTCGGCGCGACGGGGTCTTGATTGCGGACCCGCGAAAAGACGCTGCGAACGGCATCGCACTGCTTCTCGTAGGTCTCGACGACCCTCTTCTGATCCGGGGAGGAGAAGTTCTGGGCGAGAAAGTCCTTTCGTTCGCTACCCACGGCGCCGGCAAGGGGCCGGCCCTCGGTGGTGACCTCCTCTATGCCCCACTTGGTGAGGCGCTGGATGTCCTTCTCCCGAATCGGGATTCCGTCGGGTACGAGGATGTTGTCGCCATCCACGTAGACCGGCTTGCTGAAGCGCATTCCGGGCTTGAGTTCACTCACCTTGATCGACCGTACGCTCATCTGCTTTGCAACTCCACTTGGTACGCGTAGACCAGAAGCCGCGCCACGACGGCGTAGAGGTCTTCCGGAATGAAATCACCCACGTCAACAGTGTACAGGAGATCCGCAGTAACGGCGTCTTGTGACACCGGGATACCGGACTCCTGAGCGATCTCCCGGATCCGTTGGGCCATCCGCCTCTCCCCCTTTGCAACCAGGAAGGGCGCCGGAAGATCGGAATCGTATTTGATGGCAACTGCTCGTTCGGGCACTGCTGACTTTCTTAGACGTCCGTATCGATTCCGTACACTATAGCCGACAGGTCCTCAGTTGAAAACCCGTCGAAGCTCTCCAGGGACTCTCCAAATACGAGTTCCGTTATTCCCTGGTGACTCCGGAGGAGCTCTGCAACCTCGCGGGCGGCAGCAGCATCCCCTTCGTGGGTGTGCGCCGCCACCCGATAGCCGTCGCCGTCGCGGTGGAGCGTGAATGAGATTCTGCGTCCCGGCAGGGCGACCTCGAGCACCGCATAGTCGAACGCAAGGTTCGGCCGCGGGCGATAGAGGCGCAGCACCGCTCGGCGCTCCTCGTCGCCTGCGGTGAACCGCAGAGGGACGGCAACCCATTGCCCATCCGGCCCGGCGAGGTGGTTAAACGCGTGAAGTGGGTGCGGAGGCTCTTCCCCCGCACCGGTGGCCTCCCTGCTGCGGACAATCTCGGAGAGTTGGCGCGCCGCGTCGCGATCGCCTTCGTCGGGACCCCCTTCATCGGAGTGCCCGCCACGGCGGTCGCGGC
>CAZUVX010000053.1:0-5200 GCA_964623865.1 uncultured Spirochaetaceae bacterium | reverse complement strand
TTCCCTCCCACCGCGGCGGCGAGCCGCGCGCCGCGGCGGTCGGTTACCCCGAGTCGTCGCGCCAGTCGATAGAGGCGAGCAATGTACTGGGGGTCCAGACTTCGTTGGGCGTGGACCAGGTGTGTGATGATGCCCTGAGCGAGGGCGTCGTTGGGCACACCGGCAGCGGAGGTTATCCGCTCGAGGGGGGTGCCGCCCCGGGGGGAGAGGATCCGCCGGAGGATGATCTCATTTGCGGTGTGCTCGACGCGGGCAAGAAAGACCTGGCCCTGCCGAAGCGGTACGGTGACCCGCGCCTCAACGACGCGACCGCCTATTGCTAAACGCCACACCTGCCCGGAGACGCGGGAGAGAACGCGGGCGCGCACCGTGCCCCCCGCGGAGAGCTCCTCGGTGGCACCCGGGCTGGACTGAAAGGCGCCGACAAGACGCCCAATGAAACCGGAAGGCTCGAGCATTGCGGAGCCCGGCGCGCGGCCGGGCGGGAAGGCCTAGCTCTTTGCGGTCTGCTTCCCGGTCGGCTTCTTGCGCACCAGTTCTGCTACCTTCGCGGCCTTGCCGACGCGGTTGCGGATGTAGTAGAGCTTCGCCCGGCGTACGCGCCCGCGTCTGGCAACCTCGACCTTCTGGATCCGCGGGGAATGCAGCGGAAAGATCCGCTCGACCCCGACGCCGTAGGACATCTTGCGTACCGTGAAGGTGCGGCGCAGTCCGCCGTTGTTCTTGGCAATCACCAGGCCCTCGAAGATCTGTACCCGTTCGGTCCGACCCTCGACGATCGAGAAGTAGACTTTAACCGTATCACCAACGTTGAAGTTCTCAACGTCGGGCTTTACCTGCTCGTTTTCAATGGCTTGAATGAGATCCATACTCGTGCTCCTTGCGTTCCCTTTTCTATCACACATCCGGGTCGATGAGTAAGTCTTCCCGATGTCGTTTCGTCTTTTCGATCCGTCGGTTGCGCCGCCAGGCGCGTATGCGCTCGTGGTGCCCCGTGAGCAGCACCTGCGGCACCCGCAGACCCTGGTACACCTCCGGGCGGGTGTACTGCGGGTATTCGAGGAGTCCGTCGGTGAAGCTCTCCTCGTCCAGGGACTCCCGGGAGATCACGTTCTCCCGAAGGCGGTACACCGCGTCGATGATCACCAGCGTCGAGAGCTCACCGGAGGAGATTACGTAGTCTCCAATGGAAAGCTCATCATCCACGTAAAGGTCGATGATCCGCTGGTCCACACCCTCGTAGCGGCCGCAGATGAACACGAGCTCCTCTTCCCGGGCGAGTTCCGCGGCCACCTCCTGAGTGAAGCGCCGACCCGAAGGGCTCGCGTAGACGGTGCGCCGCGCCGATGCTCCCACTGAGTCCAGGGCGCGCCCGAGGGGCTCCGCTCGAAGGACCATTCCTGCACCGCCGCCGTAGGGCGTGTCGTCGCAGGTACGGTGGCGGTCAAATGCGAAGTCGCGGATATCCACCGAAACCAGACGAATCAGACCCCGCTCGACAGCCTTTCCCAGGATGGATGCGCCGAAGTAGTGCTCGACGATCTCGGGAAAGAGGCTCAGTACATACAGGGTCACTCCAGGAGCTCCCCGTACACGACATCAATGCGTCCGGCACTGATGTCGATCTCCCCGACGTACTCGCGGTGGAGGGGGACATTCCTGATCCCCCCTCCGGTGAGCTCAACCTCGAGCATGTCGAGGGTGGCACTCTCCCAGACGCTTCGAACCACACCGGCCTTGCGGCCGCCGTGGACGATGTCACATCCGACCAGCTCCTGCACGTAATACTCATTCTCACCCCGCGGAGCCGCCATGGAGCGATCTACCCACATCTCGAGGTTGCGAAGCCGCGCCGACGCATCGGCGTCGTCTACGCCTTCGAACTTCAAAAGAAGAGCGTTCGGCCGCTCCTCGACGGCCTCAACGGTGACCCTTCGTTCGGTCGCGTCGCCGCGGAGAACCGCTTCGGTCATGTTGTGGAAGTGCGCGGTCTCACCGGAGAAGCTGTGGACGCGGACCCAACCCTTGAGGCCGTGGGGCTTGCCGATCCGCCCGACCGCGATCTCGGCCATCAGTCCAGTATCTCTAGGACAACCCGCTTTCCGGTCTTCGTCGATGCGGCGCTGAGAATGGTACGGAGTGCCTTCGCAATCCTCCCGTGCTTCCCTATCACCTTCCCAATGTCGTCCGGCGCAACTCTGAGCTCCAGGATCGTGGACTTCTCACCTTCGATCATGTTGACTTCAACGTTGTCGGGGTCGTCCACGAGTGCGCGGGCTACGTAGCTAACAAGTTCCTTTTCCAAGAGCGCCTCCAGCCGTCAGGTTAGGGAAGTTCCAGCGGAACTACCCGATGCTGAAATCCTTGCGGTTGAGAAGCTTGCGCACCGTATGAGACGGCGTCGCGCCCTTGTCGAGCCACTCCCGAACTCGCTCCTCCTTCAGTACGATCTGGTTCTCGTCGGCTTCGATCGGGTGGTAGAAGCCCACCTCTTCAAGAGCCCGGCCATCCCGGGCCTCCCGGGAATCCATGACTACGATCCGATAGTATGGGCGCTTTCGGGATCCAAGTCGTTTCAGTCGAATTCGTGCACTCATGCGTTCCGTCCTCCTGCTTTCATGTCTATGCACCGCCCATCTGGGACATGAGCTGTGATTGGTACTTCTTGTTCTTCGACATCTTCTTCATGGTCGTGCGCATCTTGTCGAACTTCTTCAGCAGCTTGTTCACGTCGTATACGGAGGTGCCGCTGCCCCGGGCAATGCGCTTTCGCCGGGGTGGTCCAATAATACGATGATTCCGCCGCTCCGTCGGCGTCATGGAGAGAATAATCGCCTCTTCGTGCTTCATTTCCTTCTCGTCTATGTCGTCTTCGCTGATCTGGCCCTTCATGCCCGGGATCATGTCTATCAAAGACTGCAGAGAGCCCATCTTCCGCACTCGCTGGAACTGATCGAGGTAGTCCTGCAGCGTGAAGGTCGCCGAGGCGATCTTCCGCTCGAGCTCCTCGGCTTCCTCCGCCTCGATTGTCTCCTGCGCCTTCTCCACAAGAGAGACAACGTCTCCCATCCCGAGGATGCGGGACGCCATGCGCTCCGGGTAGAAGGGCTCAATATCTTCGAGCTTCTCCCCCACACCAATGAACTTGATGGAGGTCTTGCCGACGCTCTTGAGGCTCAGGGCGGCGCCGCCCCGAGTATCGGAGTCGAACTTGGTCAGGATCGCGCCGGTGAGACCGATCCGCTCCTGGAACTCCCTGGCGACGTCGACGGCACTCTGTCCCGTCATGGCGTCGGCAACCAGGAGTGACTCAACAGGTTGCGCAACCTTGCGGACCCGTTCGAGCTCGGCCATGAGCTCTTCGTCCACCTGGAGGCGACCGCTCGTGTCTACGATGACCGTGTTGGCGCTTTCCCGCTTTGCCTGCGCCAGGCCCTCCCTGGTAACGGAGATCGCATCCTGGCCGTCGGCCCCGGTGTAGACGGGTATCCCCGCCTGCTCACCGAGGAGACGCAGCTGCTCAATTGCCGCCGGGCGCACACGGTCGGCGGCAATGAGATAGGGGGTCCTCCCCTGTTTCTTCAGGTGGCCACCGAGCTTCGCCGCGGTGGTGGTCTTACCGGAGCCCTGGAGACCCATGAGGAGGATGACGCTCATGGTATCCGGCCCCTTCAGGTCGAGATCCTGGTGGGTCTCCCCGAGCAGATCGGTGAGCTTGTCGTGGACCACCTTGATGAACTGCTGCCCCGGAGATACCGAGCGGAGCACCTGCTCCCCCGTCGCTTCCTCAATGGTGCGATTCACGAACCGGCGGACAACGCGGACGTTCACGTCCGCCTCGAGCAGCGCGAGCTTGATCTCCTCGACGGCGTCCTGGATGTTCTTTTCGGAGATCCGCCCCTTGCCGGCGATACTCCGGGAGATGTCTGATAGCTTTCTCGAAATTCGCTCGAGCATGCTCTTTCCCCGGCCGGTGGCCCGCTGAGAGTTTTGGCGTCATGTATACATACATTCACCGGCCGTGTCAACTCGCGGTTGCCCGGGTTGTTATGGGAAGTATTGATACTACATTGAATTACCGCACGTCCAGGAAATGGCGCCTGAGGTACTCATATCGCCGCCGCGCCGGCTCGTAGTAGCTGCTGAGGACGTAGTTCTCCAGGAGCTCGCGATACTGCGCGATCGCCTGTTCCGGTCGCTGTTGCGCCTCCAGAGCGCGTCCGAGGAGATAGAGCGCCTCCGCCGGCATGGTGCTCTCCGTGGCGTAGGCGGCCCGGGCGACCCGTTGCGCCGCCTGGGCGTCGCCGTCCTCCAGGAGCGCTTCCGCGAAGGTTAATACGCTCTCCTCATCCGGAAGGTGGCCGTGGCGCTGCAGGGCGGTGAAGTGATCGAGAGCGGCGGCCACGGGGGCGCGCAGATCGGCCTTGCCGGGCAGATCAGCCTTGCCGGACGGGTCGTCGGCACCCGTCGATTCCGTCGCCTGCTCCGTTACGGGCGCCTGCTCCGTTACGGGCGCCTGCTCCGTTACGGGCGCCGGCTGCGTCACGGGCTCGGTCTCCCCTGTTCCCTCTGCAACTGAGGACCTATCGGCGCGAATCTCCGCCAGGCGCCGGTCGAAGAGCACTCGGTGCGCCTCAATGGCCGCTGCGCCGCTCCCGGCGGCTACTTCCTTCCAGAAGAAGTCGGATACTTCCGGCTCATTCACTTCATCCGCGATTGCCGCGATCTCGTAGGCGGCGTCCAGGTCCCCGTCGTACCGGCGCAGATACTCGTTCAGGGCCGCTTCCTTCCGACCCTCTCCGGCAAGCTCATCCGCACGGGCGTAGTTGCCGTCGCCGGCTCGGGCGGTGTAGTCGGCGCCGTCGGGGCGTCGCGACGCCGAGTCCTGCGCCCGATCCTGTGATTGACCGCGCTCGGCGGTTGTGTCGTCCGGCGTGGTGGGGACGGACCCGCCTTCGGCCACCGGGGGATCCTTGGCGGCCGAGTCATCTCCCCCTACCTCCTCCGGGGGCACCTCCAGAGTCACCGTGGCCTCCACGCGCTCGCCTCTGCTCAGGTCCTGCCGCTCGAAGCGCAGCTCGTGGCTGCCTGTCTCGGTGGGGCGAAAGGTAAAGACCGTGCCGTCGTCGCGGACCGCGCGTCGCTCGTAATCCACCCCTTCGGTGTTCCCGAGGTAAGTCCAGCCGACTCCCGGGAGCGC
>CAZUVX010000052.1:0-20510 GCA_964623865.1 uncultured Spirochaetaceae bacterium | reverse complement strand
CGGCCACGGACCTTCCGGCCACGGACCTTCCGGCCACGGACCTTCCGGCCACGGACCAAGACAAAGGGTGAGCGGATTCGGTAGGATCGGTTCCATGACACTGTTGCTCGCATCCGGGAACACCCACAAGCAGCGAGAGTTTGCCGAGCTCTTCGGCGTGGGAGCCGTGCGCATCCCCCGCGACCTGGGCATTGATTTCGATCACCCCGAAACCGGAGAGACCTTCCTGGAGAACGCCTTCGGGAAGGCACAGGCGCTTCATGCGCGGTGCCGCAGCGCCGGCATGGAGGAAGTTCCCGTCATCATTGCCGATGATTCGGGGATCTGTGTGAACGCCCTGAACGGTGGGCCGGGCCTCTACTCCGCCCGTTTCGGAAGTGACCTTCCAGATCCTCCCGGCTCCGACGCGGACCGGACGGAGCTTCTCCTGCGCACCCTGGAGGGCGTGGAGGATCGGCGAGCCCATTACGTCTGCGCCATGGTAGCCCTCTTCGACGAGGAGCGCTTCGTGGTCGCGCAGGAAACGTGGCATGGAGAGATAGCCACGCACGCCTCCTCCGGAACCGGCGGTTTTGGCTACGACCCGGTGTTTCTCCTGCCGGAACTCGGCAAGACCGTCGCCGACATTGAGCCCCGGGAGAAGAATCTGATCTCTCATCGCGGCAAGGCTGCGGCTCGCATTCGCGCTCTCCTGGACGCCGCCCCGCCGGGCAGGTAGCACCGCAACAGTCCGGCACCGGCTCATCCCGAAGTCGCCCTCCGCCGGCCGTTGAAGCGGCAGCGCGAGTCGCCGTGTAGAACCTCATGGAGCAGGTAACGCTCCAAGGAGGTTCAGACATGACCAAAATGACCCGCAGGCGTGCCGGCAGAGTTGCCCCTCCGGCACCGGCAACCATGGCAGTGCTGGGAGCGCTCATCCTGGCAACGCTCGCACTGACCGCGTGCAGCAACCCGGCCGCGGATGCACCGCCTGGAGAGGGCGAGGACAACGCCTCCCCGACATCGGGGCAACAGCGTGCGGCGACCCCGACGACCGACCCAAGGGGCGGCGCTTTCGAGTACCCCCCGGTGGTGACCATCACATCAGATGACGCCGAAGCGGAGATGCGCTTCACCCTCGACGGCACGGAGCCAACCGGGAACAGCACGCGCTACGAAGAGCCCTTCGAGCTTCCCCCGTCGCGAGATCCCGTCGTCTTGAGCGTCCGCGCCTACGTCGACGAAATGGACCCGAGCGATGTGGTGACTCAGGAGTACGACATTGAGCGAGGTCCCATCCTGACCGTGGAGGTCCTCGGGGACGGCACCGTCACGCCCGACCCTGACGTCGGCAGGTATCGCTGGGACGAATCCGTGACCCTCGTCGCCACTGCCGACGACGGTCACACCTTCACCGGCTGGAGCGGCGACCTCACCGGGTCGGAGTCCACGCAGACGTTGGTAATGGAAACCGACAGAAGCGCCACCGCAGCGTTCGAGGAGGATCAGAGCACGACCGGCCTCGCCCACGCTCTCCGCGGCGGCGTGGTGCTCAACGAGTTCCTTCCCGATCCAACGGGCCCGGATGCGAGCGTAGACACCGACGGAAGCGGCGGCGCAGGGGAGACCGACGAATTCGTCGAGCTCTACAACGCCTCCGAAGACGCGGTGGACCTGGCAGGGCTGCAGCTCTGGGACGCCGGCTACGGCAACTGGTTCTCCTTTCCCGAGGATAGTCTTGTCGAGGCGGGAGGGTACGCAGTGGTCGTCGCCGGGGTGCAGGACGGCGGCTCCCCGCCGGCGGTTCCCGACGGAAGTGTGGCGTTCGAAGCGGGTCGCGGCGGCGGTGTTCTCAACAACGGAGGCGACAACGTCGTCATTCTGGATCCCGAGGCGGACGCCTATCTGCAGGTGCTCTACAATGGCGCCGACGCGGATTCCCCGGCAACCGATTACTCCGGCTTCCCGGCGACCGCTTCGGTGGTCGACGCCGTAGAGGACTGGGGTCGTGACGTGGACGGCAACTCCCTCGGACGCCTTCCCGACGGCACCGGCGACCCGATGGTCCACGGGGAAGGTGCCAACGGCGCGGCGTCACCCGGCGGCCCGAACGGGCCGGAACCGGCGGCCGCTTCGGGCAATGCGAGCACTTCGCCGTGACGGGGACGCCCTTACGACTGTAGAATGACCGGGAGCCCGGAGCAGGTCGCTCATGGTCTCCTTTCTCCTTTCGGGTCCCGCGCCTCCGGGCTCCTGCCGGCGCGGGACCCTTTCTCACGTTCCGGCGCACCGCTTCTTACACCCTCCGGACGGCTTGCTTGAACCGGGCGCTTCGAATAGCGTAAGAGACCATGAACGCTCCCAAACGTTACGCCGACACCATCTCGGTGCCGAGCATGGTCACGGACACCCGCGATCGCCTCACGGTGCCGGGAATCGCCAAACTCTTCGAGGAGCTCGCCTGGCAGCACGCCCGGCGTCTTGGGGTGGATTTCACCGACGGCGGATACCACTTCTGGGTGCTCTCGCGCCTCCGTGTCAGGGTGGAGTCCCTGCCGCGGTGGTCGCAGCAAGTCAGTCTGGAAACCTGGCCATCCGGCGTTTCCCGACTCTTCGCCTGCCGGGAGTTTCGCGTTGCCGGGGACGACGGCACGGATCTGATTCGGGGTACGAGCCGGTGGCTTGTCATGAGCTCGTCATCCGGCCGACCGGTTCCGCCCGGCCGGGCGCTCGACCTGAGCCTCATCCCCACGAGTCCGGCCATTCTCGAGGAGGAGCCGGAGAAGCTGACTCCGGAGGAATCGGCACAACCGGCGTCAAAGGTAACGGTGCGTTACAGCGACCTCGACCGCAACCAACACACGAACAACACCCGCTACGTCGTCTGGATGCTCGACACCCTTGCACCGGAGATGCATGAACGCCACGTCATTGCCGACTTCGACATGAACTTCACGGCGGAGTCTCACTACCACGACGAGCTTACCGTCATGGCGGCGCCGGTCGCGGCTTCGCACCAGGAGGGTACGCTCGAATTCCGTTCCCACATTGTCCGGGACCGCGACGGGGCTGTGGTTGCAATCGGCCGTTTCACCCTGGCCCCTGCAGATGCCAGGGGAGGTGCGACATGAGCGTCCACCATCCCGTTGACGTATCGATTCGCGCCTTCGAACCGGAGGACTACGCGCCCGTTCGTGCACTCTGGGACGAGACCCCGGGCGTACAGCTTACCGGTGCAAACGAACCCGACGGAGCAGACTCCCCCGCAGGGATACGTCGGTTTCTGGATCGCAATCCCGGACTCAGTTTCGTCGCAGTGAGCGACGCCACCCCGGGAGGGGACGGA
Organism: uncultured Spirochaetaceae bacterium; assembly: GCA_964623865.1. GTDB lineage: Bacteria > Spirochaetota > Spirochaetia > DSM-27196 > PWMO01 > CAYFQV01. Next base: position 17,185 of record CAZUVX010000052.1, on the reverse strand, counting down.
GAGATCGTCGGTGCAGTCATGACGGGGACCGACGGCCGTCGCGGCTACCTGCATCACCTGGCCGTCCGGCCGGATCGCCGGCGCGTCGGCATCGGCACGGCTCTTGTCAATCGAGCCATTCGCGCCTTGCAAGCCCAGGGGATCGCAAAGACCCACCTCTTCGTAGTAGCGGAGAACGACGGCGGGGCGCGGTTCTGGCAACGCCGGGGCTGGGTCCGGCGGATCGATCTCCACATGTATTCGCTTACTCATGGGGCTGGACAGTAGGCGCGCCGCCTGCACAATACCTGTGGGATCAGGTCCATGTCTTCGCAGCAGATGTACCGAAACGACGTCCCTCTGAGGCTGTGCCGCGAGGTGCTCGCCTACCTCACCGCATTGCGCCGCCCCGAATTGGACGGGTTCATTTCGGATTTGATCGCGGCCGTTCACGCGGCGGAGCGGAACGACCTGCCCTTTCGATCCCTTGCAGTTCCGCCGACCCGGGGACTCAGCAATCTCTCCCGGGCCGTGACCCGCGCACGTCACGATCTTCCTCTGTGGAAGGAGGGTGCCGCGGGACGGCGACTTCTCGACGTCGCCGCCTCGACGGCGGGCTGGGCCGCGTGGACCGAGTTCTATCGGGAGGATGAGTGGTCACGCCCGTTCGTGCATCGCTTCGCGGGAGGAACCGTGGTAGGTCCCTCGGCACCGTGGCAGGCGGAACACCTGATCGTGGATCTCTTCGTCTACGGTCCCGACATAGACTATCCCGCCCATGCGCACCCCGCGGAAGAGGTGTATCTCATCCTCGGCGGGGACGCCCACTTCAGGGTGGGCAAAGAGCCGGAGTATCGTCGGCTGCATCCGGGAGAAGTCAGCCACCACCAACCGGATGAGCCCCACGCCATCCGGGCCGGCTCCGAGGCTATCCTCGGCGTGGTCATGTACAGGGGAGACCTGGCTGGGCCGCTCTGGTATCGCGACAACATGGAGGATCCCGAGGAGCCCCGGAAGAATCCCGGAGTTGTCCGGCCGGAGCCGGTGGAAGGGTCGACACTCCAGCGTCGCGACACCTGAGTGTGCCGGCCACTCCGGGTGGGGCTGAAGGGTAATGGCGGCGGTGGCCTCTGCCGGGCAACCCGGCGCCATCGAGGCTCACGCGAAGAGCTGCACCGCGCCGCGAAAGAAGTAAAAGGCGATCACTCCGCTGGTTGCAAGCTTCAGAAGCGTCCCGAGCATGGTCCCGGCGAAGACGCCGAGCCCCGCGCGCAAGGGGTTCGATTTGCCACGGTTGAAGACGGCCTCGCCTGCAACCGCCCCGACGAAGGCGCCGATGATCAGCCCGAAGGGCGGGAAGAAGATCATGCCGACGACCAGGCCGACTATGCCGCCCCACACTCCGGCCTTTCCCGCTCCGGCGCGTTTGCTGGTCAGCGCGGGAAGCACGTAATCCAGGACGGTCACCATGATCGAGGCGACTGCCAGAACGGCAAGCAGCGCCGTCGAGTAGGTGTCCCATCCTCCGGAGAGCGATACCAGAAGCAGCGCAAGGAAGCTCACCGGTGGACCAGGCAGCACGGGGAGGATACACCCTACGAAACCGGCGCCGACCGCCACCGCCCCGAGAACGGTCATGAGAATGTCGAGTGCCATGGAGTGAGAGTATAGAGACCGTGCGCCCCTTCGTCGAGCGGAAGCAGCCGGCCGGTGCTGTCCGCCGACAGCTTCTTGTATCTTGGAATATAGTATTCCATGTACTACACTGGCGTATTGTGGGTCCCAGTGACAACGAGAAGGACATCGGCAAGCCGGGGAGGCGTGCAGGCGGAGTCGCGGTGCTGTTCTCTCCCGGGACGCTCCTCGCCGGGGCGGTGTTCCTGGGGGCCGTTGCGGCTGTCGTTGTCATCAACCGGGTCGGTCCGCACGATCTGTTCGACGCAGCCGGCCTCAAGGCCTTTGCAGCCGATCTCGGCTGGACGGGTCCTGCTGCGTACGTCGGAATTCTGGCTCTCACGGTGGTCGTCAGTCAGCTTCCCGGCCTCCCCCTTGCCGTCGGTGCGGGGATGCTGTGGGGCGTCCTGCCGGGATTTCTCCTGTCCCTGTGTGGAGGCTTTCTCGGGAGCGTTGTGGCCTACTTCATTGGTCGTCGCCTCGGACGAGACGCCGTCTATGCCTTCACAGGCAGACGCTTCTCCTTCAAGCAGGGAGTGGTGACGCGAGTCGCCGGTATCTTCATTGGGATCACCAGACTAATACCAGTACTGCCGTTCGACATGGTGAGCTACGCCGCAGGCATTGCGGGGATCCCTTTTGGTGTGTATGCCGCCGCGACCCTACTGGGGATGGCTCCATCCACTCTGCTCATTGTGTATCTGGGTTCCACAATGGCACTCGGCACCGCCGGGGCACTGGCACTTTCCGCCGTTGCGGCCGCTGCGGTCATTATTGTCCCCTACGTCCTGCACAAGACCGGACTGGTTCCACTTCACCACTACATTGACCGGGAGTGACGGCAACCCGCCGGACGAATCACTCCCAGTCACCGGGATCGTAGATGCTCCAGTCGAGGCGCTTTCCCATGACGTCGCGGGGTATCTCCTTCACCAGGGTGAGGGCGGTCGGCCGTTCGGGGGGAGACAGGTTTTCCTGGATCCACCGGTGCACCCGTTGCCGCACCTCGGGAATGGGTTGGGCGCGGTTCGGAACGATCACCGCCTTGAGCCGGTCCCCCTCGGACGGTCGCATGAGGCGCACGTGCGCTTCCTGCACCTCCGGGAGGCGCATCAGCCGGCTCTCAATGAGGGCAGGAAAGACGTTGGTACCTCCGACCTGGACTGCGTTGTCGCGACGGCGCAGTGGCCGAAAGGTGCGCGGCCCAACCCACTCCAGCTCGTCCATCACCTGCACGGACTCACCCGCTACCTGAGCGTGTCCTCCGGCGGCGTCATGTCGCTCCGCCTCCACGGGCGCCCCTGTGTCGCCGCCGGGGCCTATCCGGCGCAGGCGGTCCGATCCGTCCCTCGGCTCGTTCCGCCTCCAGAAGGGGAAGAGCTCGAAGGGAACGTCGGGGTCGGAACGAATCCCGACACCGGCGGTCTCGGTGGCCCCGTAGATCTCGACGAAGCGACCAACACCCTTAGCCTCGAGAGCGCGAACGAGATCGCGAGGCGTTGGCGCAGTGGAGGAGACGCCCCAGACCCCGTCAACGAGACCGGGCACACTGTGATCGAGAAAGCGCCAGTAGTCCGGATAGGAGGCGATCAGATCCTCGGAACGGAGATCCTTCAACCACGTACGGGCATTGAAGGTCCGGCCGTCCACAACGGGCACGTTGAGTATGTCCGGGACCAGCCCGGTCAGGAGAAAGCCGTAGATGTGCCTGGCCGAAACTGTTGCGATCACCCGGCGGCGGCTCGAGAAGTATGAAGCGAGCCACTCCGCCTCCTGCCGCAGATGGGAGAGTTTGTGGTGGACTTCCTTCGGCTCTCCTGTACTGCCGGAGGTCCGGAAGCAGAGTGACTGCACACCCTTCTGAAAGGCGGCGGAAACCTGGTCTACCCAGTCACCCACCCGGCGCGCTCGCAGGAGGTTGTCCTCCGTACCGGTCTCGTAGAGATGAAAGAAGCTGTTGATCCTGCCGGCAGCGGAAAGGACCCCGACCGAGTCGAGGCCCAACACTCCCTCACTGATCTCCGTGTCGGCAGTGATTGCGCGCGCTCCGGGACCCTTGCCGGCAATCGCAAGCGTCTCCGCTAGGAGATCAACGACGATCCGAAGGATCGTATCCCGAGACGGCAACACGGTCGCATCTGCCTTCTGTATCGCCTCCGGTAATCGTGCCTTCCGCGGCGTTGTACCGGATAAGGGTGCTCTCAACATCCATCGGTGCCTCCGATCAAAAGACCTGCCTGAGGAGAGTGTTTCGAATGCGTGGAGTGTAACGCCGGCCGGTTTCCGTCGGCAACCGTTCACGGTCCGGCGCAACTCAGCCTTCGTGGCGGGCAAAGAGCTCCCGGAGCTGGTTGGCGGTGACAGGCTTGGCGAGATAGTCGTCCATGCCGGCGGAGAGGAGGGCCTCGCGATCGCCCTCCATGGCGTGACCCGTTATGGCAACAACCGTCAATTCGCGTGCGTCCTCGCCGGCATCTCCGGCGCGGATCCGCCTCACCGCTTCATCTCCGGTCAGATCCGGAAGTTGCACGTCCATCAGCACGAAATCGAAACGGGCCTTCCGGAGGAGATCGAGCGCTTCTTCTGCGGACTCGGCAATGGTCACCTGGTGCCCCAGGTTCTCCACGAGCTTCTTCGTGACGATCTGGTTGATTCGCTCGTCCTCGACAACGAGAACGGAGCGCATCGTACCGTCGGAACTCGGGCCTCCGACGTCTGCGTGGCTCTCAATGGGTCCATCGTCTCGATGGTTCACAGCTATTCCTCTCCTGAAGCGCTCCTTCCCCATCACGACACGCCTCGACGCGCTCCACCTCCCGGAGCCGCTTCGCAGATGCCTGCGCCGAGTCATTCGAGGTGTGAAATGCACGTCTAGTATACCTGCAGGGGTAACCCTGTACACTACGCAAGATCTTTCGTACCATAGCGCCATGACTCGCACCCCCATTGAGATCATCATCGACTCGACGAACGACGGCGTGATTGCCGTGGATCGAGATGAGCGGATAACCATCTTCAATCGAGCCGCCGAAGGGATCACAAAGATCCCTGCGGACCGCGCTCTCGGACGCCGCATCGAAGAGGTCATTACCTACACGCGACTCCCCGCCGTCATGGCCTCCGGCGAGGCTGAGCTCAATCGGCAACTTCCCCTCGGCAACACCACCATCGTGACGAGCCGCATGCCGATTGTGGATGAGGCCGGCCGGACAATAGGCGCCTTCGCGGTCTTCCGCGACATAAGCGACGTCGTGGAGCTCGCCGAGGAGGTCACCAACCTGAAGGAGACGCGAATCCTCTCGGACGCCATCTTCAACTCAACCCAGGATGCCATCTCGGTCGTCGACGAGAACGGCGTTCACGTATCCGTGAACCCCGCCTACACCAAGGTTACAGGCATCCCACGCGACGAAGTCATCGGCCGGCCATGCAACATTGACATAGCCCTGGGAGACAGCATCCACATGAAGGTCCTCGAGACACAGGAGGCGGTAAGAGGTCGGCGGGTCCGGGTCGGTCCCATGGCCAAGGAAGTGGTGGTCGATGCGGCACCCATCATCGTCAAGGGCACCCTCAAGGGCAGCGTCGCGGTCATCAAGGACCTCTCCGAGATTCTCAAGCTCAACAACCAGCTCAACGAGGCGCGCCGCATGATTCGCCACCTCGAGGCAAAGTACACCTTCGAGGATCTCATCGGCTCCCAGCAGCTCTTTCAGTCCGCCGTGGAAAAGGCGCGGATTGCGGCGTCGACGCCGGCGACGGTGCTCCTCCACGGAGAGAGCGGAACCGGAAAGGAGCTCTTTGCCCACGCCATCCACAACGCCAGCGATCGACGGGAGAAGAAGTTCATTCGCCTCAACTGCGCTTCCTTGAGCGAGGGCGTCCTGGAGAGCGAGCTCTTCGGCTACGTGGAAGGCGCCTTCACCGGCGCCCTCAAAGGGGGGAAGGCGGGTCTCTTCGAGGAGGCCGACGGCGGCACCATCCTCCTCGACGAAGTCGGCCTCCTGAGCCTGCCAACCCAGGCGAAGCTGCTGCGGGTACTCCAGGAACACGAGGTGCGCCGCGTCGGCGGCACCGCCACGGTCCCGATCGACGCCCGGGTCATTGCGGCAACCAACCTCGACCTGGCCGAAGCGGTACAGCGCGGCGAGTTCAGGGAGGACCTCTACTACCGTCTCAACGTCATCCCCGTCCACGTGCCGGCCCTCCGGGACCGCCCCGAGGACATTCCCATCCTCATCTCCCACCTTCTGCGTCGGATCAACCAGGAGTACGGCCGCGCCGTCGCCTCGGTCTCACCGCGCGCCCTGGAACGCCTCTACGCCTACCCCTGGCCGGGAAACATCCGGGAGCTGGAGAACGTCCTGCGCCGGGCGGTCATCAACCTGGGCATGTACGAGACGGTGATCGGCGAAGCTCATCTGCCGGACCTGGGCCCGGAATGCGCACCGCCCGAGGCGCAGAACCTCCCCGGTTGCCGGGAAGAGGTCGAAGTTGTGAACGATGCCGACGGCCGGACATCTTGGCCAATCGCTACTGCACGCGCCGATGTCCGGACGGTCGCGCCCCTTCACCAGATCATCGCCGGCGCCGAGGCATCTCACATCCGCCGCGCCCTGGAGACCACCGGCGGCAACCGCACCCGCGCCGCCACCCTCCTGGGAATCTCCCTGCGCTCCCTGCAGTACAAGATGAAACGCCACGGCGTGCACTAGCAGCCACGGGGAGCGTACGAGGCGCAAACCCCGAGCAAACGGGCCAGGTGTATGCGTGGTTTCGCCGGCGACCGGAGCAACGGGCGGCGGCGTTCGCCCCGTTGCGCTGCAGCGTGGACGCCCGCCTCAGAAGTTCTCGTTTTCCAGAACATGGAAACGAACCTCGTCATAGCCGGTATCCGGGTTCGAGTAGCGCCGGGCCGACACCAGCAAGTCGTAGTCTCCATCCTGATCAATGTCGGCCACTTCAACGAAGAAGGGGTTTTCGATGGTCGGTGTCATGCCGGTATCAACGGCAATGCCGAAGGGGTTTGCTTCCGGCGCCGCAAAGCTCACGGAACCGGCGGGACTAGTTTCGTCTACTTCCAGGTTCTTCGCGTACAGGATTTTCGGCGTGCCGGTTGCGTCGGTAGCGGCAATGAAGAGATCCTCGTCGCCGTCCTTATCGAAGTCGACGAGGTCCACGTCGAAGACGGTGTAGCCTGTCGGGAGGGTCAGGCCGAGGCCGCCGTCCGCGGGGGAGTCTGCGGCGTCCACTGCATACGTGAAGTCCGGACCGGCGGCGGTACCGATGTTCTCGATGAAGTGAACCCGGTTCTGCGAGGAATCTCCGAGGAGAATGTCCAGATCCCCGTCCCCGTCGAGGTCGGCCATGGCCGGGCTCCCGTGGCCGTAGGGTTGCGCATAATCAAAGGGAAGGCCCTTAGCCTCCGCGCCGTACCCGTATGCGGGAGGCGCAAAGGCAAGGTCACTCTCGGCGGAGGTGTTCTCGACGAAGGCGAGGCCGTAGCTGTTGTAGAAGAGCACGTTGAGACCAATGTACTCGTAGTGGTACTCCAGACCGGCAACGATATCGAGGTCGCCGTCTCCGTCGAGGTCGGCAAGTCCGAGAGAGCGAATAGTTGCAGTGCGAATGATGTCTGCGCCCGGAGAGTACCCGACGTAGTAGCCGTAGGGATCATAGGGATCGCCGTAGTACCCACCGCCGATACCGTCGGTGGTCACGGTCCTCGCTTCGAGAGAACCGGCGGTTATCGCCGGAGCCGAGAAACTGAGCGCCCCGGTCTGGGCCAACTGGTTCTCCTGGGTCACGATTTCGAGCCCGGGGGGGTTGGTCCCCTGAAAGACATGGTGAAGATCCAGGTCACCGTCGCCGTCGAGGTCGGCGAAGGCGGGGACGCCGTAGGCGTGTCCGCCCACGAATCCGTCGGGGACGCCTCCCAGGCCGAAGGGGTTTTCCTGGTAGGCGCCGAAGGAGGGATTCACCGGCCGCTGTCCCATTACGGTGAGCACGGCTTCCGCAGCGACGGTATTCACGCCGTCGGAGACGCTCACGCGAATCGTGTAGTCGGTGTCGGCCGTCGGCGATGCACTGTAGGAGAACACAGGTGACGTCGCATCCGGCTGCTCGACCTCGTCAACGAACCACCGGTAGGTCAGGGTCGCATCCTCGGGATCCGTCGCCTCGGCGGTGAAGGTGACCTCCTGGCCGCTTTCCGCGCTCTGATTGCCCTCGACAATCGTCACCGAGGGCGCCTCGTCCACCGCCCCGTCCACGTCGACCGCAACGGAGGCTGTGTCGGTCGCGGTGGCGCTCCCGTCGGAGACTTCCACCGAGACCGTATAGGTGGTGTCCTCGTCGGGGGAGAAGGTTGCCGTGAAGGTATCCGATACCGCATCAACCTGCGGCTCCTGGTCAATGAACCACTGGAAGGTAAGGTCGTCACCATCCGGATCGGTGGCGTTCGCCGTCAACTCGACGGACTCGCCCGGCGCCGCGGTAACGTCACCCGGAAGAATCTCCACTGAAGGGGGATTGTTTCCGTTGCTCTCGTCGCCGGAACTCCCGCCGTCTTCGTCGGCGCCCCCGCCGTCTTCCTCGGTGCCGTCTTCCCCCGGAGCGACGAAGACGGGCTGACATCCCGCAAGGGCCAGCGCTGCGGCGCCGGCAACAAGAGTCTGCAGCCGAAACGGCGGCACCACGCCCGCCAGTCGCGTGTAGAGGCGCTTGATTCGCCGCACCAGCTTTCGGCGCTCGAGGAAGGAGAGTCGGAAGAACTCCCCGGATTCCATGAGGCGATCCAGCTGTTCCGTGTATCGTCGCAGCAATGCGACCTTCGACCGGTACTTGTACGGGACTCCACTCATCTCTTGTACCTCGCTCCGAGTCCGAGCTACCAGTCCTGCAGGACCGGGACGTCACCGCCACCTGAATTATGTGCCCGTCCTCCGGAGAAATCTATACAACTTTAGTCATATTTTCCTCATGCTCAGGACAAATGCATCCACGACGCCGTACCAATGGACAGTACCCCGCATGTCTTTGCGCGCTCTAGGCAGCAGAGCGCAATGAATTGCACGCAAATTCCTGCACCATCGTGCCGGCGGCGCCGGGCTGCGCACGCTGCGGGAACGCCTCTTCGGGTGCGGGGAAATCGAGACCGACACCACGCCGCGGCCTGAGCCGCCTAAATCATTCCGGTGAAGCAACTTAAGATAGCGATGCGTCGTCGTGCGACTTCGCAGGACCGTCATCATCGTCCCAGGAGAAATGGCTCGAAGGATTCCCCCGGTTGGCACACTTCCTGCAGTACTGATTACAACCCGGCACCGGTAAGGGGTCGCAGTGGCACGCATCCTGGCAATCAATCCCGGCTCGACATCCACGAAGATCGCCGTGTTCGACGGCGACGAAATGCTCCTTGGGCAGACGCTGCGCCACGCTGCGGAGGATTTGGCACGGTATGAGCACATCGCCGAGCAGTTCGAGTTCCGCAGGGAGATCATTCTCTCGGCGCTGGCGGAAGCGGGAATCGATCCCGCATCCCTGGACGGCGTTGTCGGGCGCGGCGGTCTGATTCGGCCCGTCTGCGGCGGCACCTACGTGGTGACTGAGGACATGCTTGCGGACCTTCACTCGGGGTTTGCCGGGGAGCACGCCTCAAACCTCGGCGGGATTCTTGCTCATCACATCGCGCAGCCACAAAGCCTCCCGAGCTACATTGTGGATCCCGTCGTAGTCGACGAGCTCGAGCCGGTGGCGCGCTTTTCCGGCATCCCCGAGCTTCCGCGAGTCAGCATCTTTCACGCCCTCAATCAGAAGGCGACCGCACGGCGCGCCGCCGCCGAGATAGGGAAGACCTACGAAGAGGTACGGTTCATCGTGGCGCACCTCGGCGGAGGAATCACCGTCGGCGCTCATGACCGGGGCCGCGTAATCGACGTGAATGACGGACTCAACGGCGAGGGCCCCTTCTCGCCGGAGCGAAGCGGCGGCGTTGCGGCGCTGAAGATCGTCGAGCTGCTGACCCGGCGCGGCTACACCGAGGCCCAGGTCAAGAAGATGATCAAGGGCGAGGGCGGCCTGGTCGCCTACTGCGGATCGAACAACGCCGAGGAGCTCTCAGGCTGCATTGACGAGGGAGATGACGATGTGCGCCTGGTCATGGAGGCTATGGCCTACCAAGTTGCCAAGGAGATCGGCGCCATGGCAACGGTCCTCCGCGGCACCTTGGAGGCGATCATTCTCACCGGCGGCCTGGCCCACGACGAGCGCGTGGTGAAGGGGATTACCGAGCGCGTCTCCTTCCTGGCACCCGTGAAGGTCTATCCCGGAGAGGACGAGATGCGCGCATTGGCCGAAGGGGCGGATCGCGTCCTTCGCGGCGAAGAGCAGGCCCTCACCTACGCCGACGGGCAGGCTCTTGCGGGCGGCGGCGGGGACCGTTCGGGCACGACGGTGCGCGCCGGCGTCCGGACCCCCCGGGGTGCGGGCGACACGCGCGACGCGCCCTCCGGAGAGGCTGCGCAGAGTGGAGACCGCGTATGAACCGCATTGTCGCCGTCACCGGCCACTACGGAAGCGGGAAGACGGAGTTCTCCGTGAACCTGGCGCTTCGGCAGGCGGCGGTCGACGACAAGGTCATCCTGGCGGACCTCGACATCGTCAATCCCTACTTCCGTTCCCGGGAGAAGCGTAGCCTTCTCGAAGCCGCGGGGGTCACCGTCATCGGCAGCAGCACCGCCGGCGACACCGGTGTCGATGTTCCCGCTCTGTCGCCGGCGGTGTACGGCGCCCTCCAGGACGCGAAGGCCCGCACCATCCTGGATGTCGGCGGCGACGCCCCGGGGGCGCGCCTCCTGGGCCGCTACCGGCGCTACTTCGTCGAAGGCGAGCACGACTTTCTCATTGTCGTGAACACGTCCCGGCCGGAAACCCGGGACACCGACGGGGTTCTGGCCCACATTGCCGCCATTGAGGAGGCCTGCGGCCTCAAAGCCACGGGACTGGTGAACAACACCCACATGGTTGAGTTCACGCAGGTCTACCATCTGAGAGAGGGCGATGATGTCTGCCGCCGCGTCGGCGCCGAGCTGGGAATCCCGGTGCTCTTCCTCGCAGTACGAGAGCAGCTCCTCGGAGACATTCCCAGGGAGCTGCACGGAGAACGCATTGGAGTCGGCATGCATCTGCGCGAGTCGTGGATGTACGCATGAGCCGGGCCGCCGAGGGTCCGTGCAAAGGAGAACCGTATGGCACGAGCCAGAGGAGTCGTAACCTTCGACACCGACCGGTGCAAGAGCTGTGAGCTCTGCGTTTCGGTCTGTCCCGTCGACATCGTCATGATCGATACCGAGCACATTAACAAGAAGGGCTACCACCCGGCTACGGTGAGTGACCCGGACAAGTGCATTGCCTGCGGCAACTGCGCCCTCATGTGCCCGGACGTGGTAATCCGGGTCGAGCGCGTGGCCTGAGACTTGTGCGAGTGGTCGTGCCGGGGCGCACCGTCCGGCGGCGACACCGCGAAAAGGAGGCGAGAATGGCACAGACGGCAATGGGCGCAAAGGTCCTCATGAAGGGAAACGAGGCAATCGCTGCCGCCGCGATCAAGGGTGGCTGCCGCTACTTCTTCGGGTATCCCATCACCCCGCAGAACGAGATCCCGGAGTACATGTCCCGGGAGCTCCCGAAGGTGGGCGGGGTCTTCCTCCAGGCGGAGAGTGAGGTCGCCGCCATCAACATGGTCTACGGGGCGGCAGGAGCCGGCGCGCGGGTCATGACCTCGTCGTCGTCACCGGGGATCTCCCTGAAGCAGGAGGGAATCAGCTACATAGTCGGCAGTGAAGTGCCCTGCGTCATAGTCAACATGATGCGCGGCGGCCCGGGGCTTGGAGGCATTCAACCGGCCCAGGGCGACTACTTCCAGTCGACCCGCGGCGGCGGCAACGGTGACTACTCCATGATCGTTCTGGCCCCGGCGAGCGTGCAGGAGGCAGCCGACATGATGGCTGAAGCCTTTGACCTGGCCGATCTCTACCGGAATCCGGTCATGCTCCTGGGCGACGGGATGATCGGCCAGATGATGGAGCCCGTCGAGTTCCGGGAGCCTCCGAAGCGGGAGCTCCCCTCGAAGGAGTGGGCAACCAACGGTACCGGGGGTACGCGCTCCCCCAACATTATCACCAGCCTGCGTCTGGATCCGGCGGAGCTGGAAAGGCTCAACCGCCGGCTTCAGGCCAAGTACGCAATCATGCGGGAGAAGGAGGTGCGGTACGAGCTCTTCCACGTCGAGGATGCGGAGATAGTCTTTGTTGCCTACGGCACGGCGAGCAGGATCGTGAAGAACGTCGTCAAGACACTTCGCAGCGAAGGGGTCAAGGCGGGGCTCCTGCGGCCTATCACGCTGTGGCCCTTCCCCGTGCAAGGTTTCGACGAGCTCCCCCCGTCGGTGCGCGCCCTCGTCACCGTCGAGATGAGTCACGGCCAGATGGTGGACGATGTTCGCATTGCCGCAAACGGCCGGTGGCCCGTGGGCTTCCACGGCCGCTCCGGCGGCATGCTTCCGATTGAGGCGGATATCCACGCCGCCGCAACCGCGATGCTCGAGGAGGTGCAGTAATGCCTGTGGTATTCGAACGAACGAAAGGGCTCACCCCCAAGGAGACCCACTACTGTCCCGGGTGCACCCACGGAATAATCCACCGCCTCGTCGCGGAAGCTCTCGAGGAGATGGAGCTGCTGGGGAGCGCCATTGGTGTCGCCCCGGTGGGGTGTGCGGTCTTTGCGTACAACTACTTCAACTGCGACATGCACGAGGCCGCCCACGGGAGGGCGCCCGCCATGGCGACGGGGATCAAGCGGGTTCACCCCGGGAACACCGTATTTACCTATCAGGGGGACGGGGATCTCGCCTCCATCGGCACCGCCGAGATCGTTCACGCCGCCCATCGCGGGGAGAACATCACCGTTATCTTCGTGAACAACGCCATCTACGGCATGACCGGCGGCCAGATGGCACCCACTACCATGGTCGGCCAGCGCACCACGACATCCCCCTTGGGGCGGGACCCGAAGCACGCCGGTTACCCAATTCGCATTTCAGAGATGCTCGCAACCATCAACGGCGCAGCTTTCATTGAGCGCGTCTCGGTGCACAATCCCGCCCACGTCCGCAAGGCGAAGAAGGCCATTCGTACAGCCTTCGAGTGCCAGCAGAACCGCCGGGGTTTCTCCATGGTTGAGGTTCTCTCCACCTGTCCGACGAACTGGGGAATGACGCCGGTGGAGGCGCTCGGCTGGCTGCGGGAAACAATGATCCCCTACTATCCCTTGGGGAACTTCAGAAGCCCCGAGGCGACCGCCGCCGGCGCCGCCGCTCCGACCGGCGCGGGCGTGGCCGGTGCGGGCGTGGCCGGTGCGGGCGTGGCCGGCGCGGGCGTGGCCGGTGCGGGACACGCACAGGAGGATTGAGAAATGGAGACCAAGATCATCTGCGCAGGCTTCGGCGGCCAGGGCGTCATGTCCATGGGCCGACTCATCGCCTACACCGGCATGAAAAACGGAAAGGAAGTCTCCTGGCTTCCCTCGTACGGTCCGGAGATGCGCGGCGGCACCGCCAACTGCCACGTCATTGTTGCAGACAAACCTATCGCTTCTCCCGTCGTATCCGGCAATGCCGACGCCGTGATCGCCATGAATCTCCCGTCCATGCGCAAGTTCGAGACGGAGCTCGCCGGTGCCGGGGAAGGCGCAGAGGAAGCAGGGGTCGCGAGAGCCGCCGCCCAGGCGCCGGGCGCGACACCTCCCGGCGCCGCCGTGCAGGCGGGTGTACTGCTGTACAACTCATCCCTCATCGAGGAGCAGCCCGATCGGAACGACGTAATCCTTCTGCCGATCCCCGCGACCAGCGTCGCCGGCGCACTGGGAAACACCAAGATTGCCAACATGGTCATGCTCGGCGCCTTCCTGGCGGCGACAAGCCTCTTCAGTCGCGATCAAGTCATCGACTCCCTGAAGCAGGTCTTCGGTACGGCGAAGGACCAGTTTCTCCCCCTCAACATCGACGCCCTGGACAAAGGTTTCGCTCTGGTCGACAAGGATCACCTGCACGCCGTCGCCACAGACCCCGAGCAGAGACCAACCCGTACGGAGAAGCACACCGTATGAGCGACACCATGACCGGTTTCGCCGCCCTCTACGAAAAGGCGCGCACAGACACACCCCGTCGCGTTGCCGTCGCCTGCGCCGAGGACGAGGAGGTTCTGCGCGCGGTGTCCCGGGCCGAGGAGCTCGGCATCGCCGAAGGCGTCCTCGTCGGCGACGCCGATGAGATCCGTCGCATTGCCGACTCCCTCGAGTACGAGGCTCCGCAGGAGCGGATTGTTCACGCCCCCGATCCCGCCGACGCTGCGGAGCGCGCGGTGAGGATCGTATCCGGGAACGATGCCGACGGGCTCCAGGCAGACGCCCTCATGAAGGGCCTGGTGGACACTTCGGTCATCATGAAGGCCGTCCTGAACGCCGCGTGGGGGCTGCGGGGCATTCGTGTTCTGAGCCACGTTGCGCTCTTCGAGATTCCGAACTACCCGCGCCCCCTCTTCCTCAGCGACGCCGCCATGAACATTGCACCGGACCTCGACCACAAGAGGCAGATCCTCCTCAACGCCGTCGAAGTCGCTCACGGAGTGGGCGTATCGAAACCGAACGTCGCAATCCTCGCGGCCAAGGAGAAGGCGGATGAGAAGATGCCGGCAACCCTCCATGCCCGGCAGCTGGCGGAGATGAGTGCATCCGGAGAGATCACCGGCTGTACCGTGGGCGGGCCCTTTGCCCTGGACAACGCCGTCTCCCCGGAGGCGGCCCGCCACAAAGGCGTCACCCACCCGGGCGCCGGCCGGGCGGACATCCTCATTGCCCCGGACATTGAAGCCGCCAACATTCTCTACAAGGCGCTGGTATTCCTGGCCGGCGCCCGGAACGCGGGCATCATTGTCGGAGCGCGCAAACCCATAGTCCTCACGTCCCGGGCCGATTCCGACGAAACCAAGCTCAACTCGATTGCCCTGGCCGTCATGGCCGGCAACGTATCCCGAAGCTTGTTGGATGAGTAAGCAGAACGCTTTCGGACGTAGGAAGTGCAGAACGCTTCCGGGCGCAGGGAGTTAGTATCCCCGAGATCGACCCGCCCCTGGGCCCGGCACTGGAGCCGCTGGTGGCCGAGCGAATCGGGCGGGAGTTTCTCACCCGGCGGATCCGGCTGCCGAGATTCGCGATCCGGGACCTTCGTCAGGGCGGGTTGGCCGCCGGTTTCCAACAAGCTGCGTGATACGTTGCGCGGGCCCTGCGGCGGATGCCGGCTTAATCGCCGTCGAGATCCTTCGGAGCCAGGCGCGCCTCGATTGTCTCACCCGGCGCCAGAACAACGTCCTCGAAACTGGTGTGGCGCCGCACCTCCGCCATGAGGCCGCGGAAGTTCTCGAACTCGTCCGGGATGGTGATGAGCCGGTCCTTTCCTTCGTCGTAGATGAAGACGACGGGACGCTCTCTCTTGTCCCGCGGCACCGCGTACCCGGCGCGGGTAATATCCTCCCAGGCGAACTCGCGGGTGCCGATGCCGGCGTGCTCAATCCTGATCCCGCTCTCGGTGGTGGTGACCCGGCTCTGCAGTTGCGCCCGAAGGTGGCGAAGAGACTGATAGTCGATGTAGCCGACAACAACGAGCGCAACGACGCCGGCAATGGACATGCCGACGGCGAAGAGCACCACCACCAGCACCGCCGCAGCAGCCATGAAGAGGATGAGCAGAATCATCCGAGGATTCGACTTGAAGGTTATCTGATATGTCATGCGTCTCCTCGCTCGTACACAGTGTCGCCGTTGAGCACGGTCATCTCCACAGAGGTATCGGCGATCGCCGCGGGATCGCAGCGCGTAATGTCCGTATCCAGGACCGTGAAGTCTGCGAGCTTGCCCGCCGTGACGCTCCCCTTCTCGTGCTCCATGAACTCGGCGTAGGCGCTCTCGAGAGTATACGCCCGGAGCGCCTCGTAGGGGGTGATACGTCTGTCCTGATCGCGGTTGACGGCCAGGTGAATGGCGTAGAGCGGATCGAAGGTTGCCTCACCGGGGATGTCGGAACCAAAGGAGAGACGAACCCCGCCGTCGATCAGACGACGGTACGGGTACGCCTCGGAGGCTCGCTGCGCTCCCAAGATGCCGATGTCCTTCTCCGGGGTCGCCATGGCGTGCGGCTGCGCGGCAATCAGGATCCCGAGCTCTCGCAGACGAGGAACGTCCTCGGGTCGCACCAGCTGCGCGTGCTCGAGACGCAGGCGCAGATGCGTAACCTGGGGCTGCCGCAGGCTAACTCGTTCCACGGCGTTGATGAACTCCTGCACCGCTCGATCGCCGATGGCGTGGAAGGCGCCCTGCCGGCGATGCCGAGCCAGAAAGGAGACGATTTCCTCGAAGCGATCGGGCCCACCGATAGGGGTGCCGAAGTTCGAGCCGTCGTCCGCATACGGAGTCGTCATCCACGCCGTCCGGGTGGAGAACGTGCCGTCGAGGAAGTACTTCCACGGCCCGCGGCGGACCCATCGGTCGTCGAAGCGCCACAGCTGAAAGAGGCGCGCCATGAAGGGATTCGGCCCGTACGCCCAGCAGGTGAAGCGACACGTCAGCTCGCCCCGCCGCTTCATCCGGTTCAGATGCGTCAGCGTGGTCGGAATCCAGGTGTTGTCCTGCACCGAAGTGATGCCGTGACTGCGGAACTCCCGGAGTGCCGAGGCGAGGTACCGGCGGCTCAGCTTCCGGTTGAGGTGCATCTTGATGAAGCGCTTGTTGTGATATCCGCTGATCGCGGTATCGTAGAGGATCCCGGTGAGCTCACCATCCGCGTCTTTGACAATGGTGCCCCCGGTAGGGCTCGCGGTGTCCCGGGTGATCTTGAGCTTCTCCAACATCCGCGAGTTCACCCACGCCCCGTGTCCGGAGAACTGAATGAGGACCACCGGGTTGTTCGGAAAGGCCTCATCCAGCACGTCCCTGTGTGGATTCGGACAGCTCGGATAGTCCCACCCGTGCCCGACGATGAGCCGGCCCGGGTCCGGGGTCGGATAGTGTGCCGTGAGCTTCGCGATGATCTCCCGCTCATTGAGACCGGCAAGATCGATCTGGGAGCTCACGTCTCCCATGACGAGAGCGTGCACGTGATTGTCGTTGAAACCGGGGACAACCGTGCGGCCGCCGAGGTCGTGTCGCTCCGCCCCATCCCCGGCGAAGCGCACCGCCTCCTCATTCGATCCCACGAAGGCGAACCGGTTTCCTCGCACCACCACGGCCTCGGCGGCGGGCCGCTCGTCGTCCACCGTGATGATACGGGCGTTGGTGAAAAGCTTCGTTGTCACGGGGACAAACCTATCGGTGCCCGACAGGCCGGTCAAGCAGACTCCGGCAACGTTCGCGCCCTCCCGAAGTGACCCCAACATCCGAAGTGACCCGCACGTCCCGCGATCCGGCGGACCGTAGACCCGGC
>CAZUVX010000051.1:15827-20534 GCA_964623865.1 uncultured Spirochaetaceae bacterium | reverse complement strand
CCTTTCCCCGAACGCCTCCACCACGTCCCGAATAATCGGATCCCGGCTCGGCACGGTGAAGACGTTGAGGTTCTCCATGGCCCGGGTCAGACCGACGTAGACCAGGTTGCGCAGGAGTCGCTCGACGCTCTCCTCGTCGTAGGCCTGGCGTCGCTCGATCTCCGGCAGGTACATCAGCACTACCGGAAAGTCGAGTCCCTTCGCGGAGTGGAGGGTCGAAAGACGAAGGGTGCCGGTGGCTGCGAAGTCGAAGTCCGGAGTCGTAATGATTACCGGCTCGAAGCCGTGGCCTTTCACTTCGCCGGAAATCGTGTGCAACTGATGCGTCCGCGGCGCCAGAATGCAGATGTTGTCGGGATCGTAGCCGAGCTGGTAGTGGAAGAGCAGTAGTTTCCGCACCAGAAGGTCACGCAGCGCCTCCTCGGTCTCGGCGGTGTAGAGCCCCGGCGTCCGCCCCTCCCCGAATGCCTGAGGCTGCCCCTCCAGGTCAAAGCGCCCCTTCGGCGAGAGGCGGCCGCAGCGGTCCGACGTCCGCTGAGTCTGCTCACGAGCCCCGCGCACGGTGGGAAGGAGCCGCGTCCTGCCCGACAGCTCGATTCCGGCCCGGGCGTAGGGGGAGACCACGCCGTAGAGTGTTTGATCCACGTCCCCCGCCATGATCATGTAGCCGCCGGTGAGCTCACGGAGGACCGCCAGGTCCGCCGCGGTCAAGTCCTGGGTCTCGTCGATGAAGAGGAGCCGGGCATCCCGGAGGCGCCGGTCGGCGGGAGCGCCGGCCGCCGGCCGCCCCCGCAGCTCCGCGAGGAGCTTGAGGCGGGCGTAATTCTTGCTGAAGCGGCCGGACTCCTCCATGCGGCGGACCACCTCGTCGCGGATCTCCCAGATGCGGCGCCGCTGCACGTGACCGAGACGCCGGCGCATGCCGATGCGCTCGACCGTGGCGTACTCATCGACCCCAATCATGTTTCCAAAGATGAAGCTCTCTATCTCGACGGTGAGCTCCTGATCGGTCATGAAGTCCAGGGTGTTCAGCTCGGAGACAAGAGGCGCGGGCAGATCGTAGCCAATGGCCCACTCCTCGTTGATGAGCTTGAGCTTGTGGAGGATGTAGGCGTCCACCGTACGGATGAGGGTGTCGACGCCGGGAATCCGGTTGATGGCGGAGAGGTAGGCGTCGAACTTCGCCAGGGTGCGCGTAAAGGTCAGAAGCACGATCTTCTCCCGCTCACGGTTGCCGAAATCGAGCTCCGGGTTTTCCACCGCCTTGCGGAGCGCCTCAATGAGCACCAGGGACTTCCCGGTCCCGGCGGTGCCGCGGATCAGGAAGTTCTGCTCCAGGCTGATGCCGTCCACGGCATCCCGCTGCTCCTGGGTCAGCTTGGTCAGGCTTTGCTCGTAGTCCATCCGGCTCTTCGTGTACACGGAGAAGCGCCCGAGGGCGTGGATGTAGCGCTCGAGCTCCTCGTACTTCTCCAGCTCCTTCAACAACCGCGCCTTCTCCGACCTGAGGCGCGACCGCTCCGCCCGGAGCTCGTCGACCCGCTCATCCTTCTTTTCTAGTCGATGCTTACGTGCCTCCAGCTCCAGGTTGTACTTCGCTATTTCGAGCTCCAGTCCCTTCAACCTGGCTTGCTCGCGTTCGTACTCCTGCACGGTGGACAGTAATTGCGCGTTCTTCCGCTGCAGCGCCTGCAACTGCTCCTGCATGAGCCGCAGGGTCGCCCGCTGCTCCAGTACGGAGATTCGCTCCTGCCAGACGTCCAGACTCTTTCCCAGCTCCTGCACCGGGGCGGCGCCGCCCAGGCCGACGAGGAGGCAGAAGCGTGTGAACAGGTGCGTCGCCGCCACCGCCTCCTCCGGGTCGAGCTCGTCGAAGGAGTGGCGGACCTTGTTGGTGAACTTGTGCTGCCGGCCGAGCTGAGAGAGGGAGTTCAGGCCGTCAACAAAGGCGCCTCCGGCCCGTTCCATGAGGCGGTTGCGGTACTCCCAGGTGAGGTCGGAGAAGGACTCAATGTCGCGGAGCCCCTCCTCCTCCCGGAGGTAGTACTCCACGAAGGCGTGCAGCGCCAGGACGTAGAAGCCCGGATCCGTCCCGGCAAGGTGTACCAACCGCTTGAGCTTGCCTTCCACGGGGGTTCCTCCATCGTGGGCCCGGAGGGTCGCCTGCCACTTTGCACGGTCCCGGGGGCGTACGCCGCCGCGCCGCCCGCGCCCCCCGACAACCGCGCCGGCCCACGGCGCTGCACCTATGATACATCACGGCGTGTTAGGGGCGCTACTCGAAGGACCCGGCGCGCGCATACACCTCGCGGAACGAACGCGCCCCCGGAGAATGGTCGACGCGTCCGGGAGGTTAACGGTTGCAATCACCGCGGCAATCACTGCGGTAATGACCCCGGCAATCACTGCGTCTCGTCTTCCTGTGGTGCCATGTTGAAACGCTCCCGCATGGCCTTTCGAAAGGCCGGCGCTTTCAAGCCCAGGAGCGGTGCCGCGCGCTCGGCGTTGCCGCCGGTCATCTCCAGCGCGCGCTCGTAGAACTCCCGCTCGACCTGACTCAAGACCGCGCGGAGATCCATGCCGTCATCGGGAATGTCCACGGTCACCGGCGCCACCCGGCGCCCCTCGTTGAAGTACCGCAGGATCTTCTGCGGCAGGAGATTGGGTCCGATGCTCCCCGACCGGCCCATGGCGCAGAGGTTCGTCACTGTGTTCTGCAACTCCCGGACGTTGCCGGGCCAGGGATAGTCGGCGAGATAGGTCATGGTCTCCTCGCTCATGCCCTTCGCCTCGTGGTAGCGCTCGTTCCAGTCCCTCACAAACTGCCGCGCCAGAAGGGGAATGTCCTCGGGACGTTCCCGGAGAGGGGGAAGGACCACGTGGACCTGGTTGAGCCGCTCATAGAGATCGCGGCGGAAGGCACCTCTCTCGATCAGCGCGTCGATGTCCTGGTTCGTCGCCGCGATGACCCGGACGTTCACGCTCTGCGTCGAGTCGGCACCGACCGGTGTGATGATGTGATCCTCCAAGGCGCGGAGAAGCTTCGGCTGGATCTCCGTCGGCAGGTCCCCGAACTCGTCGAGAAAGAGCGTCCCGCCGTCGGCGGCGCGGAACTGACCCAGGCGATCGGTGTTGGCGCCGGTGAAGGCGCCCTTCTTGTGGCCGAAGAGCTCGCTCTCCGCGAGGGACGCCGCAATCGAGGCGCAGTTCACGGCCACAAAGGGGCCATCCCGTCGGGGACTCGACTCATGGAGGAGCCGGGCCACCACCTCCTTCCCCGTCCCCGTCTCCCCGCGGATCACGACGGAGACATCGTACTGGGATACCCGCAGGACCGTGTCCATGAGCTCCCGGAAGGGGGTTGCACTGCCGATCACCCGGGTCTCCGAGCTCTTGATCCAGAGGTCGCTCGGGGCGGTATCGGCCGGCGCAGGGGCCCCCGGCGACTCCGCCTCCGCGCGGCCCGGAGCGGTATCACGGGCGCCGGTGCGAGGCGACCCATCATCGCCCTCCTTCTGAATAAAGACGTGGGGAAACGAGCCGTCATTGAGCTCCACCGTCCGTGTTCGGTAGGTGCCGCCGGCGTACCGCGCGGGCACCCCCTGGAGGAGCTCCGCGGGAAGGTAGCCGGAGGTCACCAGGAGGAACCAGCACGTCTGCATGGGCGGCGTGCCCGGGTCCAACAGCACCGAGAGCTTGTAGGGAAGGTGCTCAATTGAGGGCATGAACTGATCTATGGCGCGCTTGAGCTCTCGGTAGATCTCCTGATAGTCGATGGGGCTCGATAGCTCAATATCGGCAAAATTGAACTTCACGCCGGGATCGGTATCCCGGGCGATCTCCTGCACCGACCGGGCGCGCTCAATGTACTCGCTCCCGGTGCAGAAGAGCACGACCCGCTCGAAGCTCCGCGCATTCAGGAGCGACAGCACCGGCCCGGGGCTCTCGCCGGCCGGCTCCGGCCCGCCGAAATCTGCGCCGTCCGCCACGTAGGGATCGCGGTTGCCGACGAAGGAAAAGAGCACGCGATACATATTCATGCCTCCAGCCTACTCCAGGTGTTGCAGCCTCTTCCAGACGTCCACATTGCAGGAATCGTGCCAGGGCGCCGGATACGCCGCGGAAGCACCGGGGACGCTTCGCGGCATACCCGGGGGGCGCCGTGCCGCCGCCTCCGGAACGGCGGGAGACCCGATCAACAATCCCGGCACCAGTCTTCACAACCAGGGTTACACCGGACGCAACTCCCGTTTCGCCGGGGGCGGAAGGCCGCGCCGCCCCGCGCCTGTTCCCTCTCCGTTGCGGCGGATGGGCGAGCACAGACGGCCCGTGGAAACGGAGAGCGGGGCCTGGCCCACTTCTTGCATCTATCTCCTCGCATGACCACCGCCGCAATGCACCACACCACCAACCGCGACACCGAC
Source organism: uncultured Spirochaetaceae bacterium (assembly GCA_964623865.1). Taxonomy (GTDB): domain Bacteria; phylum Spirochaetota; class Spirochaetia; order DSM-27196; family PWMO01; genus CAYFQV01. The sequence goes on along the minus strand of CAZUVX010000051.1, from coordinate 16,110 downwards.
CGCCTCTTCGAGAAGCTGCGGCCCGGTATGGTCGCCGACATCACCTACATGAACGCCTCCGGCGACGTCTCCGACCGGCGGATCCACATCTCCACCCGCTACTGCTCCCGGGCGGGCATCTGGTATCTCCGCGCCTATTGCCACCTCAGAGAGGAGGAGCGCACCTTCCGGGAGGACCGCGTATTGTCGGTCCGGCGGGTGCACGCCCGGGCGCATGGTGCGGCGCCGGCCGGGGCGCATGGTGCGGCGCATGCCGGGGCGCCGGCCGCGGGGTCCACGACCG
>CAZUVX010000051.1:12158-15727 GCA_964623865.1 uncultured Spirochaetaceae bacterium | reverse complement strand
GCGGCGCATGCCGGGGCGCCGGCCGCGGGGTCCACGACCGCATACCGAACGTCACCGTCTCACCGAAGCAGCCACGCCGGCCGCCGCTTTCTGGGTTTCGTCGCCGCGGTGGTGGTCATTGTTTTTCTTGCCGTCCGCGACGCAGAGGAATGGTCACCCCGGCCGGACCCGACGCCGGCGCCGGACACCCTGGTCGACCGGGCTGCAGCTGCAGATCTCCCGGCGCCGGAGGCTCAGGCGCAGGCGGACTCGCCGCAGAAGGGAGCCGACGCTGCCGCCCACGACGCCGGGACGGACCACCTCTGGTATCGCGGGGAGCGGATCGATCGCCGCTACCGCGCCGGAAGCGTCACATATTCAGTCGACGGTGTGGACCGGTCGTTTACCTCGCTCCAGGAGGCGCGGCTGGCGATCAACCGGCGCGAGTTCGTCGCGACAACGGGCATCTCGAACCGTGAGCTTCTTCGGCGCTACGCCCACGCGGACACCAACGCCGACGGCGATCTGGACTGGCAGGAGATCCGGGTGTTCCAGCGGCGCCTGTACAGTGAGTACCGCTATCTCACCAACGACATAGCCCTCACCCCGGACAGCTTCTTCCGGAACGGCGGCGGTGACTGCGAAGACTGGTCCCTGGTTACCGCGGGTCTCCTTCAGTTCTGGCAGATTCCGGCCTACGTGGCTTCCATTGCCTCGGAAACCGGGTTCCACGCCGTCGCTCTGGTCCGCACCTCGCGGCCGCCGGCCGGAGCCTTGTATTTCACCTTCGAGGATCACTGGGACCTGCCGGACGGCGCCTACGTACCCATTGACTATGACAAAGTGGGAGGCCTCACAAACGCCGTCGGCCCGGACTACCGGGTCCGGGCGGTATGGGTCCCACACACCCTGTACAACCGCCACATGTGAGCGTCGCGGGCTACACTCGGCACCCCGCCCACCCGTTCGTGCTATGCTTGATGGATGGACCCAATCCGCATCAATGCAGTCATGGTCGGCCGGGAGTGGCCCATCATCATGCAGCGGCGCCTCTCAACCGCCGTCGTCGGGGACCGGCATCGACGCCTCTCGGGACCACTCGGGGAGTAGCAATGGCACACTACCGGGTACTTCTTCTGGATGCCGACGGCACCCTCTTCGACTACGACCGCGCCGAGTCCCACGCCTTCGCGGCAACCTGCGCCGACCTCAGCCTGCACTACCGCGAAGCCGACCACCTCCCCGTCTATCGCCGCATCAACGGCGAGCTCTGGAGGGCCCTGGAGCGCGGCGAGGTCGACCAGGCCACCTTGGCGGTGGAGCGCTTCATACGCGTCCTCGAAGAGATGGGCCAGGAGGCCGATGCTTCCGTCATGGCCGACCGGTACCTCGCGCACCTGGGCCGCGGAAGCTTCCTGCTTCCGGACGCGCTGGATGTCGTTCGCATGTTGTCGGAGCGGGCAGACCTGGTCCTCCTCACGAACGGCCTCTCCCGGGTCCAGCGCTCGCGCTTTGCCGATTCCGGCCTTGCCGCATACATTCCTCACCTCGTCATCTCCGACGAGGTCGGCTTCCGGAAGCCCGAACCGGAGATCTTCGACATTGCCCTCAAGCCCTTTGACGGCGTGGACCGATCTCAGGTTCTCATGGTCGGAGACAGTCTCTCCTCGGACATCCTCGGCGGCGCCCGCTACGGAATAGACACCTGCCGGCTGAATCTCGACGGACGGGAGAATCTCGACGGGCCGGAGCCTACCTACGAGATTCGGGAGCTTACGGAGCTGCCGAGTCTGGTTCAGTCACAGTGATGTGCCTATCTCGGCAGGAAGGGTATTGCGTGAGCCGTCAGGGTCGGCGAAGTCGCCCGCGGTCGCGGCGCCGGCGCGCGGGAGGCAGGGCTAAGCCACGTCCGCCTTCGCCACCATCCTCCAATCAACCAATGGGAAAGACAATTCTGAATGTCGGACGCGGATGGCCCTCAATGTCCAGGGTGCCCCGGATCTGTGAAACCAACGAGCGGACCAGACCAAGCCCCGAGATTCCCGAGGCGAATGCCTCCACATCCTCCGGCAACGGTGCCCCGTTATGCTGCACGGTCATCACACAGATTTCCGACTCGTGCCGCGCTTCCAGGGTTACCGCGAACCACGGGGTGGCCTCATTGGCAAAGCCGTGCTTCAAGGCATTCGTACCGAGTTCATTCAGGATAAGGCCGACCACCGTGGCCTTGTCGGTACCAACCGGGCACTGTCCGATATCGACGGTGAGATCCACACGTGGCATCGGACCCAGGGAGAAGAGGTCGGTGAGCAATCCCCTCACATACGGCTCCAGCTCGACGGTTGATACGGCATCGCTCTGGTACAGCTTCTCGTGAAGATGGGCAATCGTGTGAACCTGCCCGCGAATATCCGATAGATCCGCCGCCGAGCCAAGGGACTCATCCTTGAGGTCCACGAGCGTGGAGACCATGAAGAGGTGATTCTTCACGCGGTGATTCAGCTCCCGCATGAGTTGCCGATTCGCCTCCAGGGCGGCTTCTTTTTGGCGTTCACTCTCTCTGCGCTCAGTGATGTCAATGACAAACTCTACAGCCTCGTTTTCACCCAGGCGCGCCCCGGCAAAGAGCCCCCACCAGCGCGTTCCATCCGGGCGAACGAGCTCCTTTGCGTATGACTCGAAGCGCCCGGTCTCCTTGAGCTCTTGAAAGACCTGTCTGGTCCGGGGCATCCACTCCGGGAGGGTAACCCGCGCGGATCGCAACTCGCCCCGCTCCAGCTCCCCTCGGTCGTGACCAATCATGCGGAGGAAGGCGTCGTTCGCATGGAGAAAGTTACCCTCCATGTCGAAGAAGAGGACTCCTACAGACTCAATGTCGACGGCGCGATTGAGGCGTTCTTGACTTGCGCGCAAGGCCGCCTCCGTCCCTTGCAACTCCGTGATGTCGGTAATGACGGCCACGGCGGAAATGACTCGACCGGCGTCGTCGTAGACCGGAACAGCCGAGTTCAGGATGGTCTTGCGACTTCCATCGAAACACTCAATATCGATCCTCTCGTCGATCGACGATTCGCCGCTCTTGAACGCCCTGGCGAATGCCCACTCCTCGACCGGTTTCCCGGTGTCGGCCCACCACCCCTTGTACTCCGACAAGCGCTCAACAGGAAGACGCCGTGCACCGCCCCAGATTCGCTCTGCGGCGGGGTTGGTCCACGCGATTCCGCCGTCCTCGTCTGCAATGAAGACCCCGACAGGAAGCACATCGAGGACGCGCCGCAGAAGCACCTCGCTTCGGTCGCGGGGATTGTTCGCTTTCGCCCGGAGCCGGCTGTTTTCTTCCCGCAGGCGCACTACCTCGGCTCTCAGGTGCTCCATGCGATTGAAGTCCGTCTCATCGCTCATGAAGTCCGTCTCGTCGCTCATGGCCCTTGGTTCCTACCGAATCGTCCGGCCTCGCACGGTTGAAGGGATTGCGGCACCGTCACACACACGCCAAATACCCCATAGTGACGAAAGAGTCAACTAGGCGCTCCGCGCGAAGGTGGACCGGCACGGCCCGCAGCCTGCCGTCTCAGCGGCCGTGGGACGCA
>CAZUVX010000051.1:0-12058 GCA_964623865.1 uncultured Spirochaetaceae bacterium | reverse complement strand
CGGACCGGCCGCATTCCCCATGCACCACACCCCCTTGACCTGAAGGGGCACAACGCGTACTATCCAACGTACACATGTACCTATCCGTGCACGTATACGTATGAGAGCGTAGGTCTATACGTGCACGTGATTCTGAGGAGCAATCACGGCCCGATACCGGCCCTCGCATACAGGAGAAGCTGAATGGCGGAACGGACAGTATTCACCGGCAACGAGGTCGCGCAGCGCGCCGGCGTTACCGAAGATGCGGTGCAGCGCTGGATCGAGGCGGGCCTCATCCAGCCGGACGGCAAGGCCTCTACGGGCAGTCCCTTCTTCAGTGAGCGGATGGTGGACCGCATCGATCATATCAAGCAGCTGCTGGAGATGGGGTATGCCGAGGAAGATGTTGCAAAGATCCTCCGGAAGGTCGGACTTCCCAGGGACGACCGTTCAGTCGGCTCGGAAGGCGACTCACAAAACCTCCTCACCGTCGGCGCACTCTCGGAGAGTGTCGGGGTGAGCCCGCGCACGATCAAGCACTGGGAAGACAAGGGGATCATTGAAGCGGACGCCCGCAGCGAAGGGGGATTCCGCCTCTACAGGGAGCACTACGTCTACCTGTGCCGGTTGATCCAGGACCTTCAGCTCTTCGGCTACTCTCTGGATGAGATCAAGAAGGTATCCGACTACTTCCGCGACTTCGTGGTGCTGCGGGACGACCTCTCCCATTACGACCCGGAGGAAGCGGACGAACGCCTCTCCGGCATGATCGAAGAGATCGACACGCTCTTCGACACCACCGCGAAGCTTCGAAGCGGCATTGAGCGGTGGGAGAAGCTGTTGAACAAGCACAAGAAGCTCATTGCCGACCTCAAGCGCAACAACGACAAGCGCCTCAGGAAGCACACGGATACGGAGAACACACGGTGACATTCACATCTCAGACCGGAACGTACCGCCGCCTGGAGGAGCGACTCGCCGCGGCATTCAGCCTGGACGCAGAATACATCGATCTGGAGACGGCGACGGATTCCCCCGTGGCCTGCATGTCCTTCGACTACACGTCCGAGAACCCGCGGGTACATCCCCCGGCGGACCACTATGCCGGCAATCCCACTCTGAGCGCGCTGCCGGCTTACTACCTGGAGCAGAACCCGTACTCCCGGAAGTACTTCGCCCACGACCTGGAGTCCGCCGACCGCGACGTCGTGGAGAACCGACAGTTCCGATACCCGGTCTTCATGCCGAAGAGCGGCGGCCGCGCGGAGGAGTATGCGGCAGCGACGCGTCGCTTCGACCGCGCCATCCTGCTCCTCCACGGCCTGAACGAGCGCTCCTGGAACAAGTACCTGCCCTGGGCCCACCGCCTGGTGGAACAAACCGGCGTTCCGGTCATTCTCTTCCCCCTTGCGTTCCACATGAACCGCGCCCCCGCCGCCTGGGCCACGCCGCGGGCGATGATGGGGGTGTCCAAGGAGCGGAAGCGGCTGTTTCCCGACCTGCGTTCGAGCTCATTCGTAAATGCGGCGCTCAGCCACCGCGTCCAGTTTGCCCCGCATCGCTTCATTACCTCGGGCTTGCAAACGTACTACGACGTGGTGGACCTGGTGCGTGACATTGCGGCGGGGCGCCATCCTCTCTTCAGAGAGGATAGCAGGGTCCATGTCTTCGGCTACTCGATCGGAGCTTCCCTGGCGCAACTCCTGGTCATGACCGATCCGGAGAGGCTCTTCCGGGCGAGTCGGGCATTCCTCTTCTCCGGAGGGGCGCTCCTGGACCGGGCCGCACCGGTCTCGAAGAGCATCATCGACGGCCAGGCGCATCGGGAGCTGAACACCTATCTGGCGCGACTCGTTACCGACCCCGCCAATGCCCTTCCCGCCGGTGCAGAGGTGCCGACGCCGGGAGGCCGCGAAGGGCAACGCTCGACGCAGCCTCTCACAACGGAGCTCCCGGAGATCACAACCCTCACGGCTCTCCTCTTCGGTGATGTCGGTCGGGAGCTCAGGGAGGCGAAGGCGCGGGACGTTGCGGATCGCCTGACCATTCTGGGACTCGAGGAGGATGCGGTCTTCTACCCCGACGGTCTCTACGCGTCCTGGCGGGACTCCCGGGGAGCTTCGCTCCTGCGCATCGACACCATGGATGCTGCAGTGCCGTACACCCACGAGCAGCCCTTTCCCGTCGCGGTGGCTGCACCCCAAGAGGTCGACCGGCTCTTCGATCGGGTATTCGCCGCCGCAGCGGCACACCTCGGCCCCCGCGACGGCGGTGCTCAGGGGCCGACGCAATCGGCGTAGTAGCCGCGGTACTCCGGCGGCAGCAGTCGCGCCAGGGCCGTCATGACCTCGGTGAGATAGTGCTCCCGTTGCGCCCGGGTGAGGCCGTCGGTCTGCGCCACCACGATCGGCTTACCGACCCGCACCGTGACCCGCGCCCGGCGGAAATGCCGAAAGGAGCGAAACACCTCTTCCCCGCCGTAGTGGGCGACCGGCAGGATGGGCGCGCCGGTTCGCGCCGCCAGGGTGACGATCCCGGCGTTGGCCCTTTGAAGCCGGCCGTGGCGACTGCGGGTACCCTCCGGCGCAACGCCCACAATGCCTCCGCGCCGGAGCTCCTCGGCGGCACGGTTGAACGCCCGGGTGTCCGCCACGCCCCGGTGCAGCGGAATCGCCTCCCAGAGGTTGGCCAGAATACGAAGCGCCGGATTATGCCAGGTCTCCGCCTTCGCCATGCCCAGGACGCGACGCGGACGCAGCAGCGTGTACAGGAGCGGGATTTCCAGGAAGTTGATGTGATTGATCGCCAGAATCAACGGGCCGGTGCGGGGAACGCGGTCCACCCCGACGGCGCGAACGCGCACCAGAAGCTTCAGGAGCACCGCGATCACGGTATCAACGACGGCGCGTCTCACCCCGTAAGCACCTCCAGGGCGTGATGAATGCACCGCACCGTAAGACCGGTGTGCGTCCGGCTTACGGTTTCCCCGTCGGCGTGAACGGCAAGACCGTCCCCCTCCGAGGCGATCTCCAACTCCGTCGCCCGCGCCATGGTGATCTGCGGATGCCCCTCCTGCGCACCCTTCATGTACTTCAGGATCAGTCCAAGCATCTGCCGGCGCGTCGGGGTGCCGGCAATACAGATATCCAGGGCGCCGTCGTCCGGGTCGGCCTTCGGTGCCATGAAGAAGGCGCCGCCCATCCGCCTGCCGTTCATGATCGAAACCTGTATGCATGGGCGCCGCTCCTCCCGCCCGTCGACAACGAGCCGGAGCATGGGAGAGCGGTAGTAGAGGGCGAGCGCCTTCAACGCGCCGAGCACGTAGGCGCCGAAACCCTTGATACGTTTCATCTTGGCGGCCTCGAAGCCGACCACGGTATCGAAGCCGATGCCGATGCCGTTGCCGAAGTACCTCCCCTCGGGGAAGAGGCCGCCTTCGAGATAGCCGACGTCCATCGGCACCACTGATCCGGAGACGAGGGTCTCCACACACGCCGCGAGGTCGAGGGGAATCCCCATGCCGTACGCGAAGTCGTTCCCCCTCCCGATCGACAGCACCGCCAGTGGCGGCGGTTCTCTTCCCTCCTTCCGCGCCGCCATGAGGCCGTTGAGTACTTCGTTGGTGGTCCCATCCCCCCCGGCGGCAACCACCGCGGTATAAGAGCCCGCTGTAGCCGCCTCCCGGGCGAGCTCAATGGCGTGCCCGGGATACGCCGTCGTCTCGAGGATGTAGTCGATGCCCCGAGCGCTCAACAGCTCCTCGACTTCCGGGAGCCGTCGTCCGGCCCGCCCCTGGGCGGCCGTGCGGTTGTAGATGACCAGAAATCGCTTCACCGCGGAAGAGTACCAGCGAAGCGCAGTTCCGGCAATCAAAAATCTCTCCCCCGCCCCGGGAATTCCTGACACGTTTAGTTATTAATCATTATCAAGTTTCCAGCATTGTTTTAGTTACTATTTACTGCATTGCACGAAGGTGTGCGGTATAATCATGGGATAGAAAATACCTTACCTGAGACAAATAGGAGCGCGTATGAAAGTGCAACGAATCATGTGGGGAGCGGTGATTGCCGTCCTGGCTGCCGTTCTCCTGACCGGCTGCCCCCTGCTGTTCGGACCACCTCCCGACGACGGCGGCGGCTCGGTGAAACCGGACCTGTACGTTGAGAGCGTGGAGCCACTAAAAGACTCCTCCAACGAGGTCGTTGGTGTACGCATTGTCTTTCGTAACAACGGGCCCGAGGCGCTCACCCCTTGGTACGCCGTCTACTTCTCCGCCGACAGGACCATCTCGGAGGTTTCGGACGACAAGGTCTATGCGGCGGAAGTGACGATTCAGGGGGAGCGCAACAAGCCCGTGGACCTAAGCGCCGAGACGCACATCATACCGTATATGGAGAACAACAGCGTCGAGGTCGACACCGGCGACTACTACATTGGCGTGATTGTGGATCCGGACGATCTGATTGCGGAATCGGATGAGGCGAACAACGAGGGGACCTCCACGGAGATGTTCCCGTTCAGTTCCGGCGGGGGCACGATCGCCGTGAAGGTCGAGAACGCGGTGGACTTCAACGGGAAGGACTGCGGCTTTGCAATCGTGAATCCCGGCGGCAATCCGGACACCGACGCCGTTGCCTGGGGCCAATTCACCATACAGAGCGGCTCCGGGTCGGCAGTAGCCGAGCATGAGAACGACACGGGGCAGGTCGACACCTGGTACGGCACCGATGGTCAATCCTACGACATCCACATATTCATTGACGCCGACGGAAGCGGCGTGGACGACGGCCCGACGGACGGGGACTACGGCTCACACAGGGAGAACGTCCTCCTGGACGGCAACATAACGGAAACCTTTGATGCGCAAAGCGATTTCGACCTGCTGGGACCGTCAGGAGACGGCATTCTCGAGGTCGCGATCGCCAACGCCGGGGATATTCCCGACGGCACTGCCTGTGGCTTCGGTGTCTGCTTGGAAGACGACGAGTATTGCAGCGATCTGCAGGCGTCGGGATACTTCGAGATCTGGGACGGATATGGCTACGCGGTAGCGCAGACTGACAATACAGATGGTGATCCCGTTGACTGGCACGGCACATACGGCACCAACTACGTCGTCTACGTTGCTGTCGACATGGATGGGAGCGGACTGGAAGAGGGACCCGGCCCCGGTGATCTGACAACCTCGGCACCATTCACCATGGAAGGGGATCTGTACATGGAGTTCGACGCCGAAATCGATTTCTCGCTTTTCGGCGCCGTGGAAGTGGAGATCTACGACGCCCACGACTTCTACGACCAGAACGTCGAGGTCTTCTTCGCAGTCACCCACGCCGGCGTCGAGCCCTACTACGAAGAGAACATCCTGGCCGCCTCGATTGCGACGGCGAATGCCGACGGTTACGTCTACACCGACTATCTGAAGGACTACGATGGTGATGCCGGAGGGATTACGGATCAAACCTGGCTGGGTGAAGACCAGGAAGAATACGACTTGCACGTTTGGGTGGAGCGAGATCTTGACGACCTTCCGTATGGATATGCGGACTTCGGTGAGGGCGCTCTCGTCGATGGACCCATAACCTTCCTAGTCGACAACAATGGGTACTTGCTCATTCACGGGGACGACCTCTGGCTCGGCGGGACGGTCTTCGTGAACGTCAACGACGAAGGAGTCTACGAGGAGAACAATGACCTGGAATCCGGAGTGTTGCACGGCAAGTGGGCCTACTTCACCGTTACCGAACCCGGGGCTATGGACTTTGATGAAGACGTACTCGCTCAAGGCTCTTTCCAGGTGATTCACGAGGACGTTGTGGACTTCCCCGACGATCAATACGAGAACGGCGCGGCTTTCGAGCTTCCGGACGAGCTGTGGCACTACAACGCTCCCGACGGTACGGAGGTCAAGGTGTGGGTGTACGTCGACCTGGATAATGACGCCAACGGTTTTCCCGAACAGGGCGACCCATCGGGGGTCATGGACCTGACCATCGACGGCAACGTCTGGGCCGACTTCTGGTATGGTTCGCTGACGCCGTACGGCGTGTACTGACGCCGTACGGCGCGTCGTAGGGAAGCCGGCGCACGGACGACAAGTCGGACGACAAGTGGGGAGCGGCAGAGAAGGCGCGCCCTACCCGCTTCGAAATACCACCTCAACAGTCGTGCCCGGGCCTTTGGTCCGGGCACGTTCTTGTGTGGCGGTATCCGCGCGGCCGTGGTCGACGTCGGCCGAAGATGCATGAGCGGCTCCGGCGGCCACCAGTTGATCGGTCCGCACGGCTTCGCCTCCCTCTTCCATCCCCACGGGCTGCCTTCCAGCGTCCCGCGCGTCGGAGCTCGTCGCTGCACCGGGAGCCGCCCGCGCCGGCGAGTAGACGTTGATCTCTCCGCCGTACGCCTCCACGATGCGCCGGACCAGGGGCATGCCGAAGCCCGTGCCGGCCTCCCCGCCCGTGCCTTCCCGGCGGGTCGCCGCGGTTTCCGAGAAGACCTTCGACCGCAGCTCCTCCGGCATGCCGACGCCGGAATCCGTGACGCGCAGCCGCACGGTGGGACCGTCGCCATGAACATCAACAACGACGCGGCACCCCGGGTAGGAGAACTTCACCGCGTTGGAGAGGAGATTGCCCAGGACGGTGGAGCGAAGGGTGGCATCGTCGGCAAGGACGGTGCAGCCTGCAGGGACGCGGTTGACCAGCTCGACCCCCTTTTCCCGAAAGCGATGCTCGAGGAGGCGGTACGCCGCCGCCACCGCGTCCCGCAGCGCGACGTTCCGTACCTGCAGGTCCATCTTGCCGGACTCGAGGGCCTGGAGCCGGCGGACGTTGTCAATGAGCTCCAGGGCGGCACTGATACTCTCGCTCATATCCTCTCGACACGCGTCAAGACTCTCCTGCGCGGACTCGGACAGCTCCAGGAGAGAGTGCACGGCACTCAGAGGATTGCGGAGATCGTGGCTCAAGACGTGAATGAGATCCCGGCGGCGCTCGCTCACCGCTTCGGCTCGCTGCTTTGCCGCTTCCAGTTCCTGCGTCCGCTCTTGCACCGTGGACTCCAGGTCGCGATTCACGGCGCGGAGCTCCTGGTTCAGGGAGTGGATCTTTGCATCGCGGTCGCGGAGAGCGGTGAAGGCGCGATTGAAGGCTCGAGTAACGGACGTGAACTCGTCCCCCGCTATCAGTTGCGTGTGCGTCTCGTAATCCCCCGCTTCCAGCCGCTCCGCCGCCTGGAGCAGCAGGTTGGAGGAGATCCGCAGGGAACCGGCGAACGCCACAAGCACCGAAATACTCACGTAGACGCTGTAGACAATGCCGGGAAGGGTAACGAACACATCCGCGTCCATGTCGGCCAGAAGGAGCACGACGATGAACATGAAGGGGAGAATCCCCGTGGCAAGCACCACCGCCGCCACCTTGGTGATGACCGGAACGGCCCGCGGCGTCCACGCTTCATCCTCCTGCACGGGAATGTTGATCCGAAAGCGCCGCACCGTGTAGTCGAGGACGAAGAAGGTGTAGACGGCAAGATTGATCACGTTACCCAGGAGAATGCCGACGGTAGCGGGCCAGAACTCGGTAGCGCCAACGGTCGTGGTCGCTTCGAGGACTACTGCAAGAAGCAGAACAACCGCTCCCATAGCCGCGGCGACGATTGCGCCGTACGCGGGCATGCGGAAAGAGCAGCGGTACGCCCGCTGCCAATCCTCCCGGCGCACCGCCCGGCGGATGCGCCGTGTGAAGACCGGCGCCGCGACCAGAGCGCCCAGCAGGTAAATGCCGACGGTCAAGACTCCGCCCTCCATCATGACGGCGGCAAGCCCGCTGCCCTGCACCGCCGAGAGAGACACAAAGTAGAGAATCTGTGGAACGATGAGCGAGAGGAATACCGCAAAGACGCGGCCGTACGGCCGCACCGTGCCCCTCACGACGGCATGAATATGAGTCATTCTGCACAATCTTACCGAAGCGCCTCCGGCCCTTCAATAAGCCCTTGTGGTTACTCCGTTACGCGATTGTCCATGTATGGTCAGTCGACCGGTTGCACCTCGCCCCGCCGGAGCTTGCCCGCGTCGACGCGGAACAACCGGACCGCCGGCGCGTCCGCCCCCTCAGGCGCCTCCAGCTCCAGGATGGTAGCGGTCGGCTCCCGGGGTACACCGCGCTCCTCACGCGACCCCGGAGCAACGTAGTAGATTCGCGCGCCCTCGGCGTGCTCCACATGGAGGTCGAAGGCGCCGTCGGCAGGGAGCCGGAAGAGGTAGCTCGACTGTACGCGGCGGAAGGTCACCTCCTCGATTCCACGTCGCGTCACCGGATCGTGGTGGCCCGTCGTCTCACCGTCGCCATTCTCAAGGAAGGCGGCGTCGGCGCTCTCCACCACGAGGGCAGCCTCCCCGGCGTCGCCTAGCTCTTCGAGCCTGCGCGCCACAAGGTCACGGAGAAGCTCCGGATCGTGATCGTACTCATGCCGCACCTCGGCCACGTAGATGAGGTCCGGCGTCCGGGTGCGCTCGCCGCTCCGGTTCCACCATTCGACACGCTCACCCTCATGCTCCGGCGCCACATGCAGTCGGAGCGTGTCCGCGTTCTCACTGTGCATGTTCACCGATTGCCCGTCCTTCCAGTTGTTCGCCGCAATGAGGTCAATGGTACCGGTCCCGCTGTGCTCCACGACGCCGTACACCAGCATGGCGTGGTGAAGATCCTCCGCAATGAGGCCGAGCACCGCGGGCTCCCCGGAGGAGATGCGCCGGAGAACCTCTTCCACGGCCGCCCGCAGCGCCTCGGGATCGGGCCCTTCCGGAGGATGACGCGGCACGCTACCGGCAACGAAGTGGTCGAAGACCATGTCCATCTGGAGGTAGTTCATCTCCCGCTGGAGCCGGCGGTTCCTCGCCCGCACGTCGTAGACGCCGGCGTAATAGCTCGGCAGGAGGTCCGGCCGACGGTAGTAGCGGAGCTGACTGCCCGCAAAGGCGTAGCACCGCCCGGCGTTCTTCCCGAAGAGCTCGTACATGTAGTCGGTCAGAAGAGCGCGGTCCAGATCGGAGACGCCCTCGAAGCGATCGGCGAGCCACGCCGAAAGCATGACCGAGTACGGGTCGAGGAGCTCTCGGTAGTCGGGGTTATTGCCGAACCGGAAGTTGTCCCTCCCCCATTCGAAGTCGACGAAGCCGACCACGAACTCGGCACGCTCTTCCCAATCCTCACCGGCGAAGGTCACCTCCAGGTCGTGAACCCCGGGGCGTCGGAACGGGGAAAACGGGATGGTGAACGGAAGGGCGCCGGCGGAGTCCGTCGGCATCGGCACAGTGAATTCAAAGGTGGTCCCGCCGCTTCGGGCCGCGATCCGAGTCGGAGGCTTCGCGGCTTCGGTGACGGTCAGCTCCAGAAGGGGTGGGGTGCCGCTGTAGGTGTTCAGGTCGTACCGGACGAGGGCGCCGGCACCGGACCGAGCGTCCCCGGAAGCGGTGTTGTCGGATCCGGCGGCTTCCTGTGCCGCCGCGGTTGCGGCGCCGGCCGGTGCAAGGAGGAGTATCCCTGCCAGGAGGATGAGGGGTCGAAGGCGTCGTGTCGATCTCATGATGCCTCTTACAGGGTACGGAATACCGCAGCAATCGGCGACGCCGATGACAAACCTGCCCCTTCATGCGTTAGACTGCGGACTATTACATAGGAAGTATCGCGGAAGGAGAGGGCATGATTGCGCGGAACGTACGAATGCTCCCGTATCACATTTACCCGCCCATGGAGTGGTCCATTCTGGAATCGGAGTTCTCGCCCCGCTGGATGGGGAATGCCGAGACGATCTTTGCCCTGGCAAACGGGTTCCTGGGAACCCGCGGCACCTTCGAGGAGGGACGGCCGAGCGTTCAGGCGGGAACCTACTGCAACGGCTTCCACGAAACCTGGCCGATCGTTCACGCCGAGGAGGCTTACGGCTTCGCCCAGACTGGACAGACGATCGTCAATGTTCCCGACTGCACCATCCTGAAGCTCTACGTTGACGACGAACCCCTCTTCCTCCCTACCGCACGCCTCACCGAGTATCGCCGGGAGCTCGACTTTCGCAACGGGGTCCTCCTCCGTCGGATGAACTGGTCCTCTCCGGCGGGCAAGCAGGTCCGGATCACCTCGCGACGGATGATCTCATTCGATCAGCGCCACCTCGGTGCCATTCAATACGAGGTGACGCTGGACTCCGACGCGCCCGTCGTCATTTCCAGTCAGTTGCTCAACAGGCAGGACAGCCTTCCGACCGATGAACCGAAGAACGGCAACGGAAAGGACCGGGAGGATCCGCGTCGGTCCCGCAACTTCGGGTTCCGCGTCCTGAATGCGCTGAACCACTTCGAGGAGGAACACTGCGTAATCTCCGGCTACCGAACGACGAACTCCCGGATGACCCTGGGCGCAGGGATGGACCACGTGGTCGTCACGGACAATCCCTGGCAAGCGAGCCGCTCCTGGAGCCCCGATCTGGGCAAGGTGGTCTTCACCATAGATGCGCGTGCCGACGTGCCCATTCAGATCACGAAGTTCTTCACCTATCACACGTCCCGTTCGGTCCCCCCGGTCGAGCTTATCGACCGATCTCAGCGGACGCTTCAGCGGGCGCTCCGGGACGGCTTCGAGGCGCTGGAGCACACGCAGCGAGCCTACCTCGAGGAGTTCTGGCGCCGCGCCGACGTTGTGGTGGATACGGACACCCGGGTGCAGCAAGCCATTCGCTGGAACATCTTCCAGCTCTGTCAGGCGGCGGCGCGCGCCGAGACTGCGGGCATTCCCGCCAAGGGCCTCACCGGCCCGGGCTACGAGGGACACTACTTCTGGGATGCCGAGATCTACGTTGCGCCCTTCCTGAGCTACACGAACTCGCGCATTGCCCGAAACCTGCTGCGGTACCGCCACACCAAGCTGGACTTCGCACGCAACCGCGCTCGTGAGCTCTCCGAGAACGGCGCCCTCTTCCCGTGGCGCACCATCAACGGCGAGGAGGCGAGCTCCTACTACGCCGCCGGGACCGCCCAGTACCACATTGATGCCGACGTTGCCTACGCCATCCGGCGCTACGTCGACATACGCGACGATCCTCACTTTCTTGCCGAATACGGGGCGGAAATCCTCGTAGAGACCGCCCGTATGTGGGCCGGCCTCGGCTTCTTCAGCCCGGACGACGGCACCTTCCACATCCACGGCGTCACCGGTCCGGACGAGTACACAACCGTGGTCAACGACAACACCTTCACCAACCTGATGGCGAGGGCGAACCTGCGCTACGCCGCGGAGGTGGTCACCTGGCTTCGCAGCCACGACCGTGACGCCTACACGCGCCTCGTCCACGAGACCGAGCTCAACGCAGATGAAGAGGTGGATGTGTGGAGCCGCGCCGCCGATCACATGTTTGTTCCCTACGATCCCGACAAGCAGATTCACCCGCAGGACGCGAACTTCCTGGCCAAGGAGAAGTGGGACTTCGAGAATACGCCGGCGGACCATTATCCGCTCTTGCTCCACTATCATCCCCTCGTGATCTACCGCCACCAGGTCATCAAGCAGGCGGATATTGTCCTTGCCATGGTTCTTCTGGGGAACGAGTTCTCCCTCGAGGAGAAGCGTCGAAACTTCGAGTACTACGATCCCATCACCACCGGCGACTCCTCCCTTTCCGCGTGCGTCCAGTCGATCCTGGCGGCGGAGATCGGCTACGAGGAGAAGGCCTACGAGTACTTCCGCTACGGTCTCCTCATGGACCTGGCCGACGTTGCCGGCAACACCGTCGACGGCGCCCACATTGCCTCGGCGGGAGGTGTCTGGATGTCGCTGACCTACGGCTTCGGCGGTATGAGCGACTTCGACGGCAAACTCGCCTTCGATCCGCGCCTGCCCCGGCGCTGGGGCCGCCTGCGCTTCTCAATGCGCTTCCACAACCGACAGATCGTCGTCGACATTAACCACGAAGAGATGTGCTTCGAGAACACCGACGGCGACCCCCTTACCATCACCGTCCGGGGCACGGAGATCGAGCTCATTCAGGGCCGGCCGGTTCGGCTGCCGAATGAGGCGCGGGA
>CAZUVX010000050.1:19500-20572 GCA_964623865.1 uncultured Spirochaetaceae bacterium | reverse complement strand
GGCGGCGGACTCCGGACGCCCGCGCCTGCTCCTGATAGGCGGCGTGGTAGTCGCCTCTCTCTGCGAGGCGCCGAGCGCGCTCCTCCCGTGCCTCGACCTCGACATCGGGATGTCCGTCGTGCTCGCGACATCCGCGGCATCACGGAAGATCTCGAGAGCGCGCTCCTCCTCGCCGGCGGCGGCGCGGGTGTGTGCATGGATGAGCAGGGTCTCGGCGCGGATGCGCGCGTATTGCCGGGGCGCACTCATCGCCTGGTCGATCCACCAGAGCGCCTCCTCCAGGCGCCCGAGCCGCCGGAGCGTTCGAGCCACGCCGTTTCGCGCGTTGGCGTAGAGCATGCCGAACTCCTGTTCGGTCACGGCTTCCAGTACCCGCTGGAAGTGATCGAGGGCTCCCTCGAGTCTGCTTTCCTCGAACTCGATCTCCCCAACGCCATACAAGGTCCAGGCAACACCGATCCGGTAGTCGATGGACTCGAACAGTCTCCGGCTCTCCCGGTAGAGCTCACCTGCCCGCTCGAACTCGTGCTGCTTGGAGTAGATCTCGGCGAGATTCCGGAGGCAGTACGCCCCTACCCTGGTCGCCCGGGCCTGCCGGGCATACTCAATGCCGGTGTTGGAGTGATCGAAGGATTGTGCGTACATGCCCGGGAAGAAGTAGAAGTTGGCAAGCGAGTCGTGTACGGTTGCCGCCACGTCGGGCTCGTCGACTCCGGCCTCGTTGAGGACGTCCAGAGCTTCGTGAGCTCCAGCAAGACCGGTCTCGAGATCGTTCATGACGGCGTGGGTGTAGGCCTGTGTGCGAAGCGCCTCGGCGCGACCCCTCGGATAGGAGATCGCCTCCGCACGACCTTGTACCTTCTGCGCGGCGGACAGCGACCCCTCCGGATCCTCGTGGGCGGCCTCCCACACCCGCAGGTTTTCTTCATCTATGCTGCGTGTCTCGTCGTCTTGCACCGGCGCGTGCTCCCGGTGTGTTCGGCGCAGGTGTCATGATAGAGGTCACGAGACCGTTTGCCCAGTCGGTACGGTTTGCCCAGTCGGTACGGTTTGGCCCAGGTGGTACGGTTTG
>CAZUVX010000050.1:12094-19400 GCA_964623865.1 uncultured Spirochaetaceae bacterium | reverse complement strand
GGTACGGTTTGGCCCAGGTGGTACGGTTTGCCCGGTCGGGAACGTCCGGAAGCTACCTTTGCCCCGCAGTCGTAGCGTTTTCCTTGTCCACTCCGTCACCATCGGCCCCAAGGTCTTCCTCCAAGGGGGAAAGCTGCCGAAGAATGTCGTAGTACGTGAGGATCTGATTGATGTAGCGCACCGGCTCGGTGCCGCGGGCGTAGCCGTGGGGGGCGCGGCGGAAGTACTCCTCCCGGGAAAGGAGGGGAAGGGTCTGCTCCAGGGAGCTCCAGCGTCCAGGGGGGAGGCCCTTCTCGCGGGCAATGGCCTGGGCATCCAGGACGTGACCGTACCCTACGTTGTAGGAGGCCATGGCGAGGAGGAGGCGATCACGATCAGTTGCAGCGTTGCCGAAACGCTCGTACATCCGTGCAAGATACTCCACGCCGGCGCGAATGCTCTGGGCGGGGTCATACCGGTCGCGCACGCCCATCTCCCGGGCGGTGGCAGGGGTGAGCTGCATGAAGCCCCCGGCGCCGGCGACGCTTGTCGATAGTGGGTGGTAGTGCGACTCCTGGTAGGCCAACGCGGCGATGAGCCGCCAGTCGAATCCGTACTTCCGCGCTTCCTCCTTGATGAGCGTCTCGAATTCGGGAAGACGTGTACGGATGCGCTCGTGGAACACCTTGATGTCCACGTAATCGAAGACCGCGGTATTCGCATAGTAGCGGTCGTGAATCCGGTCAAAGACTCCGCGCTCCTTCACGACTCGAAAGAAACGGTCTATCGCGCCGAGTAGCTCTTCGGCGTCGGAGCGCACCGCCCACGCCAAAGGCTGCGGCCCCGATATGGCCAGAGCCGGACGTACGTCCGGGTAGTAGCGGCGATTGAGTCGGGCGACATGGGTATCTGCTACGGTGGCCTGAATCTCCCGAGCCGCCACGGCACGGATGAGATCCTCCGTCGGCCGATCCCGGTGGGTCACCACCTCGATCTGCAGGCCTCCTCCCTGCAGTTCTCTGAGTCGCCGCTCGTACGAGGTCCCCGCCCGGACGTGGACGGTCATGCCGTGCATGTCCGCCATGTGTCGGACGCCGTGGTCGGACGCGTGTACGATGAGATGCTGTCGGACGATCATGTAGGGTTCCGAAAACGTGACGTCGTCACGACGCGACTCAATGTCGGTGAAGGAAGCAGCAATGAAGTCTCCCTGCGCAGCGACAAGGGAGGGCACCATCTCGGACCACGGTGGCGTCACCACTCTGAGCTCGACGCCCAGGTACTCGGCGAAGGCGACTCCCAGCTCATACTCGAATCCGGCGGGCTCGCCGCGATCGAGGTAGTACGCATGCTGGGAGTTCTGGGTGATCATGGTGATCACTCCTTCTTCCCGGAGGGCGTCCAGATCCGTCTGTCCCGGCCGAGTCGCAATCCACGCTGCACCTGCAGCAGCGCCTGCCGCGCCAAGGGCAAACAAGCCTGTCAACACCACGAGAGTCAGTACCGATGGGTCGCGCGTGTTGATGCGCACGGATAGAAGATAGTGAAGAAAGGAGACGATTGACCGCCCGGAAACCTGCTCTGCATACTAAGAGGGAGAGCACATTGGCAGTCGGGCAGGAGCCCGGCAAGGTGGGGCCGATCATGTACCGTCGAAAGTCGGCAGAAACATGGGTCATATGGTTGATTGCGGTCGTCCTCGTGGCACCGTTCTTGTACGGCGCCGGTGCCGATGAAGGGGGCGGTGGCGCGGAAGCGGGGGACGTTCACGCCTCCGACGGAGGAGCGGGCGAAACCCGGGCGGACGACACGGAAGCTCAAAGGGCGACGGATTCCTCGAGGGCGGCGCGAGCGGATGAGCGTCGTCGGATGGTGGAGCGGCACATCGTCGGATCCGACATAGAAAGCGAGGCGGTGCTGGATGCCATGCGCTCGGTCCCGCGGCACGAGTTCGTGCCCTCCCCCCATGAAGATCAGGCGTATGCCAACCGGCCCCTGCCGATCGGGCACGGCCAGACAATATCACAGCCCTACATTGTCGCCTACATGACCGAGGTCCTGAATCCCGACTCGGACGACGTCGTCCTCGAGGTGGGGACCGGAAGCGGGTATCAGGCGGCGGTGCTCGCCGATATCGTCGACGAGGTCTACACGATCGAGATCATTGAGCCTTTGGCTCGAAGTGGTAGAGAGAAGCTGGAGCGGCTGGGCTACGACAACGTCGCCGTGCGCCAAGGGGACGGCTACTTCGGGTGGTCCGAGCACGCGCCCTTCGATTCCGTCATCGTCACGGCTGCAGCGGGACACATCCCGCCGCCCCTGGTCGAGCAGTTGCGCCCGGGGGGCCGGATGGTCATTCCGGTGGGGCCTGCCTTCGCCGTTCAAACCCTCATTCGGGTTGAAAAGGGCAGCGACGGTGAGATCACAACGGAGCAGCTCCTCCCGGTACGTTTCGTGCCCATGACCGGTCGCGTGCAAGAGGGACAATGAGCCCGGCCGGCGATCGCCCCTTCTCCCCGGGATTCGCCGCGGGAAGTGTGTTTCTCGCCTCGGCTCTGGTCCTTGCACTGCAGATCGCACTGATCCGTGCTCTCACCGTCGACACCTACCACCACTTCACCTACCTGGTCATCAGTACCGCCCTCCTGGGCTTCGGCGCGAGCGGGACCTTGCTGAGTCTGGCGTGGGGCCATGTCAAGCGCCACTTCGCCGTATGGTCTGCGCTGTCGATCATTCTCCTGGTCATCGCCTCCGCCTTCGCCTATCGGGTTGCGGTCAATCTGCGACCCGACATGCAGTACGTGCTTTTCAGCGTCCGTGAAGTCCTGCGCCTCTGGGCGCACACCCTCGTGTTGTTCATACCCTTCTTCGCGGGCGGCCTCATCGTCGGGATGGTCCTCTCGTGGTTTCGAGACAGCGTGGGCGGCATGTACGCAGCCAACATGGTGGGAAGCGGCTTGGGAGGCGTAGGCGGGGTGCTCCTGGCATTCCTGGTGACTCCCTACCGAATGCCGGTGGTGCTCTCCGTGCTCGGCCTGGGTGCGCTGCTTCTCTGGCTCCTGGGATCGTCGCAGTACCGGCACCGGGAGTCGCGGATACCCACGCTCCTCGGGGTGGTGGCGGCTACCGCGGCGGTGGTCGCGGCCTTTGCGCTACCGGAGCAGTCATCCGTTGATCAGTACAAGGCCATGGCGCACGCCTTGCGTATTGCGCGACAGGGTGACGCGGAACACCTATCGCGAAGACTCGGACCGAGAGCACAGATCGATGTCTACGACGCCCCGTCCATGCGGCACACTCTCTTCGCGGCGCCCGGTGCGCCGGCGCCGCCGGAACAACTGGCCCTCTTCCTCGACGGGGCTCACGTCGGCGGCATTCTGCAGATAGAGCGCGCCGAACAGGCGGAGGCGCTCCGCTGGACCGCTCAATCCCTCCCGTACAAGCTCGTTGATGCGCCGCGAGTGGCGCTGCTCGGAGAATCCACCGGCAACAACGTCTGGCTCGCCCTTGCTCACGGCGCCGTGTCCGTCACCGTCGTGCAAGCAAACCCACAGCTCACGCAAACCATTCGATCCGTCGGCCCCGCAGCTTCCGGTGGAGACACTCCCGGCGACGGAACGGGCGCCTCCGGTCGCAGCGTGCTGGATCATCCGGCGGTAGAGGTGGTAAACGCCGAGCCGCGGCTCTTCCTCGAACGGGAGGGAGAGCGCTTCGACCTGATTCACTTCGCCGAAGCGGAGGGGATGCCCGCCGGCTCCGGGGGCCTGGCGTCGATGCGGGAGGACTACCTTCTCACGGTCGAGGCCGTCCGCGCCGCAATGCGGCGCCTCAGCGACCGCGGCATGATCACGGTTACCCGCGGGCTCCAGACGCCGCCGCGGGATAACATCCGGCTGTTTGCGCTCTTCGCCGAGGCGCTGCGCGGTCGGAGCAAGACGGGCGGCTCTGCCCCGCCGGCCCGCTCCGGCGACGGTAGTCCGAAGCCGGAGCCGGAGAGGCATCTGCTGCAGGGGCGCAACTACCTCGGAGTGACGACCATGCTCTCCGCCGGACCTCTCGGAGAGGGGCGGATCGCACGGTTCCGCGCTGCGGCATCGCAACTGTCAATGGACGTGGACTACCATCCGGGGATCACGCCTGCGGACCTGACCCGGCGCAATCGCATCCCCGGGCCCGAGGGATCGCCGGGTTCCTACCTGCACTACGCCGCCCTGCGGCTCCTCTCGGAGGAACGGGACGCATTCTACGACGACTGGGTCTATGACGTTACGCCGCCGCGGGACAATCGCCCGTACTTCCACAGCTTCTTCAAGTGGGATTCCCTGGACCGTTACATCGAGACCTACGGTCAGTTCTGGTTTCAGCGTCTGGAGCTGGGGTATGCGGTTGTCCTCGTGACGTTCCTCCAGGTGCTCGCGGCCGCTCTGCTGCTGGTCCTCGTACCGATCCTCGTGCTCCGACGACGGAGACGCCCGGAACGACGCCCGTCGCGAGGCGCAGTTGCGTGGACAATCCTGCACTTCACGGCGATCGGATTGGGCTTTCTCTTCCTGGAGATGCTGCACATTCAGCGATTCACTCGCTTTCTCGGAGACCCGATCTACTCCACTGCGGCTGTACTCACCGCCATCCTTCTCTTCAGCGGAGTGGGAAGCTACCTGCAGGGGCGACTCGGACTCGGGGTGGAGGTGCGTATCCGCGTAGGCGGCCTGGCGGTCGCCACTCTGGCCCTGCTGTACTATCTGGGCCTCGACCCCATCCTCGCACGTGCCGTTCAAGGGACGGAGGTCGTACGGTTCACCATTGCCCTTCTCCTGCTCCTGCCTCTCTCGTTCATGCTCGGTTGGCTCATGCCGGCGGGTCTGGAGGTTGCCGGCAACCGCTCGGCCGAGCTCGTTCCTCTGGCGTGGGCGGTCAACGGTGTCGCCTCGGTGGCGGCAACACCGCTCGCCGTCATGATCGCGGTCGGCTGGGGTTTCCTGGGGGTCTCCCTTTTGGCAGCGGGGTGCTACTTTGCGGTAGCTCTTGCAGCACCGACGATCGGGAGAGCTATCGATATCCCCTCGGAATAGCCGGAGCGGGACCTGACGGCGCTCGTGGGCTTCCTGGTAGCTCTCGGGATGGATCGGCGGGCGCCGTTGCGTAGCGGCTATCCCAGGGACGGAGCCACCAGGATCACGCCGAAGGAGAGAAGCAACAGCGCCGCCGCAAGCTCAAGGATTACGCGGACAATGTGTGCGGCCCGCGAACGAAGGAGCAGCAATAGTCTTGATTTGAGGACGATGGTAACGACGGCGATCCCCGAGAGCGTCACGGCGGTTCCCAGGGCGATCCCGAAGGCCCCCGCAATGCCCACGGGCACGACCCCGAGCGAAACGGCCGAGATCATGAGAGCGGCGCCGCCCCAACAGGGTGTAGCCCCGGCGATGAGCATGGCCGGAACGAGCACCCCCTCCGTAGCGCGACGGCGGCGCCCGGCCCGGCGGTGCTCGTAGATCATGGTGCGCGCCGGGTCGTGGTGGTCCGGATCAATATCGTCTGAGACGGTCTTCAGCTTCGAGAGGATGTGCTCCTCGTGGTAGTGGTGCCGTGTGGCAACAGCCTCCTTGACCTTGAGCGCCGTCAGGAAGAGGCCGAGGGCCAGGATCAGCGCAGCACTTACCAGGTGGACCGTCCGGCCCGCATTGGCGACGTCCGACACGAAGGATGACTCCGCCGCGCCGGATACTGCGAGCACAACAACGACCGCCACGACACCTTGCAGCGCGGCAAGAAGAGCCCCGGCAATGACGCCGTGGAGCGGTTCGGCATCCTCCGCGAGGAAGTACGAGAAGAGCAGCGTCTTGCGGTGGCCCGGCAGGAGGGAGTGCACGAGCCCGTAGAGAAAGCCGACGCCGAGGACCAGCGCGAGCGTGGCCGAACGCCCTTCACTCCGGTAGTCCTCCAGAACGAGCCGCAGCGTCTCGTGGAGGTGTTGCTGCCGGGTATCGAGCCGTCCGCCGATCACTCCGCTTCCGGAAGGAAGCCCTGGAAGTCCGGTGAGCTCTCCAGGGAGCGTACCCTCCTCCGCACCGGCCTCCTGTTGAGAGAGATCTGGGGACTGAAAGAGATCTGGGGACCCCGGATTCTCCTGGGCGAAGAGCACCGGCGTCATTGGCGCGGTGGTGAGGAACGCAAGCAGCACCACAAGGAGTCCGCGGTTCACTACTCTCTTGTAACGCTCGTCGAGGCCGGCCTGACGGTGCGTCATGGAATGCTCCGGAGCGTGCAGCAAAGTCTCCCCCGATTTTATGCAGCCGAAGAAGCGGCGCCGCTGCAGATTCTCCCCGACACGGCGCCGGACCGCAACCGCAGCGGCGCCGGAAGCTGTCGCGCGATCCCCAGGCGTGGCCCTTCCGGCGGCCGGTCTTGTTGCTCCGCCGCACAAACCGTACCTTGGGTGTATGGATTTCGCACGGAACAACCTGGACGAGTCTCAGTCGCCCTACCTTCGACAGCATGCGGACAACCCGGTCTGGTGGCAGGAGTGGAGCTCCGAGACATTGGCCCACGCACGGGAAGAGGGCAAGCCCATCTTCGTGTCCGTCGGCTACGCCACCTGTCACTGGTGCCACGTCATGGCGGACGACACCTTCTCCAACCAGGAGTGTGCAGACTACCTGAATGCGCACTTCGTGTCGATCAAGGTGGACCGCGAGGAGCGGCCCGACATTGATCAGTTTCTCATGGACTTCCTGGTCGCGGCCACCGGTCAGGGCGGCTGGCCCTTGAACGTCGTGCTGACACCGGACCTCCGTCCCTTCTTCGCGACAACGTATCTCGGGTCGCAACCGCGCTTCGGCCGCCCCGGCTTCCGGGAGGTCATGGAGAAGGTCCTGGAGTTCCGGCGGGAGCGCGACGAGGGCATCCGCCGCTTCACCCCACGGGTACCAACCCTGCAGACACCGGGAGAAGGTGCCGAGAGCCCTGAGGAGATTCAGGACGAAGTGTCCGCCGCCTTGTGGTCTCGCTACGATGCCGACTACGGCGGCTTCGGCACGGCCCAGAAGTTCCCGCCCCACAGTACACTCCTCTACTTGCTCCACGCCCAGGCCGTACGGCCAACCGAGCAGGTCGAGTCCATGCTTCGAGGCACTCTGGACGCGATCTGCACCGGTGGCCTCCACGACCACCTCCAGGGCGGTTTCTTCCGGTACTGTACCGACCGGAAGTGGCGCATTCCCCACTTCGAGAAGATGCTATACGACCAGGCCATGCTCCTGTGGAACCTCTCCCTGGCGTCCCGGCTGCTCGATCAAGAGCGGTATGGCGCAGCGGCTCGAGGTGT
>CAZUVX010000050.1:8809-11994 GCA_964623865.1 uncultured Spirochaetaceae bacterium | reverse complement strand
GACCGGAATGGCGGAGCGGACGAACCCACCCATGAGCAACTCGAAGCAATACGTGAGAAGCTGCTCACGGCGCGGCGCTCGCGACCCCAGCCGGAAACCGACCGGAAGATCATTACCAGCTGGAACGCCCTGGCCGGCGTCGCCTTGGTGAACGCGTACCGTCATCTCGGAGATCCCGGGGCCTTGGATGAGGCGCGACGCATCTTCACCGGCCTCCGGCAGCTCCACGTAGGGGAATACACCGTCGCCCACTCATCTCTGGACGGCCGGGTAAAGGAGAACACCTTCCTCCAGGACCCGGCGGCACTGCTGCTTCTTGCCACCTACCTCCACGAGGATACCCGGGACCTCTCGGAGGAGATCGAGAAGCTCAGGGAAATGGTGCTCGGTTTCCAGAGAGATGGACAGTGGATCGAAGGGGAAGCGCCGGACTTCGGATCCGTTCCGGCGCAACTCTTCGACAGCCCCACCCCGTCATCGACATCCCTGGCCGAGTTGGCGCTTCTGCGCCGGGACATGCTCACCGGGGAGGTCTACGAGGAGCGAGCCTTCGGGGAGCCCCACGTTCAAGACGCCCGAAACGTCGCCGCCCTCTTCTCGAACGGCTACGTATACCTGGTGGAGTCTCCGGAGCCGGTGGACTGGAACAAGCTGCCGGTCAATACCATCCAGGCACCGGGCGAGCAGACGACGTTCTGCTACGCGGGATTGTGCACGCCGGGATTGCCGCCGTCCTAGTCGGCGCGGCGCCGCAGATCCACCACGTTCTCGATGTGGTAGGTCTGGGGAAACATGTCCACCGGCTGAATGCGCCCGACTTCGTATGACTCCGAGAGCTCCTGGAGGTCGCGCGCCTGCGTAGCGGGGTTGCAACTCACGTACACGATGTGCGGTGGTGAGACCTCGATCAGTGTCTTCAACACCTGCGGATGCATGCCCGCCCGCGGGGGATCCAGAATCACCACATCCGGTCGTCCGTGCTCGGCGACAAAGGCGTTGTTCAGGAGATCCCTCACGTCGCCGTGGAGGAAGGTACAGCTCGCGGCATCGTTCGCCTCCGCGTTCTCCCGGGCGTTTTCGATCGCCTCCGGCACATTGTCAATACCGACAACCCTTCCGGCCCGCTCGGCAACAAAGAGACCAATGCTGCCGATGCCGCAGTAGAGATCGTAGACAGTCTCGGTCCCGGTCAACGCCGCCATCTCCGCCGCCACCTCGTACAGGCGTACCGCCTGGGCGGGGTTGGTCTGGTAGAAGGACTTCGGGTGAATCCTGAGAACGCGGTCTCCCATCTTCTCGCGGATGTGATCGGCACCCCGGTAGATGTGTGCAGGATGCGGCAGGGTAGAGTCGTTCTTGGTGGTGTTGATCATGAAGGCCAGAGAGGTGATCTGCGGAAACTCCACCGCCAGGAACTCCATGACTCGCCGGCGCGGCTCCTCCTCGTCACGGGCAAAGACAACCATCACCATGGTCTCACCGAAGAGAGACGTGCGAATCACCAGGGAGCGCAGAAAGCCCTGGTTGCTCACAGGATCGAAGAAGGGTATGTTTTCCCGCTTTGCAAAGTCGCGCAGGGCGTTGCGGATCTCGTTCGACGGTTCCGGCTGCAACCAGCAGTGCTCGACGTCGAGGACGCGATCGAAGCGGCGCCGCACGTGAAAGCCGACGCCGCGCCGGTCGAAGTTCTCCCCTGACTGGATCTCCGACGAATCGAGCCACCGGGACTCGGTGAAGGAGAAGTCGAGCTTGTTCCGGTAGTATCGGTCGCTCTCGCATCCGATTATGGGATCGATGTCGGGCTCCTCGAGCCGGGCAATGCGCTCGAGGATCTGCCGAAGGAAGTACTGCTTGTAGGCGAGCTGCCGATGGTAGGGCAGGTACTGCCACTTGCAGCCGCCGCACGCGTGGAAGTGTCCGCAGAAAGGCTCGATCCGCTCGTCCGAAAGCGAGTGAAAGGCCGTCGGCGTTGCGAAGGCGTAGTCCCGCTTATTCCGGATGACTCGGGCGTCCACGACCTCCCCCGGCAGGGTGTCCTCGACAAACAGCACCTTCCCGCCGGGCTTGGCTATTCCATACCCCTGATACTCGAGATCGATGATCTCAACATTAGCATATTCTCTTCGGCGTCCGGCCATGTGAGAGCGTCCCCCGGAAGGTCGGCCCGCGTCAAGGCGGCGCCACGGCGGGAGCTACTCGACACCGGCAGCAATGTAGAGGATGGCCGCAATCCCCCACAGCGTGACCAGGCTCGCCACGGCGGCAAATCCGGGGATCCGCTTCCGCAACCATTCGTGTCGGGAAGCGCTGTACTCCTCTCCCAACCCCTCCCGGTGCTGTCTCGTCAGGGTTCGTGAAGCGTAGCCCACGGTGTGGGCATCATCGCCGAGGGAGCTGACACCAAGGCGAGACGCCGCCCAGACGAGAAGAGCAACGCTCGGCGGGGCAAGGGAGGCTCCAACCGAGATACCCCCTTCCCCGGGCCACAGAAGCCAGATGGCGGCGGCCACGGCGGCGCCGCCGATCGTGAACAGAAGCCACACACTGAGGAAGGCGCGGATCATCGCTGCACCTCACGGGTCGTCATTCGTTCCCTCCTGGTATCGGTGAACCTCACCGGAAGCCGAACCGCTTGAGCCATCGGTTTCTCCGGGCAAACTCCCGAAACTCCTCGGCCGCCGCCTGCGACGGGAAGGCGCTCTTCGGCACGAAGACAAACTGCTGCTTTGAGACGTAGATGAGGAAGTACCCCTGTCCCTCGATCACCCGGACAACTTGATTCCAGGGGATGGTGTCGGTGTCGCCGTCGTCGAAGCGCACCGAGAGATCGGTATCGTCCATGGTGGCGCTTCGCTTCATGAAGAAGGCGTCGTTATTCCCGGCAAAGGCGTAACGGTAGAAGCGTACGACGTACACCACCGGAAAGAGAATCAAGATGCCGACACCGACGTAGTGAATGAGTTGCAGGGCATCCGGAATGTAGATGAGTGCCAAGACGAAGAGCACCAACAGGACGGCGTCCAGGATCAGGAGCCACCAGCGACGGGCGAAGTAGTTACGCAGGAGGATCCGGAAGTACTGCTCGCGATCGAGGGCAAAGCGCTCAAGATCAATGTTCATGACTACCCCCGACGATACCAGAGATGCCCCGCCCACTTCCAGAACCCGGACTCGGCGACACGCCG
>CAZUVX010000050.1:5704-8709 GCA_964623865.1 uncultured Spirochaetaceae bacterium | reverse complement strand
CTCGGCGACACGCCGCCGTGGCCGGCAGGCGCGGCGACTCACCCGAAGGCGAGCGCGAGGTTCCGAACCAGGGCGACCAGCACCACGCCGCTTCCGGCGGCAATGAGCAGGTTCTTCGTCCGCGCCATCAGCAGAAGAACCACAACCGCGGCGGCCCAGCCGACCGGGCCCGCCTGCACCACCTCCGGCACCACCAGGGCCACCATGAGGGTGCCGGGAAGCGCCCGGAGGAACCTGGCGGTGGCCCCCTCGGTGGGAAGCCGATCCGCCAAGGCGAGACCGCCGAAGCGCAACACGTAGGTGCCGACGCCGGAGAGCACGACCACCATGACGGCCGCGGTAAGGCCGGGAGAGGATCCTGCAACGGGAGTGATGCCGGTCATGAGCCCGCCTCCGCCTGCGGACGGATCGCCGCCAGTGAAGCGCCTGCAACGCCGCCGATGACGACGTACCAGGTACCATCGATCCAGAGACCGGCAAGGACGGCCGCTACGGCCGCAGCCGGCCACGGCAGGAGATCATGCCTACCCCGCCAGAAGCTTACCGCCAGGGCAACGAAGACCGCGGCAAAAGCGAAGTCCAGGGCGAAGCGTTCCGGGTCGTGAATCAAGGCACCGAGTTGGTGGCCGACGGTCGTCCCGGCCATCCAGAAGGTCCAGACGCAGAGGCCGGCGCCGAAGAGGAACCATGGATTCGTACCGCGGCGACGGTGCTCCGCCATGGTGACGGCCCAGTTCTCATCCGCCACGAGGTGAATGAAGGCGAAGCGCTGCCAGATCGGGGCGTCGAGAAAGAGGGGACGGAGGGTCGCGGTAATGAGGGTGTACCGAAGATTGACCGCCAGCACCGCAAGGACGATGGGCGCAACGGGAAGCGGTGCCTCCCAGGAGCCGACCATGACGAACTGCGCCGCCCCCGCGAAGAGAACGGTGTTCTGCAGCCACAGGATCCCCGTCGTGACGGCGCGTTCCGCCGCCAGGGCGCCGAGGATGATACCGTACACGCCCGCGCTGATGGCCGCGGGGACGGTCGCCGTGAACCCGTGCCGCAGACTCGCGGCCGGGCGATGAGGGTAGAAACGATCTTCCATGGTGCTCGTGCCTGGCGCCCTCGACTACGTCTGAAGGCGCCGGATGTAGTATCCTTCCTCTTACCGAATCACCGTGAAGCCGCAGGCGCCGCGAAGGGCGACCGCGATGAGATAGAAGAGATCCACCGCATCGCCGGGGACGGGAGGTTCGAGGAGAGAGATCGAAACGCGTACTTCCGGCGCGGCGCTCACGCGGACAGCGTGAACCTGCCGCGCCGTTTCGTCAATCGGTTTCCCCCGTGCGAGCTTCCCTGGTGCGAATGGTCTCCAGCATGTCCCGGGTCATGGAGTCGAGATCGTACTGGGGCTCCCAGCCCCACTCCACGCGGGCGGCGTAGTCCTCCAGGCTGTTCGGCCACGAGTTGGCCAGGGCCTGCCGAACCGGATCGACCTTGTAGGTGATCTCGAAGTCGGGAACGTACTTGCGGATGTACGCCGCCTGATCCTCCGGCGAGAAGCTCATGGCGGTCACGTTGAAGGCGTTGCGGTGCCGGAGCTGAGCGGGGTCCGCCTCCATGACGTCGATGGCCGCCTTGACTGCATCCGGCATGTACATCATGTCCAGGTAGGTATCACCCTTCAGAAAGCACTCGTATCGATGCTTACGGACGGCTTCGTAGTAGATCTCGACGGCGTAATCCGTGGTTCCACCACCGGGGGGGGTGACGTTCGAGATGATCCCGGGGAAGCGCACGCCTCTGGTGTCCACGCCGTACTTGCGATGGTAGTAGTCGCACAGGAGCTCTCCGGTCACTTTGGTCACGCCGTACATGGAAGTGGGGCGCTGCAGCGTATCCTGCGGCGTGTAATCCTTCGGCGTGTTGGGACCGAAGGCGCCGATTGAGCTCGGCGTGAAGACCGAGCATCTCTCGGCCCGGGCAACCTCCAGGACCGCATTCAAACCGTTGATGTTGATGTCCCAGGCGCGGGCGGGATCGGCCTCGGCGACTGCCGAGAGGATTGCCGCCAGGTGGTAGATTCTGTCTATCCGGTGGCGCCGAACGAGGTCCGCCACCGCGGCGCCGTCCCGACAGTCCAGACGCTCGAACGGCCCTTCCTCAATCAGGTTCCGATTGATATTGTCACGTATGTCCGTGAGGATGACGTTGTTCGTTCCGTATCGTTTCCGCAACGCAACGGCGAGCTCCGAACCAAGCTGTCCCAACGCGCCCGTAACCAGTACCTTCATGATAACTAACCCTCTGGATGTCGCGATTGTTTAGCATATTGAACTTCCGTAAAATATATCTTACAAGCATTGGTGTCAACGTGAATCCCGGCATTGAAGGAGTGTGAACGTGGAATCTACGCGCCCCCCTCAGATTGGAGAAAACATCCGACGCCTACGAAAACAGCAGGAGATGACGCTGGACGTGCTCTCGGAGAAGAGCGGCGTCTCTAAGGCCATGCTCTCGCAAATCGAGTCTCAGAAGGTCAATCCCACCGTCGCGACGGTGTGGAAGATCTCGCGGGGTCTCGGCGTGGAGCTGGACAGCCTCCTCCACGGCGGCAGCGAGCCGACCCGCAAGTTTCGCATGACCCGCAAAGAGGAGTTCACGACGCTTGAAACCAGTGAGGATGGGCCGCACCTTCAGGTTCTGAGCCCAATTGAGATGGCTGAGGACCTGGAGATCTATCTGCTCACCTTCGATGCGGGAGACATTCTCGACTCGGAGGCGCACGCTGCGGGAACCGAGGAGTACCTCACCATTCTCGAGGGCTCGGTGTATGTTCGCGCCGGCTCCAAGGAAACGACCGTTTCCGAGGGTGACTTCATCCTCTACAACTGCGACGTGGACCACGTAATCGAGAACCGCTCCGATTCGGCCGCCCGGGTGCACATGGTTGTCCGGTTCACTCAGAAACAGTGGCCCTGAAGCGGACGTTTCCGATCGCACGCGAGCAGCCGGCGCGG
>CAZUVX010000050.1:0-5604 GCA_964623865.1 uncultured Spirochaetaceae bacterium | reverse complement strand
TAGTTTTCATACGGTATGCCCGGCCCCTGCGGGCTCGCTCTAGAAGCAACCATTTGTGCCGATGAAGGGATTATGAGGGTACGATCCATTTCAAAAACGCCGCTGCCCCTGACGAATCGGGGAAACCTATCCATCTATTTCCTTGGAACGGGCAGCGCCTTCGCCAAGCAGAACTATCAGAACAACATTCTCGTAATCAAGGGCCAGGATCACTTGATGGTGGACTTTGGTACGCTTGCATCGCGAGCCCTTGTCGACGTGGGGCTGTCGGTAATGGACGTGCGCAACTACTACGTGACGCATCTGCACGCGGATCACATAGGCGGTTTGGAAGAAGTGATCCTCGTCAATCGCTACGTCGCGGGTCGCAAACCCACCATCTACATTACGGAGAAGTTCCAGAATCTCCTCTGGAACCTCTCGCTCCGGGGCGGCGCCGAATTCAACGAGCGACACGACGGCATGACTCTCGACTTCAACGACTTCTGGAGCGTTGAGCGGCCAAAGCCGCGCCCCGATCTGCCCCGGGAGTGCCACGAGTTCAACGTGGGACAGATCAATGTGAAGACCTTCAGAACGCGCCACTATCCCGAACAGGCGCAGTCCTGGGAGGACGCCTTCCACAGCACCGGACTGCTCCTGGACGACCGCGTGTTCTTCAGCGGGGACACCCAGTTCGATCCGGACCTCATCCACAGCTTCGATGACCTCTTCAACATAGAGACCATCTTCCACGACGTTCAGTTCTTCACCGGAGGCATTCACGCCGGCCTGGAGGAGATTTCAACGCTTCCCGGCTCGGTACGCAAGCGCATGTACCTCATGCACTACCCCGACTCCTGGCAGGATCAGCAGGACGCCGTGGCAAATGCGGGTATGCGCTTCGCACAGCGAAATACCGTGTACACGTTCTCGAAGTAGCACACCGGGCAAGCCCGGGACCCGGGCCCCCGCGGGTGCGCGGCGCCGGTCCCGTAGCGGACCCACGGGTGCGCGGCGCCGGTCCCGTAGCGGACCCACGGGTGCGCGGCGCCGCCCCAAACGGGGAGCCACGTTACGTCGCGTGGGCAAACACCGGGATGCGCCCCTCCACAATGGTAAACACCACCGGGAAGTGCTGTGGAGAGAGCCAGGCGGCCTCCCCGTCGATTTGATACGCCACCCGTCGATCGTACTGCACCAGCAACCGTTGCGCCGCGAATGAGTGGGCCAGGTCCGTCTCCAGGTGGGTCGCGTGGTACAGGCGACGCTTTATTTCGAGCTTGCGAAAGAGATTGCCCGTCGAAATGGCACAGACGTTCTCCGGCCCCGGCAGAATTCGCATGCCGTTCCCGTAGGTGCGATCGCCCGAAACTCCGAACGCCACCAGAGCGATCCGACCCCGGAGATCCGGGGAGACCGTCCCTCCGTGGGCGGACCGGGGATCCCGAATGAGGGTCATGTCCCCCAGCGGGTTGAACCACTCGTAGAAGATGGTGGTCAGATTGGCGATCATGCGGTAGGCGTTCCGCGGAAGGAAGCGCTTCAACCTGTTGGTCACGCCGGTGATGAAGGCATCAATGCCGATCGAGGCTATGTTGAAAGCGAACCGCGGCGACATGCCGACGGCATCCATCCGCACAGCCGCGGCGCGGGTCAACGCGGAGTGGTGCAGGAGAAGCTCACAGGCGGCCTCGACGGTCCGGCCGTCGGCGTTGTCGTCACCCGTACCGAAGGGAAGCCTGAGGAGGACCAACCGATCCAGGACGCGCTGGGGCGCCTGGTAGAACATGCTCATGAGGTCTGCGTGAGTGCCGTCACCGCCCACGCTGACAATCAAGCGCCGCTCCGCCTCGCACTCCGCCGCGAAGACTATGCGCCGTGCAATCTCCCGGGCGTGGCCGTGATACTCAGTGACGTAGAGCGCGGTGGGTATGTGCCGGTCCGGATCGTGGCGCGCATCCGCAACGATGCGCCGACGGAGTGCCCGAATCCGCGCGAGATGCTCCTCGAAGACGATGCGCTTTCCAACGCCGCCGGCCTTGATGTTAACGACAACATCCACCCGCTGGATGCTCAATCCGTGGCACGCCTCGGAAGCGGCACAGATGGTTCTCAACTCCTCGCCGAGTCGAAGCAGATGCGGATAGGGTTGATCCAATCGGTCGTGAAGCTTTTCCATGAGCACTACCCTTCCGGGTACCACCCTGTCGGGCACTACCGGTACCGGGACACCGCCTCCGTACCGGGGCGAGCACGTTCCGCTGAACACCGCGCCAGAAGCTCGCACAACGCGTAGGTGTCGCGGATGCCTTCCACGAGGACGGCACCGCCGCCCAGCTCGAGAGCGGGCTCCAGATCAACGGCGTAGCGGTCACCGACGACCAGGGTCTCGCTCAGGGGAATCTGGAGTGTATCGGCCAGCAGCTGAAAGGGCAACGGGTCAGGCTTGGATGCCTGGGTGCTGTCGAGGCCGATGACGGTGCGGAAGCACTCCTCCACGCCGAGGCAGCGAAGCGTTCGCCGCCCGATTTCCACCGGATTGTTGGTTACCGCCGCAACCACATGCACCTGCGCAAGGCTCTCCATCACCTCTCGGAGGCGCGGGTCGGGACCGAGGAACTCCTCAGGCGCGACGTACTCCAGTCGCCACCGGACGCTCGTGGCAATGTCGAAGCCGAAGGCGCGGCTCGTGTCGGCCAGGGAGGGGCGTCTTCCGGTCTCCGCCGCCCGGCGGTTCCGGTACTCCTCCACCTGACGGTCCGCCTGGTCGGCGGGAACTGCCATGCCGTCGGCCAGGCGCTCAATGAGTACGCGCTGCTGGTAATCCGCGTAGTCACGATTCTCGTACAGGGTATTGTCCACATCGAACGCGACGGCGCGCAGCACCGTGGGCAGTCGGTAGAGGTTCACAGAGCTCCTTGCTCCTTCTCTGCAATGAGAGTCGTATACGGGCGTCCTTCGATTGCCGACTCCTCCACGCCCAGAGACTCGAGAATACGGCGCACCGTCTGTTCGGCTGCGTCGTGGGTGGCGGCGTGGTCCTCTACCACGAGCTTCTCAACTTCTACGAAGTCGCCAAGGCCGTCGACGTGGGAAAGCTCGACGTTCGCCTCCGGCAATGCGAAGACGCTGCCGACCTTTCGTTTTCGCGCAAAGACCGTGCACCCCGACCGCACCACCAGCGCCTCAAAAGCGTCGCCGTCGGAAACGGTGAACTCGTACTCGCGGTTGACTTCAACACCGCGGCGAATGGTCTTGTCCTTGAAGGTGCATACGTTGAACCCACCTTCTCGGCGGAGACGGAACTCCTGGGGGGCTGCAGCCGTGGGTGGAAACCCGCCGGCCGGGTGGGACGACGCACCGGGAGCGGGCACGACCGGAGCCCGGAAGTAGACATCCTCCTTGACGTAGTCCTTGATCGACACGGCCCGGGCGGTGAGCTCCGCTCGCATGGCGACGGGATCGGTTATCCACGCTTTGACTTCTATCTCATACGCCATGGTGGTTCCCCTACGTTCCGATCTCCTATTCGAAGACCACGGTCTTGTTCTTGAAGACCAGGATCCGATGTTCCAGGTGGAGCTCGACGGCCCGCGCCAGCACGAGCTTCTCCAGGTTCCGACCCTTCTGCACCAGGTCCGGCACCGAGTCCCGATGCGATATCCGCGCCACGTCCTGCTCAATGATCGGTCCCTCGTCCAGACTTTCCGTTACGTAGTGGCTTGTTGCGCCGATGATCTTCACGCCCCGCGCGAAGGCCTGATGATACGGTCGCGCTCCGACGAAGGCCGGCAGAAAGCTGTGGTGGATGTTTATGATCCGGTTGGGGAACGCCGCAACGAAGTCGGGACTGAGGACCTGCATGTACCGCGCCAGCACGATGAGGTCGACATCGTGCTCGCGAAGGATCGCGCGCTGCCGCGCTTCGGCATCGTCCCTGATCTCTCCCGTCACAGGTACGTGATGGAAAGGTATGCCGAACCACTCCGCCGTGGAGCGATAGGTCTCGTGGTTGCTGATGATGACTGGAATCTCGCAGGAGAGCTCACCTTCGGCGTGGCGGAGAAGAAGGTCCTGCAGGCAGTGGCCCTGCCTGGACACGAAGAGTGCGACCCTCGCGGATCTGTCGGGGAACTGCAACATGAGGTTCATGGAGAACTTCATGGCAACGGGCTCGAAGGCGTCCGGGATCTTGTCCGCGGGCACCGTGAAGTCGCGGATGTCCCACTCGACCCGCATGAAGAAGGTGTTGGTCTCCTCGTCGTGATGCTGGGACGAGTCGATGATGTTCCCGCCGTAGGTGAAGATGAAGTGAGATACTTCGGCGACGATACCCCGGGTATCCGGGCACGAGAAGAGCAGGATGGCGCGCGTGGGCGCGGTGTGCTCGGGAGTCCTTCGCATACGCGTCAGGTGGGCCGGCCTGCGCCGGTGTTGCCCGGCGGTGTCGGGGCACGCGCGGCGGTGCCGTCAGCACCGTCCCCGGCGCCGGCCGCGACCTCATCCCCGGTTCCGCCTTCTCGGGAGGCCTGCGCCGCCACCGCTCGAGCTGCCTGAGCCGCCTTCTCCTGATCGCCGAGGTAGTAGTGGCGGATCGGCGCGAGGTCTTCATCAAGCTCGTATACCAGCGGGACACCCGTGGGGATGTTCAGGGCCGGGATCTCATCATCCGGAATGTGATCAAGATACTTCACCAGGGCCCGCAGTGAGTTGCCGTGCGCTGCGACGATCACCCGGCGGCCGGCACAGATTGCCGGGGCAATCTCGACGTGCCAATAGGGCAGAAAGCGGTCGACGGTGTCCTTCAGGCATTCGGTTCGCGGCAACTGCCCCTTCGGCACGTCCGCGTACCGACGATCGTGACCGGGATACCGCTCGTCCGACGCGTCGAGAGGGGGCGGCGGGATGTCGTAGCTGCGCCGCCAGAGGTGAACCTGCTCCGTCCCCTCCTTCGCCGCCATCTCAGCCTTGTTGAATCCTTGGAGGGCCCCGTAGTGGCGCTCGTTCAGGCGCCAGTGCTTGTAGACGGGTATCCATGAGAGGCCCATTTCGTAGAGCACGAGGTCGAGGGTCCGCACCGCCCGGGTGAGGACGGAGGTGAATGCGCAGTCGAAGGTGTAGCCTTCAGCCTTGAGCAGCCGTCCCGCCTCCTGCGCCTCGGAGACACCCGCTTCGGTGAGATCAACATCCGTCCACCCGGTGAAGAGGTTGGACTTGTTCCACTCGCTCTCGCCGTGGCGTAACAGCACGACCCGGTACATGGGCATCTCCCTTCGGCTCGAATTGCAGCTAAAGGTATGGGACGGTAGAGGATGTGTCAACGGCGGCGCGAGCGTGGGCGCGGAAGCAGCCACGGGCGTGGACGCAGCGTGGACGCCGGAGGGGGCGCAGACGCGGGCGGGGGCCTCAGACACCGGAGGGGGTCGCGGGAGGGACGGTCGCGGGAGGGGGACAGACGCGGGGGGGGGGGGCGGCCGCTCGGTTGTTCGGGCGGGCTACCAGCCACCCCAGCCCGAGGGGGCGGGTATCGCCCGGTTTCACTCTCCTTGACGATGTTTTGGAATGTGGTTCACCCCCAAAAGGGGCCCCTTGTTCGGCACGGGGACTTGCTTCACCCTTCCC
>CAZUVX010000049.1:14167-20583 GCA_964623865.1 uncultured Spirochaetaceae bacterium | reverse complement strand
GGGGCTCTGGTATAGTCTGGAGCCATGGCGAGGTTTTCACCGGCGGCGGGAGAAGAGATCGAGAAAGAGATGAGGCCCCATCCGGTGGCCTTTGCGGACCTCTGGGCGGTATGGTCGGGCTATCTGGCTCTGGCGGTGGTGTTCATGGTGCTCCGGGCGGAGATCGGCCCGGCGATCGCGGTCACCGGGCTGGGCGAGCTGTTGGGGCGCTTCCTGAGCCCGACCATGATTCCGGCCCTCTTCAATGTGGTTCTGTTTGCCCTCATCTCCCTCTCCGGGGCGATCTGGCTCGCATTCCTGCGAATCAACCTGTGGTGGCTCGTGGTGCCCATCATCATCGGCCTCATAATGATTGTGCTGGTAGTAACCAATGCCGGCGGGACGGCGCTGTCCGGCGTCGGCGAGAACGGGTCACCAGGGGGCGCCTGGTGGATATACGCCGTGCCGGGCGGTGTGGCGATCGTCGCGCTGAGCCAGATCGAGCTGTACCGCCGGGGGCACCGCTTCTACGTGACCAACCGGCGGCTTATCTTCGAGCGGCGCTACGCCTTTGCGCCGTACACGACGGTGGAGTCCTACTACCCGCACATCACGAACCTGGTGACCAAGCAGACGGCCCTCGAGCGGATCTTCGGCGCGGGCACGGTGATTCCCGTCATGTCGAGCGGCCTCAACGTCGGCAGCGAAGTCATGACCCTCTCCGGAGGGATCCTGCTCTTCACCGTCTCGGCCGGCAGGGAGAAGAAGAAACCCCGGGCCCTGCCCTTCCTGAGCTTCTATGCGGTCCGCCGGCCGCATGAGATTGCCGCTGCGGTGGGTCCGCACATCACGGGATAGGAGGCAACCGACCGCGAGTCGACGGTCCGAGCGCGCGCCGGACGCGAACCGCGGTCGGAGTCCAACCGGATAGGAGGTGCCATGATCGTTCGAGCAATTACCGTTCACGTGAATGAGAAGGACATCGACGCCTTCAAGGAGGCGACGGCGGCGAACCACCGCGGCTCCATTCAGGAGCCCGGGATCCTGCGCTTCGACGTTCTCCAGAACGCCGAGCGCCCGACGGAGTTCCTCCTGTACGAGGTTTACCGCTCCCAGGAAGCGACGGAGAGGCACAAGGAGACGGAGCACTACAAGGTGTGGAAAGAGACTGTGGAGCCGATGATGACGGGTGACCGCCAACGCACGGCGTACACCGTCGTCGCGCCGACGGACGAGGCGGCGTGGTAGTGTCTAGTACCCGCTTCCGGTCCCGCCGGTCACAATGGAAATGCCTGAGCTCGTGCCGATCCGCGTAGCTCCCGCCTGAATCATGGCCAGGGCGTCGGCACGGGTGCGAACGCCCCCGGAGGCCTTCACACCCATCTTCGGTCCCACCGTGCGCCGCATGAGGGCGATGTCGCGGACCGTCGCGCCCCCTCCGCCGAAGCCGGTGGAGGTCTTCACGAAGTCCGCGCCGACGTCCTTCGCAATCTCGCACGCCGCGATCTTCTGCTCGTCGGTGAGCATGCTGGTTTCCAGAATCACCTTGGTCAGGACGTTGGGCCTGGTGGCGCGAACCACCGCGGCAATGTCCTTGCGGACCGCGTCCAGGTGGTTGGCGCGAAGCTCCCCAATGTTGAGGACCATGTCGATCTCATCCGCGCCGAGCTCGGCGGCGTGGCGCGCCTCGAAGCCTTTGGCCCGGCTCGCCATGGCGCCGAGGGGAAAGCCGACCACCGCGGCCACCTTCACGTCGGTGCCCTGGAGCCTCTGGGCGCAGAACTCAGTCCAGTGGCTGTTCACGCAGACCGCGTAGAAGCCCCACTGCACAGCCTCGTCGCAGAGCTTCTCGATCGACTCCCGCGGCGTGTCCGGCTTCAGCTGCGTGTGATCGATGTACCGGGCGAGTTCCGCCACCGTCAGCGCTTCGAGTTCGGGGGAGACCCCCGAAGCGGGCGACTGCGCGGGACCGGCGGCGGTGCCGGTTGTAGAGCCCGCGCCGACGTTGCCGGCCCGGGTTGCGGTGACCGCGCCGGCCGGGTCGGTGCCCGTGTTGCCGTCGGCAACGAGCTTCTCCAGGACCGCTTTGGTCAGCTTATCGACAAGTTCATCCTGTGGTGTCATTTCTCGTTCTCCGTTCCGTAGCCATCATCTTGTTGATGCGCGGCCAGTGTCGTCCACCCTCGAAGGGTGTCTCCAGCCAGGTGCGAACCATGGCGGCGGCCTCGTCCGGGGTGTGTGCCGTTGCACCGAGGGTCAGCACATTGGCGTTGTTGTGCAAGCGGCTGTTCCGGATCGACGCCATGTCGTAGCACAGGGCGGCCCGAACGCCACGGACCTTGTTGCAGACCATGCTGGAGCCGATTCCCATGGCATCGATCATAATGCCTCGATCGCAGTTCTCCCGTGCCACCTGGTAGGCCACCTCGTAGGCGAAGTCGGGATAGTCCACCTTGTCCTCGCCGTTCGATGTTCCGACGTCAAGGACCATGAAGCCCGCCCGTTCCAGCACGCCCTTGAGGAACTCCTTCATGGCGAAGCCGCCGTGATCGGCGCCGATCGCGATTCGCCGGACCGTGCCGCCGGCGCTGTTCACGGCGTCGCGGCGCTCCTTGTAGCTGTCGTGGGCCATGACGTTCGCCCGGACTCCGCCGGGGAAGCGCCCGAGATTCTCGCCGCTCATGTGCTATCTCCTGAAGCGCGCTGGGAACCGCCGCGCGGCTCCCGCTGTAGTTCCACGGCGTCCACGATTCCCACAATCATGGTCCGCACCGGCGCCGTCTTGTCCCCCACGATGATGCGAGCGCTGTTGCCCTCGTCCAGGATCAGGACGGTGTCGCCGGGGCCGGCTTGGGCGCGGTCCATGGCCACGAGGATGACCGCTGCCGGGGAACCGTCGGGATTGACGGGCTTGACCACCAGAAGCTTCTCCTGGCGATACGCATTGATGTGTTGCGTCGCCGTGACGGTGCCGATTACCCGCGCCAGCTGCATATGATTAGCCCCCGCCCGTGCGCTTGGTCGCGGCGCCGCCGGGCCTGTCCGCGTCGACGTCAAATCGATCCACAATTGCCGTGATGGTTGCGTCGCTCGGATTGAACCAGCGCTGCATGGCCATGGCGGCTTCCCGCCCGCCCTCGAAGAGCACCGTGTCTCCCGGTCCGCTCTGGAGCGGGTCGCAGGCAACCACCAGCTCACCGGCGTCGGCGCCGCCCTCATCCAGGGGTTGGACGAGCATGAGCTTGACCCCCTCCCAGGACTCAACCTTCTGTGTGCAGATGATGTCTCCCACCACGCGTCCGTACTTCATACGATTCGAAAGCTCCCAATGAGTGCGCACCGGCGCTCCCGCGTGAAGGTGCGCGGCCGCGTGAAGCCCTCCCCTGTGGGGCCGGCAATGGTGTAGCTCGCGAAGCCGGGTCCGCCGGCGCCGAGGCCGTTGAAGTTGGAGCCGTTCTTTACGAAGAGGGAGCAGTTCATGAGCTTCGCCATCTTCGAGAGGTTGTCGATGTTCTTCGAGTGAATCGAGGCGGTGTGGCGAAAACCGTGCTCGACTCGGTAGGCGAAGTCGATGGCCTGCGCCGCGTTGTCGAATCGGACGATCGGCAGAATCGGCATGAGCTGCTCCGTCCACACCAGCGGATGGGAGGCATCCACCTCGCAGATGAGAAGGCGCGTTTCCGCCGGCACCTGCAGGCCCGCCAGACTCGCGAGGACCGCGGCGTCCTTCCCGACGAACTGCTTGTTCGCCGAGCCCTCCTTGCCCTCGCTCCCGGGATTCGCAATCACCGACGCAGTGATGACCTGTGTCTGCTCCGTTGAGAGCTCCACGGCGCCGTGCTTCTTCATCTCCTGCTTAAGCTCGTCGGCGACGCTCTTCACCACGAGCACTTCCTTCTCGTCGGTGCAGACAATGTTATTGTCGAAGCTCGCCCCCATGACGATGTCTCGCGCCGCCTTGGGAATGTCCGCGGTCTCGTCGACCACCACCGGGGGGTTCCCCGGACCGGCGGCAATGACCTTCTTCTGGGTGGTCATGGCGGCACGCACGACGCCGGGCCCGCCGGTGACACAGAGCAGCGCGATGTTCGGATGCTCCATCATCTCCGTGGCCGACTCAATGGTCGGATCGGCGATCGTGCAGATGACGTCCGGCGGCCCGCCGACTTCCCGGATTGCCCGGCGGAGAATACCGATTGCCTTCTGCGTGCACTTCGCGGCGCTGGGGTGCGGGTTGAAGACGACGGCGTTCCCGGCGGCAATCATGCCGATACCGTTGGAGATCACCGTCTCGGTGGGGTTCGTGCTCGGCGTAATGGCTCCGATGACGCCGTAGGGCGCCTTCTCCATGAGGGTTAGGCCGTCGTCGTCGGTGTAGGCGGTCGGTTCAATGTCCTCGACTCCCGGCGTCTTCTCGGCGGCGAGGCGATTCTTCACCTTCTTGTCGTCGACGCGCCCGAGACCGGTCTCGTTCACCGCAAGCTCGGCGATGGCATCGACCTCCGCCAGGATCGCCTCTCTCATGCGGGCGATCATCTCGCGCCGTTTCTCCAGGGAGACCTGCTGGAAGGCCTTGAATCCCGCCTTTGCGGCGGCGACTGCCGCGCCCATGGTGCGATAAGTTTCCCCGGGCGAGGCGGGCTCGTCGCCCTGGCCCAGGACTTCCTGGAGGGTCTCCTGTATGATCCGGCGAACCTTCTGTTCATCAACCTGCATACGCTACTACCTCACTGCGGCGTCCGCCGCCGGGACCGCGAATGACCGTCCCGCGGCGCCGTGCCGTGGCGCCGTACCGCGGCCGGTCGGGGTACCTCGCAGCCGGGGTCGGCCGGCGGCCGCGCCTACCCCCGCGTCAGGAAGGGCTTGATCTGCGCGTCCGGCCGCGGAATCACGACCTGCTTGCAGAGCACGCCCTTCGCCTGGAGCACATCGACTCCCGCTGCAATCGCCGCCTCGACCTCGGAGATCGGACCGGAGAACTTTACCGACGCCTTCCCGCCCATCTCGTCACCAATACGGATGTGCAACAGCTTCACCTCGGCGGCCTTGGCGATGCGGTCCGCCGCCTCAATGACGGCGAAGGAGGTGTAGGACTCGAGGACGCCGAGAGCGTCCATGTCGTCGCCGACACCGTCCGCCTCGCCCGCGCCGGTACCCGCGCCGCCGCGCGATCCCGCCGCCGCTGCGCCGTCACCGCCGACCGCACCGCCGGCGAGCGCCGCCGGGACGCCCGGGTGAAGGTTGGACAGGTAGATCCGGTCCAGGACGCAGTCGGGACGGATGTCGCTTCCCTCGGCGAGAGCCGCCTCAACGGCGGCCTCCGAGCCGGTGATGAGAAGGAGATACTTCCCCGGGCAGACGGTTCGGGCGTCCAGGATGGCAACCGGCGCCGCCTTGACCGCGGCGTCGAGGGCCTGGACACCGGCTGCAACGCTGTCGAGCTCGAGGCCGCCGAGAACTGTCACATCCTTGTGTAAGGTCATGGGTGTTGCATCACTTCCGGTACGTCGTCCGGCCCTCTGCGTTCACGGCATCCACAATGGCGACGACGACGGCATCCACGGCGGTCTTGTCCGTCCGCGCCGTCTGGCGGGAGGAGCTGCCTTGTGCCAGCACGACGAGCTCTCCGGGACCGGCGCCGACCACGTCCAACGCGACCAGCGGCGCGGCGCCCTTCTTCCCGGCGCCGGTGCGGTCGGCGGCCTGGACCAGGAGATACGTCGGGTGCTCAACGCGGTCCTCGCAGCTACTCGCCACGACGCTTCCCACCACGCGCGCAAGGGTCACGGCTACTCCTTCCGGAAGACGGTCGTGCCGTCGAGCTCCACGCTGTCCACGATGGCGGTGATGGTGGCGTCCGCGGGCTTACCCTCGGTGACTTCGGTCAACCGAGAGCTGCTGCCCGAGACGTAGAAGACGACCTCGCCGATTCCGGCGCCGACGGCGTCCATGGCCACCACGTAGCTCTTGGTGCCGTCCATGGTCCTGGGGTCGAGCTTCTCCACCAGGAGAAACCGGATACCCTCCAGGCGCGCCTCCTTGTTCGTGGACACCACCGTTCCGGCAACGCGTCCGAGTACCATGCGTTACTTCTTCGCCGCAGTACCGCCGCGCCCGAGAGGCAGAACCTCGTCGACGTTTCCGTGAGGACGCGGGATGATGTGGGTGGAAATGACCTCGCCGACACGCTCGGCGGCCCGACCGCCGGCATCGACTGCGGCACGGACCGCCGCAACGTCGCCACGAACGACGGCAGTCACAAATCCTCCGCCGGTCTTCTCGTACTGGACGAGCTCCACCTTGGCGGCCTTCACCATTGCGTCGGCAGCCTCGACAACCGCCGCGAATCCGCGGCACTCGATCATGCCCAGGGCATTTTCAAAGACGTCAGCCATTCTCTCTCTCCCTTGTGGGTTTCTGAACCCTTGTGGGTTTCT
>CAZUVX010000049.1:11421-14067 GCA_964623865.1 uncultured Spirochaetaceae bacterium | reverse complement strand
AACCCTTGTGGGTTATTCCGACTGTCCCGACGCGTCGCGGCCCGTGAGAGCCTCGACGCGGGACTCGACGATTTCCTTGCTCACAACGACCTCGGACTCGGGACCGGCAATGTAGACCCGTC
This sequence comes from uncultured Spirochaetaceae bacterium, assembly GCA_964623865.1. Lineage (GTDB taxonomy): Bacteria > Spirochaetota > Spirochaetia > DSM-27196 > PWMO01 > CAYFQV01. The sequence continues at coordinate 13,945 of CAZUVX010000049.1, read as the reverse complement.
CGTACCTTCCGTAGCCGATGACATTGACAATGTTGATGTGGGACGCCTTCTCCGCCTCGTTGGCGGCGTAGTACGCGTACCCGGCGGGCTCCAGCTCGAGCACGTAGAGGGTGTCCCCTCGGAGGACCATGTTGCCGTACCGCGTCTTGTTGATGAGCTGGGCGTGGTGGTCCGAGATGTTCTTGATCAGCTGGCTCGTGAGGATCCCCGGCTTCATGCGGTCCTCTTCCTTCGCACCGAGCTCCTTCAGGACGGACTCGCCGGCCTGCCGGGCGTCCGCCTGAGAGTCGGAGTGCACCTCGAGCAGGCCGAAGAGGCGCTCGACGATCTGGATCCCCGGTGCAACGTTCGTCGCCTTCAGGGCGACATCCGTGAGCCGATTGATCTCGATCCCCGGAGATATCTCCAGGATGGAGCACGCCTGCCCGGCTACCGGGAAGTACCCCTTCGAGATCGTCGCTATGAACGACGCCATCTGCAACTGCAACGAGTCCAGAAACACGTAGGTCCGAAGCTCAATTCCGCTTCGCATGGATGCCTCCCCTTGCAAGACCGATGCGGCGTGCCGCCGTCGGTCCCCGGTACGAAGCCGCAGCGCGTGATTACTCACCGCTCCGGCGCCGGCACATCCGAACGTACCGGCGCTGCCTCGTATCCGATAGTTCTATTGTTCACAAACTGCTTTCGATATGTCACAATCTGAGGTACAATTCTTTCACATGTTCAGGAAGGTGTCAAGTAAATGGGTCAAGCCATGAAACGGGAGTCCCGTCTCCGCGAAATAGCACGATTCCTTCGCGTGCGCAGCGGATGCACCATTCGAGAGCTTGCGGAACACCTGGACGTGTCTCACATGACCGTGCGGCGGGATCTGGCGGAGCTGCAGGAGGAGGGCACCGTCCGGACTGTACACGGCGGCGTTGTCTACACCGGCCCTTCGGAAGAGGGGGCGGCGCGTTACTCCGTCGTATCCGCAGGCACGAAGCACGTAGATGAGAAGTCGCGGATCGGCGCCCGCGGAGCTTCCCTCGTCCGGGAGTCCGACGTAGTTCTGATTGACACCGGCACGACCACCGAGTACATCGCCCGGGGGCTTCCCGGCGACGTGCCGCTTACGGTCATCTGCTTCAGCCTGAACGTTCTTCTCTCGGTCGTCGACATGGATCGGGTCGATATCATCTTTCCCGGCGGCTACTTCCACCCGAATACACGCATGATGACCAGTCCGGAAGCCATTGAGCTCATTCGCCGGAATCGCGCGACCAAGGCGTTCATATCCGCAGCAGGGGTAAGCTTCGACCTCGGCGTGACCTGCCTCAACGCGTACGAGATCGCCCCGAAGCAGGCGGCCCTGGCTTCATCGCTGTCAAGAATTCTGGTCGCGGACTCCTCCAAGTTCGGCTGGGTGCAGCCGGCGCTCTTCGCGGAGGTGAGCGACTTCGATACGGTCATCACCGACCGGGGCATCAGCCAGGAGTACGCCCGCGGCATTCAGGAGCGCGGCGTGGAGCTGATCGTCGTGTGAGGTTTGTACACCCCGCCGCCGACGGTGTAGGGTTGGCGTGCAGGTTCTCAACAGGAGCACGGAGATGAAACCGAACGTTCTCATTGCCGGACGCGTAATCCTGGCGGCGCTGGCGGCGGCGGTGCTGGTCCTCACCGGCTGTGCCACCGGCAGCGGCTCTCTCGCGGGCGACGTCATCCGGGTCGATACCGACAAGCACGATCAGGACGACGAAGAGCCGGCAGAGGAAGAGGACCGGGACGAGGGCCGCGCGATCAGCCCGAAGGAAGACGACGGGGAGGACGATGGGGACGGCGACGAGGACGGCGACGAGGAGCCCCGGGATATGCTCGCCGTGTCGACGACTCCCGTGGATGCCGTCGTCTATCTGGACGACCGCTACATGGGCGAGGCGCCGCTGTCGATCGCGACTCTCGATCCGGGACGCTACACCATTCGGGTGGAGGCGGACGGCTACGTCACGGTGACCCAGCGGATCACCGTTGAGGACGGCTCGAGCGTGGAGATTGACATTGAGCTCCAACCCATCACGGGCCGTCTGGAGCTTACCGGAGATGTGGAGAACGCGGTGGTACGCATTGACGGCTCCGCCGCATCCTCCATTGCCGTCGACATTGAAGGCAATACCTACGAGCTGCCGATCGGCCGCTACATGGTGCAGGTGCGCCGTTTCGGATATGAGGACTTCCGGGCCACCGTCACCGTTCGGGAGATGCAGACCACCTCCCTTCCGGTGGAGCTCGAGCCCCTGGACTTCGAGATTACGAGCATCTCCGTCTCGAGAGAGCGCTTTTCGCCGGCGAACGCCGGCGCAATCGGCACGACGGCGGTGAGGTTCACCATTACCACGCCGGGTCGCGGCACTCTCCGTGTCGAGTCCGAGGACGGCGCCGTCGTGTACGAGGAGCGCCTGGGCGTCATGAATGAACCGAGCCGACGGGCCGTTTGGGACGGCTCGGTGAACCGTCGCAACGGGGACGATCCCGGTGCCGCGGTGGC
>CAZUVX010000049.1:8933-11321 GCA_964623865.1 uncultured Spirochaetaceae bacterium | reverse complement strand
CGGTGGCCCCGGACGGCACGTACTTCGTCGTCGTCCAGGGAGTGGGCGACGGCTTCGAGGGTGCGGATGAGGCGACCGCAGCCGTGACCATTGATTCATCCCTGGTCATTCGCTATCGCGGCACCGTCAGCGGGGTGGCGGGACTCACGTATGCCGCGACGCCGGACGTGCTCCCGGCAGGGTCTCGGCAGCTCGGCGCGACGGCGCTGGGACACCGTACCATCGCGGATGGGGCGGCGGCAGCCCGCGTACCTGCCTTCGCGGCACTCCGCGTGGGCAGCCCCGGCAACGTGGAGACGGCCGCCCAGGGGGGCGCAACCTTCATTACGGGGTCGGTGCCGCGGTGGTTTGCCGCCGCCTCGGTGAAGAAACAGCTCCTCGGCGGGCCCGGCTCCACCGGCGGATTCCCCGTCTCCGCCGCCGTGGCTCTCCGGGGCGGCGTGAAGGCGGCGGCTGCCGACGGCTCGAGGGATGGGCCCGATACGCTGACGAGCTTTCCCGGGGTGAGCCTCTCGGCGCCGCTGGCAATTGGGAGACGTGCGAGCCTCGTCGCGGTGCCGGAGATCATCCTGTCGCCGGGTCGGGTCACCTACGACCCGGATGCCGCAGGGACCGCCGGTACCGGCGGATGGCACGCCTGGATGTACGGCCGTATCGGTGCCATGTACGATACACCGGCGTGGAGCGTGGGCGCCTCGACGGCGTTGCGGACAACGCCGTTCGGCCGGGGCTTCGGCATCGACCTTCCTCTTGCAGCAGCCGTTGAGGGACACGCGGTCGTGCCGGGAACGAGCCTCTTCGTGTCGGCAACTGTGGCGACGGAGGCGCGGGGATTCGACGACTTCTACGTCGTCGCCGGGGGGTCGGTCGGCTTCTTGTTCTGAGCCGTGGAGCCGAGCGGCGCCGGATCATGACAATCTTGACCGCGCTTTCCGGGTCGTCTAGAGTTTCGCCATGACTGAACGTGACGCTGTCGCCGGGAAGCGGGCAGGTCGGATCATCGTAGCCTCCTGGATCAGCATTGCCGGCAACGGTCTTCTTGCTGCTCTGAAGAGTGTGGTCGGTTTCCTCTCCGGAAGCGCCGCGGTGGTGAGCGACGGTATCGACTCGGGCCTCGACGTCCTTACCAGTGCCATTACCCTTGTTGCCGCCCGAATCACCTCCAAACCTCCCGACATCGACCACCCGTACGGTCATAGCCGGGTCGAGACGATCGCGACCAAGTCGGTCTCGTTCATTATCCTCTTCGCCGGCGCCCAACTGGCTTGGAGAACAGTAGGCCAACTCGTCCGTGGCGCTCCGCAGGATCTCCCATCCGAGCTCGCCATCTGGGTCACGGTGGCATCCATAGTCGGCAAGTCCGCACTGGCGGCGCACAAGCGGTCCGTGGGAAGGCGGATGAACAGCGCCATGCTGATTGCCGACGCGAAGAACATGCTGGCCGACATTGTCATTTCCATCGGCGTACTGACGGGTCTCCTCTTCACCTATCTCTTCAACACTCCCGTCATAGACTCCATTGTCGCGCTGCTGATCAGTCTCTGGATCATGTTTGTCGCCTTTCGCATCTTTGTGGAGACGAACACGGAGCTCATGGAGGGGTACAAGGATCGGGAGACGTACCAGAGGATCTTCCGGGCGGTGGACGCAGTGCCCGGGGCGGAGCACCCGCACCGTACACGGGTGAGAACCATCGGCTCAATGCAGATTGTCGACCTGGACATTGAAGTGGATGGCGACCTTACCGTACGGGAGGCGCACGAGATTGCCCGGCAGACGGAACAGGCCATAAAGGGGGCGGTAGGGAACGTCTACGACGTCCTTGTCCACGTGGAACCGGTGGGAAACGTGGAGAACAGGGAACGCTACGGCCTCTCCCGGAAGAAGCTCAATCGGGAGTTCCCTCTGTAGCGGTTCCGGGCCTCAGCGGTGGGCCCGGCCGGAGCCGTCCGGTGAACCGCCATCCGGGAGGCGCCGCGCGGAGCCGCCCGACGCGGAGATCCCCCGCGGGTTCGAGATGTTGTTCTCCTCCAGGATCAGATAGCGCAGACGGGGGTTGTGCATTGCCTCCATCATACGCTCGCGCACCTTCTCCCCTTCGGCATCGATCATGAAATCAATGATGGGTCGAACCTGACGGCGCTTGGAGGTGGCGTCGAAACCGCACCGGCAGATCACGAGCTCCTCGCCCATGCCGTTGGTGTACCGGATGAGCTCGTCTTCGGTCACCCACGCCAGGGGACGGATAACCGACTGCCGGTACTTGTCGTAACTCATCTTGGGCAACATGGTGGAGAGCTCGCCCTTGTGGGTCAGATTCATGAAGAAGGTCTCCAGGATGTCGTCCATGTGATGGCCAAGGGCGATCTTGGTGAAGTCGTGCTCCTC
>CAZUVX010000049.1:5025-8833 GCA_964623865.1 uncultured Spirochaetaceae bacterium | reverse complement strand
ATGCTCCGTGCCAATGCACGGTGTTCATCGCTCGTCGTCACATCGTCCGGTTCTTTCACGTCAATTGCTCAAGCTATCAAATTGCGGGACATAGTCAAGGGTGTCGTGGCATACTGGGGGACCATATGGATCATGCGGCGCTGCTCTCCGTCCGGCCGGTGCGCCGAATGGCTTTGCAAACGGGAATAGCATCTACATGAGACTCTGGATCAGCGGAACAGCACAGCAGGTTGTGGAACTGAGCAGCTTCGGCATTGCCGAGTGCATTGTGACCGACCCCACCGTACAGGCGCAGTGGACCGAGGACGGCCACCCCCTGGCGGAGGTGGTGCGCTCCGTGACGGATGCCGCCGGCGTGCCGGTGTACATGCAGTTGCGCGGCCCGGAGCACGACGACTTCCTCCGGGAAATGGACTACTTCGCGGCCATATCGCCGCTGGTTCGCCCCAAGGTGCCGGCGACCCCCGCGGGCATGAGCGCAACACGCCGCCTTGCCGCCGACGGTCATCACGTCCTGGTCACGGCAATCGGCACCCTCGCCCAGGCCTACATTGCCGGCGCCGCCGGTGCGGTAGCCATTGCTCCCTACATCGCGGAAACCGACGAGTGGGAGGAAGGCGCCGGGGAACGACTGGTCCGGGATGCCGTCGCCGCCCGCGGTCAGCTCCCGGCTCCACTGGTTGTTCCCGCCGGCATACGCACCAATGCCCAGGCCGAGGCGGCGATCCGCGCCGGCGCGGACGGTATCATTGTCTACGTGGACCTCTACTGGCGCATGCTCGAGCACCCGGTCACTCGGGAGTCGCTGCGAACCCACGAAGAGGACTGGCGCTCCGCCCGGGCGAACTGACGCGGCCGCCGCAGGGCTCGGCGCCCGACCGATGACACCGCTTCGCGGAGCGTGGCATAATGCCGATCTGAGGATACCAGGCCATGCCCTGCAACGCTCCACACCTCATAACGTACCCTGACAGCCTTGGAGGAAACCTCGCAGCCCTGGAGGGCCTCCTGAAGGAGCACTTCGCCGACACCTTCGGGGGTGTTCACATCCTCCCGCCTTTCCCATCGTCCGCCGACCGCGGCTTTGCGCCGACGAGCTACTACCAGCTCGATCCGCGTTTCGGCCGATGGTCCGACCTCCACTCCCTGGCGAAACGCTACGAGCTGACCCTGGATCTCATGGTTAATCACATCTCCCGGCAGTCGAAATACTTCGTCGACTTCCTGGGGCTGGGAGATGAGTCCGAGTACGCGGACATCTTCATTCGGTTCAGCCGCTTCTGGCCGGGGGGAGCGCCGACGCCGGAGCAGCTGAACAGAATCTACAAGCGGAAGCCCGGGGATCCCTGCATTGATGTCACCATGGCCGACGGCACCACCGAACGGGTGTGGTCCACCTTCTCCGAGGAGCAAGTCGACCTGAACCTGCGCTCCACGAAGAGCCGGGAGATGCTCGAGGTCTTCATGGGGGTCCTTGCCCGAAACGGCGCTTCGACACTGCGGCTGGACGCCGTAGCCTACACCACGAAGAAGCCCGACTCCCAATGCTTCTTCGAGGAGCCGGAGATCTGGGAAATCCTCGACTATCTGCGGGGCATTGCCGACGCGCTGGGCATTACGCTGCTTCCGGAGGTGCATGAGCACCACCGCTACCAGCTCAAGCTCGCCGAGCACGGCTATTGGGTGTACGACTTCGCCCTTCCCATGCTGCTCATTCACTCCCTCTACCGCGGAACGACGGCCAACCTGAAGCGCTGGCTGCACATGGCGCCGCGTCATCAATTCACCACCCTGGACACTCACGACGGGATCGGCGTTGTGGATGTGGTAGACCTCATGTCCGAGGAGGAGATCGAGGCGGCTCGGGATGATCTGTTCACCCACGGCGCCAACGTGAAGAAGCGGTACAACGGCCCGGACTACGGCAACCTCGACATCTACCAGATCAACTGCACCTACTACTCCGCCCTCGGAGAGGATGATGATGCCTACCTCCTGGCGCGCGCGGTGCAGTGCTTTGCCCCGGGGATCCCGCAGATCTACTACGTCGGCCTTCTGGCCGGGCGCAACGACGTGGACCTGGTGGAACGGACGAAGATCGGTCGCAACATCAATCGGCACAACTACGCCATCCGTGAGATCAGCGCCGCCGTGGAGCGTCCCGTCGTTCGGAAGCTCCGCTCCCTCCTGCGCTTTCGCGCCTCCAACCCCGCCTTCTCGGTAGAGGGGTCGGTGGAAATCGACGAGACGGAGGACCACCTGCTCCGGATCCGGCGCGAGCATGACGGACGTCTGGCGCTCCTCGAAGCGGACGTGAAGGCGCGGACGTTCACCATACGATACGGCACGATCAGTGACGACGGGACGCCGGCACTGGTGCAGCTCGAACTGTCGTAGAACGGCATGAACATGAAACGGGAAGAGGGAGGAGCAATGGCATTTCTTTCGGACACATTGGTCGGCCGGATCAGGGATTTCGTTCTCGAAGGGGTTGAAGCCGAAGGCTCGGCGTTCGCCGCGCGACCGGATGAGTTCTGGCAGGGCCTCCGGAGTGCCGGCACCGAGATCTGGTTGGATACCGGTGACATTGACGCGGCAAAGGAGAACTGGACCGCCGAGATGAGCGCCCTGACAACGAATAACACCCTTCTGAACAACGAGATTCAAAAGGGTATCTACGACGACTTCATTCCCACGGCGAATGCACTGCTGGAAGGAGTCGACACAAGGCAGCGCATTCAGGAGATCGCCTTCATCCTGAACGCGAGGCATGGATTGCGGCTGGTCCGGACCTTCGGCGGGAACGTTAGCGTTGAGCTCCATACGGACCTCGCCGACGACTTCGACGGAATCGTCCATTACGGCCGACGATTCCACGAGATCTCTCCGGAGAAGTTCATTGTGAAGGTGCCCCTCACTGCAACGGGTCTCCTGGGAGCGCGGAAGCTGCGGGAGCTCGGGATTCCGGTGAATTTCACCCTGGAGTTTTCCGCCAGGCAGAACGCAGTCGTTTCGGTGGTGGCAAGACCGAAGTACTGCAACGTTTTCTTGGGACGCCTTAACTCCTACGTCAAGGACCACGGTCTCGGCGACGGGGTGAACGTCGGAGAGAAGGCGACCATTGCGTCGCAACGCATCGTCCGGGAGCTGACGGGACATCGAGAGGAACCGACGCGGCAGATCGCGGCAAGCATGCGCGACGCCTCACAGGTAGAGAAGCTCGCCGGCGTAGACGTCTTCACCATTCCCACGAAGGTTGCCGCAACGGCACGGGCCGCAGCGGCACGGGCCGCGGCGGCACGGGCCGCGGCGGCACGGGCGGGGACGGAGGTGACCTTTGAGGACCGGGTTGCAACGGACTACGAGGTGTCTCTCGGCAGAGACGTCGAGCCGACGGAGGTGAGGATCGAGAAGCTCTGGGAGGTGGACCAAACCACCCGGGAGTTCGCCCGGAGCTGCGACGAAGATGTGCCGCCCACGGGGGACCAACTCGCCGACCGCGCCCGGAGGATGGGCCTTGCCGACATGTTTCCGCCGCTTTCGTCCGCAGACCTGCAGCGCATTGCCGACGACGGGAAGATCCCGGACCACTCCGTCTGGAAAGACCGCATTCGTTCCGGCGAGGTCGCCGTCGACACCCTGCTCAATCTTGCGGGACTCGCCTCCTTCACGCAGGACCAGAAGGCCCTTGACGACCGCATTGCCGGGCTGATCACCTAGGCTGCCCGTTCCCGGACCGACCGAAGCGGATCGGCCGTCGCCGACCTGGGGCCGCTTCACGGCGCCGCGCGCGCATCCCCGCGCCGGG
>CAZUVX010000049.1:3194-4925 GCA_964623865.1 uncultured Spirochaetaceae bacterium | reverse complement strand
GCGCCGCGCGCGCATCCCCGCGCCGGGGCGTGGCGCGAGTTGCGCTCCCTTCAGAAGAGGCGGCGACTCACGTCCGAAAGCGGTTCAACTGCTCCAGCAGCCCGGAGAGGTTGCGAACGTTCTCCTCACCGTGCTCGGCGGTCTCGGTGACGATGTCCCGGATGCGACCGAGCTCGTCGGTGATCCTGGTCATCTGCACGCGAACGTCCTGAGAGGCGTTGGAGACGGCGTCCAGGCTGGTGTTGATGCTCTCGCTGGAGCCGTCGATCTCCCTGGAGGCGCCCGTGACCTGCGACGAAAGATCGTCGATGGTCTGGAGAGACCGAAGGATTTCCGAGCTCGCCACGGACTGCTCGTTCATGGCCGCGACGATCTCCCCCATGGCCTCGGCGACCTGACGAATGTCTCCGACGATCTCCTCGAAGGATTGTCCGGCGGCGCGGTTCATCTCCCCGGCAAAGTTGATCTTCTCCACTTCGGACTTCAGGGTTTCGCTGATGGTCCTGGAGTTCTCCGCGGTCTGCTCCGCGAGGTTACGGATCTCCTCGGCGACAACGGCAAAGCCCTTTCCCGCCTCCCCGGCGTGGGCCGCTTCAATGGCGGCGTTCATGGAGAGCAGATTGGTCTGCCCGGCAATGCTGTCGATCACGTCGATCATGCTGAGGATGTCGTTTGTGGACGCCTCAATGCCGCCGATAGCCTCGACGGAGTCGTGCATCTTCTCGTATCCCGTTCGGGCCGTTTCAAGAAGGTTGTTGGCAAGCTCCTGCTTCTCCCCGGCAATGCGCACCAGGCTCTCGATGGAAGCATTCATCTCCTCGACGGCGGAAACCGCATCCGAAACCGACGACGCCTGACTCTCGACGGAGCGCGCGAGTGTCGATATGGAGCTCGAGATCTGGTTCATGGCCGTCGCGGATTGCTGGATTTCGCCGTTCAGGGTTTCGACCCGCTCCTGCGTCGAGACCACGGATTCAGATATTGTGTCGATGGAGCCGGCGGCGCTCCTGCTGGATTCCGCAAGGTCCCGCCCCAGGGCTGCGCTGGTATCCGTGGCATCCTTCATGGCGGCTATGATTCGTCGGATCCGCTCGGAGAAGTCGTTGAAGCTCGTCGCGATCTTGCCGATCTCATCCCGGGACTTCACGTCGACCCGGTCGGTGAGATCGCCTTCGCTCCCGGAGATGTCGTCCAGGCGCCGCTGCAGGGCCATGAGGGGCCGCACCACGTTCCACCGGAGAAACAGGAAGGCAACGATGACCGTACCGATCACAATGATCGCAACCAGACCCACGGTATTCCAGATGAAGGTGCGCACCTGCGCCGGAATTGCGGAAACATCGATCCTGATCTCCACGCCCCGGGCGCGGTAGGTCAGGGTCCCCTCGTCAACGGTGTAGGATGCTTCTTCACCGGCGCCGGGAGCCGCGCGTATGGCGCTGACCTTCAGGTCCGAAAGTCGGTTGAGGAGGCTGTTTCGGTAGGCGGACTCGTCCAGACGGTCGACCTCGATCGACTGGGCGATGACGGACGCTTCGAAGACGTAGTGATCGATCAGGGCCTGGCGCTCACCGGTAGAGGTGAAACCGAGAATGATCGCCTCTACGACCAGTACCGCAATCGAAACGATTACCAGGATCTTGAGGCTGACTCTACTCACTGCTGGCCTCCTCGTCGCCGTACCGGACCGCCGCCGTGCCGGATCGTGGCCGTGCCGGATCGTGGCCGTGC
>CAZUVX010000049.1:0-3094 GCA_964623865.1 uncultured Spirochaetaceae bacterium | reverse complement strand
GCCGTGCCGGATCGTGGCCGTGCCGGATCGTGGCCGTGCGGGACCGCCGCCGTGTCGGATCGCCTTGCTACCGCTGGAGCTCCTCGAGGTAGACGTTCATGCGCTCAACCTGCCGGGAGAGCTCGTCGTGCTTCTCCCGCTCCTTGTCGATGACCTCCCGACTCGCCTTGGAGAGGAAGCCTTCGTTGGCGAGCTTCTTGGCGGTACCCGCTAATTGCTTCTCGGCCTTGTCGCGGTTCTTCTTGAGGCGCGCCACCTCCGCTTCGACGTCTATGACGTCCCGGAGGAAGACGTACGCCTCGAAGCCGACGCCGACCAGGGCAATGCTGCCTCCGGTGTCCACGCTTCGATCACCGGTGCCTGCGCGCTCGAGGGTTACGCCCTCTCCGCCGGCAAGAGACGTAATGAGGTCGATGCGCGCGGCGAGGTAGTTTGCGGCCTCGAAGCCCTCCTCCACGCGAATGTGGAAGCGGATGCGCTTGCTCGGAGGAATGGTGAACTCGCTGCGCATGGTGCGTACCTTCCGAACGAGCTCCTGGAGCGCCTGAAAGCGCCGCTCCATGGCCGGATCCTCCCGATCGGCGTGAGGCACCGGATAGGGCGCCACGATGATCGCCTCCGGTTTCGTCTCGCCGGGGAAGTTCGGCAGCTTCTGATAGAGCTCCTCGGTAATGAAGGACATGAAGGGGTGCAGGAGCCGGAGGCTCTCCTCGAAGACGTAGACGAGGACGGAGCGCCCCCTCGCCCTCTCCGCGGCATCCTCGCTGTAGAGGGAGAGCTTGGACGCCTCGATGTACCAGTCGCAGAAGTCGCTCCAGAAGTACTCGTAGAGGGCGCGTGCCGCGTCGCTGAAGCGGTAGTTCGCCACGCTCTCCGCCACCACCGCCGCGGCCTTGTTGAGACGGTGGTAGATCCACCGGTCAATGTCCGCGTACTCGAGCTCGGAGCGGGAGAGGATGGCGGACACTGCCGCTCCCTCGCCGGTCGCGGCGCCGGAAGCATCGTCCTCAAGATTCATGAAGATGTATCTGGCCGCGTTCCAGATCTTGTTGGCGAACTTGGAGCCGAAGTTGAAGTCGTCCTTCTCCAGGAGGATGTCTTGTCCGGAGGTGGCCAGGAAGGCAAGGGTGAACTTGTGGGCGTCCGCGCCGAACTCGTCGACCACATCCAGGGGATCAATGCCGTTGCCCTTCGACTTCGACATCTTGCGACCCTGCTTGTCCCGAATCAGACCGGTGATGTAGATGTCTCGAAAGGGCACCTCGCCCATGAACTCCAGACTCGCCATGATCATCCGGGCGACCCAGAAGAAGATGATGTCGTAGGCCGTCACCAGGGTGGTCGTGGGGAAGAAGGTCTTGAGGTCTTCGGTCTCCTCCGGCCAGCCGAGGGTCGAGAAGGGCCAGAGCCAGCTGGAGAACCAGGTGTCCAGGACGTCCTCGTCCTGACGGAGCTTGCGGTTCTTGTACTCGGGGAGACTCGCCGGATCTTCCCGGGAGACGATCTCCTCGCCGGTTTCCTCATCGTACCAGACCGGGATGCGGTGGCCCCACCAGAGCTGCCGGGAGATGCACCAGTCGCGAATGCCGCGAAGCCAGCTGGTGTAGGTGTTCTCCCAGCGCTTGGGAAAGAAGCGCACTTCGCCCCGCTCCCAGGCGGTAAGGGCTTTCTCCGCGAGGGGACGCATCCGGACGAACCACTGGTCCGAGAGATAGGGCTCGATCACGGTGTCGCAGCGGTAGCAGTGGCCCACCTGATGGGTGTGGCCCTCCTCCCGGAGGAAGTAGCCCTGCTCCTTGAGGTCCGCGACGACGCGCTTGCGCGCCTCCTTCATGGGGAGATCGCGGTAGCGTTCGGGCACGTTCTCGTTGGTAGTGCCGTCGGGGTTGAGGATGTTGATTATCTCGAGGTCGTGACGCCGGCCGATCTCCCAGTCGTTGGGGTCGTGGGCGGGGGTCACCTTCACCACACCGGTGCCGAACTCGCGGTCCACGTAATCGTCGGCCACCACGGGCATGCGCCTCTCCGCGAGGGGCAGGATCACCTCTTTGCCGACAATGCCGGCGTAGCGCTCGTCTTCGGGGTGCACCGCTACGGCGGTGTCGCCGAGCATGGTTTCCGGACGCGTCGTCGCAACCTCGACGTGACCCGATCCATCGGCAAGAGGATAGGTGTAGTGGTACATCTTGCCGTGCACTTCGTGGTACTCCACCTCGTCGTCGGAGAGGGCGGTACCGCATGAGGGACACCAATTCACCAGGTAGTGGCCGCGGTAGATGAGGTTGCGCTCGTAGAGCTGCACGAAGACCTCACGCACCGCCCGGGAAAGGCCCTCATCCAGGGTGAAGCGCTCCCGGGACCAGTCACATGAGGCGCCGATCTTCTGAAGCTGCCTGGAGATCACCTCGTGGTGCTCGTCCTTGACCTTCCATGTCTCCTCCAGGAACTTCTCCCGGCCCAGCTCGTACCGGTCGACCCCCTGAGCCCGAAGCTTCTTGTCCACTACGTTCTGGGTGGCAATGCCCGCGTGATCCGTACCCGGCACCCACAGCGTCGCGGCCCCCTTCATCCGGTAGTACCGCGTCAGCACATCCTGAAGACTGTTGTTCAGACCGTGCCCCATGTGCAGGACCCCGGTCACGTTGGGAGGAGGAATGACGATGACGAAGCGCTCGTCCTCAGGACCGACCCGTGACGGCTCCGGCGGCGCAAAGTACCCCCGGTCCATCCACATCTCGTAGATGCGGTCCTCGAACTCTTTGTGGTTGAAGCTCTTCGACAGAGCCATCTCTCCTCCTTGTCACACCGTCACGTTTGAGTCGCAAAGGTACTACAACGGGGCGGGTGTTCCAACACCCCCGAGGCCGGGGCCGTGCCGCGGCAAGGGCGGCGGGGAACCCCCGGCGCACGCCTGCCGACGGCTGTGAGCCCGAAGGCTCCTGTGCGAAGACGCAAGGTCGCCTTCGTTCTCCCAGCCTGCCGCGGCGTGCGGGCCATCTACTCCGCCCTTGACGCGGCGCGCACCCGACCGGTGCCGTGTGCGGTGCCTGCCTCGGCTGTCGGCAGGCGCGGCCCACGGAACATCCGCGCGGCG
>CAZUVX010000048.1:9073-20687 GCA_964623865.1 uncultured Spirochaetaceae bacterium | reverse complement strand
CGGGCTGTTGTGGCGACGCGCTGTGCCACCGAACCCATCCTCCGAGGCGGCGTGCCCCATTCCAGTGGGTCCGTGAGGCAACCGGTCGGCTGCTCGGTAGCGCGGGTGCCCGAGATCGCTACGCCTCAGGCGTAGGGGTCCGCCGAATCCCGGAGGCCGTCTCCGACGAAGTTGAAACAGAGCACCGTGATCACGACGAAGAGGCCCGGGAGCATGAGCCAGGGGTTGACCGCGACGGTGCGAATGTTCTGGGCTTGCTGCAGCATGACTCCCCAGCTTACTACCGGGGCCTTCAGGCCGACACCAATGAAGCTCAGCGCCGTCTCACCGAGGATCATCCCGGGAATGGCCAGGGTGATGTGCACGATCAAGTAGCTCATGAACCCGGGTAGCAGGTGGTGCCGGATGATCGACCACTCGGAGGACCCGGAGAAGCGTGCGGCCATGACGTAGTCTTCGGTTCGCAGCTGGAGAATCTTGCCCCGGACGGTTCGTGCGAGTCCGGTCCAGCCGAGTACCGAAAGGACCACCGTAATCATGAAGTAGACCACGATTGGTGACCACTCCGTTGGTACCGCGGCTGCGAGAGCCATCCAGAGGGGAATGCTCGGTATCCCGTTTAGGAACTCGATAATGCGCTGGATGATCGTGTCCACGGCGCCGCCGAAGTAGCCCGAGATGCCGCCGAGAATGGCTCCGAGAATGAAGCTGATGATGACACCCAGAAGGCCAATAGACAGGGAAACCCGGGCCCCCTGGAGCACCCGGGAGAAGACATCCCGGCCAAGGGTGTCCGTACCGAAGAGGAAGATGTCTCCCGGGTCCTCGACGCCGAAGAAACGAATCTCCGCCGGAATGAAGCCGAGAAGGTTGTAGGGCTCTCCCCGTACGAAGAGCTTCACTCGGTATGGGGTAGACTTGTCGACCTGGTAAACCTGGGCCAGCGTCACCGGGTCGCGAGCGGTCTCGTATGCGTAGACGAAGGGGGCGTGAAGTCGACCTTCGTGGACTATCCGTATCCGGGTCGGCGGGGAAAGAACCGCGTGGGAATTTCGTTCCCACGCGCCGTATGGGCCGAAGAATCCGGCAAAGGCGGCGACGAAGTACATGGTGGCCAGGACAATGACACCGATTACCCCGAGCTTATGCTTCTTGAAGCTGCGCCAGATGAGCTGCGCGCTCGAGGCGAGATAGTAGTCATCGCCGTGCTCGGCGTTACCGTCGGCGTCGGTGCCGCGGAACTTCGCGCCTGGGCCCCGGCGCCGCCAGGGCGGAGGGAATCCCCTGCGGCCGGGGGCTGGGACGTCGAACTTTGAACCGGTCTTCGCTGTTCCGGGCTTTTTCGGTCCGCCGTCTTCCGTCACGGAGGGTTTCAGGTAGTCGCTCATGCCGATTCCTTCGCCTCGAAGCGGATCCGGGGATCCACAATGACCAGGAGAATGTCTGAGAGAAGGACACCGATCATGGCCAGGGCGCCAAGTACCATGAGGAGGCTGCCGGCCAGGTACATGTCCTGCTGGCGAAGCGCCTGAAGCAGGAGGGGGCCGACTGTCGGCAGGCTCAGGACAATCGAGGTCAGCGTCTCGCCGGCGACAAGCATGGGAAGAATGTAGCCGATTTGGCTGACGATGGGATTCACCGCGACGCGAACCGGATACTTGAACAGCAGTCGCCGCTCCTCAACGCCTTTTGCTCTGGCGGTGACGACGTACTGTTTGCGCAGCTCGTCCAGCAGGGAGCCGCGGAGCACTCGGATCAGGCTCGCCGTGCCGGCGGTGCCGATCACGACCAGCGGAATAGGCAGGTGCTTCAGGAGGTCCCAGAACTTGGCCAAGCTCCAAGGCTCTACAACGAATTCCCGGGAGAAGAGACCCCCGACACTCCAACCGAAGTAGCGGAAGGAGAGGAACATGAGGACGAGTGCCAGCAGGAAGTTGGGGATCGCCAGTCCGATAAACCCCAGAAAGGTAAAGACATAGTCAAGGAAGGAGTATTGGTGCGTTGCCGAGTAGATGCCGATCGGCACGGCAATCAGATAGGTCACAAGGAGCGTCCCCAGGGTGATCACCGCCGAAAGAGTTATCCGCTCCTGGATCAGATCGGCTACAGGTTTGTTGTAGATGAATGACTCCCCCAAGTCGCCTCGGAGCAGGTTCCCGGCCCAGCGGAAGTACTGCCGGTGCATGGGAAGGTTCAGACCGTAGCGCTCCTCGTAGATCTTGAGCGCCTGGTCGTCCACGGTGACGCCCATCTGGCGTAACCGTGTCACCATGGTCGACAGATAGTCCCCAGGTGGCAATTGGATGATGGTGAAGGAGACAACCGAAAGAAGCACGAGCAGGATTACCATATAGAGTAACCTGCGTGCAATGTAGCCGCTCATGCGCTGAACCTCTCACTGCATGCATATACGCTCGCGAGAGGACGGGGTAGGCAGAAACATAGCACGGCCCCGAGCGATGCGCAAGCGCAACTTGAGCGGCAGGGAGGGATCGTTTCATCGGCCGGCGGTACTTCAATTGGTTGGGGCGCAGCGCTATCCGGGAGGCGGACCGGTCGATTCCCGTTCCACGAGGGCGGGGGTGAAGAAGATCTCCCGGGCCTCTGACGTATCTCCTTCGAGTGACTCGAAGAGAAGATCCACCGCGGCGCGGCCCAGGTCGAATCTGAAGGTGGTCAAGGATGTGAGCTTCGGTCGGAGGACCGTTGCGGCTTCAATGTCGTCATGGCCAATAATGGAGATGTCCTCGGGGATGCGTAGTCCCGCCTCGTAGGCGGCCTCGTAGGCGCCAATGGCCAAGACGTCCTTGGCCAGAAACACTGCCGTCGGTGGCTCCGATAGGGATAGCAGAGTCTCCATGGCGCGGTACCCCGCCTCGCGCGTCGGTGCCGCCTCGACAACCAGAACGTCCGGGGTCGGAAGGGAGTGTGCCGCCATGGCCTTGTGGAAGCCTTTGAGGCGCTCCCGTCCCGAGAAGGCCCTAAGATCTCGGGCTACGTGGGCAATGCGGCGGTGTCCGAGGCGAATGAGGTGCTCCGTGGCAGTGACGGCGGATCCGACGTTGTCCAGGGCGATCGTAGGGACCTCAGGGACCTCGCGTTCTCGGTAGATGCGCACGACCGGCACTCCCTGGGCGTGGAGATCCTGCAGCTCCTCCAGCCCCTCCTCCAGGAAGGGGACAATGATACCGTCTACCTGTTGGCTCTCCATGATGCGGGTAGCCTCCCTCTCCATCTCCAGGCTACGCTGAGAATCGAAGAACATGACCGAGTGCATGCGCTCTCGAGCACGGCTCACGATTCCTTTGGCGAGCTCGGGGAAGTTTGGGTCTGCAATGTCGCGAATCAGGAAGCCGATGACTTCGGTACGCTGAAGCGCCAGGTTCCGGGCGGTGCCGCTCGGCCGGTACTTGAGCTGCTCAATGACCTGGAGAATTCGATCGCGGGTCTCGACGTTCACGTCCGGCTTGCCATTCAAGACGCGAGAAACCGTGCTGACCGAGACCTGTGCTTCTTCAGCGATATCTTTGATGGTCATTGTTCTCTTAGGGCGTAGGATAGAGCAACTCTGGATCCGGGACAAGCGCCGACGCCAGGCGTCCAAAGTTTTCATTGACAGCGCCGCAGGGCTGCCATAGGCTGATGTTCCGGCTCCGGTAGCGTTACCGAGAACGGTACCGGCGCCGGATCGGGGCTGAGAGGTGAACCTGGTGGCAAAACCACTCCTAGACGTTTCTGAGTTGCGAACCTACTTCTATACCGATGACGGCGTACTCAAGGCTGTCGATAACGTGTCATTTCAGGTCTATCCCGGGGAGACTCTCGGCATCATCGGCGAGTCCGGCTGCGGCAAGAGTATCAGCGTGCAGTCGGTTCTGCGCATTGTGCCTCCTCCCGGGCGGATCGTCTCGGGATCAATCATCTTTGACCGCGGCGCGGAGGGAACCATCGATCTGGCTAAGCTCCGGCGGAACGGCAGCACGATTCGCAGCATTCGCGGCCGCCACATCTCCATGATCTTTCAAGAGCCCATGACCAGTCTCTCTCCGGTGCACACCATCGGTAACCAGATCACCGAAGTGCTCCTCCTCCATCAGACACATGACAAGAAGGAGGCGGAACGGCTGTCCATTGCCATGCTCGATCGGGTGGGCATTCCCAAGCCCGCCGAGCGCATGCAGTCCTATCCGCATCAGCTTTCCGGGGGGCTGCGCCAGCGGGCCATGATCGCCATGGCCCTCGCCTGCAGGCCATCCCTCCTGATTGCCGATGAGCCGACCACGGCGCTGGATGTCACGATTCAAGCGCAGATCCTCGAGCTCATGGCCGAGCTCAAAGAACAGCTCGACATGTCGATTCTCTTCATCACCCACGACCTGGGGGTCATTGCGGAGATGGCCGACCGCGTTGCGGTCATGTACCTCGGTAAGGTAGTTGAGTCCGGGTCCGTGGAGACCGTCTTCGACAATCCTCTACATCCCTACACCCGGAAGCTCATGAAGTCCATTCCGAAGGTCGGTCGTAAGGCGCGGGCGCGCCTGGACGCCATTGAGGGCAACGTGCCGACCCCGATCGGGCTTCCCCGATACTGTCCCTTCTTTGATCGTTGCCCCGAGCGCATGCCCGGCGTCTGCGACGTCGCGGTGCCCGAGTTGGTCGAAACGACGGAAGGGCACGCAAGCCGCTGTTTCCTCCACCACTCTGCGAAGGAGCCCGTCACCAATGGCTGATGTTCCAGCAACGCCCAATACCGCTGTCCGCAACGGATCAGCAGGCGAGGCGCCCCGGCCGCTTCTGGAGGTTCGCAACGTCCGGAAATACTTCCCCATTGAGCGCGGCTTTCTCCGGCGCCACGTCGGCGACGTGAAGGCCGTTGACGACGTCTCCCTCACGGTCAATCAAGGGGAGGCCCTCGGCCTTGTCGGCGAAAGCGGTTGTGGGAAGACCACCCTCGGGCGTTGTGTCATGAGGGGCATTCGTGCGTCGGGCGGATCGATCCACCTGCGTCTGGCAGATGCGATGGTGGACCTCAACGCCCTCTCCGCCAAGGAGCTGCGGGGTATCCGGAAGCATATCCAGATGGTCTTTCAAGACCCCTTCTCATCACTGGATCCCCGCAAGACCGTTCTGGAGATCGTCGGGGAGCCGCTGGTGCAGGCCCTCGGAATGTCCCGGGACGCTGTAGAAGATCGGGTGCAAGAGCTCATGCGCGTCGTGGGCCTGGATGTGAAGCACATCAAACGCTATCCCCACGCTTTCAGTGGCGGACAGCGGCAGCGTATCGGCATTGCCCGGGCTCTCGCGACAAATCCCCGGCTGATTGTCGCGGACGAACCGGTGTCCGCTCTGGACGTGTCCATTCAGGCGCAGATTCTGAATCTTCTGCAGGACTTGCAGGAGCAGTTCGGTTTGACCTATCTCTTCGTTGCCCACGATCTCAGTGTCATTGAACACATCTCCGACCGGGTGGCGGTCATGTACGTGGGGAAGATCGTGGAGCTCGCAGAGACCGAGGATCTCTACCTGTCACCGCAGCACCCCTATACGGAGGCCTTACTCTCCGCCATTCCCAAGCCGGAGCCGCGGCGGCGGTCGGAGCGCATCCTCCTGCGTGGGGAGGTGGCAAACCCTGCGGATCCGCCCTCGGGATGCTACTTCCACCCGCGCTGCGCCTATGCACAAGAGATCTGCCGAACGAAGGCGCCGCCGTTGCGGGAGGTCCGTCCAGGGCACTTCGCGGCGTGTCACTTTTCAAAAGAGCTCACCCTCAAGGGCGTAGGGTAATGGAAGAATCGCGCTTGCGCACACCAAAAAGCCGTGCTACTCTTTTCGGGAGCGATACCGGTAGCGTTACCGAGAGGACGGGGGTCCAATCGCTTACGAGAGGAAGGCCGCAATGGAAACAGTGAAACCGGAAGGCAGGAGCATCTCACGGGGAAGGCTCCTCTCCGATTTCGCACTCCTGTCGGATCGTGCCAAGGGCTGTATGGCGGCCGTCGCCGTAGGGGACGCCATGGGCGATATCGGTAGATCCGAAGAGCACCGGCGCCGCTACGGCATTATCACGGACATGTACGCGGGCGCGAAGAGCACGGATGACACGGAGTTTGCCGTGCTTACCGCCCGGACCGTACTGGACGTCCGGGGAGAGCTCACCTACGACAGTGTGACGCGGGCGTGGCACCGGTACATTCTCGACGAGGGCGGCATGCTGGCCCGGGGCGGGCGTCCTCTCTACGGTGCCGTGGAAAACCTCCGCCGCGGACTCACGGCTCCGCAATCCGGCGAAGACAACGTTCTGAACAACGATGACGGTGCAGCCATGCGGGTCGCTCCCATCGGCATTGTCTTCGCCGGGGACCCCGAGCGGGCCGGCGCCGCGGCGGCGGTGGAAGCTGCGATCAGCCACAAGGATAGCGGCGTCTGGGCGGCCCAGGCGATTGCCGCGGGAGTAGCGACGGCCATGACGGGCGCGGACGCAGCGGAGATTGAGGAGGCAATGTTTGCCTTCATTCCCGCGAACAGCTGGCTGGGCCGCTCCATGGATCGCGCGCGGCTGCTGTGCCACGGTGCAGACTCGGTGGAAGAGGTCTGGCAGGCTATTCACACCGATTTCTTCACCCCGGAGCACGCCGCAGTCGAAGAGGCGATCCCCCAGAGTTACGCTATCTCGCGCCTGACCGACGGCAACTACCGGCAAGGCATGTTCTGGGCGACGAACTTCGGACGGGATGCGGATACCATCGGCGCAATTGTCGGCGCGATTGCCGGGGCGCGCCACGGGCTCGGCGCCATTCCTCCCGACTGGGTTGAGCCGGTGCGCCGGCCCGCCGGAACCTGTCTCAGCTTTGCCGCGAAAGAAGATGTCATTGATCTCGGGGAAGAGCTTGCGCGGCTCGCCGTGGAGGTCGGATAGCGTGGCATGATCCGGACGAGGACGGGTCGGGCGGAGATCCTCTGTCTCTTTGGTCTGATCACCGCCGGGGGATTGATGGTCGCCGTTCCGACGGTGGCCCAGGAGACGGGGCAGATGAGAGAGGCGCAGTTCTTCTCGTCGACTCTCGACCGGAAGTTCGACTACCTCTTGTATCTGCCACCGGATCTGCGGCTCGCCGCGGGAGGAATAAGCGTCGCCGTCGGGAGCGCGAACGCTCCGCGAACGGGCGAAGCGGGGCAGGGCGCCCGATACCCGGTGCTCTATCTCCTCCACGGCCGCGGCGACTCCATGATGGACTGGCGTCGGGTAGGCCCGGTTCTCGACGAGTTGATTCGGAACGAGGTTATTCCACCGGTCATTGCCGTTGCCCCGGACGCCCCGGGAAGCGAGCGGGGCGGCTACTACATCGACAGTACCTTTGACAGCCCCGACGCCGATGCCGTGGAAACAGCGATTATCTCGGATCTGCTTCCCCACGTGGACGCGAGCTTTCCGACCATTGGCGGTCGTCACGGACGCATTCTTGTCGGCTACTCCATGGGAGGCTACGGCGCCATACGCTACGCCCTGGCGCATGCCGACCGCTTCGGCGGGGCCATTGTGCTGAGTCCGGCGGTCTACACACCCCTTCCTCCGGCGGAAAGCAGCACTCGGGAGTTTGGTGCGTTCGGAGCCGGACCTCAACGGTTCAGCGCGGAGCGCTATCGGGAGCTCAACTACCCCTCGCTGCTCGAAGCGTTTCCCGGCGGGCGCGCCCCGCTGCGCTTCTTCGTTGCCGTCGGCGACGACGAGTGGAGGCACCCG
Organism: uncultured Spirochaetaceae bacterium; assembly: GCA_964623865.1. GTDB lineage: Bacteria > Spirochaetota > Spirochaetia > DSM-27196 > PWMO01 > CAYFQV01. The sequence goes on along the minus strand of CAZUVX010000048.1, from coordinate 12,946 downwards.
GATCCGAAGGAGATGATGCACGACCTGGACATGGAGGCCCATCTCTTCTATACGCGAGCCTCCCGGATCAGTGGAATTGATGCGGAGTTCCGCGTCTACGACGGCGGCCACGATTGGGATGTCTGGGAACGTGGGCTCAGGGAGGGGCTGCGGCGCTTCGCCACGGACCTGCGCATGGCGCCCTTTCGCAATACCGGCAGTAACGCCCCGGCAAAGCCGAGGACGGAATCTTAGGAGTCAAATCGGCGACCGCGGACGGGCGTCGGTTTAAGGAGGAACAGATGAAAGGAACGCTTCGCGTTGTCGGCATCGTGATGATGCTCGGCGTATTCATGATCGCCACCGCCTTTGCGGGAGGTGGCCGGGAGGAAGCGGCTGAGTCCGCGCAGGAACCCATGGACGAGGCCACCATGGCCCTGGAGTCACCCATGCTGGCCGAGATGGTCGAGGCCGGTGAGCTTCCTCCCCTGGAGGAGCGCCTTCCGGATGAGCCGGCCGAGCTTCTGCTGCTTGGTGAGCCGGGAGAGTACGGTGGAACGCTCTTCTCCTTCGCCCTCGGGCCGGATCCGTGGAACGATCTCATGCCGGCGCCGGAGATGAGCCCGCGCTTCCTGCAGATGGATATGGAGGGGAACCTCCGGGCGAGCGTGCTCGCAGACTGGGAGATCTCGGATGACTACACCGTTGGGACCTTTACTCTCCGTAAGGGCATGAAGTGGTCGGACGGTACCCCCGTCACCATGGATGATGTTCGCATTGTCTATGACGTCATGGCCCAGGATCCGGAGCTAACCTGGTGGAACCTGGACTACCCGCGCAAGGGCTACGAGGTTGAGTTCGAGGCCCTCGACGAGTGGACCTTCCAGCTCACCCTGAACAAACCCAAGCCGCGCTGGGAGGAAGAGCTGGCCGGGAACGCTGGAAACGAGATCATGAACATCCAGCCCGCCCACTTCCTGGGTCGGTATCATCCGGACTTCAACCCTGACGCCGAGGAGTTGGCCGCCGAGGATGGCTTTGACAGCTGGCAGGAGGCCTTCGACGACGCCTACAACCCCTGGGGAATCAGCGAGAAGCCGACCCTGCACCCCTGGTATGTCAAGGAGCTGAGCAGTGACCAGCGGGTCCTAGAACGCAACCCCTACTTCTACGGCGTCGACTCCGAAGGGCGACAGCTGCCCTACGTGGACCGCATCGTCACCCAAATCGTCGACCGGGAGACCTACAACCTCCAGATCGTCTCCGGGGAGTCGGATGTGGCCTATCTGTTCACCGCCTTCGCCGATTTTACCCTTTTCAAGCAGAACGAGGACGCCGGGGAGTATACGGTCAATCCCATCCCGAGCCTCATGGCATCGAACCTCTCGGTGCTGCTGAACCTGACGAACGAGAATGCGGTCAAGCGCGAGCTCTATCAAGACGTGCGTTTCCGCCGGGCGATCTCGGTCTCTATCAACCGGGACGAGGTCAACGAGGTGCTCTTCAGCGGCCAGGCAAATCCCGGCCAGGCGACCGCAAAGCCCTCGGAGCCGTGGTTCCAGGAAGAGTGGGCCGACTCCTACGCCCAGTACGATGTCGACATGGCCGGCGAGCTCCTGGATGAGCTCGGCATGGATGAGCGCGACAACGGCGGCTTCCGCCGTGGACCCGACGGCAATCAGTTCACCATGGTGCTCATTACGACCGACGGGATCGAAGGCGTAGGTGACCCGGCACTTGCGGCGGAGTTGCTCAAGGAGTACTTCGAGGAGGTGGGCCTGCGCACGGAGATCCGCAACGTCGGCAACGACCTGCACAACGAGTCTCTGGATGCGGGCACCTACGATGTAACCATTGAGGGTGTTGCCTACCTGCAGGAGTATGAGTCCTTTGCGGTTCTCGGCGACGAGAACTACAGCTGGGCCGCCCGGGGCTGGTTCGACTGGCTCACCGCCGAAGAGCAGGGTGAAACCGGCAACCTTCCCGGCGAAGAGCCGCCACAGTGGGTCAAGGACCATGAGGAAGCCTTTGAGCAAGCACGGCAGGCACCTCCCGACAGCGACGAGTACGCCCGGCTCATGACGGAGATCTTCTCCAACCAGGCGGAGCAGCTCGTGGTGATCGGCGTTGCCGGTCAGCTTCCCGACCTGTTCATTGCCAAGAACTACGTCAAGAACACCCCTACCAGCTACAACCCGCGCCACATCTGGCAGGGCGAGCTGGGTGAGTACGCCTATCAGTTCTTCATTGATCAGTAAGCACTGCCTGATCTATGGACGGCGGCGCTTGCGTCGCCGTCCTTCCCTTTCATGACTGCCGACCCAAGGAGTACACGTTGGCTCGACTCCACGAGCACCAGGGCAAGGAGTTGCTTGCCGGCTACGGCGTAGCCGTGCCCACCGGGCGTCTGCTGAGCGTTGCGGATCCCCTCCCGCAGGATCTCCGCTATCCCGTTCTCGCAAAGGCGCAGGTCTGGACCACCAGCCGATTTGCCAAAGGACTCATTACTCGCATCGATGCTGCCGCGGACCTGGCACCGGCCCTCTCCGACCTCTTCTCCCGGGAGGTGAGCGGCTTTCCGGTCACCCACGTCCTGGTGGAGGAGGCCCTTTCCATTGAGAAGGAGTACTTCTTCTCCTACTTCATTGACGATGCCGACGCGCAGCCTGCCTACCTCTTTTCCCCGGTCGGCGGCAGTGGAATCGAGGAGGTTCTCGCCGACCAGCCCGACAAGGTCGTTCGCGGAAGCGTCCCGGTTGTCGGACCCCTCTACGCCCACCGGGTCCGCTCCGTCCTTGCCCGGACCGGTGCCGCAGGGACGGAGCTCGTCGCCCTTTCCCGCATTGTTCTGGCCGCCCTCAAGCTCGGTCGGGATCTGGAAGCGCGCTCCCTGGAGATCAACCCCATTGTCCGGACCGCCGACGGCCGCTACCTCGCCGCGGATTGCCGGATGACCGTTGACGACTACGCGGTCTTCCGCCATCCGGAGCTCGGCATCGAAATTGCCCGGGAGCTCGCCAATCCGCCTACGGCCCTCGACCGGCTGGCCTACGCCATTGAGCGGGACGACTACCGCGGCACCTTCTACTTTGCCCAGCTCGCCGCGGAGTTTTCCCCGTCGCAGCGCTACGTGGGCTTCCACGGCTCCGGGGGCGGCGGCTCCATGATGAGCATGGACGCTCTCACTGCCGCGGGTTTTCGGGCCGCCAACTACTGTGACACCTCAGGAAATCCGCCGGCCTCGAAGATCTACCGCGCCGCCCGCATTATTGCGAGTCAGCCCGGTATTGTCGGCTACTTCGGATCGGGCTCCGGCGTAGCCTCGCAAGAGCAGGTTCACAGCGCCCGGGGGCTCGTGAAGGCCTTCTGGGAGATGGAGATGGATCTCCCCGTGGTCATGCGTCTGGGCGGCAACCTCGAGCGCGAGGCGGTCCGGATTCTCGAGGATTACACGCGGAACCTGCCGGCCCCGATCCGGGGCTTCACGAAGGACGAGAGCGTGGCCGAGTGTGCTTCGGTGCTCAAGGAGCTTGTTGGCCGCGTCGACACTCCGACCGACGCTGCGCTCGGTTCCAACCGCGCCCTGGATGCGGGGCGGCGGCCGGATTGGCTCACGGATGAGCGCTGTTACCGCTTCGACGCCCCGACAGGCCGGGTCTCCTACCACCACCCGACCTGCCTGGACTGTCCCACCCACGCCTGCGTGACCGCTTGCGTGCCGCAGATCCTCAAAGTCGAAGATGGCAAGCCCGTCCTGGCAATCGCCCGGGAAGAGGCGGCGGCGGGGAAGTGCATTGAGTGCCTGGCCTGCGAGGTGGAGTGCCGCCGGCACGGCCTCGGCGGAGGGTTCGTGGAGCTGCCTCTCAACATAACCGAGGGCCGGCCGGGCGGGGA
>CAZUVX010000048.1:0-8973 GCA_964623865.1 uncultured Spirochaetaceae bacterium | reverse complement strand
GCGGAGGGTTCGTGGAGCTGCCTCTCAACATAACCGAGGGCCGGCCGGGCGGGGAGACGCCGGGCGGAAAAGCCCCCGGCGGCACGGAGCACCAATCATGAGCGTTCTGATCGACGGGAACACCCGGGTTCTCGTTCAGGGAATCACCGGCAGGGAGGGCAGCGCCCGCACACGGCTCATGGTCGACTACGGTACCCGCGTGGTAGCCGGCTCGACCCCGGGTAAGGGCGGAGCCGAGGTCCTGGGGATCCCGGTCTTCGACACGGTGGAGCAGGCCGTCCGACATAGCGGCGGTATTGACCTGTCGGTCATCTTTGTCCCCGGGCCACTGGCAAAGGACGCTGCAATCGAGGCGCTGGATGCCGGGGTCGGCGTGTGCGTTGTCGTCCCCGATCGCGTTCCCGTGTACGATGTCCTGGAGATCCACGCGGCGGCTCGGGCCAATGGTGGCCGCTTCGTCGGCCCGAACACCCTGGGAATCATCTCCCCGGGGCGCGCCGTGGCAGGCATGATAGGCGGTCGGGCGGAGTCGGCGCGGGAGTGGTTCCTTCCTGGCTCGCTGGGATTGAGCTCTCGAAGCGGGGGTATGACTTCTTCGCTAGCCTACTACGTCTCGCGACGGGGAGTGGGCCTGAGCAGCATGGTGCACGTCGGCGGGGACAGTGTCGTGGGGACGCGACACGCCGCGGTGTGCCGCGCCCTCGAGGCCGACCCCGAGACGCGGGCAATCGCGATTCTCGGAGAGATCGGCGGCAGCCAGGAAGAAGAGGTCGCTGAGCTCATTGCCTCCGGCGAGATCACGAAACCGGTCTTCGCCTACATTGGCGGGAAGGCGGCGAAGGAAGGGGTGCGCTTCTCCCACGCCGGCGCGATCGTCGAAGGAAACCGGGGCTCCCACGCCGGGAAGGTTGTCGCCCTCCGGGAAGCCGGTGCCACGGTGGTGGAGGACTTTGCCGAGCTGCCGGCGGTCATACAAGAACGCCTTGGAGAGAGCCATGCCAAAACATGAAGAGTCACCTTGGACTACGGAGATTAGCTGCATCGCTCCCGACGAGATTCGGATGCGCGGCTACCGCATTGACGAGCTCATGGGGCGCGTCGGTTACGCCGGAGCGGTGTACCTGCTGATTGTCGGGGAGATTCCGAGCCCTGGGGCGGAGAGGGTGCTGGATGCAATTCTCGTCTCCTCGGCGGACCACGGCGCGACGCCTCCGTCGACTCTGGCGGCCCGGACCGCCGCCTCCACCGGGGCGCCGCTGAATGCCGCCCTTGCCGCGGGGATCCTTTCCATCAACGAGTTCCACGGCGGGGCAATTGAGCGCTGCATGGGCCATCTGGCCGAGGTCGCCGCGGCGGAGACCGGGGCCGGCAGCGGCGCCCCGGCGGGGGATTCGAGTGAGCGTGGGCACCGGCCGTCCGCGGCGGCCCTGGTCTCTCGAAGTCTGGAGACGAAGCAGCGCCTCAGCGGCTTCGGTCACCGCGTGCACCACCGGGATCCCCGGGTTGCCCGCCTCTTCGCGCTTGCTGAGGAGGTCGGTCTCGCCGGGGAGTGGGTCGCCCGAGCCCGGGTCCTCGAAACCGCCCTGGTGGAAGCGAGCGGGAAGCCTCTCTACCTCAACGTGGACGGCGCCATTGCGGCGTTGCTCTGGGAGCTGGAAATTCCGGCGGAGGTGTCGAACGCACTGTTCATGGTGGCACGCTTGCCCGGTTTGATTGCTCACGTCGTGGAGGAGCGCCGAACCGAGCTCCCCATGCGGCGGATAGTCCCCGGCAGCGAGCGCTACGTCGGACCCGGTCCGCGGGATCTTCCTGGGAAGGAGCGATAGATCGTGGATGCACGCGACGGATCACTGGTAACCTTCCCCGAGTTCGGTGGTCGGCACGTAGAGCCGCGAACCCTCTACGTCCGGCGCTCTCCGGATCCACCGGCGGGAGCGCCCCTTCTCATTATGCAGGACGGCCAGGATGTCGTCGGAGACGGCCCCGACGGCGGCGATGGCTGGCGCCTTGCCGAGGCCATGGAGCATCTGAGCCGCCTGCCGGGCGTACGAGTCCCGACCGTCGCCGCGTTGGCATCGACCTCGAACCGGGCGGGGGAGTACTTCCCTGAGAAGGCTCTGACTGGACCAAAGGCACGACAGGTCTATCAGCATCACGTGGACCGGATCTTCAAACCCTGTGCGGACGACTACCTATCCTTCCTGGTGGCGGAGCTCATGCCCTTCATGCGGGACAGCTTCGATGTCTCTCTGCAAGATGTGACCATTGCGGGCTGCAGCCGCGGCGCTCTGCTGTCGGTCTACGCTATGGCCGAGTATCCCGAGCTCTTCACGCGGGCGGGCTGCCTCTCCCCACACTGGCCACACGGCGACGGCATTGTTATCGACTGGCTCGAGATGCACATGCCTTCTCCGGAGGGACGACGGGTCTACTTCGACTACGGCGACCAGGGCTTGGACGCCGAGTACGAACCGTATCAGCGCCGAATGGACCGGCTCATGGAGGCGGCAGGCTTCACCCGGGAGCAGAACTGGATCACCCGCTCCTTCCCCGGCCACGGTCACAGCGCCGAGTACTGGGCGCAGCGCTTGCCCGGTGCCCTGGAGTTTCTTCTGGGAGTTGCACAATGAATCATGAGCTTACTGCACGAGACCGGGCGCGGGGCGCCCTTCTCGGGGCGGCGGTGGGCGACGCCATGGGTGCTCCGGTCGAGGGCCGAACCGCCGAGGAGATCTACCGAGAGCACGGAGCCATTACCGGCTTTGTCCGACCCCCGAAGGGCGGCACAGACGACACGGACTTCACCCTCTTCAACGCCTACTTGCTGACCACCTACGGCTCGGACATCCGTCAGGAGCAGGTAGAGGCGGAGTGGCGGGACAAGTTTCTCAGCGGCAAACACTTCTACCGCCCCGGGGGCTTCAGCGATGTCGTGGCGGTGAACAACCTCCGGGAGGGCATGGAGACGCCGGACAGCGGTCGGTTTAACCATCAGATGTGGAGCGATGGGGTGGCCATGGCCATTAGTCCGGCCGGCATTGTCTCCCCGGGCGACCGGGAGCAGGCGGCTCGCTTGGCGGATACGCTCGGTTCGGTCTCCAACGCCCGGGACGGGCTCTACACCGCCCGGGCCGTTGCCGCGGCGGTGAGCGCCGCCATGACGGGCGCCGGCCCCACAGAGATGATGGACGTTGCCATTGCGGTCACACCGGAAGGCTCCTGGACGCGGCGGCAGATGGAAGTAGCCCGGGAGATTGCTTTGTCCGACGGGGGCGCTGGTTCCGGGACCGGCCACCGCGCGTTAGAGGGCGAAGCGCCGCCGAGCTTTGTGCAGGCGGTGAACGAGAAGCTCATCCTCCACTACTGGCCCTGGGCGGATCTGGCCTCGGAGGCGGTCCCGGTGGCCTTTGCCTTCTTCTTGCACTATCGAGGCGTGTACCGGGAAGCCGTGCCCGCCTCGGTGGCAATTGGGCGGGATGCGGATACCATTGCCGCGATCTGCGGCAGCCTCTGCGGCGCCTACGGAGGGGAGGATTCCATTCCGGCGGAGTGGCGGCAGACCGTCACCGTCTCTGAGGGTGCTTCAATTGGCTTCGTGGCGCATCAGCCCATTGTCGAGATTGCGGATCGGTTGGCCGCACTGGCCGGGGGAGAGACGTCTCATGCATGATCATCCTCTCAGGGATCGGATTCTCGGTGCCCTCTACGGTCTGGCCCTGGGGGACGCGGTGGGCTTTCCCTCCCTCTTTCACCGCTTCCACGTTCTCCCGGCCAAGCGCCACGACTTTCTCTTCGAGACCAACAAGCGCCTCTCCCGGGAGCGTGTTCTGCCCCTGGCGCTCCCCTTCACCCACCGGCAGCCGGAAAGCACACTGGCGCCTGCCCCGACTGACGATACTGAGTACGCGGCCTTCACTGCGCTCGCCCTCACGAGCCTTCGGGACTCCGGCGGTGCCGCGCCGTCGGGCGTCGGGTCGTGGAAGTCCGGGTCTTCAGGCGCCGGGGAGCAACCGTTGCCGACGGGTATCTCCTCGGAAGCGCTGGCGGGGTATTGGCGGCAGGAGCTTCTTCCGCAGCGCGGAGAGCTCTGGACCCGTTTCTCCGAGCGCGCAGCACTGGACAACCTTGCCTCGGGGGTGGAGCCGCCGGCCTCCGGGGATCACAACCCACTGCACTATGAAGATGCCGCAGTCTCCCGCTCCGTTGCGGTGGGCTGCTTCCTCCCGGGAGAACCGGACGCTGCGTCGGCCCTCGCCCAAGCGGAGGCGCAGATATCTCAAGGGGAGGACGGCATCTGGGGCGCCCGAGCCATGGCTGCCGCGGTCTCGGCCTTGCTCGGTGGGACCGACCTCGCCGCCGCCGTAAAGCGGGGTGCCCAGGAGTTTCCGAAAGACTCGTGGATTGCCCGGGAGTGGCGGAAGGCCCGGGGATGCCGGGACCGCGCCGGCGATAGCTACGAGCTCGCCATGGAGCTCGCCGACGCCGTCATTAACAACGTCTACTCTTTCGGCAACGCCGCCCCGGAGACGGTCCCGGCTGCCTTCGCCCTCGTCGAGATGGCCGGGGGGCGGCTGATGGAGGCGGTCTCCGCGGCGAACCTGATTGCGAAGTCGGCCGACACCCTCCCTGCGTTCGTGGGAGCGCTCTGCGGCGCCGCCGCCGGCGCGAGCACATTCAGCGCGGCATGGCGCGAGCGCCTGGACCGCCTCGACGGCATCTGCATTCCCTCTCTGAACGGTACAAGCCTCGCCGACCTCGCCGGGAGGCTGGCCGGGCAGGGCGGCCGCGACGACCCGGGAGACGCCGCCAAGCGGGTGGATCCCGAAGACGAAGGATACCCCGACGGGCCGAGCCGGGGCCAGAGGCGAGGTGCGTGAGTGCAGGCTCTCTTCCATCCACCAAATGAGATCGATGCCTACGGCCCCTGGTTGGGGGAGCTTCGGGAATGGCGGGGCAGCGCCCGTGGGCTCACCGGCCACCGGAATGACCGCTACCTGACGGGGGAAGCCAACCGGCTCCGGCAGACCTTCTCCATCTTCCTGGTAAATGTCTGGGACCGGGAGCTCCTGTCGGAGCGGGGTCGCCTCGATCCGCAGCCGCTCCAGGCGCGAATCGACCGGGAGTACGGCGGCACCGACATTCTCATGCTCTGGAACGGCTACCCCCGGATCGGTCTGGATGAGCGCAATCAGTTCGACTTCTGGCGGGATCTTCCCGGAGGACTCGGCGGCGTTCGGGAGTTGATCGCGACGCTTCAGGAGCGGGGACTGAAGGTAGCCATTCCCTATCTCCCCTGGGATGGCGACACAGCCCGGCCGAAGCCCGCCGAGGAGCTGCTCGTCGAGCTCGTGGAATACCTCGAACCGGACGTTCTCTTCTTGGACACCCTGTCGAGTGGTGACGCCGCGCTCATGCAGCGGCTCGACGCCGCTCGGCCGGGCCTGCTTTACATGCCTGAGGCGCTTCCGGACGAGAGCAGACTCAGCGATCACGTCCTGTCGTGGATGCAGGGACAGCGGGAAGGAGCGGTGCCGGGAGTGATCCGCAATCGCTTCTTTGAGCAGCGGCATATGCTCTTCGAGGTACGCCGTTGGCAGTCCGATCACCAGGCCGAGCTGCAGCGCGCCTGGCTCAACGGCACGGGCACGGTCATCTGGGAGAACGTCTTCGGGACCTGGGTCGGCACGACCGAGCGCTTCCGGCGGAGCCACCGCCTCATGCGCGGGGTGCACCGGAGACTCTCGGACCTGCTTACCGAGGGCGAGTGGACCCCTGTGGCGCCCCTCGGGCCGGAAGGGGTGTATGCCTCCTCCTGGGCGCAGGGGGACCTGCGCTTCTACGCGGTGGTTAACCGCAGCGGTGCCGCTGTGTCGGGACTGACCCTGCCCCGGCGTTTAGACCCTCCAGATTCGCCGGCGGTCCATGGCTCGGGCACCTGGACCGGCGGCGGGAAAGGTGACGTATCAGCGGGACGCCGAGCCTTCGAGCTCACCCGTGGCAGCGAGCTTGAAGTGGATGGCCACGGGGCTGTCCGACTGGATCTCCCCGGTGACTTCGCCGGCGTGCTGGTGGCGCCGGAGGCCTTCTGGGACCAGGGTTGGCGGGCATTTCTCCAGGAGCAGGTCGCGGCGCCGCGACCGGAGACGGCCGCCACATCCGCGCCGGAGGCGGCGGTGCGGAACTCGCCGGCCGCGGTCTTGTCGAGTCGGGATGCCGTCGCCGGGGAGGAGCGCCGCCGAGCTGCGGGGATGACCTTCTTGCGCGGCGGGGACTCACCCCGGCGAGAGAGTACGATCTCCTACCGAGTCCGGGAGTGTCACTTCCTTCCGGGCGTGGACGACTTCCATTGGCTCGACGGTAAGCACCTGACCCGGCAGGTCCCATACCGGCTGTCGCAACGGCGCTTCATGATTGCCCGGACCCCCGTGACCAACGCCCAATTCGCCCGCTTCCTGGGCGATAGCGGCTACGTTCCAGCCGACGCAACAAACTACCTGCGCCACTGGGGCGGATCAACGCCACCCGCGGCCCTTGCTGGAGAGTCGGTGGTTTGGGTGTCACCGGCGGAAGCGCGGGCCTGTGCCGCATGGTACGGCGGCCGGCTGCCGACCCTAGCGGAGTGGCAGCAAGCAGCCGAAGCGGGGAGGGCGGATATCGGTCCCGAAGGGGCGCCGCTCGGGCGCTCCGGGCTGGAGCTCGGTCGGGTGTGGGAGCTCACCGACCCCGAGTATGATGACGGGCATACCCGCTTCATCATGCTTCGCGGCGGAAGCGTCTACCGGGCGGAGGGTTCCGTGTGGTACTTCGACGGCGGCCCGCGCCCGACGGACTGGGCGAGCAAGATGATTCTCTTCGGACCCGGTATCGACCGTGCCGCCACGGTGGGTTTCCGTATTGTCTATGACCTAAGCTGATGAGTGCCGGCGGAGCTCCGCCGGCAAGAAGGGACGGTAAAATGAGCCGGCAGGACAGCGAGCGACGATTGCAGGACGCAGTACAGGCGCTAAAGCTTTACGGCGAGCTGAAATCGGAGAACGGAGGTGACGTTTCGGCGCTGCTTGCCGCGGCGGCGGAGGGCATGGAGCGGCTTCTCGGTGAGGCCAGAGGGGCCCCGGAGGACCCGGAGTTGCACGCCGCCGAGCCGAACGACCTTCCCGGCATTCGGGAGGCACGCCCGTCAGGGCCGCGGGGCGTCGACATCGATCCGGGTCAGTATGAGGATCGGCTGGCCGGAGCCTTTCTGGGACGAAGCGCCGGTTGCATTCTCGGTTCCCCCGTGGAGGGCTGGAGTGTGGACCGGATGCGCGCCTGGGCGGATGAAGACGGCACCGCCTTTCCACCCCAGGACTACTGGAAGAGCGTCGCCGAGCCGTCCAAGCTTCGCTACCGAACCATTCCCCGGCGTAACTACGCCCGGGACCGAATGGACGGAATCCCCGTGGACGACGACCTGCAGTACACGCTGCTGGGCCTCCTCATCCTGGAGGACTCCGGGCCGGGGTTCACGACCGAAGACGTGGCACGGGCGTGGCAGACGTATCTCCCTTTTGCCTGTACCGCGGAGGATGTCGCCTTAACGAACCTCCGGCGGGGCATTCCCGCACTTCAGGCGGCGGATCCGGACGGGGTTGCTCCGGCCGCTCAGTCCTGCTTCATGAGCGAGGATCGGGAGCACGCCTCTGCCGGTCCGGTGGCGAACCCCTACTATCAATGGATCGGTGCGGACATTCGCGCGGACCCGTGGGGCTACGTTGCGCCGGGGCGGCTTGAGCTCGCCGCCGAGCTCGCCCAACGGGACGCCTACCTCAGCCACAGACGCAACGGCATCTACGGCGCCATGTACTTTGCCGCCGCTATTGCCGCCGCCTTTGCGGTGGATGATCCGGTAGAGGCGTTGCGGCTGGCGCTCACGGAAATACCGGAAGGGAGCCGCTTGGCCCGGGAGCTCCGCTGGGCCATGGAGACGGCACCGCAGATCAGAGACTATCGCGATGCCAACGCCGCGGTGACCGAGCGTTTCCCCACTATGCACCACGTCCACACCATCAACAACGCCTGCCTCACGGTGTTCGGGATACACATTGGCGGGCGGAATCTCAGTCGAGTCATCTCCGAAACCGTGGCCATGGGCTACGACAACGACTGCACCGCTGCGACCGCGGGGAGCATTGTCGGCGCGGTAATCGGGCGGCAGGGACTCGAGCCCCACTGGACCGCGCCCTTCGGCAACACCATTCACAGCTACCTCAAGGGGTACCGCCGCTTTTCTATCAGAGACGTCTTGGACCGTTTCGAAGCGCAGATGCGGCGTGTGATTGCGGGCTGAAGCGTTCGGTGCGATCCGGGTTCCGGCGTACTACATCTCGTCGTCGTCCAGTCCAAGAACTTCCTGCCAGGTCGAGGCCTCCCACTCCTTCCCAATGCGTCGCAGGAGCGAGGTGAGCTCGCGGCGGGACTCCTCGTCGGCCACGACGTTGGAGCGCTCGAAGTAGTGGATCAACCTCAGAAGGCGCCGCTCGAGACGCCCCTTGCTCCAGCGCCGGAGTCGCTCCAGACCGCGCTCCGACACGCCCAGGTGCCGAAAGAAACGGACCAGCCGCAGGTGTGGGCGATACCAGCGCTCCGGAGCCAGGCCGGTGCTTGTAATGAACTCGGTCTGCTCGTGCTGCTTCCGCAGAGCCCGGGAGGCTGCGCCGGCCACGGCCTTTCCGCCGGCGACGATCACCAGGGCAAAGACGAAAATGATTCCGAGGAGGGTGAGCCACAGGGAGTGCACGGCTCAGGATAGCCCGTCGGCCTGGCGCTGCTCAAGGTTGGGCAGATCTCGACTCGACCGAGTTTGTTGATGCGATTACATCGAGGCGCTCCATAACCGGAATCGGCTGTTTTCGACCTTTCCACTGGAACAAAACCGAGCACATCCTCTCAGCCCGCGGCAATCTTAAGTTTTCCCAGGCTCTGTTTGATTCCGAG
>CAZUVX010000047.1:8176-21557 GCA_964623865.1 uncultured Spirochaetaceae bacterium | reverse complement strand
GCGCGCGGCGCGCGGGGCAGGCGCGCCCCTACCCCTTCAGCAACTGCACCAGCGGCAACGACGGGTCGGCGAGTTGATCCTCCCGGCCGGAGAGATCGATTCCCTTCTTGATGAGCATCTGCATTGGTGCGAGCTCTCCGTCGGGGCGGTTGAGGGCCATGTAGGCGACCAGCCGGCCTTCGTCGGAGAGGCCCATCAGAGTGAAGGACGGGGGTGCGGCGTCGGATGCGGCGTCGGACGCGCCGGCGTCGAGTCGTCCGGCGGGCCGCCCGTCGGCCTCTGCGGTCGCCCCCGCAGGCGCTCCGGGCTCCCGGCGAAGGAAGCGCGCCGCCATGCGGGGCTCCCCCGCCGCCTCCAGGTGGAGATCAAAGACATCGCTCCAGAGATAGCTCAGGAGGGCGTAGGGCCTCGTCTCGCCGGTCATGTTCTCGCCGGCCAGAAGCCCCGTGTACTCGGCGTGGCCGTAGTGCTCCACCCGGCGCTGCGTGCCGAAGTAGGGATCCGGGAACTGCGCAATGTCCCCGGCGGCAAAGACGTCGGGGTGGGAGGTCTGCAGATGCTCGTTGACCACCACACCGTCCCCGATCGTCAGGCCGGCGGCCGCCGCGAGCTCAGTAGCCGGGTCGATGCCTACGGCCACACACACCAGGGACGCAGCGAGGCGCTCGCCGTTGTCGAGGACCACGCCGTCAAGGAGGCTCTCGACTCTGCGCCCGAAGTGGAAGGTGATCCCCTCGCGCTCGCATCGCTCGCGGATGACTTCGGCAAACTCGGGCGGCGCGAAGGAGGACCAGAGCTCACCCGCCGTTTCGACGACGGACACCTCCATGCCGCGCTGTGCAAGGGAGGCGGCGAGCTCCACGCCAATGAACCCGGCGCCAATGATCACGGCCTTCCGCCCGGCTGCAGCCGCTTCGGCAATCGCCACGGCGTCGTCGGCGTTGCGAAGCGTGTGAATCCCTGGGCGGTGCTCTCCGGGTACGCCCAACCGCCGGGGCACGCCGCCGGTCGCCAGGAGCGCCTTCCGGAAGGTGATGGAGTCGCCGTTGGAGAGCACCGCGGTGTGCCGGCTCTCCCCGAGCTTCAGGGCGGTAACCTTCACCCCGATCAGAGTGATGACGTTGTTCGACGGGTAGAAGCCGTCCTCCTGGCTCACTATCTCCTCCGGCGACACTTCGCCGCGGATGATCTCTTTTGAGAGGGGCGGGCGGTCGTAGGGGAGACGATCCTCCTCGGTGACCAGAACCACGGCGGCATCCGGGTCGCGCTGCCGGATGCTGCGGATTGCGCGGGCGGAGGCCACCCCCCCGCCGATGAGAAGGTAGTCGGCACGTTCCATGCGTGTAAAGGTGCGAAACCATGCGTGAGGGGTCAATCGCCGCGCCCCTCGCACACTGCGGCCTTGGGGGCGTCACAGGGACCTGCGCCGGATGGGTACGGGCGCCGGGCGCAACACTCCCCGGCGCAAAGGCGAGGTGCGAAGCGGCCGGTTCGACCTCGCCGAACGGTTCTGGTATATTGCGCACAGTCATGCGACATTTCAGACTGCTTCGAACACTCTATCTGATTGGCCTGGTCCTCATTGCGCAGTTCCTGGTGACCACGCTGGTCGCAATGGTGGTCTATCCCGGCGGCACCCTCTTCGACCCGGACGCCGAGTCGTACCGATTCCTTGAGAACACCTTCAGCGAGCTCGGGCGGGTCTACGACTTCCGGGGAGATCCAAAGCCGGTGTCACAGTGGATCTTCACGACGGCCATGGTACTGAGCGGCGTCGGTCTTGCCGCTGCGCACGGCGCCTTTCCCGGGCTCTTCCGGGAAGCACCTCGAAGCGCCCGAACTCTCAGCGCGGTGACGGCCGGCCTGGGCGCGGTCGTGGCCGTGGGCTTCATTGGCATCGGGATCTTTCCCACGGATGTGCAGACCCGCGCCCACTACATCAGCGTCTACTTTGCCTTCACCGGCTTGCTTCCCGCCGTGGCCGCAGCTGCGGCGGCGCTCATGCTACACCCGGCGGTTCCACAATCGGCGCGAGCGGTCCATCTTGCATTCGCGGCGGTCCTCCTGGGCTATCTGTGGCTGCTATGGTTCGGACCGAACCGGGAGACGCCGGCGGGCGCCTTCATCCAGATAGCCGGGCAGAAGATCATTGTGTACGCAGGTGTGCTCGCAATGACGGTGCAGTGTGCCGTTGCGGTCAACCGTCTGACCCGCCGCTTGCGGTCCGATCGAGAAGCCGCCGGTACGCCTGGTGGTAATCCGGAAAGGACATGAGGTCGTCGTGGTTCCCGTCGGGAATGACCAGTAGCTCCCTGGCCCGCGCCGCGGAGTGCTTGTAGAGCGTCTCGGCAAGGCCCGTGGGCGCTACAATGTCCCGACCGCCCGCAATGAGAAGGGTCGGCACCTCGATCGTCTCCAGGCGGCGCCGGTTGTCCTCATTCACAACATCTTCAGAAATGTCGAAGCGCAGTAGCAAACGGAGATACCAGGGAACGACGGTTCGGGTCCAGTCCTTCGGCGCCGTGATCGGGCTCTCCAGAATCAAACCACCCACAGGCTCTTTGTCCGCGACGTGAGCCGCCACGAAGGTTCCGAGGGAGTGGCCGTGGAGGATCAGCGAATCCGGCGGTACGCCGTAGCGCTCGCGCACCACCTGATAGGCTCGCTCCGCATCCGACTTCATGGTCTGAACCGTGGGCTCTCCTTCGCTTCGCCCGTAACCGCGGTAGTCCCAGAGCATGGCGTTCACCCCCTGCTCCAGGAAGGCGTCGAGGTACTGCGTCGACTGAACCATATAGAAGGCGTAGCCACCGAAGAAGAGAACCGTGCGCTCCGCGTCGGGCTGCGAGAGATACCACGCGTTGAGTTGTGTTCCATCCTCCCCGTCGAAGAAGAACTCCTCCAGCTCCGCCTCGGGATGCGCGAAGCCGGCCGGGGTGACCGACGGCTTCGGCTGAAGGATGGCGTCCCCCGAGATGGGCACCTGCACACAGCCGGAGAGGAGACCGAGAATCATGCCTGCGAGCACGAACGCGGGTGCGTGATGAACGAAGCGGTGCACGGCGACTCCTTGTGGAGATGAAGCTAATCCGCCGGCCCGACCCGGTCAAGCTGAGGGCCGGTGCTCCCCCGCCGGTGCGCCGCCCGGAGCACCACCTCGTGGGTAGTGACGAAGAGGATCAGAACGACCATGACCCCCGGGGCGACAACCCGGAGACCGGCCGCCTCGACGAGGGCACCCATGCCGCCGGCCACCAGCATGACGCCGATGCTCGAGCCGCCCATCTGCAGTCCCACAACGAAGGAGGCGCGGTGGGCGCCTACGCGTTCCGGGGTTTCGCCTATGAGCAGCGGAAACATGGGCGCCAGGGAGAACCCAAGCAGCAGCAGGCCCGCCGCTCCCAGGATGGGCGGGGTTCCGATCCAGTAGAGGGCAACGCCGGCGGCGGCACTGCCCATGGTCATGCGCAGGAGCCGGAGCCTGCCGACCCGGTCGGCAAACACGCCGAACACGATCCGCCCCGCGGTCAGTCCCCCCCAGTAGAGGGATACCCACCGCGCCGCCCGCGCCCCATCGATACCGCGGTCAATGGTGAAGAGGCTGTACGCCCACTGCCCCGCGGTAACCTCGACTCCCGCGTACAGGACAAAGAGCAGGGCGGAGCCGATGACTACGGGGTCCCGGAGATCCCGGAGCCATTGTCGCGACTCCAGGAGCGTGCTCGTTCCCGCTGCGGCATCAACCGGAGACTCGTCGTTCCAGCGGTGCCACGTTGCCGCGAAGGCGCCGGCCGTTGCCAGTGCCACCATCGCCACGGTGGCGTAGCCGCCCCGCCAGCTCAGGGAGGTAGCCAGGAAGCCCGACATCATCATGGGCCCAATGGTCGCTCCGACCCCGAAGCCCGCGTGCAGCCAGTTGAGCTGCCGGCTGTTGAAGTGGTGGGCGCCGTAGGCGTTCAACCCGGAATCCAATAGCCCGACTCCCGCCCCCAGGACTACCGCTCCCAGGAGCACCGGAACCCAGAGTGTGGAGACGGCCATGCCGGCGCTCCCGACCGCCATGGCGACTCCCGAGCTCACCAGCACGCCGGCGTAACCGAGCCGTGCAACCAGGGCACCAATGGTGAACGAGGTCGCCAGATACCCGACGGTGAACCCGGTTACGAGAATTCCCAGGGCTCCGAGGGCCTGGCCGAAGCTCCCGCGCATGGTCGGCCAGGCGACTCCGAGTATCCCGTCGGGAAGCCCAATGACGATGAACGAGGTGTACGCTACGACGAGAACGAGTGGCGCTATTTGTGCACGATTTCCCACTGCCGGCTCTCAGGGTCCTGGCGGTGAAGTGCTACGTAGTGAGCGGCAATGAGATCCCCGTCGAACTCCGTTCCTTCGCGCACCGGCGCAGTTATGGTGACCGTGGCGGCGTGGATACCCTCGGGACCGAGCTCCTTGAATAGGGCGTGCACGTAGTTGCGCAAGGCGGCCTTGCCGATGGAATGGGTGGCGAACTCAATGGAAGGATCGAAGCCGAACCCACCGCCGGTGAAGAGCAATGTTCCGTTGCCACGTTTGCGCATGCCCGGCAGGAAGGCGCGAACCATGCGCATTGCCCCGAAGAAGTTGACCTGGAGAGAATCGATCAGCGGCTCGGGCTCCATCTCGCTCGGTTTCACCTTCTCGAGAACTGCCGGATTGTAGATGACCACGTCCGGCGTACCGAGCTTCGCCCCAACGGCCTCGGCAAGGGCGTTCATGCTGTCGTCCCTCGTAACGTCCGCGGTAAAGGTGGCAACACCCGGTGCGCCCTTCCCAATGGTACCGGAGAGCTCATCCAGATGAGATTGATCCCGTGCAACAAGTCCCAGGTGGAAGCCTTCCGCACCGAAGGCGTTGGCAATCTTCGTCCCCATGGTCTTGCCGGTTCCTACTATGACACACGTCCTGTCAGCCACAGCTATTCCTCCATGTTCCGCATTGACCGCTTCCAGCCCAGGTTCCGCCGGCGGCCACCGTGCAGTCTCGCCTCGCTCGGGCGGGGTGCAAGCCCGGCAAGAGCCGCTACCGCAGGGTGTCCGCGCCTCTCGGCCGTTTGACTACCATGAAGCGGCACCAATAGCTTTGATATATTGATCGAGCCCCCGTTGCGGCTACCCCGAAAGGAGGCAGTTTGATGATTGCACCACAAGTGGCGACGGAAGTAAAGAAGCGCATTGCAGCGTCTGAGGGCCCCGTCCTCTCCCTCTATCTGGACGTTAACCCCGCGAACCCGGAGAATGAGCGGCGCGGCTTCATAATCCGGGCGAAGGACGCCATGCGCGACGCCGGCGTTCCCAAGGAGCTCGCTCGTAGCGTCGAAGAGCAATTGGCGCGAACGGAGGCGAAGCCGGAGGGACGCACCCTGATCATGTTCCTCTCGGAAGACCGGGAGAGCGTCGACGAACGCCTGCATCTCAAGGGGGACCTTCCGCTGCTGGGAACGATCCGCGGTGTCGTCGCCAGGTGGGGCCGGCCATATCTGACGCCTCTGCTCCTCGCAACGAATAGCCACAAGCGATACGGCATTGTACACATTACGGTGCGCAGCTGGCGCTTCTTTGAAACCTATCTAGGAGAGATCGAGGAGGTCGCCGAGGTCTTTCGAGAGCTCGACCTGGCCGAGTGGCGGGAGCTAACCGAAGACGCCGTCGGAGCACCGGACGTCCCCGCTCGCGGCGGCCAGGGCAAGGAGAAGTTCGAACGACGGGTGAAGGAGCGCACTCACCGCCTCTACAATCATGCAGCGACTATGATTGAGGCCGAGTTGAAGCGACGAGGGCTCAAACGGCTCGTCGTGCTCGGGCCGCAAGCTCCGGTAGCACAATTCGTTGATAACCTTCCCAAGCACCTCTCTCAGTTGGTCATTGGTACCGGGCGCAACGTCGACGCCGCGGAACCGACGAGTGACCAGGTCCTCAACGTTGTCGCACCGACCATCAGCCGGTACGAGAGCTCGGAAGAGGAGCAGCTTCTCGCAACCATCCAGGAAAACGGGATAGCGGGACGAGAAGAGGTCATCTCCGCACTCCGCGCCGGGCGGCTGCAAAGCCTTGTCCTTCCCTGGGAGTCCCCCGACCTGGATCAGGAGTTGTACCGGTGCAGCGTCGACGGGTCGCTGTACACCAGGAAGTCGCCGGCTGAAAGCGGGTGCAACGGAGGGTCCCTTGAAACGGTCCGCCTGGGTGACGCCCTCCCCGACCTCGCGACGGAGAACGGTACGGACCTCGTCTTTCTTGTCGGTGATTCCCGCAACCGCCTGATCGGCGAGCTCGGCGGCGTTGCCGGAGTACCCCGTTGGCACGAGTCGTAGATGCAGAGCCCGGGGCCGGTCCACTACACTACTGAGGGATTGAAACGCGAATAGGATTTCACAGACCGCGCCGAAGGGCATGAATCCTTCCGGCGCACTTAAGGAGGCGTAGATCGTGAGAAAGTTCCTCTTGTACCTGGGGGCCGTCCTCTTGACGGCGGTGCCCCTTGCGGCGTGGGTGGCGGCCATGGCGCCGCTTTTCGGGCAATTGCCCTTCTCCTACCTGGCACTTCAGGTTGTCGCATTCGTTGCCTTCACCCTCTTCTTCTTCCAGTTCGTCCTGTCCTCACGGATCCGCATCTTCGAGAAGGACATCGGGCTGGACCGCCTCTTCGTAGCGCACCGACTGGTTGGAAAGATCGGGCTGGGTTTCGCAATCGCCCACCTGGTGTTGGTCGGCATCTATGAGCTCGGTTACCTCGGGCGCCTGAGCCTGGGCTTCGGGAAGCTTCTCGGTACGGTAGCGCTGATCGGTTTCATTGTAGTGGCGGTTGTGGCGAGCACCTACAAGCGGCTGAATCTGCGCTACGAGACGTGGAAGAACATCCACCGGGCGGCGTACTTCCTCTATCCCGTCCTCTTTGCCCATATCCTCATGCTTGGTTCAACCCTATCGGCGTCACCCTGGGCCGCCGGCTACGTCTACGCCATCATTGGCTTGTATGCGCTCATCGTCATAACCAAGAGCGTGAAGCTCATACGGGTACGGCAGCGGCCCTTCACGGTGGCGGCTGTGGACCAGGTTACCCACGACACCTGGAACCTGACCTTCAACGGTCCGAAGCCGGACTTCAAGGCGGGCCAGTTCATGCTCGTTGCGCTCCGCCGAGATGGGAAGACCTCGGAGTCGCATCCCTACACCATCTCTGCAAGCCCTCACGCCGACACGCTCTCCATCACCGCCAAGAACATTGGGGACTTCTCCGCATCGGTGAAGGACACGAAACATGGAGACGGCGCGTTCATAGAGGCGCCATACGGTGCGTTCACCCTCGATCGCGCCCCCACCGAGAAGGTTGCCTTCATTGCGGGCGGCATTGGGATCACGCCGTTCATGAGCATGCTGAGAGAGATGCGGGATACCGGGAAGCATCGTCCTGTAACGCTGCTCTGGGGAAACAAGAGCGAGCAGGACATCGCCTTCCGGGACGAGTTGGACGACCTGCAGCGTGCCATTCCGGACTTGCAGGTGATCCACGTCATGTCCGGCCAGGAAGACTGGCCCGGAGAGAAGGGCTTCATCACGGAGGAGAGGATTACGCGCCTGATCCCCGACTATGCCGAGCGGAGCTTCTACATCTGTGGCCCGCCGGTCATGCGTGAGAAGGTTGTACCCATGCTGCAATCGCTGGGATTGGGGAAGAGCCGTATCTTCTACGAGATCTTTGCGCTGTGACGGCGCACACACCTGCACCTGCACACGTGAAAGGAGCGAGCATGTCATTGGTTAATCACGTATTCCCTCGCGCCGGGTTGACCGGCGCCATTGCCGTCCTCCTCTTCCTCTGCGCCGCGACCGGCGCGGTAGCCGGAGGAAACCCGGAGCTTCTCGAGCCCACGGAAGGGACCGACGGTTTCAAGGTTATTGAGCTGGACGAGTTCACCTTTGCCTGGCAGGTTCGGGAAGACAGCCTTGACGTGCGCATCTCCGCGCCGACAACGGGATGGGTCGCCCTAGGGTTCGAACCCTCCCGGGCCATGAGGGACGCGGATATGCGCATCGGCTTCGTCGCCGACGGCTCCGTTGAGGTTGAGGATCACTTCGGTGTCTCAGCGATCAATCACCGCGCCGACAGCGATCTCGGCGGTACCAGCGACGTGTCCGACATCGGCGGAAGCGAGGAAGACGGCCGCACGACTCTCACCTTCACCACGCCTCTGGACTCGGGAGATCGGTACGACGCCGCACTCACTCCGGGGGAGGAGGTAATCGTCATCTACGCCCACGGTGGCGACGGCGTCGACGACTACACCACCAAGCACGTCGCGCGCGGCGGCTTTCGAGTCGTCCTGTAACAATTGGAGGCGCGGGGCTCCATGCTGATCACATCGGAGGTCTTTAAGACTCCCGCGCCTGAATCAAGACTCCGGCGCCTGAATGGGAATGGAAACCCGAAAGGTGCTTCCCAGGCCCTCGGTGCTTTCGACGTCGACCCGCCCCCCCATCATCTCCACGAGGCGCTTGACGATCGAGAGGCCCAGTCCCGTGCCTCCTCGCGTCTGGGGGTGCCGCTCGAGTTGTCGTAGCGGTGAGAAGAGGGAGTCGATCTCTTCGGCGGGGATTCCCGGCCCGGTATCGGAGACGGAGAAGAGCCCGTGGTCTCCGCCGACACGGTCGACCCTGAGGGAGATCGAGCCCGCATCCGTGTAGGCAACGGCGTTGAACAGGAGATTGTAGAGGATTTGCTGCAGCCGCCTCTCGTCTACCCGGATAACCTCCGGTAAGTCTTCATCCACCTGGACCGTGAACGCCAGGCGCTTTGCCGAGGCGCTGGGCCGGACCGTCTCGGCAACGTGCTCCACGGCGTCCCGGAGTCGCACCGGCTCCGGCGAGAGCCGGAGGTGCCGGGAGTCGATCTTCGCGTGAATCAACAGATCCTTTATGAAGCGCAAGAGGTCGTTCCCGCTCTGCAGGATCCCCTGAACCGCCTCGCGATGCTCCGCGGGCACCTCCTCGTCGCGATCGAGGAGCTGAGCGAATCCGAGAATACCGTTCAGGGGGGTGCGCAGCTCGTGACTGACGTTCTGCAGAAAGCGACTCTTCGCCAGGCTCGCCTCTTCCGCGTGCCGTTTTGCCTCCTGGAGCTCGGCAAAACTCGTCCGGAGCTGCCGGGACATCGCCTGGAAGTTGTCGCTCAGAGAGGACACCTCCTTGATGTGGCTCTGCGGCCAGGAAATCGCGCTGCCTTCCGTAATCCGGCGCGAGGCATCCGCGCTGGCGGTCTTGAGAGCCGCAATGGAAGAGACAATGCCCCGACTGACGAAGACTGCAATCAGCCCGACGAAGAAGACGACGACGAAGGTCAGGAAGAGGGAGGCAATGTCGCGCTGCACGATTTGTGCGATGGTCTCGTCCAGATAGCGCACCACCCGGACGTGCCATCCCGAGTACGGCTCAATGGGGACTTCCATCTCGTAGTAGCCCGTATCCAGGTCGACAGCGTAGACCTTGGACCGAATCGGGAGGCCCACTCGTTTCAGGGAGGAACCGTAATCCTGCACATGCTGGTCCCCGAGGGCCCCCGTCGATGTCCCGGCGGCATCGCTACTGGAGAAGAGCCGGCCGTGAGCGTCGTGCACTGAGACCGAGACGTTGCGCTGTCCCCGCGTGCTCTCCAGGTGGGTGTGGAGGCTCCCGGCGTCTACAATGCCGGCGGCAATGGCGACCAGGGACCCATTCTCGCTCTTGACGGGCACCGCCAGGACCACCGCCCGGGTCGTGCGACCTACCGCCTGCATGGGGAAGATATCCGACAGGCCGATCGCCGCCCCCTGCATGATCGCCTCCTTGGCAGCCATGAGCGACTGTCTGGCCTCCGCCGGCGGCTCAATGGCGGGACGCATGTGGAGGGGATCGCCCCCGGGGTCGAAGAGTGCCAGCGCCAGAAAGTCCGTATCTGCGTGCTTGAGGACCTCTACCTGTGGGCCAATGGCACCGAATTCCCCGACCCGGCGGTGGTGCACGGACGCCACGTGGGCGAGGGACTTGATGCTCTGGTAGTTCTCATCAAGCCAACCCGACATACTTCGGGCGAAGGCGGACGCAGTCAGGCGAACCTCCCCCCGGACCACCCGCTCAGCGGCATCCTGCATGGCCTGGGCTCCGCTTGTCACGATGATCAGTGCCGGCAAGAGGATAAGCCCGATCATAATGCTCACGAGGAGGCTCTCCAGTCGGTGCGTGTCCTCCATGCGAAGGGTGCGGCGAACCCACTCGGATCGCGGAAGCACCCGAATGAGAAGCTCCGCAAGAAGGGCCGCAAGAACGCCGTTCAGGATGCGGGTGATCACGAACAGGCCGGCCGCAGCGGACTCCACGTCGAGGACGAGAACCGACAGGAGCAGGGACAGCGGCGCGCCCAGAGCAACCCAGTACGCCCCGATTACGATCACCGCCGTATCCCGATCGGACCGGAAGAACACTATCATCCATATGGCCTCGAAGGCGAACGGCAGCGCGAGGATGGGAAAGCCCCAGTACATGCCGGAGGCAAGAGTAGCGGCGGCACCGACAAGGAGCGCCCAGGCGGGACCGAGGCAGGCTACCGCCAATACCACAAAGATGCTCCCGAAGACGAGGCGAGCGTTGATGAAGAGGGGCAGGCCGAAGGAGTTTCCGGCGAATGCGAAAACCGCCAGAAGAATCGACGCCGGTAAGGCTATCCTCCACGGTAGATTCGAATGAGTCAGATGATGCGTGATACTTCGAAGCCGTGTCGGTACACCCATTACGTCGGTTCGCTGTAAAAGTCACATCCCCGCGGACGCAACGTCAACGGTAACCTCCGTCGGACGTTGATGCGGTAATCCTTATATAGTAGTATTTGAATATGAAACGAACCGAAGCAACCTCAGAAGCGTACGACGTCATCGTCATAGGCGGGGGCCCCGCCGGAGTGGAAACCGCCCTTGAGGCGGGGGCGCACAACCTGAAGACCCTTGTCGTTGCGGACATGCCGATCGGCGGCAGAGCCACCTACGGCAGCCTGTTGCCCAGCAAGGTGTGGCTCCACGCCGCGGAAAGCGCAAAAGCCGCGGAAAGCGGCGACGGGCACGCGCCCTCCCGGGATCCGGCCCCGCTGCGAGAGCGGATCCAGCGCTTCCAGAAGGAGCGCACCGAACAGCTCTCTTCGGCCTTGCGGAGTCGAGGCGTAGAGATCGTCTCCGGAACGGCGCGGTTCCTCGACCGCCGGCGGGTGCGGGTGCGCACCGCCACGGACACCGGAGCCACTGCCACGGGCACAGCCGGCGGCGGCGGCCGGGACGGGGCAAACGTCATCGACGTCACCGCCAAAGCTGTTGTCGTCACCGCCGGGTCGGAGCCGCGCTTCTTCCCCAACGTGAAACCGGATGGAGACCGCATCATTGCCCCCCGACACACCCAGAAGCTCGAGCGTCTGCCGGAAACCATGATCATGGTGGGCGGCGGCGTGACCGGGTGTGAATACGCCACCGCATTCCGCAAGATGGGTACAAAGGTGCACCTGATCACCGACATTGACCGGCTGCTTCCCCGCACCGATCCGGAGCTCGCCGACAGCCTTCGCGGCTACATGGAGGAGATCGGCATCCGGGTCACCTTCAACACCCCCATCCGGAGCGTTGAGAACACCGGCGCCGAAGTCGTCACCACCACCGAGGAGGGGACCGAACACCGCACGGACTTCACCTTCATTGCCACCGGCCGCCGCCCCGACGCCGGCTTCCTGGAAGAAGCGGAGGAGCGCCCCGACCAGGACGCCGCGGGGTGGCTGAAGGTCGACGGGATCGGCCGAACCTCCCTGCCCGGCGTTTACGCCGCCGGCGATATTGCGGGACCACCCCTTACCGCCAACCGCGCGCACACGGTGGCGCGCCGCATTGTTCGGGACATCCGCGGAGAGGAACAGTCCGACGCCGCCCCGCCCCTGATCGAGGCGGTCTACACGGAGCCGCAGGTCGTCCACATCGGCCCCGTAGCCGACCTCGCCGCCGGCAAGGTCTCCGGCGTCACCACCGTTCGCCTGAGCTATGGCGACACCCTGCTGGGCCGCATCCATACGGACGGTCACGACGGGACCGAGCAATACATCAAGATCTGGGTCCATGCCAACGACGGCGCCATCCGGGGTGCCGCCGCCTTCGGCGAGAGCGCCGTGGACATTCTGGCTCCCATCCAGCTCGCCATGGAGCACGGCATCCCCTACTCCGCGGTGAGAGCCACCCCGCTGGCGCACCCCGCCCTGAGCGAGGTGCTCACCTTGTAACGGCCGGCCGCGTGCCCCGCCGCCTGCCCGGCCGGAGGCGGGGCGTCGCCGGCGTTGCGCCATCGGTGCCGTGCGCACTATCCTCTCCGTGGCAATCGTGTTCTCAAAGTCGCCCGTCACGCGCGCGCAACGGGGAATGATGGCGGTGGTCGTATCCGTTGCCAACCGCGGCGCCACGGCGGAGGATCCGGGAGGATACAAACATGACTAGTTCCCCCGCCTGCGGAGCTCGCAGGCCGCTCCGACGCATGACTCGCCTGAGCCGCATGGCCCGGCTCCCGCTACCGGCCGTAGTCCTGACGGTGGTGCTGTCGGGATGCGCCTTCTTTGCCTCATCCTACGCGCCGAATCCCTCCATTGTGGAGGCCGAGGAGAACCTCGCGACGGTAGCAACCATTCGGGAAGAAGAGCGGTGGATCGTTCTGGAGCCGAAGGCGGCGGTGTTGCGAAGGGCGACGGAAGCCGGCGAGGCGCCGGTCGCCGGCATCATCTTCTATCCCGGCGGAAAAGTCTCCCCCCGGTCCTATCTGCCCCTCTTTAGGGAAATCGTCGCCGAGGGATACCTCGTCTACATTGTGAAGATGCCCCTGGACCTGGCGGTCATGGACGTGGATCGCGCCCTCAGCGCAATCGAAGCCGCAGGGAGCATGGACCGCGGCCCCGGGACGTGGCACATCGTCGGGCACTCGCTGGGCGGCGCCATGGCCGCACAGCTCGTCGACCGCAACCCGGAGGTGTTTGCCGGCCTTACCATGCTCGCCTCCTATCCCGCAGGCGGTGTCGACCTGACCGACGATGACGTGGCGGTCCTCTCCGTCTACGGCACCAGGGACGGCGTCGCCGATGTCGAGGCAATCCAGGCCGCCGCCGACCAGTATCCCGCCGACGCGGAGTTCGTCGCAATCGCCGGCGCCAACCACGCCGGCTTCGGCGTGTACGGCCCGCAGGAGGACGACCTGCCCGCAACAATCAGCGGAGAGGAGCAGCGAGCCGTGACTCAGCGCGCCATGCTCGAGCACTTCCGGCGCATCGGCGGCTAACGACCGGCGTGCTCCGGCGGGCCCCGGCG
>CAZUVX010000047.1:0-8076 GCA_964623865.1 uncultured Spirochaetaceae bacterium | reverse complement strand
GCCCCGGCGCGCGCACCCGGACCACCTTCACCCTGCCTCAGGCTTGGGCGACGATGATCTCGACGTCGTGGGCTCGGCAGTAGTCGAGATAGCGGGAGGGGGGCTCCCGATCGGTCACGAGAGTGTCGAAGTCCGAGAGGTCGGCGAAGAAGGTGCCGACGGTGTGGTCGAACTTGGTGTGATCCACGAGCAAGATGCGGCGGATGCTGTAGTCGATCAGGCTGCGCTTGCTCTGGAACTCGAACTGGTTCGAGCAAGTCACCCCGAGCTGATCGCTCACGCCGCCGGCGGAAAGAAAGGCTTTGGTTGCCCGCATTGACTTCAGGACGGCGGCGGTGGCGCTTCCGCGAAAGATTTTGCTGTCGCGATGGTACTCCCCCCCTGCCAGGATGAGGTGTGCGTTACTGCTCTCGGCGGCCTTCAGGAAGACGTTCATGCTGTAGGAGATCACTGTTGCATCCGTCCGACCCGGCAGGCTCTCTGCGAGAAACTCCGTGGTTGATCCCGCATCAATGACTACGGTGTCGCTGTCGTCAATGAGCTCCGCCGCGGCGGCACCGATTGCAGCCTTCTCGGCGCGATTCACGCTCTTGGCGGTGTTCAGGAGGTACCGGGAGGACATGGACTCCGCCGCGTGCGTTCGGCCCACCAGCGCGCCGTGCAGCACATACGCCCGCCCCTGCTCGACAAGGATCTCCGCGTCCCGCCTGATGGTCATGACGCTGACATTCAGGGTTGTTGCGAGATCGGTAATGCGCGCGGGCTGCCCATCCGCGAGGATCTCGCAGATCTGGTCGAGTCGCGCCTGACGATTCCTCCCGGTCATACCGCTCCTACGCGAATGCAGTGCCTTAGAACATCCCTATGGTAGCATCATTTGGTACAAAGTGCCAGATTTCTTGTGCTGATCGTACAGTCTTTTCCTTGACATATGTTGTTTTCGGATCAACAATGTGACGAACCAATCGATTATGAGTCACATGAAGGACCGCGCAGAGGCAATCGTTCTCGCCGTTGATCTTGGCACCACCGCGCTCAAAGCCGTTCTTGCCGATCAGGCGGGGCGAACGCTCGCATCCGCCTCGGCGGGGTACCCGACCTTCGGCGCTCGTGAAGGATTTGCCGAGCAGGACCCCGCAGGGTGGTGGTCCGCCTTCGTGAATGCCTGCGGCGTCCTGAAGCGGGAAGAACCCCGAGCCTTCGGATCGGTTGTGCTGGTCGCCATGTGTGGACAGATGCACACCCACGTCTACCTGGACGAGAGCCACCGGCCGCTGCGGAGCGCCATCTCCTGGATGGACCAGCGTTCGGCTCCGATTGTCGAAGAGCTCAAGGGAGATGCCGACGCAGCGGCCACGATCAAGGAGGAAACCGCCAACGCCGTGACGGCGACCTACACCGCACCGAACCTGCTCTGGGTTCAGCGTAACGATCCGGCAACCTGGGAACGCACCCGGGCCATCCTGGTGGCGAAGGACTACGTGAAGTTCCTCCTGACCGG
Organism: uncultured Spirochaetaceae bacterium; assembly: GCA_964623865.1. Classification (GTDB taxonomy): domain Bacteria; phylum Spirochaetota; class Spirochaetia; order DSM-27196; family PWMO01; genus CAYFQV01. The sequence continues at coordinate 6,575 of CAZUVX010000047.1, read as the reverse complement.
GGAAATGACAACCGACCCGTCTGAGGCAGCGGGCACGCTCCTCTTCAACGTGGCGGAAGGGCGCTGGTCGAGACCCCTTCTGGACCTTTTCCGGGTCGATGAAGCCATGCTGCCGCAAGTTGCGCCTGCGGCCCACGTCATCGGTCACGTCACCCCGGGCGCCGCGGAACAGACCGCACTTCCCGCGGGCACGCCTGTCGTCAACGGGGCAACCGACAACTCGACGGCGGCCCTCGGCGCCGGAGTGACCGAAAGCGGCGAGGCCACGGCGATCATTGGAACGGCCGGCGTCATCTCGGTCTGCTCCGACCATCCCATCCCCGACCCAAACGACGCCGTCGTCTGCTGGAACTACGCCCTGGCAAACAGATGGATCAACCTGGGGGTCATGCAGACCGCCGGCGAGTCCCTCAACTGGTTTCGCCGCGCCTTCGACGCAAATAGCGCGGAAGAGAAGGACATCTTCTCTCAGTACAACGCCATGGTCGCAGACGTCCCTGAGGGGGCGGAGGGCCTGTTCTTCTTGCCCTACCTCAACGGCGAGCGTAGCCCCTACTGGGACGGAGACGCCCGGGGGGTCTTCTTCGGCGCCGGGCTCGGCACAACGAAGGCGCACTTCGTCCGGGCGATCATGGAAGGCGTGGCAATGGCCCTGCGTAACAACGCCGAAACCGTGGAGGCGCTGGGCCAGCAGATCACGGAGATCCGCGCGGTGGGTGGCGGCCTCAAGAGCCGAGCGTGGCTCCAGATTCTCTCCGCGATCATGGAGAAGCCCATCCGAGTCATCCACGGTGGGGAGCCCTCGGTGCGCGGCAACGTCGCGCTCGGCATGTCCGCGATCGGGGAACTCGGCGACCCCGCGGAGCTCGCGAAAGCCGGGGAAGAGAGCTCGAGCGAGATTCTCGAGCCGGCCCGGGAGGACAGGTTCGACGAGCACTACGCGCTCTTCCTCGATCTCTATACACAGCTACAACCCCTGTTCAAGCGGCGCGCCGCGCTGGTGCACCGCGCCACAGAACCCGGCGCGCCGACGAAGGGGACGCACACACCTAGTAAGGAAGGAAATCCGTGAGAACCCGCGACGAGTTGAAGGACCAGATAGTTGAAACCGGCCGCAACATGATCGAAACCGGCATGACTGTGGGGACCTGGGGCAATATCAGCATTCGGGATCCCGAAACCGACCACATGTACATAAGCCCAAGCGGCATGGACTACATGAGTATCCGCCGGGAGCACGTGGTGGTGCTCGATCTGGAAACCAACCTGATCGACGGCCAATTCGAGCCGTCCATCGAGAAGAACATGCATGCTGCGGTGTATCGGGCACGAAAGGACGTGAATGCAGTCGTGCATACGCACCCCGTCTTCTCCAGCGTCTTCGGCGTGGTTGAGATGGAGCTTCCCGCAGTGAGCGAGGATTTTGCTCAAATCGTGGGTGACAAGATCCACATTGCCCTGCCCTACGAGCTTCCGGGTACGCCGGAGCTCGGTGCCGTGGCGGCAAAGGCGCTGGCCGACAAGAACGCGGTCCTCCTGCCGCGACACGGCGCCCTCTCGGTGGGCCCCGAGATGGGGTGGGCCCTCAAGGTTGCCCGGGTGCTGGAGAAGAACGCCCAGATCTACATGTACGCCCGCATGATCGGCGAGCCCAAACTCTTCACAGCGCAGGAGATCGACGACATGCAGGCCTTCGTGAAGGACCACTATGGAAAGAAGAACGCGAGCCTCGTAGGAGGATAGAGGCACAATGGATTCAGCATGAAGGGGATTATGCCGCAGCGGCGCAAGTATGCCGCGCGGCATATGGGTACAACGGTGACGATGGGTAATCATCGTCCCAAGAAGTGCATTCGTTGGATGCACAAATCCAATCAAGGAGGCTTTCGTATGAAGGCAAAGGTTATCAGTACTGCGTTGTTGGCGGCATTCATTCTGCTGCTGAGCGGTGGGTTCGCCTTCGCGGCCGGCGAGGCTGAGCAAGCCGAAGACGGCGAGTACACAATGGTTTCCATACCGAAGGTTCGAGTCCCATGGTTCAACGACCTGGAGAAGGGCGTGCTCCGGGCAGGTGAGGAGTACGACATCAACGCGTACCAGCAGGCACCGGGAAGCGCCGACGAGGCTGAGCAGGTTCGGCTGGTGGAAGACGCCATCAACCAGGGTGTGGACGCCATCATGGTTGTCCCGAATGATGCAAGCTCTCTCGAGCCGGTCTTCCAGCGCGCCCGGGATCAAGGCATTGTCGTCATGACCCACGAGTCGCCGAACCAGAAGAACCACGATTACGACGTGGAGATGATCGACAATGAAGCCTTCGGTCGCCAGTCTCTCGAGCTCATGGTCGATGCCATGGGTACCGAGGAAGGACAGTTCGTCATCTACGTCGGCTCCCTGACGGTCCCGGCCCACAACATCTGGGCGGACGCCGCACTCGAGCTCGCTGAAGAGAAGTACCCCGACCTCGAGCTGGTTGCGGACCGCTATCCCGTTGCAGAAGATCAGAACCAGTCACGCCAGACGGCGAACGAGATTCTGTCCTCCTACCCCGACCTGGACGGCTTCCTGTGCTTCGGCAGCCAGGGCGCCCCCGGTGCTGCGCAGGCGCTGCGTGAGCGCGGTCTCGAGGACGACGTTGCCGTTGTCGGCACCACCTCGCCGAACCAGGCTTCTCAGTACCTCGAGGACGGCTCCATGGATTACGCCGTCGTGTGGCGCCCCGCCGAAGCGGGATACACCATGGCCTACGTCGCAAAGCTCATTCTGGACGGCAACGAGGATGAGATTCAGGACGGGATGGAGGTTCCGACCATCGGTACAGCCCAAATCGACGGCAAGAACATCATCTTCGACCGCCCGCTGATCATCACGACGGACAACGCCGGGGACTACGACTTCTAGGCGCGGTCGACCCGGCAATAATCACAACGGCGAGGCCGCGGGTGCCACCGGTATCCGCGGCCGCGCTTCAACGTGCCGGGTTTGGGGCACGACCCCACGATCCGAGATCCCGCAGGGAGGGGATGCCCTGCAGAGGGAGTGTTACATGGCCAGTTTCCTGACCCTGAGGAACATCAAGAAGAGCTTCGTCGGTGTGCAGGCCCTCAAAGGAGTGGACTTCTCCATTGGCGAAGGAGAGATCCACTGCCTTGTGGGCGAGAACGGCTCGGGCAAATCCACCATGATCAAGATCATCTCCGGCGTCGAGCGGCCCGACAGCGGAGAGATCGAAGTCCAGGGTGAAGTGTTGCGACATGTCGACTCGATCGCCTCCATCAAGAAGGGCATTGAGGTCATCTACCAGGATCTCTCGCTCTTTCCCAACCTCTCTGTGGCGGAGAACATTGCCGTCAGTGAGCTCGTCGAGTCGGGAAAGCAAATGGTCCAGTGGTCTCAGGTGTACGACATCGCCGGCGAGGCAATGGCGAAGATCGGGTTGGAGCTGGATCCGGATGCCATCCTCGGGGACTTGCCGGTAGCGCGACAGCAGATGGTCGCCATATGTCGCGCCCTCACCAGCGACCTCAAGCTCCTTATCCTGGACGAGCCGACCACGGCGCTGACCAAGAGAGAGGTCGACCAGCTCTTTGCAGTGGTGAAGGATCTCCAGGGCAAGGGCATATCCGTGTTGTTCGTGAGCCACAAGCTCAACGAGATCTTCGAAATAGCCGAGCGAGTAACCGTGCTCCGCGACGGCAACAGCATGGGCACGTACCCTGCCGCGGAGCTGGACAACGACCGCCTGACCGAGCTCATGACGGGGCAGAAAGTCACCCACACGAACCTTGATCATCAGCCCGACACAGGCACGGTGCTCCTTGCGGTGCGCGGACTGAGCAAGCCGCGCAACTTCAGAGATATCTCCTTCGATCTCCACGCCGGGGAGATCCTCGGGGTCACCGGCCTGATTGGTTCGGGCCGAACCGAGCTCGCCCAGGCGCTCTTCGGACGGCATCCCGCCGAGGGAGGCCGCATCTTCATTGAGGGAGAGGAGGTGAGAATCAGATCGGTGAAGGAGGCGGTACGCCACGGAATTGCATACGTTCCGGAAAACCGTCTGAGCGAAGGACTGATCCTCGACCAATCGGTCGGAGACAACATCGTCACCGCCATCATCCGCAAGCTCCTGCGCCGGCCTCTCCCCCTGATCGACACTGCGAAGCGCGACGAGCTCGTGCAACACTGGATCGACGAGCTGGCCATACGGGTCACCGATGAGAGCGTTGCGGCCCAGACCCTTTCCGGCGGAAACCAGCAACGCGTGGTGATTGCCAAATGGCTCGCCACTGAACCGAGGATACTCATCCTGGACGGGCCGACGGTAGGTATTGATGTCGCGGCAAAGAGCTCGGTCCACGCGATTGTTCGGCGGATGGCCGAACGCGGTGTAGGGATAATCCTCATCTCCGACGAGGTGCAGGAGGTCGCCCAGAACTCGAACCGGGTGGCCATCATGCGGCGGGGCAGGATCATCGACATTGTGGACCCCCGGGAGGTCGCCGAGGATGAGATCCAGCGGCGGATCGAGAGCACCCGGGCGATAGCGAGCTGAACAATGAAGAAACTACTGGGATATACCGAGTTCTACGTAGCGATTGTGATTCTCCTCATGGCGGCGGCCATTGCCATTGTGAATCCCGCCTTCCTGTCCCTGCAGAACCTCTTCGGTCTGCTGAAGAGCTTCTCCGTGATCGGCATCATGGCCGTGGGCATCCTCTTCGTGCTGATCCTTGGCGGTACCCCGGACGTATCATTCACGGCGATCGCCCAAATGGCGGAGTACGCCGTCGTAATCATTACCCTGCAGATGGGCGGAAACATCATCCTGGCCTTCCTGATGGCGGCGGTAATGGGAACCCTCCTGGGAAGCGTCAACGGCTTCATCCTCCACTTCTTCCGGGTACCCACGATCATTGTCTCCATTGCGACCTTCAACATCTACTTCGGGCTCCTCTACGTCTTCTCAGAGGGCCAGGTCGTCTACGTGGTCCACGAAATGTTCCGCAACTTCGCGGACATCAACGTGCTGACGCTCACTGCAGCTAACGGCAAAGCCTTCGGACTCGAGCTCATGCCGATCATATGGCTTGCGGTACTGCTCCTGGGCTGGTTCATCCTGAAGCACACCACCCTCGGCCGGAACATCTACGCCATCGGCGGCAACGAGACCGCAGCTCGGCGTGTCGGGATCAACGTCTTCCGGGCACGAATATTCGTGTTCAGCTTCGTCGGCTTTCTTTCGGGCATCGCCGGAGTCGTCCACGCCACCATCGTGCAGTCCGCCATTCCCAACAGCATTGTGGGCAAGGAGCTCGACGTCATTGCCGCTGCGGTCCTGGGCGGCGCGAGCGTCTTCGGCGGCCGCGGCACAGTTGTCGGGACCTTCCTCGGCGTCGCCCTCTTCGCCGTTATGAGCAATGGCCTCACGCTCCTGCGCATCTCGTCGTACTGGTACGACGTCCTGATCGGCGCGGTCATCATGATCAGCATTACGGTGAACGCCCTGCAGGCACTCCGACGGCAGCAGCTCCGGGCGAACGTCAACGTAGAAGGCGAAACCGCCGAGGAGCAGCCGGCATGAGCAAGACGAACATCCCGAACCGATCGCTTCTCGTCATTCTCGTGCTGATCGTCGCGCTCATGATCGCCCTGAATCCGCAGCGCTTCCCGACGCTCTCGAACGTCATCAGCATGGCCTACCAGCTACCCATCCTGGCCTTTCTCTCCTTGGCAATGATGATGGCCATGCTCTCCGGCGGCATCAATCTGGCAATAGTCTCCACGGCCAATCTCGTCGGCATTGTGACGGCACTGACGTTGAGCAGCTTGACGGGCGGCGCCTCTGCCGAGGCTGGAATTGGAACGGTCATGCTGGCCATGCTCGTGGGCCTCGCTGCCGGCTTTGCCGTGGGTGCCGTGAACGGCTTTCTGATAGCGTTCCTCGAGATCCCATCCATCCTCACTACCCTGGGGATGATGACGCTGCTGGACGGCATCAACATCGTCATGACCAGAGGCTACACGATCTCCGGCTTCCCGGGCTCGCTCATTACGATCGGCAACGGCGCCATTGCCGGCGTGCCGGTGCCGTTCCTGCTACTGATCGTGGCGGTGCTGATTCTCGCGGTGGTGCTGAAGAGAACCGCCTTCGGATTCAGCCTGTACATGATGGGTTCGAACTACCGGGCGACCAGCTTCTCCAACATCGACAACCGGTCGATCATCCTGCGAGAGTACCTGCTCTCGGCGTTCTTCAGCGCCCTCACCGCATTCATCATGATGGGTCAGCTCAACTCGGTGAAGGCCAATTACGCGGAGTCCTTCCTGCTGGTTGCGGTTCTCGCGTGCTTCCTCGGCGGCATCGATCCCTTCGGCGGCGTCGGGACCGTATCCGGCATGGTCCTCTCCGTGGTGATCCTTCAGGTCATCTCAACCGGGGTGAACCTGCTGCGGCTGGACCCATTCTTCATTCGCTCCATGTGGGGGTTCATCATCATCATAGTCATTGCGGTGAATCACTTCGCCGGTAGAATGCGGGAGCGTCGGCAGCTGCAGAGACTGTCGGGCGGGGGGTA
>CAZUVX010000046.1:18174-21616 GCA_964623865.1 uncultured Spirochaetaceae bacterium | reverse complement strand
GAGATAGCATAATCGGTGCTGGTCACCCCGGCGGAGGCGGCTATACTAATACCACACCATGGACTCGAGGGCGACGTCGCTCCATCTCGATCCCCTTCTCCCGTTGGCGGTCCGAATGGACCCGCAGTTGATTCCCCCCGTCGCCGGAGCGGTGCCTGCCCGGGCGATACTCATTGTGCGGGGCTGCGGCTGCCGCATCGGAGAGACGACGGTCCGGCCGCCGGCTCTGTTCTGGCGCGCAGCGGATCGGGAGGTGTGGATTCGCCGGACGCCGGGCAGCACTGAAGCCGCACCCGACGGCGGCGCATCAGGCGCACGCCTCCGCGACGGGACCTTCGTGGCCGGGGACAGACGCCGCACCTCGGGCGAAGTCCCCGCAATCTGGCTTCTGATCATCGGGCAGAGGCTGCTGGACCAGCTCATTGTCGGCGCCTTCGGCGAGCCCGGATTCTCGCGGTTTCTCGAGGGGTTTGCGGGAGCGGGGAGCTCGCCGACCGGTGGGTTCCTGGACGATCTGGTACCCCTGCTGGAGGCCGTGGCACGGGAGCTCGATCAGCGTCCTGCGGCCTACCGGGTTCGCGTGCGCTCGGTCCTCACCGACGTCTTCCTCTCCCTCTACCGGGCAACCCTTGCCGCTGAAGCCGAATCTCCCGCGAGCGGGTTTCGGCTGGCCGTAGTCATCGACCATATTGAGCTCAATTATGATGACCACCTGGATCTGGAGTCCCTGGCAAGGATCATGCAGACGAGCCCCACTCACCTCTCCCGGGTGTTCCGGCGGGAAGTGGGCATTCCGCTGTTCGAGTACGTCAACCGGACGCGCATTCGCAAGGCGTGCACGCTGCTGCGGCGGACGGAGCTGCCGATCACGCGCATTGCCGTGGACGTGGGGTACAACAACGTCTCCTTCTTCAATCGATACTTTCGGCGCATCATGCGCTGCTCCCCCCGAGAATACCGGCGCGACGCTACCGACTAGCAACAAGATAGTGTAGAACACGGACACCAGCTGAAAGCGCCCTCCCCTTCCCTGCGGCATACTCACCATCAGGAGGTCACGATGAATGCTTCGAATCTTGAAACCTTTCTGAAGAGCTCACCGGTGGCGAAGCGGGTGAAGGCGGAGGCGCGCGTCGTCGTGCGTCGCTTCACCGCCGCGGCGGCGGAAGTCGACGCCGCAATCGCATCCGGACGGGTTGAGATGGACGCAGAGCCGATCTGCGAGCTCGTTGTGGGCGACACGGTACTCGCACGCGGCGAGATCATCACCGAGGGCGGAGCCAACCGGTTCCGGGTAACGGAGGTAGTCGAATGAAGCTGGGAAGAATTCGGGACGTACGCGTCCCGTTGCAGGTAGTCCTGGGCGGGGCCACGACCTCGGTCGCCGAGCTATCCGCACTTGGCCAAGGCACCATCATTGAGCTCGACACCCTTGCCGGCGAGCCGGTGGAACTTCGAGCCGGGGACGAGGTGGTCGCGTACGGCGAGGTGGTCGTGATCGATGAGTCCTTCGGCGTCCGGGTCACCCAGCTCGCCGGGAACGGGGAGCGTTGAGATGGCGGACTATCCGATTGAAGTGCAGGGTGAGGAGATCATCGGCTTCTCCCGGGATCCCAAGGCTACCTGCACGGTCAAGCGCTACGACTTCAAGCGGCCGGACAAGTTCTCCGCCGAGCAGCTTCACACCTTTCGCATGATCAACGAAATGATGGCGCGGGGTTTCACCGAAACCGCTTCGTCGCAAATCGGCCGCCCGGTGGAGGTGAGCGTCCAGGAGGTCGATCAACTCGCCTACTACGAGTTCATTGAGTCGGTTCCGGGGATCAGCTGCTTCGCCGTCATCGGATTGTCGCGGCTGCGCGGCTCAATGATCCTGCAGCTCGACGGTCCCCTGGCCACCCTCCTTGCCGATGCGGCGTGCGGTCAGAACGCAGAGACCCTCTCCCTGACCGCGCCGGAACGCCACTTTACCGAAGTGGAGTCGCTGGTGCTCGAGTCGGTGCTGGAGGACTTCATGGCGCCGATCCGGGATGCCTGGCACACGACGGTGGAGCTGAACCCGCAGATCGGCGGAATTGAGAGCAACCCGCGGAATCTGCAGATCGTGCCGCCCACGGAGATGATTCTCCAGGCAACCTTCGCGGTACAGATGGGCGAGGCGCAGACCTCCATCAGGCTGGTAGTCCCCTACCTCACGATCGAGCCGATCATTCACGTTTTGAGCCCCAGATACTGGTACTCGTCCGTCCGCCGCGGGGGCGATGCGCCGACGCTGGGCCCGCGCGCCGGGGACATCCCGGTGCAGTGCGAGCTCGCCCTGGCGGCGGGGGGCGTGCGTCCGGCCGAGCTCCCGGCAATTCTGGAAGGTGAGCCCCTCCCCCTGCCGTCGCTCAGTCGGGGCGGCGCGGAACTCAGGGTGGGCGGAGTCCCGGTGGCCCGGCTCCGGGTGGATGCCCGGGACTTGGTCGGCGCGGCCGCACGCACGGAAGCGGCCGGAACTGGATTGGACGCCGCCGCGGCCGCCGCGGGCGAGCCCTCCTCTCCCCTCACCCTCGACGTCGACCAGGGTCCGGCGGGGTCCCGGACTGCCGTCGGCGGTGCCAACGGTGGAGCCGCGGAAGCGTCGATGGTGCTCGATCACCTTCATCCCGTCCTCAAGGAGCTCCGCAGTGAGTTCCGGCAGCTGCGAATTGCAATCGAGGAGGTCCAGCAGAACCGGGATGTGTCGGCAACGAGCGAGGCAACCGCCACCTCTGCGGAGGCGCGGAGCGTCGCGGTGGATGCGCCGCGAGACGTTGCACGCCTCATCTCCGACGAGCGCCCGCCGACGGTCGCGTTCCTCCTGGCCCCCCTGGAGCCGCAGACCGCGGCGCTCGTCCTGAGCGAGCTTCCCCCGGAGCTTCAGGGCGCCACCGCTCGCGCGCTAACGACCCTCGACGGAGCCGACTTGGCCCTGCACGCACGCCTCACGACCTTCCTCCGGCGCCACATCCAGACCAGACGCGACTCGACCGTCGCCGGCGGCCCCACCGCCGTCGCGGAAATCCTGAACCACGTGCCCCGCAGCGTTGAGAAGGCCATCATGGAGCGCTTCATGACCGAGGACAAACCCCTCTTCGAGTCGATTGCCCGGCTCATGTTCGTCTTCGAAGACTTTGTCCTGGTCGATGCCGACGCGATCCGCAAGGTGGCCGACCGGGTGGGCCCGGACGAGCTGGCCCTGGCGCTGAAGGGCGTCTCGAAGGAGGTCACCTCCCACATCCTCGGTTCCCTCACGGATGCTCAGGCGACCGCCGTCGAGCAGGCGGAGACCGCCCTGGGCCGCGTCCGCCGGAGCGACGTCGAAGCCGCCCAGCGCGACGTCATTGAGGAGCTCAGCCGCCTGGAAGAGGCCGGCGAAGTGGTGATTGCCAGGCCGGATGAGATGGTGGAGTAGCGGGGG
>CAZUVX010000046.1:2056-18074 GCA_964623865.1 uncultured Spirochaetaceae bacterium | reverse complement strand
CCGCTCCCCTTGTTGCGCCCCTTGCCGGGGTAGTTGTCGTTCCGGTGGCCGCCGCCTTTGCCGCCTCCGTTCCCCTTCTGCGGCCCACTCCCCTTCGGGCTCGCACTTACGGGAGAGCGTGATCCGCCATGCGGCTGCTGCCGCCCTCCGCGCTGTTCCGCCGCGGGCTCGGCGTGGAAGGCGTGCTCGCGGTCGACGGTCACGCTTCGCTTCAGGAGTCGTTCGATCTGACGGAAGTCCTTGAGCTCGTCGGCATCGCACATGCTGATGGCTTCACCGGCGGCGCCGGCGCGGGCGGTGCGGCCGATTCGGTGCACGTAGGTCTCCGGCTCGTGCGGGATCTCGTAGTTGATGACGTGGGTAATGTCGTCTACATCTATCCCCCGGGCGGCAACGTCCGTCCCGACGAGGGCCTGGACCTTACCCGACCGGAACCCTTCGAGAGCGCGCTGCCGCTGGTTCTGGGTGCGGTTGCCGTGGATCTCCGCGGAGGGGATCCCGCCCTTTGCAAGGGTCTTGGCGACTCGGGCAGCCTTGTGCTTGGTCTTGGTAAAGACCAGGACGCGGAACATGCCGCGGTCGCGAATGAGCTGAGGCAGGAGCGTCGGCTTGTCCTCCCGGGCAAGGTGCATGACGGTCTGGTTGATCGCGTCCACGGTAACCTTCTTCGGTGCGACGGCTACTCGCGTCGGGTTCTTCAGCAGCTCTTGTGCGAGCTCCTCGATCTGCGGGGGCATGGTCGCCGAGAACATGGCGGTCTGCCGGCGGTTCTCCGTTCGCTTGGCGATCCGACGGACGTCGGGAATGAAGCCCATGTCGAGCATGCGGTCGGCTTCATCGATCACCAGGACTTCGACCGCGGACAGATCGATGGCTCCCTCACCAATGAAGTCGAGGAGGCGCCCCGGCGTCGCCACCAGTACGGTGGGCCGCTGCCGTAACTGGGTGAGCTGACCGTTCTTCGACGCGCCGCCGAAGACGACGGTGTGGGAGAGCCGGGAACCGGCGCTGTAGGTCGCAACGCTCTCATCGATCTGAATGGCGAGCTCCCGAGTGGGGGCCAAGATGAGGGCGCGCGGCCACGCCCGGCCGCCGGCATTGCGCTTCGCGCCGTTGCGCGTGTCCGGCTGCGCCGCATCGCCGCGGCCGGCCCCGTGGGCGTTGCCCTTCGCACCGCCCGCGGTCAGGGTGTGGATGAGCGGCAGGGTGAAGGCAGCGGTCTTGCCGGTGCCCGTCTGGGCGGTGGCAATTACATCGCCTCCCTGCAGAAGCACGGGAATTGCCCGACTCTGAATGGGCGTCGGCTGCTGGTAGCCTTCGGCTCCAACGGCAGCGAGTACGGCATTGCACAGCCCGAGCTCGGCAAATGAGTGAGTATCCATGATAGTCCTTTGTGAGTGAAACGCGTCCCGCGCAGGGTTACACCGGTTGTAGTTTGCGGGCGAATGAGCGCATGGGAACGCGTACAGGACGAAAGATGCCGTGTAGGCACCGTGCGGGAACGTCCGGTTCAGCCAGCCGCTAACAGATGAGTACCTGTAATGCTCGGGAAAGTCAAGACGCCGGCGCGACGGGCCGGCACATCACGCCAGCCCGACGCCTCCGGCGCCGCCTTCGCCCCACTCTATCTCGAGCTCGAGTTGGGAGCGCTTGCCCCTCGGCTTCTTCTTCTCCTCGTACTGCACCTCCAACTCGACGCGGTCGGGCACGTCGACGGGGGTCTCCTTCGACCCGCTCGTCAGAACGACGCGCCCGGACTCCACACGATCGGCCAGGCTCCGAAGGAAGGCCACCAGGTCGGCGCGGCTCATCTGTTCTTCACTCTTGTACAGCACGTCTTTTGGACCACTCATTGACCAGCTCCTCCATGGTGTCGTGGATTACTTTCGCCTTAAGTATATTCAGGCTCCATGGCCGACGGCGAGCCCATACTGTGCCGGGTGTGGAGCTCGACGGGCGCTGCAGTTGCCATGACCCGGTCGACCGCGTAGCTTTCAAGAAGCATGGTTTCCCTCGTTACGCGACTGCTGCTGTCTGCCCTCTCTGCTGCCCTCCTTCTCCTCGTCCCGGGACCCGCTTTCAGCCAGGTCCATGAGGCCCCTCCCCGCCGGACCGTCGGCCTGGCCCTTGCCGGAGGCGGCGCCCTGGGGTTTGCCCACCTCGGTGTGCTCCTCGAGCTCGAGGAGATGGGCGTGCCCATCGACTACGTGGCGGGAACGAGTATCGGGAGCGTCATGGGGGCCCTCTACGCTGCGGGGTACTCGGCCCGGGAGCTCCTGGAGATCAGCCGAAGGACCGACTGGAACGACCTCTTCACCGACGAGCCGAGTCGCCGCAGTCTTCCGTACGATGCGCGGCGACAGGACTCAATGTACTCGATCACCGTGGGTTTCCAGAACGCCCAACCACTGCTCGCATCGGGCGTTTCCCCGGGGCAGAGCATCGTGGAGCGCCTCGATGATCTGCTCTCAGCGTACGCCGTGGCCGGAAGCTTTGATCGCCTGCCGAAACCACTTCGCGTCGTCGCCACCAATCTCGCGACGGGAGAAGAGAAGGTCTTCCGCGAGGGCGATCTCAAGACTGCCGTTCGCGCCAGCCTGGCGGTGCCGGGGGCCTTCACCCCCGTCTCCTATCAGGGCGAGGTCTACATTGACGGCGACTGGTCCAATGCGCTGCCCGTCGACCGCCTCGCCGAGTTCGATCCCGACTACATTGTTGCCGTGCGCCTCGGTGAACTGCAGCCGGTGGACGAGCTGGACGGCGCACCCGAGGTGCTGGACCAGGCGTCACGGATTCTCCGCCTCGAACGGCTGGAGGCGAACCTTTCCCGGGCGGATGTAGTCATTTCGCCGGATGTCTCGGATTATGGAGTCGCGAGCTTCAGCGCCGACGAGGCTCTCATTGAGCGTGGAAGAGAGGCGGCCCGAAGGGCCGCCCATGAGCTTCGGGCGCTTTCGGCGCGTGTGGAGGAGTCGGTAAAGCGGCCCCCGGAAATCGACGGCCCGTCGCGGGAGGCGGCCACGCGCTCCGGAACGCGTCACCTCCCCGACGAAGAGTTTCCGGTCACCGTCACGGAGATCACGTACAGTCGTGATTCCGCGCCGGAGTCGGCGGATGCGGAGATCCGGGAGGCGCTTCTGGGCCGCACGACGACGCAGGAGATCCGGGAGAGCGTCTACGCGCTCTACGACAGCGGTAGGTATCGCTTCGTCACCTACACCCTCAGTCCCCACGACGACGGTGAGACGGTGACTCTCGACATTGATCTCTCGGCGAAGGCCACCCGCACGACCGAGGTACAGGCGGGATTCTCCTTCCGGTCCGACCTGTGGACTCCAACGGCGCCGGGGTTCACGTCTCACTGGAATCTGCTGATGCGGGAACTGGCTGTCCAGGGCTCACGGTGGAGTACAAGCGTGTGGATCGGCGAGGTGCCGAGCGCGGCATCCGAGTTCCGGTATCCCCTGGCGGGACGCTCCGCCGCTACCGCATCGCTCTACGGTCTCAACGAGATCATTCGGTTCTACGAGGAGCGGCGAATCGCCTCCGTGTATGCGGTGCCGCGCTTCGGTGCCCGATTGGGGGTGGTGACCGTTGTCTTTGACGCCGGCGAGCTCTGGCTCGACGGGGTCGGCGAATGGACGGAGCCGGTACCGCGCAGCGGCGCGCTCCGCGAGATCACCGCGGAGGGATTCCGCGTCGGAGGCAATGTTGCCGGCCGGCTGGACACGACCGACCGGTATCCGTATCCCCGAACAGGAACGCAGACCGAAGCCGGCTACCACATCCGCTACGCCTTCCGGCCGCGCCGGCTCTATCACCACGGGTGGGTGCAACAGCGGCTGTACGTGCCTGTCTTCCGGGAGTCCTCCGTCATGTATCAGATCAGCGTGGCGAGCGACTTCCAGTCGGGGCTGCCGGGATTCGAGCACTACACCCTCGGGGGTCCGCAATCCTTTCCGGGACTGCATACGGGCGAGATGCGGGGCAACCATCTTGCGGCGATTGCCGCAGAAGCGCGGCTGCGCATCGTCGACCTGCCGCCCGGTGCAGGGGGAAGCGTCTACGCCACCGTCCGGGCGGCGGCGGGCCGCGCCTGGGCCGGAGCATTCGGGACGATCCTCGACGATCCCGGTGTACCCGCCGGGTTCGGCGTCGGGATCGGTGCCGATACAATACTCGGGCGCGCCGGGCTCGGCGTTGGTATAACCACCGACGGACGCATTGCCGCGGGACTCGTCATTGGGAACGAGATGGGGGTCCCCTTCCACGCGGAGGGGATCGACTAACCGGGAGATTCGCGCTCCGGCACCGGGAAGCACACGCAGCCGCCCCCACCGGTCAAGGCTCGCCCCAACCGATCAGGGCTGGGGCGGGCGGGCCGATTCTCTGGAACCGGCCTGGGCGCTCATGAATGCCAGGAGCTCTCGTCGGGAGCGCATGTGGAGCATGCGCTCCCGGGCCTCGTCGTCTCCGGCGATCGCGGTGATTCCCGCCAGAACCTGGAGGTGGGGTCCCGGGTTCTCCTTGGGAGAGACTTCGAGAAAGACCACCTGGGTGGGTTTTCCGTCCAGGGAATCGAAATCAATACCCTTCGGAAGGAGCCCCACCGCCACCGAGAGTTGCACCACCGCGTCGGACCTGCCGTGAGGGATCGCCACGCCGTGCTGCATACCGGTGCTCATGGTCTTCTCCCTGTCGAGGACTGCGTCGAGAACCTCCTGGGTGTCGGTTATCCGACCGGCTAGTGAGAGAGAGTTGACCAGTTCGGTAATCACCTCTTCCTTGGTCTCCGCCTCCATGGAAAGGTGAATGCACTCGATCGGCAGGTATCGTTCCCAGTCCACCAGGGCACGACTCGACGAGTCCACCACCGCTGCCGCTCTTCGGAGCTCCGTCGGCTTGGCCACGGTACGGATGTGCGCCACCTTCTGTTGAAGGCTCACCACCGCCTCGTAGACGAGGTTGTTGATCAGCGGCACGTGGTCCGGCCGGCTCACGAAGTGCAATGCCGTCGGCATGGCGCTCATGGCAATGAATACCCCGTCCTTGCGCATGTGGTAGATCCTGTGCTCAGCCCCTTCGGATGCATTTACGAAGAACTCCTCCTCCCGCATCATCCCGATCACATCCGTCAGCAAGAACCGCGTGAGCTCCTCGGAGCCGAACTCAAAATCGGTGCCAACCGCCGCTTCATCAACGATCTCTTTCCGCGTGGTCCGACGATTGTCCCTCAAAAAACGATTGAAGACCGGGGGACCGACGAGAGTCGTCAAGAGCGTCATGAAGATGGTTACGCCGAAGGTCCGGTCGTCGAGGATGCCCGACGCCAGGCCGATCGAAGCGATGACCAGGGCAACCTCTCCCCGGGGAATCATCCCCGCAGCAATACGCGTTGCCCCCGACCGGTTGAACCCCAGGGCCAACGAGGGCAGCCCGCAGCCGACCACCTTGCTGCCGACGGCGACCAGACCGAAGAGAAGGCCGTAGAGCACGATCTCTCCGGAAGCCAGGACGAAGACGTTGACCAGCATGCCGGTGACCGTGAAGAAGATGGGGTCGAAGAACTGATGCACCGTCTCAATCTTCTCCTGGACCACGTAGGCGATGTCGGTGTTTGCCAGGGAGAGCCCCGTCACGTAGGCGCCGATGATCATGGCCAGTCCCGCCGTCTCGAAGAGACCCGCCAGAATGAAGGCGAGACCCAGGGAGAGCACGGCGATCTGCGCCGGATTCTTCACACTCTTGAGGGCGCGGCTGATCTGCCGGGAGAAGAGAATACCGAGGGTAGTAAACCCAAGCCAGACGGCAAGAGCCCGGCCGGCAATGGCCGTTATCTCCCGCCACACCGCGGTATTCCCGGATGTGGCCTGGATGGCATCGATACCGAGGATTACCGCGAGAAAGGTGATGCCCACCACGTCCTCGATCACCGAGGCTGAAAGAATGGTAACCCCTTCCGGGCTTGCCATCTTTCTTCGCTCACTCAAGATGCGGCCGGTGATGTCTACCGAGGTTGCAATAGCTACCACTCCGAGGAAGAGGACCCGCGGGTCCGACAGCGGCACCCCGAGCATGAGGGCGCCTACCGACAATCCCGCGGCTACCGACACCGCCGCCCCGCTGAGCCCTACGACGCTCCCGGCCAGGGCAAAGCGCAGAAAGAGACGGAGATCCGTCTGAAGCCCCATCAGAAAGAGGAGCACCACGGAGGCGACGACGGCGAAGCCGTACAGCTCCGGGGAGATCGAGAGGGCGTTATCGACCAGTGGGAACAGGCCCTCTGGGAATCCGGGGAGAGCCACCCTTCCGAGAAGGTAGGGGCCAATCAGGATGCCCGCGACGACCTCGCCGAGGATGATCGGCACCCCGACCCTCCGGGCGACCCGCGCGCCGAGATAGCCGGCAAAAAGAACAATGCCGATCTCCAGGGCCAGAACGGTCATGCGGTGCTCGAAGTCGTGCCCCGCCTCAGCGGCAAATGCCGCTACCGCCGGAAGGAGAAGAAAGAGCGCGACGGCCGGGAAGAAGCGCGCCGCCGGGAAGCGCCGCTTTCCGTTCACCATGTGACGAATATGCCGCGCTTTCGTCCGTCGGCGCAATAGCGTTTCCCACGTGGCCGCCGGAGCTCCCTGCGGCAACCGGTCTCCGCACGGGTTACCGATCCCGCCACGGCGCATGCTCCGGGAACCACTGCGACGGCTCGTAAGCATCGCCCTTCCATCTGTCTTCTCCCGTCAATCTTCTGCTCATATGCTCGAGAGCAGCTCTCGCAAGGAGGCGCCTGTCTGTTCATCGGCGAGCTCGAGCAATCCGGCCGCCGGGTGTCGCATCTCCTCGCGCGCGGTGGCGGCGTGGCCGGCCAGGGCGATTGCGCCGAAGGGGCTTTCCATGGTGCCGGCGACGCGCCGGGCGCGCGGACTGCTGGACTTGAGACGCCTGTTGATGTACAATATGTTGTACCTACCAAGGAGCGATACATGAACGCCGTCAACTACTCCGATCTACGACGCAACCTCAAATCGTACATGGATATGGTGTACGAGGACAGGGAGCCGTTGATCGTAACGAGAAAGAGGAACGAGAACATCGTTCTGATGTCTGTTGAGGAGTACAACAGTCTCGTTGAGACGAGCTACCTCATGGGTAGCCAGGCCAACGCACGCCATCTGGTGGAGTCATTTCGAAACGCGCAAGATGGCAACGTGTCCGAGCGCGACCTGATTGACGAATGAGACTCGTCTTCACTGAACAAGCTTGGAGCGACTATCTGTACCGGCAGGCGAATGACAAGCGTACGGTCCGTCGCATCAACGAGCTGATCAAGGCGACACAACGACAGCCATTCGAAGGGATCGGGAAGCCGGAGCCACTCAAGCATCAACTCCAGGGTCTATGGTCACGGCGCATCGACTCGCAGCATCGCCTGATCTATCAAGTCCATAATCACGACCTCCGCATCATAGCCTGCCGCTACCACTACTGAGGATGTGTGCCCTCCCCTCGCGGCACGCGTCCCACCGGGGGTATGCAAACCATCCACTTCAGGGGAAGATGCCGACGGCCACCAGCCGCGTCTGACGAGCTCATGTCGAACGATACGACCGATTCCCAGGAACAGGCGTTCTCCCGGAACCGGCAATACGACGAGACCTACGGAACCATCCGCGACTCCGTCACCTCCCGGGGTTTCCCCATGGGCGGCCTGGGTACCGGAGGGTTCAGTGTTTTCACCGACGGCGGCTTCGGGATGTTCCGGACCAACCACAACTGGTTCCAGTCCTTCGGGCCGGCGCGGTTCCCGAAGGGGACCTTCCTGGCGCTGCGGACGGAGCCGGCCGGCGACATGGGTGAACGCGGCGGCGCGCGGCGCGACCGCGCCTACGGCGGCGCCGACCGCGGCGCCCCGGGCGGCACAACGCGGATCCTCCGCGGGAGCTTCCGCGGCGGCCGGGAGTACCGGAACGTCGAAGCGATAGCCCACACGAGCTTCCGCGGTGAGGTACCCTTCTTCGACCTGTCCTTCGAGGATGACGCCCTCCCCCTGGCCGTACGCCTCTCCGGTTTCACATCCCTCATTCCGCACAACGAGAAAGACTCAACTCTGCCGGTGGCCTTCTTTCGGCTCCACCTGGACAACCCCACGGCGAAGCCGCTGAGGGCGTCCGTTCTGACGGCCTTCGAGAATATCCTGGGGATCGGCGGAAGCGGGGGAAGTGCGTTGTGGCTCCCCGCGGACGGCCGGGTGCGCTACCGGTCGCGGCGGGGCGCCTACGCGGAAGCGGCCGCGGGCACGACCGGACCGGCCGCCGGCACCGCGGGACCGGTTGGGTGGCGCGGAATCGCCCTGAAGACGCGCCGGGATTACGCGGCGAATGATCCCCGGCGCCGGGTAGTTGGTGAGTACCTCGTCTTCACGGACGCCGACACCTCGCCGGACACGGGGTTCTCGGTGTGCACGAGATGGAATTCCGCGTCCCGGCGGCCCCGCCTCCTGGATGTGTTTTCCCGTGGCGGTAATATTGAATCGGCCGCCGATCGGCGCGGGAAGGGCGCCGCCTTCACGGTGAGCCGTGACGTCGCGCCGGGAAAGGGCGTAAGCATCGATCTCTATATCCTATGGTGGACACCCTACCACGTCGTCGAGGAGCGGCAGCGCATTCGGCGACTGACCGGCAGGCACCGCGGTGTGGACTACGGGCACTCCTATCTGCGCTCCTTCGCCTCGGCGCGGGAGATGGCGGACTACTGCGTGGCCAACCGGGAGCGCCTGGAGGAGGAGACGGCGGAGCTTCCGCGGATCCTTCGAGATGCGACCCTGCCGGAGTGGCTGAAGCGCTACGTCCTGAACGCGACGGATGCGATACTGGTCAACTCCGTCGTGCCGAAAGAGGGCGGGCTCTACACCATGGAGGGCGTACCCTGGGGATGGCCCTTCGGCGCCCTCACCGGGACGATTGATCAGCGCCTTGCCGCTCATCCCTACACGGCGGCGTTCTTTACCGATCTGGACCGCGAGGAGCTCCTCTCCTTCGTGAAGCTGTCGGTGTCGGGGCGGGTGCCCCACGGAAACGGGAACGCCGACATTGCCCTGGGCACGGCGAATGTGCCCTACGGCAACGCGATCAAATCCTTCAATGAGACGGAGGTCTGGACCGACCTGCCGCAGTCGCTCATTCTCCAGCTCGGCAAGCTCGTGCTGCAAACCGGGGATCTCCCCCTGCTCCGTCGCCTGTGGCCCGACTTCACCAGCATGATGGGCTACCTGGAGTCGACGCTGGAGAACGACATCCCCGAGGGGATCACCACCTACGACTACATGCACTACCGGCCGAGCTTCGTCTACTCCGCCATCCTCCACCTGGCGACGCTGGCCATGATGATCGAGCTCGGGGAGGTGCTGCAGGGGGCGGACGCGGCGGTGGATGCAGGGTCCGGGGCGGCGCCGGGCGTGGCCGTGGGCGCTCACGAGACCCTGCCGGAGCAGCTTCAGCGCTACCGCGCCCAGCTCGCCGCTACCGAGAGGGCAACCACGGACCTCCTCTGGGACGACCGGGGATTCTTTCACACCTGCCGGGATCGGCCGACGATCTTCACCTCCGCTCTGGCCGGCGATTGGATTGCGCGCTTCGCAGGTTTGTCCCCGGTGGTCGCCTATGACCGGGCGTATGCGCACTCCCGGAAGCAGCACGAGGTACTCGTCAAGGCGTACCGGGTCATGCGTACGCGGCGGGGCACATCCCGGCCGCTGGTGTACCGGGAGGCGAACACCGAGGGACGGGAGGTGCCGGCGAACCACAAGGGAGCACGCCTCCGGTACGTGAACAACCCCTGGCAATCGGTGGCCTACCAGGGCCTGGAGGCGATCTACCTGAACCGCGTCGACGAGGGGCTCTCCCTGATCAAGCGTGTCTGGGACAAGGGGTGGCACGAGGGTTACCCCTGGGACATGGATCACTGGGGCATCCGCGGTCACTGCTACATGACCCATCCGATCCTGTGGCTGTGGGACGCCGATCACTACGGAAGGCAGGGCCACATCTACATGACCCATCCGGCCCTCTGGGGCGTCTTCAATGCGCTCACCGGCGTTACCTATAACGCTTTCGCCCGGCGTCTGACGGTCTCCCCGCGCCCGCTGCCGGACGTGCGCGCCACGTGGGCCGGCGGGACCCGGGTGGGCCGCGGGATGCAGAATACCCCCGGGTTCCGGGATGGCGGTGGGCAGCCGCAACCGCGCCGTTTCAGTGTGCCCGTGTTCCTCCCCCACTTCTGGCTCCAGGTCGAAGCGGGCGGCCCGGTCGGCATCCGGTTCACCGTGCTGAAGTCGTTCGGAGAGCCCAAGACGGTCGAGACGGTGAAATACATCGACCCGGACGGTACCGGCCGGGACGCGCACTTCGACCGCGCCGTGGTCCTTCGCACCGGCACGAGTTTCGAAGTTGAAGTGTAACACCACTGCCGTACCAGTGACCGCGCAAGAATTCTGAATTCAATCCTTCACAATGCCGCAGAAACCCGTTACTCTACATGCTGCGATCCGCGTCAGGAGGCTTGTCGTGAAGAAGGTGTTCGTCATTGTTCTGGTTCTCATTGCCGTAGCGGCAATGGAAGGGTTCGGTCAACTCAGCTCGACGCGAGCAGCCGGCATGGCGAATGCGTCAACGGCCGTCTTCGATCACGTGGATGTGTTGCGGACCAATCCCGCCGGTATGGCCTTCCTGGGACGGGGACACGGCTTCATTGGCGCCGACGGCCGGGCCTCCTACGACGGGACTACCGTCCAGGGCTTCGATGCGGCCGCCCGCATTGAGTTCGTCGGATCCGGCTGGGGTTTCGGCTTCGACCAGCGCATCGGCCACCTCTCCGCCGGTCGCTATCTGGCGACCACGGAGCTACGGAGCGGTTTCGCCTTCAACCTCGGACCGATCGGCGTGGGTGCGAACATCCGGCCGGCCGTCGAATGGGAGAACGACTACGGAGAGACTCCGCACAGCCTAATCGAGAACGGGACCTTCCCCGATATGTTGTCGTCGCTTCAGGACGGCACCCCGGTGCCGCGGCTGCGTGCGGGCGTCGGCGGTATGCTCAAGTTCGAGAAGCTCACGGCGGGTCTCGTGGTGCGGAACTTCCTGGCCATCGTCGGACCTCGCGGCGACGACGGCCCGGGCTTCTTTGACACGGCCGACGCCGGAGTTGCGTACCGCTTGATCAACCTGCAGGAGGATGAGATCACGGTAATGCGCCTGCTCCTCAGCGGGGATGCGCGAAATGTGGGAAGCCGTGAGTTCCGCTCCTACCATCTGGGCGCAGAGGCGGACCTCAACCTGGTGGTCCTGGGTCTCACCGCAAGCGCGGGCTACACCATGAGCGCAGCGGTATCCGACAGACCGAACCTGATCAGTCTGGGTGTTGGAGCAGATCTGCTCTTTGTTACGGTCAACGCGGCCCTGGTGGTCCCCCAATACGCTATTGCCCAGTCGAACTTCGGAGAGGCAGGCCTCTACTCCCTGTCGACGGCCATCTCCTGGTAGCGCATCCCGATCACGCGCGCGAGGGGTCCGAGAAAGGTTGGTGTGCTCGTGACGCCGGGGGTGCGCCCGATCTCGTAGTCACGTCGCACCACTTCGACCCGGCGCATCCGCCCGTCCCAGGCGGGGAAGGTCGTCGTAGGGTATCCGGTCCTCACCGGCTTGGCCGAAGAGCCCGGCCGGCGCCGTGAGCATGAGGAGAATGGAAAGCGCCGCGACTCCGTTTGCCATCTGAAGGCTCCTCGCAAACATTCCTGATTCAATCCGTATAATCCTCTCAACAGCCGCGGGGAACCGACCGGATCGACCTTCCGCCGCCTACCACATCTTCACGCCCTGGTGCACTCCGTTGATGCCGTTGTGTGCTTCTCCTCCATTGCCGCCATGAGTTAACTGGGGCCGGGCGCAGCGCGGCCACGACACCTGGAATTCAGCCGAGAATAGTCCATCCGGGTGATGGGGCGAAGGCGCGCGTGGGTAGTACGCTCATGGTATAGACGGAGTGCGTTGTTTCCACCTCGCAGGAAGAGCCGACCGCGGTGTGTGGTATCGGCGTGGACTTCGACGGGGTTGAATACCATTCACGACAAGGAGGACCACATGAACCCAAGCAGAGTCTTCATGTCAACGACAACCAAGCGACTCACATCCACCCTGCTGACCATTCCGGCGCTGCGCGGACTGGGAAAGCGGATTGTCGAGCGGAAGATTGCGGAGAAGCTCGCACAGGAAGAGGAGTCGAGCAGCACCCCCGGAATGGTGACCGACCAGGGACAAATGCTCCGGAACCTCCTGGGCGTAGTGGAGAAGTGGCTGGCAACGGGCAACGTGAAGCACGGTACGCTGCGCAGGTTCATCGACAGCTTCGCTTCAATGGCGAGTGCGGAGAACCAGGCCGCGATCAGGGCCTTCGAAGAGAAGTACGGCTTCTCGACGCCGCGCTTCGTAACCATCAGTCCGACCATGAAGTGCAATCTCAGGTGCACGGGCTGTTACGCCGGCAGCGCCGCGAATACCGACTTCAGTCTCTCCCACGAGACCTTCGACAAGATCATCCGGCAGCAAAAAGAACTCTGGGGCTCGCACTTCACCGTCATCTCCGGTGGCGAGCCCTTCCTGTGGAAGGACGGCGAGGTGAATCTCCTGGATGTGTTCGCCGATCATCCGGACACCTTCTTCCTGGTGTACACGAACGGCACCTTCATCACCGAGAAGGTGGCAAATCGCCTGGCGGAGCTCGGAAACGTAACTCCCTGCGTGTCGACGGAAGGCTTCGAGGAGGAGACCGACGAGCGCCGCGGGAAAGGTGTCCACCGCAAAGTGCTCCGCGCCTTCGAGAACCTGCGGAAGGCCGGCGTGCTCTACGGAACCTCCATCACCGTTACCAGCAAGAACAAGGACATCGTCTTCAGCAAGGAGTTCATGGACTTCTACTTCCGCGACTACGGCGTCTACTACGGCTGGATCTTCCAGTACATGCCGGTGGGGCGCGGGCCGAGCCTGGAGCTCATGCCGACACCGGAGCAGCGCGTCGACATGTGGCGGAAGATGCAGCACTGGATCAAGCACGATCATCTCTTCCTGGCGGACTTCTGGAACAGCGCGACCCTGTGCAACGGATGCATGTCCGCCGGGCGCAAGGGCGGCTACGTCTACATTGACTGGAACGGCGACGTCATGCCCTGCGTATTCAACCCCTACAGCACCCACAACATTGTGGAGGTCTTTGCCAAGGGAGGGACCATCAGCGACGTGATTGCCGCTCCGTACATGCAGAAGATCCGGAAGTGGCAGGCCGACTACTACGACCAGGGCGAGCCCGACGGCAAACCCGGCAACATGCTCATGCCCTGCCCCCTCCGCGACCACCACCAGGTCATTCGCGACATCATCCGCGAGGCCGGCGCCAGGCCCACCCACGAATCCGCCCGGGAAGCCCTGGAGGATGAGGAGTACCGTCGTGGCATGATCGCCTACGGCAAGCGCCTGGCCGAGCTCACAACACCAATGTGGCGGGAAGAGTATCTCGGCGAGGTCTCCGGTGCCGACGAGGCCGGGCCGGGAGGTCCGGATACGAAGCGTCACCCCGCGGAGACCACCACGTCCGAGGAGGCGGTGAGCGAAGGCGCCGCCACTCCCGTTTCGGCTACGGGCAAGGGGTAGTATCTCCAGCGGTTCCGCCCGCTACGAAGCCGGTGCAGGGATAGGAGGAGCGCCGCCAACGTGCCACAATGGGAGAGATGGCACTCTTCCGCGGCACAGCCACTCGCCTCCGCCACGTCGGTGCGCACTTCCTTCGCGCCGCCGGGGACGCTCTCAGCGCAGCTCGCCACCCCCTGCGCACCGTCTCCCGGTTCCGGGAGCGCACCGCAGTGTGCCCGAGGGAGTACCGGCGTGAATGCGCCCGCGCAACCGCCCTTACCAACCTGGCGCGAATGCGTGTGGTCATCTACGCGCTCTTCATCCTCTTTGTCTACTTCCTGGTGGTGGACTTCCAGATGGCCGCGGATGAGCGGCATAGCGACTTCCGTTACTTCCTGTACGTCGACATCTTCCTCCTTGTACTGCTGGTCGTGCACCTGCCGCTCTCCTTCGTCCACCGCTTCCCGGAGCGGCGGCCCCGGAAGGACCACGGGCCCCGGGCGCAGGGTGGCCGCGAGAGAAACCGCGCCGGCCCGGGCACGCGCACCGCCGCCGCCCGCAACCGGAGCGAGGTCACCCGCTTACACATGGTGCTTCCCCAGGTCTTCGGCGGCCTCATTCTGGTCTGGTCGGTTCTGGTCGCCGTGTCGGAGTACGAGCTCACCGGCGGAATTGCAACCTATGTCATTGCATTGCTGGCCACAAGCGTGTTGCTGCTCTGCCGTCCCTACGTCACGGCGCTGAACTACGGCGTCAGCATCGCCACCTTCCACCTCGCCGACCGCTACCTGGGCCGCGGTCCCGATGCCCTGCTCCAGGAACACCCCTTCCTGGTCGGCCTCCTCATTGTGTCCTTCACCGTTTCGCGCATTGTCTATCGCCAATACCTCAGCGAGTTCCTCGCGCGGGAACGCCTCCGCGACGCCCAGGTGAAACTGATCCGCCAGGAGAAGCTCGCATCGATCGGCCACCTCTCCGCCGGCATTGCCCATGAAATCAACAATCCCCTCGGCTATCTCAAGAGCAACGTCGCGAGCCTGGCCGAACGCCTGAAGATCCTGAAACAGGACGATGATGATGGCCCTGTCCCGACTTCCGACGCCGCACCGCGGTCGAGGTCCCGTATGTTCGAGGAGATCGAGGAGATGACCGGGGACATGCGCGTTGCCGTGGAGCGCATTCAGAAGGTGGTGCGGAATCTCCTGGACTTTGCGCGCCCCCATTCGCTCCAGGAGTACGAATACTACGACATTCATGAGGGCATTGAAACGACCCTCGAGATCGCCCGGAACCGCTACAAGTACACCGCCCGAATCGAGCGCGACTTCGGCCGGGTGCCGCGGATCCAGTGCCGTGGCAGCGAGATCAATCAGGTCTTGTTGAACATCCTTGTGAACGCCGCCGTGGCAGTCGAGTCGGTCTACAGCGGCACCGGCCGAATGGGGACCATCACCATTCGCACCCGATCCGACGGAAACAGCGTCACCTGCGACATCTCGAACAACGGGCCGCCCATACCGGAGTCGCAGCGGGAAGAGATTTTCGAGCCCTTCTTCACCACTCGGCAGAGCGGCGGCGGCCGGGAAGGCACCGGCCGGGAAGGCACGGGCCTGGGCCTCAGCATTGCCCGGCACATCGTCATTGAGCGTCACCACGGAGACCTGCGTCTCGTAGAGTCGGGAGAGTGGACGACCTTTCGGATAGAGCTGCCGGTACGACAGGTGGAGTAGCGGCGCCGTGCGATGCTGCGTCTGCGTCAGCTCAAGGCCTGTTCGATCTCGTGGATGAGGTGCTCGGTATCCCAGGGCTTCGTCATGAAGGAGCTGATCCCGGCCTGATGAGCCTTCCGGATCTCCTTCGTATCGTTGTATGCGGTGAGGACAATGATCTTGATGTCGGGATACCGCTTCTTGATCTCGAGGGCCATGTCGCCGCCGGACATGCCGGGCATGCGTATGTCCGCGATTACGAGGTCCACCTCGTTGCGGTGCTCCTCAATGAAGTCGAGGGCGAGCCGGCCGATGACCGTGCCGCTCACCGAGTAGCCGTTGGACCGGGCCCACCCGTCGAGCTCCCTCGTGAGACTGCGAATGATCGGCGTCTCGTCGTCGACAATGAGGATGTATCTGGACCGCCCGCCGTTCCGAGGTTCGGAACCGGCGCGTTGTTGCGCTTCCGTTGAGCACATGGTGAAAGCGTCTCCTGATGTATTGCCGCACCATATCACAAGGCCGTGAGAATAACAGCCGCAAGATTGACGAAGGGCGCGGCGAACTCCGGACCGGTGACTTCGACCAGCTCAGGCTCTTCGTGTACGCCGAGCTCACGAAGCGCGTGATCCGGAT
>CAZUVX010000046.1:0-1956 GCA_964623865.1 uncultured Spirochaetaceae bacterium | reverse complement strand
AAAGAGGACGCGCCGGTTCGACACCTCGGCGAGTTCTCCCGAGAGCATGTCCAAGAGCACAAAGAAGCCGGTCCGGCTGCCGTTGGTAATGGCAACGTTCCCGGCGCCGCTGTCCCGGGCGTACTTGCCACGCAGGAGCTCCGCCGGCGCTCGAGGAAGCGCGTTCGCCCCTTCGGGGTGTGGTAGTTGCCGAGCATGTACTTCTCTCCGGGAGTGGCCATAGTGACGCGGATCTGCACGCGCCGCTGAGTATCTTGCGCGGCTGAGCCGCCACAGGTCCTTCACCTGCATCAGGTCCTTCACCTGAATAACCACCGCCGACTGCCGTGGGAGCAGATGCCGGAGCTGCTTGCAGCGGCGGGTATCAAAGTGGCGGTCGTGTCCTACGAAGAGTGGATCCGTATGCTCCGTGACCAGGACGGGCGCACCCGGCGCTCGCCCCTGTACCCGTTTCAGCGGATATTTCTCGGCGCGGTCGACGGCGCGGGACCGCCGGTCACGGAGGGGACGTGGTTTTCGTTGACGCCGGGACAACCCCGAGCCTACAATCGAGATTCCGGTTGGCTGTTGTGAGAACCGATTCAGGTTACATCCAAGAGCAAAGGAGGAAAGCCGTGGAGCCGAGTATTCCAACACTTTCGGGAATTGAAAAGGAGCGCGTGAAGACCCCGCGCCTCACCGTCAACGTGCTGAAGACAGGTCGGAATGAGGGCGAGCCGGTGCTCTTCGTGCACGGGAACGCTTCTTCCGCCACATTCTGGGAAGAGGTCATGCAGGCCATGCCGAAAGGCTACCGCCCGCTGGCGTGTGATCTCCGCGGCTACGGAGAGACGGAAGCGCTTCCGGTCGATGCTACCCTCGGCCTCGGTGACATGGTGGAAGACATCAATAGCCTTGTGGAGACCATGCAGCTCGGCGCGGTGCATCTGGTCGGCCACAGCATGGGCGGCGGAGTCATCATGAAGTTCGCCGTGGCTCATCCCGATCGGGTGAAGAGCCTCGTTCTCGTCGACACCATGTCCCCCTACGGATACGCGGGAAGCAAGGACGCAACGGGTACTCCCGTCTACGAGGATGGAGCTCCCGGTGGTGCCGCCGGAGTGAATCCGGAGTTTGTTGAGCTCTTGCGACAGGGAGAAATGGGTACGGAGAATCAGATGGCGCCGCGCAACGTCTTCCGTCAGTTCTACGTCAAGCCGCCCTTCGTTCCCGAACGTGAGGACGATCTTCTGCGGTCCATGCTGTCAACCCGGATCGGCGACGACTGGTATCCCGGGGACTCCGTGGCCTCTCAGAACTGGCCGGGCGCTGCGCCGGGCACCCGGGGAATCGTCAACGCCTTCTCCCGGAAGTACTTCGACGCGAGTGGGATTACCTCGATCTCACCGAAGCCACCCGTTCTGTGGATCAGGGGCGCGGACGACATGATTGTGTCCAACCAGGCCATGTTCGACATTCAAGCGCTTGGTGCCATGGGAGCGGTGCCGGGCTGGCCGGGCGCCGACGTGTGTCCTCCCCAGCCCATGCTCGACCAGATCGAGCACGTTCTCGGGCGGTACGAGAAGAACGGAGGCAGGGTGGAGCGCGCAGTCATTCAGGATGCGGGGCACAGTCCTTTTCTGGAGAAGCCGGAGGAGTTCAACAGCATCTTCCACTCTTTTCTGTAGTCCCCGGCAGCATCTTCCGCGGTTCACTCATCACCGGTTTACGTCCCGGACACTACCGACGACGCCGCGCAGTGGTTGTCTGCGCGGCGGGTGGTCCCGGCGGCCGGCGACGCGAGCCGGTTCTACTTCGTGGTGCCGGCGTAGAATTCGCGGCGCAGAACTCCCATCAGGACGGAGTCGTAGTAGCGGCCGCCGCGATACACACGAGCGCGCCGACGACCCTCCTCAACGAAGCCAAGACGAAGATAGAGGCGATAGGCGCCCTCGTTGAACTCGTACACCTCCAGCT
>CAZUVX010000045.1:17508-22237 GCA_964623865.1 uncultured Spirochaetaceae bacterium | reverse complement strand
GATGGTGAAGAACTCGTGCTGCATGTACTCCCAGACGGCGTTGATTCCCGCCAGTCCGAAGAGGTAATGCATGTTGATGAGGTGCTTCGACGCCATGGCCATGAAGCCCGAGAAGGACAGACCGACAACGTGCGCCACTCCCCAACGACCGCCTAGGGAGACCATGAAGCCGTGGTATTTCGGCTTGAAGGTCTTCCTTCGGCTCCTCTTCTCGATCTCGGCAGCGACATTCTCCGCGGCGACTTCTGCGGTCTGCAGGGCGGTCTCGACGATCTGGGGGACCACCTTCTCCTCGTGGACGTACCAGATCATGTCGCCGGCCATGTAGACGTTGTCGAAGTCTACCGACTGCATGTGCTCGTTCACCAGGATGCGGCCGCGCTCACCGACGACGTAGCGCTCATCCTCCTCGAAACTACAACCAGCCATTCCGTGGATCCCTTCCACGGTCGAGGCCTCGGTCTCCGTCCCGCTGGCGCACTGTCCCTTTGTCAGCTCGATCTTGGAGGTGAACTCGGAGCCATGAATGCCGGCGGTCCAGATGAAGGTGTCCGCCTCGAGGACCTCTTCATCACCAATTATGATCCGCCCCTCCTCCGCCTTGGTAATCGGCGAGTTGAGCATGACCTCACCACCCTTGCGGCGGATATACCGGCTTGCCTTTCGGCGAAGCTTATCAGGCAGAATGGGAAGGATGGTGTCCATCATCTCAATGACAATGACCCGCACCTCGTCCTCGGCAATGTGGTACTTCGGGCACAGGACCTCTTTGCGCTCCAGGAGCTCGCCGGCGAGCTCCACGCCGGTGAAGCCGCCGCCGGCGATTGCGAAGGTCAGCAAACGACGACGGCGCTTGGGATCCGGTTCCTTTGCCGCCTCACGGAACATCTCCTCCACGTGAGTGCGGATGCGAATGGCATCCTCCAGTGACCAGCAGGTGAAGCAGTTCTCCTGCACGCCGGGAATATCGAAGAACTCCGGCTCCCCGCCCGCGCCAATGATGAGGTAGTCGTACGGATACTCCGCCACCTTGGAGATGCACTTGTTGTTCTGAAAGTCGATGGTCTGAATCTCGTCGACCTTCACATTCACGCGCTTCCCGGCGAAGATTTTCGCGAAGCTCACCTGCACCGAATCCGGCTCGGTGCGGGAGCCCGCCACCTCGTGCAGCTCCGTCATCAAGGTGTGGTACGGATTCTTGTCAATGAGGGTTATCTCAACTTCCTCATTCTTCCTGAAGTGCTTGTGCAGCTTCTTGGTGGCTTCCACACCACCGTAACCACCGCCCAGCACGACAACTCGCGTCTTATCGGACATGACGAACCCCTTCCAGTACTCAGCAGTCTTCCCGGGATCCTCTCTTCCGTAGTAGCTCTACCCGGGGGGGCCGGTTTACACTTCCATGTGTTCGCACCGGTTGCAAGATTGCCGAATGATTACTGACTATGATACTAGTACATCAATGCTAAACAATCCTGGACCTTGTGCCCACCCTCCGCGGAGCGGAATCTCAGTCTTGTTATCGATAATACTGCTTCTATTGCTCCTTGGCAGCTGTTCGGGTGAAACCGTCGACCCTGTCCGGGAAGGCAAGCTCCTGCTCGGAACCACCATCAACGTAACACTCTACGAGAAGGCGTCCGACGACATCTTCGGGCGCGTCTTCGATCGCGTTGAGGAGATCGAACGCAAGATGAGCACGAGCAAGGAAGACTATGACACGACGGAGCTCCTGGAGGTTAACCGAAACGCCGGCATTCGCCCCGTACGCGTATCCGCCGACACCTTCGAAGTGATTCGTCGCGGCGTCGAGTACTCGGAGCTCACGGACGGCGCCTTTGACATCACCATATATCCCCTGGTCGAGCTCTGGGGCATCGGGACACCGGACGCCCGTGTCCCCTCCGAGGAGGCGATTCAGGAGCGCCTGGCTCTGGTGGACTACCGCAAGGTAGAACTGAACCACGAGGAGCAAACGATTTACCTCCCGGAAGAGGGCATGGGACTCGACGTCGGCGCCATTGCCAAGGGCTACGCCGCCGACGAGGCGCGACGCATTCTGGAAGAGGCCGGCGTTGGCAGTGCGCTACTGGACTTCGGCGGCAACATTGTGACCGTCGGTGAGAAACCGAACGGCAAGCCCTGGAAGATCGGTATTCAGAATCCGGAGGCCGGGCGCGGACGGTACCTGGGAGTCCTCACGTCGGGGCCAATGGCCGTCGTTTCCTCAGGCGACTATGAGCGATACTTCGTAGAAGATGACGTGAGATATCACCACATAATCAGCAGCGAGACAGGCTACCCCGCAAGGTCGGGCCTGGCAAGCGTCACCATTCTGGCGGAGGATTCGACGGAGGCGGACGCCCTTTCAACGGCTTTGTACGTCATGGGCGCCGAGGAGGGCCTCCCGTTCATCCGGGACCGCGCCGGCGTGGAGGCCGCCTTCGTAACCCCGGACAAGCAGGTGTACATGACCGCGGAGATGGAGTCGGTCTTCGAGATAACTCACGAGGAGTACAATCGCGCTACCTGGCCGGACGGCGCCCAGGCGGCGGCCGCGGAGCCACGGTAGCACGTGAGTGAGGACGCATCGCCGTAACGGTCTGGAGGGGGCTCGACTAGTAGGTCTGGGCGTCTACGGGTTGTTCCTCTCCCCCTTCAACGCGAATGAAGATGCGGTTGGGTAGACAGGCAATCCATTCACCCGACCGGGATGCCCACCCCGAGGCAACGCAAATCTTCTCCCGGCACGGTGAATCGGTCACCCGGACGCGCCCCTCGTGAATCTCAACGTGAGTCCGGCCGAGGGGTCCTTCAAAGTCTACCTCCTGGCTCTGTTGGAGGGTGTACACGAACTCGTCGCGCTCGGTTTCGACGCGGGCGACACTTCCTTCGCCCGTTTCACCGTAGGCGTAAACGGCAAAGACGATCACCACCGCCACCGCAAGAACGAACGCTGCGTAGTCGAATACCTTGAAACGCACGGGATCTCCTCGTCACAGTGTGCAGTCATTCAGCGCTCCGGTGCAAGACATCGGCTGCAGGCGCCGCCGCCTCGAATTGTCTGCCGGACGCTTTTTGACTATCCTTGCCATGCTCCGTGAGAGCGGATCGAACAAGTGCTAGGGAACTGTCATGCGTGAAATCGCCGGAATCGTGGTCGCCTTTGTGTTCATCTTCGCAGTCATTGGCCTTGCGGAGCTCCTCGTCACGCGGAGGGTCATTACGCCTCCTGTGGGACGAAAGACCATCCACATCAGCGTGGCGCACTGGTGGCTCATCGCCATGGCCTTCCACGAGGCTCTCTGGGCTGCCCTCGTCGGCCCGGTCGTCTTCATTATCCTCAACTATCTCTCCTATCGGCGGCAGCTGATAACAGCCATGGACGCGGAGGAAACCAACGGCAATCTCGGCACCGTATACTTCCCGATCTCCCTGCTGGTCGTTGTGATCATGACCTACGGATTTGGCGTACCCCTCTACGTCGGGGCGATCGGGATTCTCGTCATGGGTTACGGAGACGGACTTGCGTCTCTCCTGGGAATGCATTTCGGCTCTCCCCAGATGACCCTCTTCCGGAGCTCCAAGAGCCTGGTGGGCAGCGTCACCATGTTCGTCGCATCCTCGTTGGTAACGCTCACCGTTGTGGCCCTTACGCCGGATTTCTCAGGACCGATCATCCTTGCCGCCGTCGTGACGGGGATCGTTGCGACGGGTATTGAGTACGCGACTCCGCTCGGTCTGGACAACCTCTCGGTGCCCATCCTCACCACGCTCTTCTTCCAGGGAGTCTTCGTATGAGTCTCGCTCTTCGCGTGATCATTGCCGTATTGCTGAACGCCGCTGCGGCAATCTGGGCGTACCGGCGGGGGTCGGTGAGCACCTCCGGGGCAATTGCCGGGTTCGTGACTGGTTCCGGCATCTTCGCCGCGGCCGGCCCCTTCGGGTGGGGTCTCCTCATGCTCTTCTTCCTGAGCTCGACCGCCCTCGGCAAGCTTGCGGCGGGCCGAAAGCGTCACCTCAGCGAAATGCACAGCAAGAGCGATCGCCGGGACGCTGAACAGGTGCTGGCGAACTCCGGAATCGGCTTCGTCACGAGCATCCTCTACGGGGTGACCTCGTGGCCCGGCTTCCTGCTCGCTGCGGCGGTCTCTTTCGCCGCCGCCAATGCGGATACCTGGGCGAGCGAGATCGGCGTGCTCAGCCGCCGGCAGCCGCGCTCCATTCGCACGGGAATGCCCGTGCCGGCAGGAGCCAGTGGCGGCGTGACGCCGTTGGGGTTTCTCGCCTCTGCAGGCGGGGCCGCCTTCATTGGCCTCTACTTCGCCCTTCTTGCCCCCGTTCGAGGCGCCCTTCCGTTCGGTCCCCTATGGCTGGTCGGCATAATGACCGCCGGAGGGCTCCTGGGTTCGATCATCGACAGCGTGTTGGGCGCCACGGTGCAGGCGCAGTACACAGACGCCGCGACGGGACGCTATACCGAGCGTCCCGCCGGAGTTGCCGGTGCGAACTCCTTGACCGGCGGGTTTGTGCGCATTACCAACGACACCGTGAACTTTCTCAGTTGTGCAGGCGCAACCGCCGCCTCGATTGTGACCGCCGTCGCGGTGGTATGAGCCGCCCGCTGCAGAGCGCTGATCACGACTGCGCGGCCGGGCACCGCTCCTACGCCGGCGGGCACCGCTACTGCGCGGCCGGGCACCGCTCCTACGCCGGCGGCGAGAACCCG
>CAZUVX010000045.1:10393-17408 GCA_964623865.1 uncultured Spirochaetaceae bacterium | reverse complement strand
CGGGCACCGCTACTGCGCGGCCGGGCACCGCTCCTACGCCGGCGGCGAGAACCCGTCCGCTGAGAGGGTGAGGAGCCGCACCTCTTCGCCGCGGGGCGGTTCGAAATCCAGGACGCCCTCGGCAATCGGGAGCGAAGTGTCGCCGCTCTTGGCGGCGGGAGCGGGAAGCACCACGCGCCACCCGGGCCGCCGCGGGGTGTAGCCGAAAATGCGAGGCGCAACCACGAGCTCCGAAGGCGCGTCGCCTTCGGGATCCGCCCCTGCCCGGCCCTGCCGCCACGCTATGTCGTAGACGTTGAGCTCTCCGTCGTGGTAGCGAGTGGAGTCACCGTCGTCCTCGTAGAAGGCGAGTCTCGCTTCCCCGGGTTCTCCCACACCGTACAGCCAGAGCTCGAGAGGCTGGAGGCCGTAGTCCCGGGTGGTCTGAATAACCGGGATCATGGGGATGATTGCGGGAATCCTGATGAAGA
Source organism: uncultured Spirochaetaceae bacterium (assembly GCA_964623865.1). Lineage (GTDB taxonomy): Bacteria > Spirochaetota > Spirochaetia > DSM-27196 > PWMO01 > CAYFQV01. The sequence continues at coordinate 16,938 of CAZUVX010000045.1, read as the reverse complement.
GCGGAATCCGGTCCAGCGGCGCGTCGGCAAGGACGTGGCATGGTCCATCATGGCGGGCGCCGGTCCAGAAGTCCTGCCACCGCCCTTCCGGGAGATAGACGGCGCGGGCAAAACGACCGGGCCGGGTAATCGGCGCAACCAGGATCGACTCACCCAGCAGGAACTCGTCGTTGAGATTTGCGACGGCGGGATCATCCGGGTAGTGCCACAGAAGCGGTCGCATGATCGGGGTCCCTTCGTCGGTGTGCTCCCGAAAGAGCTGGTACAGGTACGGCAGCAATCGGTATCGAAGCTCGAGGTAGCTTCGGGCAATGCCCTCGACCTCCGGCCCGTAGCTCCAGGGTTCCTGGTCCGCCGTCACCGAAGACGTGTGAGTCCGCAGGAAGGGCGTAAACACCGCGTACTGGAGCCACCTGGCGTAGAGTTCCGGGGAGGGACTCTCCTGAAATCCGCCTACATCCGCCCCGACGAAGCCTACCCCGGATAGCCCGAGGCCGAGGAGCATTGGGATGGAGGCAGCCAGGTGCTCCCACCAGCTGTGGTTGTCCCCGGTCCAAACCGCAGCGTATCGCTGAATGCCGGCGCACCCGGCGCGGGTCAGCACGAAGGGCCGCCGCCCGGGCCGCGCCTCCTCGGAAGCGTGCCGGGCGGCGCGGCACATGAGCAAACCGTACACGTTGTGGTACGCATCCATGCTCCTCGGCCGACCGTCGCCATCCATCATGACCTTGGAGGGGGGCGTAAACTCCGGGCGGATAAGGAAGTCACCGGAGAAGTCGGCGGGCTCATTCATATCGTTCCAGATGCCGGATACGCCGACGCCGAAGAGCGCTCCATGGTTGGCTGCCCACCAGGCGCGCACCTCCTCCCGGGAGAAGTCCGGAAAGACCGCGTCGCCGGGCCAGACGCGGCCCGTGTAGACCTCCCCGGTCTCGGTACGACAGAACGCGTCGATCCGCCGGCCTGAGCAGTAGACCTCGTAGTCGGGGTCCACCTTGACGCCGGGATCGACAATAGTGACCACGCGGAAACCCGAATCAGCAAGCTCGTCGATCAGTTCGGCGGGCTCTCGAAAGGAGATCGGGTCCCAGGTGAAGACCCGGAAGCCGTCCATGTACAGAATGTCGAAGTGAATGACGTCCGCCGGAAGGCGACGTTCCCGGAACGCCGCAGCGATCTCGCGGACCCGGCCCGCCGGGGTGTAGGTGTGGCGGCTCTGGTGGTATCCCAGGGACCAGAGAGGCGGCAGCGGGGCGAAGCCGGTGAGAGTAACGTAGCTGCGCACCACCTCTGCGGGGGAGCTGCCCAGGATCACGTAGGCGTCCAGAGTACGATCCTCGACCGCCGCGGTGACGCGCTCCGGAGAAGCCTCGCCCATGTCGAACCAGGAAGAGCCCGGGGTGTCGATGAATACTCCGACCCAGCCCTCACCCGCAGGCATGAAGAAGAAGGGAATGCTCTGGTACAGAGGGTCGCGGGTCGGGAAGTGTGTCGGCTCGTCGGAGTTCCACATCCGGTAGGTCCGGCCGCGTCGATTCAGGTAACCCGTCTTCTCTCCGAGAGCGTAGACCGGAGTGGTTGCGGCCACGCCGAAATCGAGCGCGACCCCTCGGTGACTCCATCGGAAGACGCCGCCGGGCGCCCCCGTCACGCGACCACCGCTGCCGGGGTGGAGAATCTCGAAGGCGGGGCCGCCGATCTCCCCGCCATGCGCCGCGACCCCGGTATCCGGGCTGCCGAACCCGCTCTCGCCGGGGAGCACAAGACGCAGCTCCCCGGCGTCCACGGCTACGCCGCCGTCGCGAGGGGCCACGGTGAGTCCCGGGGCGGGGACTCCACCGCCGCCGGCCCGGCCGAACACCGATCCCGGGCTCTCTTCCGCGAGGAGGTAGGAGGGCTCGGTCTCGAGGGGTCCTCTGGACGTGGCCACCAGGCGAATCACGCGGTCGCTCCGGGCGGCGACGCGGAGCACTCCCTCGCGGAAGGTCAGGTCCAGCCCCTCCTCCGTGAGATCGTAGCGCAGCAGCGAGTGAACGTGCACCTCCTCCTGATCGAAGAGATCGAAGGTGCGCGCTTCCCGGGGAAAGAGGTTTTCGTCGAGGTTATCTTTCAGCATTGCGTTTCGTCGGGGCGCCCTTCGTCAGGAAAGCACGTCGCCCATCCACTTCAGGTAGTCCGGATGACCGTCGTCTACCGCGAAGAGCAGAAACTCCGGCACCTCGTAGGAGTGATTGACCTTGAGATATTCGATGATGCGGTCGCGGTAGGCGTTCCGCGTCTTCATGAAGAGGAGACTCTCCCGATCCACTTCCGCGCGGCCCTGCCAGACGTAGTGGCTCTGGGCGCCTGAGAGCACCTGCACACACGCGGCGAGACCCTGGTCGACGAGGCCCTGAGCAATGTCGGAGGCTTCATCTTCCGGCGCCGTAACAATTGCCAGAGCGAAGGCTTGAGGATCGTCCGATCCGTGCTGTTCACTCACGTTCCCTCCCGACTCTGCTCGGCGACCGCCGAGATCTCCTCGCCACTGAAGAGTCTGTCGATGTCGAGGATAATGATGAAGCGCTCGCCCTGCTTTCCGATCCCCTTGAGGAAACGGTTGTTGATCCGCGTTCCGATCTGCGGGGAGGGTTCGATCTCACTCTCGTCGAGGGTAATGACCTCCTCGACGGAATCGGCAATGGCGCCGATAACCACCGCCTCGCCCTCGAGGGACACTTCCATGACAATGATCGAGGTGTCGACGGTTACCTCCGCCTCTTCCATGCCGAACTTCAGGCGGAGATCGATAACCGGTACAACGCTTCCCCGAAGGTTGATCACACCCTTCATGAACTCAATGGTGCGCGGCACCTTTGTGATGGTCGTGTGCTCCAGCACTTCCTTGACCTGAGAGACCCCGACGGCGTAGGTCTCGCCGGCCAGGGTGAAAGTCAGATACGTTTCACTCATGCGCGTCCTTTCTCCGGGCTATCCGTTTCCGCCGCCGGGTGAATCCCCGTGGCCCGCCGCCGAAGCTTTTCCGCCAGGCGCTCACCGGCCTTCCGCGTGAGGCCGTGACGTTCACACAACGATTGCAGCTCCGGCCTCACCTCGCCGGAAGGGGGCGGCCCCGCCGGAGGGTGGTCACCGTAAGCATCGATCAGGTCCATGAGTACCTGGTGCTCCTGGGCGGAAAACGTTACCGCCCCTCGAACGTACTCGTTGAAGGCGTCCGTCGCAATGGGACATACGCGGCGCGCGACGTCCAGAATTGTCTCGGCGTAGGCGCGGATCTCGTACTGGGCGTGCGGATCCAGGCGCAGCTCCAGGAAGTGGAAGAGGTTGTGCAGATCGATCTGCCAGTAGAGCTCCGTATAGAGGCTCAGGGGAAGGACGATTCGCGCCAGCTCGCGGGCGACCCCTTCCTCCAGGAGTTTCTCGTAGTGGCCGTATTCGCGGCGGTGGCTCGCCTCGATCGCGTCGATAACGCGTTCAGCAGCGTCTTCCGGCAGGGGCTCCTCCTCCCGGCCCTGCTTGTTGCTGCTGCTCTGGCCGGCAACAACGTCCGGGTCCGGAACGTAGAACTCCGCTTCCATGACGCTGTAGCGACCGGAGATTTCGTTCACCCGGGCGGTGCGATGGCGAATCCACTGTCGCGCGACGAAGATGGGCATCTTGACGTGGAAGGTGAAGACCACCTGCTCAAAGGGCGAAGTGTGGCGGTTGCGGAGAAGGTAGTGGATCAGCCCCTTGTCCTGCCGGAAGGTCTTGGTCCCGCCGCCGTAGGAAACGCGCGCCGCTTCAACGATGCGCCGGTCGCAGCCCATGTAGTCTACGAGCCGTACGAATCCTTTGTTGAGAACCGGCAGCTCCTGGTCCAGGATTGCCTCGGCTTCCGGAACTTCGCAGTGCCCCACAGTGCCCTCCCGGGTGATTCCCGCCCCGGCGATTCCCGCTCCGGCGATTCCCGGGCGTGGCCGGGAAACCCCTCACGATCCCTGCGGTCCACCATAGCAGAAGTGCCGGAGGTTTAGAAGGGCGCGGTCGACCGTCGGAGTGCGCCCCGGCGCGCGTCCACCCTGCGGTGCGCCCGGTCGAGCTCGCGCACCATGAGGCGCCGCCGCTCCGCGTAGTAGTCGCGCCACTCCGGCTCCAGGGGCGGCAAGGCGTCAAACGGGAAGACCACGAAGCCGCCGCCCGGCTCGCGGACATTGGCAATGTAGCGCGGCTCGACGCGCACGACCGTAGCGGTGGCACCGCCGTCGCGGGCCCCGGCGCGAGCCTCGCCGTCACGCGCTATTGTCACCTGAAAGATGGCGGAGTCCCCCGTGAAGGCGCGGCGACGGCGCGCGTCGTCCGCACCGAGGTAGTGGATCTGTCCGGAGATGAAGTTGCCCGTCGAGTAGAGAACGAGCGACGTGCCGCCGTCGTCGCGGGGATGATACGCCCAGGGCTGAAGGACGTGCGGGTGGTGCCCCCAGACGACGGTGGCCCCCGCCGCGGCGATCTCATGATAGAAGGCCGCCTTGTCGGGGTGGGCGTCCAGCGCGTATTCCACACCGCCGTGCACGGAAACGGCCACCACATCGTGCTCCCCGGCGGCGCGGGCAACCACATCCAGGAGCGTCTGCCGGGACTCCGCCGATCGCAGATCCACGTGATCCACGAGCTCCAGCCCGCGGCCCGGATCGTTCACGAAGAGCGTTACCGCAATGAACCCGACGCTCCAGCCGGCAACATCGATTGTCTCCAGACCGATCGGATCGCCCGGGCGCTCCTTCAGTCCGGCGGAGGAGACGCCGTGGCTTTCGGCAAGCCGGCGGAGGCCGGCACGGGTCTGCGCAATGGATTCCCGGCCGAAGTCGGTGGAGTGGTTGTTGGCCAGAGAGAAGATGTCGAAGCCCCCGGCAATGGCGGCGGCCACGTAGTCGGGGTGCACGTTGAAGCGCGGGTAGGTGGAGTAGGGCCGCTGGGGATCGACGGTGAACTCGAGATTGGCGAAGCTCGCATCATCGCCCTGCAGAATCTCAGCAACTCCGGCGTAGATCGAGGAGAAAGGCGTCGTCTCGAAGTTCACCCGGTGCGCCATAATGTCCCCGGCGAAGCTGAGCTGCAGGGTATCCGCCTCCCACTGCGCGACCGGTCGCCGCGGTTCCGCCGCCACGCGGGGTCGGTAGGGCGGCAGCCCCGTCACGGGGCCGGAGACTTGTTCGGCGGGCCTGCAGGAGATGCCCAGGGCGGTGCACACCCACGCGATGGTGAGCAGCGTTGCAACGACGCGTAGCCGACAGGTGGTCACGTGAGTAGTATATTCGGAACGCTGGAGGTTCGCATGCGTCGGAGGTTCCTGTTGACATTGACGGCCGCGGCTCTCGTGTGCTCGGCGCCGGCACTCACCGCCCAGACGGACTCGCTTTCCGTTGAGCTGGTGTCTGTAGAGGCAGAGCAGAACGAGAACGGGGGATACACCTTCTACGCCTCGAGTGACCATTTGATTCCGACCTTCCTTACGGTTTCCTTCGAGTCCCTGACGAATCTGGAAGCCGATGTGGAGCTTCCCTATAAGAGCGTCCTCGAGGCGGGTACCGAGCGGAAGAAGCTCTTCACGCTTTCGGTGAAGGACGAGCGGCGAAGCCGCGGGTATCGCCTCGCGTGGACCTACGCCCGGGGCAACCCCGAGACGGCGGAGCACGACGACGCGTACGCCTACCTCTTCCCCTTCGAGCACGGGACCAAGCACAAGGTGACCCAGGGTTTTCGCGGCACCTTCACCCACTTCGGACAGAACGAGTACGGCGTCGACTTCGATCTCGACCAGGGGACCGGGGTGTATGCGGCGCGGCCGGGGCTGGTGGTGGAGGTGAAGGAGGACTCGAACCGCGGCGGACCGTCGCCGAGCTACAACCACCACGCCAACTACGTCCTGGTCTACCACGAGGACGGCTCCTTCGGTAACTACGTGCATCTGCGGCAGAATGGGGCCATTGTCGAGCCGGGGGATCGCGTCGAGGCGGGTCAACTCATAGGCTACAGCGGCGCAACGGGCCGCGCGTCGGGCCCCCACCTCCACTTCGACGTCCGCCTTCCCCGGGACGACGGCTCCATGCAGTCCATCCCCATTTCCTTTCGTCGATACACCGGAGAGGTCGTAGAGCCGGAGGAGGGGCGTCACTACTACGCCTACCACCCCGGAGGACCGGACTTCGATGTAACCTTCGGCCGGGATATTACAAACGATGACTACGCCGATTACAGCAAGAGCGTCGAGCAGACCAACGAGGTAGACTTCCGCACGGAGCAGGTGGACAGCACCTACGTTGCCTTCGTCGTGAACGGCTATGATCGAGAGATTTCGCTGGAGGTGCAGGTTCGCCGCCAGGGCATGACGGCCACGAAGGAGAGCCCCATCACCATTACCGTGCCGCCCCTGACCGAGCGCTTTCTGGTCATTCTGCGCCCGGAGCCGGGGCGCGCCCGAGCCCAGTACAGCTTCTCCGCACGGAGGATCCCGGCCCGGTAGGGCCGCCGTGCCGCAGGCGCAACCCCGGGGGGCCGCACACCCC
>CAZUVX010000045.1:7960-10293 GCA_964623865.1 uncultured Spirochaetaceae bacterium | reverse complement strand
CCGGGGGGCCGCACCCCCGGGCATGCTCACTCCTCCCGGAGGATCTCCGGAATCTCCGCGTTGAAGCTGCGTCGCAGGGTCTCCCGGGCGAGATCGAGCAGCGGAGCCCCACAGCGCCGCACCACCTCGGCGTCACCGCTGCTGAGCACGGTGCCCGGCCCGGCGCGACCGAGCCGGGCGAGAACGACCCGGTCCGCCGATGCCACAACCTCGACGACGCCGGCAACCCCATGTCGTGCGAGACCGTCCCGAAAACGCCGCGCGTGCTCCTTGCTGAAGTCCATGGGCGCGTCCAGGAGAACGTCCAGCTGGAGACCGGCGCGTGCGGCCGTTTCGACGAGCGCATCGACCGCCTGTTCCACGAGGGCCCATTCGTTGAGACGCCGCGCGGTTCCCCCGACGTCGCGAACCAGCCCGTCCGTCGCGCGGTACACCGGGACGCCCCGAAGGTAGTGAGCAACCGAGAACAGGACGTTGTGCCCGTCCACAACGACGCGGCGCCCCTGCGCCTCCTGCAGAGAGAGGAGTCGTCGCCGCGTCGCCTCGGACTCTGCAATCGAAAGCACTCCCCGAAAGAGGGCACTTCTCGCCTCGGCGGTGAGGCGGTGGCGGTCCCCGACGAGCTTCACGAGGCGCCGCGCAGGGTAGCCGCGGTCGAGCATCCACCGGTATTCCGCCGCGGCGGTGTGGAAAGCAGGGCTGAAGAGGGGCTGTCCCTGCGTGGCCATGATCTCTCAGGCGCGGCGCCGGCGACCCGAATTGCCGGCACCATCTGCAGCACCCGCCGTCGGCGCCGGTCGCGCAACGAAGATGAATTCCGGCCCGGTACCGATTTCCCGATAGTCATAACCGCCGAAGGTGTGGAGGATCTCGAAGCCGGACGCCGTCAGGAGCACCTCGAACTGGTACTGGAAGTAGTAGCGGAGGGAGAATCTGTCGGTCAGAGTATGCGCCTCCCCCTGCTCGCCGTGGATGTAGAAGGAGACCTCCGAATGCATGATCTGGCTCTGCCGGTCCACGTGCAGGCCGCGTCGCGTCCGGGTGATCGTCTGCTGCGCCCCGGCAATGCGGCGAACCCAGTCAACGTGCTCGCCCAGGAAGGAGTCGTTGGGGTGCTCATAGGAGCTGAATAGATCGATGATTACGATGCCCTCGGGTCCGAGGTGCCGGCGTATCGCTGCGAGGGAGCTCATTGCGTCGTCCTGGCTCGTCAGCGCCTGGAATCCCCGAAAGGGAACGATCACCGCATCGAAGCGGTCGCGGATGTTGAAGTCCGCCATGTTCTCGTGGCGCAGAGTAATGCGCTCCGCCACGTCCCGGGGGAGGCGGTTCAGCTTGGCCTGAAACACCGAGAGCATCTCCTGGGAGAGGTCCAGTCCGGTAACCCGGTAGCCGTCCCGGGCCAGCGCAATCGTAACGCGGCCGGTACCGCAGGCCAACTCCAGTACGCGGGCGTTCCGGGGCGTGACGAACCTCCGGAAGAGATCGGTGTCGTGGTAGGCAAGGTCCGCCGTGTCCATGTCGTAGAGCCAGGCGGTACGGTGGAAGAGATTGTTCACGACTGCGCGGCCACTCCCTGCTTCAGAAGGTCGGTAAACTCCTCCCAGCCGGAGACCACCAGTGTTCCGCCGGGAGGGTGTCCCGGACTGTTCACCCGATTGTACCACACCGGCCGGATCCCCGCGGCGGCGGCGCCGCGGACGTCGTATTCCAGAGTGTTGCCCACATACCAGGCGTCCCCGGCATCCACGCCGGCCAGTCCGAGTGCCGCCTGGAAGATCCGGGGATCCGGTTTGCGCACCCCGTAGTCGGCGGTCGCGACGACGAACTCGAAGAACTCCGCCAGACCGTAGCGGTGGAGCTCGTAGGTGATCGTGTCCCCGGAGAAGGAGGTGTTGCTGATGATTGCCTGCCGGTATCCGAGGTCGCGAGCGGCACGGAGCGCCGCTTCAACGCCGGGCTCCGGTTCGAAGGCGAGGGCGTGCTTCCAGTACTCCAGCTCCAGATCCTGCGGCGTAAGCGCAAAGGTGACGCCGAAGCGATCGTACAGAAGGCGATGGAAAGTCTGCTGAGAGTACTCCAGCGTGGTAGCCTCACAGCGAACGCCGAGATGGCGGTTGAGCTCGAGAGTGCGCTCCAGGACGGCTTCCACCGTGGGGAGCGAAGCGGTGGAGCCGGCGCTTCGGCCGTCGGCATCGTCCCCTGAGGAGTGGGCGGCAAGAGCGAGAAGATGCCGAATTCCCGCGGCGGGCTCGTAGCCTTTCGTCTCGAGGAGAGTGTCTCCAACGTCGTAGATCAGGATGCGTGGTCGTTGCTTCGGCATGGCGTCTCCC
>CAZUVX010000045.1:0-7860 GCA_964623865.1 uncultured Spirochaetaceae bacterium | reverse complement strand
ATTCTCCCGCCGAATGTACTACCACAGCAGCGCTTGAGTCTCCGCGTAGCTGCGCAGGTAGCGATTGTATTGATCCGCAATGGAGGCGAACAAGGGGGGAATGGGAATCGGGGAGGCGTCGATCCGGGAGAGGGGCAGCACCTTGGTGGATGTGCTCGAGAGGAAGACGCCGACGTCGTCCCGGCGCATAAGCTCCTCCCGCTGAACGGGACGCTCTACCACCGGTACGCCCATCTCGTGGAGCACGTCGATCAGGGTCTCCCGGGTCACCCCGTCCAGGCACTGTGAGGTCGACGGGGTGATGACCGTCCCGTCGGCAATGAGGTAGAGGTTCGTGCGCGTGCCCTCGGTGACCTGGTCGTGCCGGTTCACCAGCAGGGCGTCGTATGCTCCGGCGCGCTGGGCGGCACGGAAGGCCATGGTGCTCACGGTCATGCTCAGGGACTTCGAGGCGGGGTAGTGGCGCTCCGCCTCCGTGGTGATGGCCGTGGCCCCGCGTGTGTAGAGGCGCCGGTCGGGAAAGAGGGGCGACAGGAGCATGATTTCAGAGCGCGCGTCGGCGCCCCCGCTCGACACGGAGCCGCCGATCAGGAGGATCCTGACGTTGGCGTCCTCGACCTGGTTGGCGCCGCCGAGGCGCCGAACCGCATTGACGATCTCACCTTCCGCGAATGGGTGCTCCAGCCCGATGATCCGAGCCGACTCGTAGAGACGATGCTCATGACGCTCCGGAAAGTAGAGGATTCGCCGCCGGATCTTGAGGGTCTCGTAGACACCGAAGCCGTAGAGGAGGTTCAGATCGTCGATTGGTGCTACCGCCTCCTCGATCGGGCGCAACTCGCCGTTGCGGATGAAGTAGGGACCGATCACGGCTGCTCCTTGAGTCCGCTTCCGGTGACGAAGACCACGGCGGTCTCTTCCTGCGGGTGTCGCCGGAGGCCGAGGTATCCCGCCGCGGCCAGGGCGCCCGTCGGTTCGGCGTACAGCCCCGTGCCGCCGAGCTCCCGTTGCGCCGCACGAATCGCGTCGTCCGATGCGGTGAGAACGGTGCCTCCGCTCTCATTCACCAGGGCCACGATCTCCGCCGGCCGCGCGGGCGCCGCCACGGCGACACCGTCGGCGATCGTGCGTCCCGCCGGAGGACCCGCCGGGACCGTAGTCTCCCGCGCCTCCTCCAGGGCTCCGCGCGTGCGGCGCCAGGCGTCGTAGACCGGTGAGACTGCGGCAGCCTGTACGGCGACGAAGCGCGGGAGTCCGCCGTGTCGGCGAAACCCCTCGGCCAGGCCGAGGATGAGTGAGCCGTTCCCTACGGGGAGGTAGACCGCGTCGGGTATTCCGATCTGATCGACGATCTCGTCCGCTGCGCTTTGCACGCCGGCAATGAAGAGCGGATTGTAAACGTGGCTCGCATAGTAGGCTGCGCCGGCCGCGCCCGGGGCGACTGCGCTGGTCCCGGCTGCGCTCCGGGCCGCCCGGGCGACATCTTCCCTGGTCCCGGAGACGGACGTAACCCGAGCCCCGTAGGCGGCGATCTGGCGCACCTTGACCGGCGACGCGCCCTCCCGTACGAAGATCTCCGCCTCAATCCCCGCCGCCGCGGCGTATGCCGCAATGGCGGCGCCGGCGTTTCCGGAGGAGTCTTCGACGACGCGCGGAATAGCGTAGGCGCGACACACGCCGATCAACGCGCGCGCCCCTCGATCCTTGTAGGAGCCGGTGGGGAGGGCCGCTTCGTACTTCACGAAGACCTCCATCCCCCCCAGATTCCGCCGAAGCTGCGGACTGGGGTACCGGCCCAGTGCGTCGATCTCCGGGATTGCGGAGGGGGCGACAATGGTCGGCGATGCGCCGGCATACACGCGGGGCTCGAAGAGTCCGCCGCAGTGACAGCGGTGCCTCGCCTCGCGGGCGGGTGTGTAGCCGCGGCAATCTGCACAGCAGAAGTGGAGGTCGATCATGGCGGTCTACCCGTCACGCGCTGGGGGGCTTGCGGCGTACGTTGAACTCCTTGCGATTGGCCGGCTCGTCCGCAGTCGCGGCGCGGCGCGCCTCCTCTGCGAAGTACTCCTGGACGCGAAAGGGTTCCTTGCCGTCGGGCGCGCGACGGAGATAGGTGCCGTCGGGTTGCAGCTCCCGTGCCTTCACGTTATCCCGGAAGTACGCTTCCAGAATCTGTCGGCCGCGCTTGAGGAGGCTGCGGTTCTGAAGCGGGAACATCAACTCCACGCGGCGATCGAGGTTACGCGGCATCCAGTCTGCACTGGACAGGTAGACCTCCTCGGCGCCGCCGTTTCGGAAGTAGAACATCCGGGAGTGTTCGAGGAAGCGGTCCACAATGCTGACAACCTCAATGTTCTCACTCTGCCCCGCAATGCCGGGAACAAGCATGCAGATCCCACGTACGTTCAGCCGAATACGGACACCCTGTCGGGAAGCGCGATAGAGCGCCTCTACTACCTCAGGGTGGGACAGGGAGTTCATCTTGGCCATAATGAGGCCGGGGTCATCCGGGGCCGACCGCATGGCTTCCCGCTCGATCAGCTGAATGATCCGCCCCTTCATGGCCGTCGGAGATATGCAGATCTTGGTGAGCGCCGGAATGGCGGAGTAGCCGGTAATGGCGTTGAAGAAGAGCCCCACTTCATAGGCAATATCCCGATTCGTCGTGAAGAGGCCCATATCCGTGTACAGCTTGGCGGTCTTGTCGTTGTAATTCCCCGTGCCCATGTGAATGTACCGGACGACACCTTCCGGCTCACGACGAATGATCATCAGCGCCTTGGCGTGTACCTTCAGCTGCGCGATTCCGTAGACGACAATGACCCCGGCCCGCTCGAGTCGTTGGGACCACTGGATGTTCCGCTCCTCATCGAAGCGCGCCTTCAACTCGACCAGAGCCATGACCTGCTTCCCGTTCTCGGCGGCCTCCTCGAGGGCCCGAACGATGGGAGAATCGCCACTCGTCCGGTACAGGGTCATCTTGATCGCCAGCACCCCGGGGTCCCGGGCGGCGTCCTGCACGAGACGGGCGACGGGCTCGAAGGACTCGTAGGGCTGGTGGATCAGAACGTCCTGCCGCTTCAAGACGTCCCACAGTTCCTCCTCTTCGGTAAACGCCGCCGGCCACCGCGGCGTCCACCGCTCGTCCCGCAGGTGGGCGTACCCGCGCAGTTCCAGCAGGCTCATGAGGGAGCTGAGGTCCAGAGGGCCCGGGACGGTGTAGAGCTGCTCCTCCCCGATAGCCAGTTTCTCCCGGAGAAACTCGCGGAGCGTGCCGTCGCTTTGGGTGATTGTCAAACGCACTGCTGCTGAGTGCCGCCGGCTTTCGAGGACCTGTTCCATGGCTTCAAGGAAGTCCTCGTCACGTGCTTCGTCGACACCGAGATCTGCGTCGCGGGTAATGCGAAAGGGCGCCGACTCCAGGATCTCATACCCCGGGAAGAGCGCCTCCGCGTGGTGAACAATGACGTCCTCCAGGAAGGTGTAGCCGGGAGTGCCCTCTGAGGCGGGCATGGCCACAATGCGATCGAGGGAGGGTGGAATCTGGACTACCGAGACGAGCTCTTCCGCAGCGCCGTCGGTCCCGGCGCTGCCGCCCCGCGCCGGCGACCCGACGGCTGCGGCGGCATCTTCCTTCGGTCGCAGCCGAAACGCTACGTGAAGGCGAAGGTTGCCGGGCACCGGTAGCGGGCCGTCGGATTCAACGCGCACCGGTGTCAGAACGGGAAAGATCTCCTCCCGAAACCTCTCCTTGAGAAAACTCGTCTGCGTTCCCGAGTACGTGCCGGCGTGGCGAAAGGAGATGCCCTCGGCGTCCAGAGCCGGAAGCAACTCTTCATGGAGACAGCGGTACTGCTCACTCACAATCTCCCGGACGCGCTTGTGGATTCGATCGATCTGCTGCCTCGGCGTCAGCCCCGCCTCGTCCCGCGTTTGGACGCCCGTTCGCACCTGCCGGAGCAGCCCCGCCACCCGTACCATGAAGAACTCATCCAGGTTTGAGGCGACAATGGATATGAACTTCACTCGTTCGAGAAGGGGATTCGAGGAGTCCAGCGCCTCTTCGAGAACGCGGGCGTTGAACTCTACGGTGCTGAGCTCGCGATTGAAGAATCGTGGAGGTGAGCTGCTCTTGTCTTTCGCCAACTGCCGCTCCTTATGCTATACAACGGTCACACTGTACCCGAATACTTCCTCGAACATCTGCCCCTTGAGCTCGAGGCCGTGTTTCTCCACGGTAATGTCCCCGCGATAGTCGCAGTGGAGGACGATGCTGTCTTCATTCTTCTCCACGCGAAACCCGGTGACGCGCTGGTTGTGGCTTCGGTCGAGCGCATCCGCCACCCGCAGGATCGCCGCCAGCTTCATGACGGCAATGCGCTGCTCTCTCCGGAGAGAAATGAAGGAGGTGTGGGCGGGGTTGGGCATGGCCTTTCGGTGGTACCGCACGATGTTCGAGACGATCCGGATGTCCGAGCGAGAAAGGCCGAAGAGCTCGGAGTTCGCCACGATGTACTGACCGTGCTTGTGGTGTCCGCTGGCGCGGATGAAGTTACCAATATCGTGGAGAATCGCTGCGGTTTCCAGGAGCACCCGGTAGTGCCCATTCATACCGTGGTCCTCCTGGAACTGGTCGAAGAGCGACAACGACAGACCGGCCACGTGGCTCGCGTGGTGCTCGTCGAAGTGGTACTTCTTCCCCAGGTTGAAGGCGGATGCGACGACCTGCGCGTAGAACTCCCGCTCCATCTGAGGATTCGTGCCGAGGGCGAAGCTTACCAGGACCCCCTCGCGGATGCTCACCTCCGGCACAATCAGGTGATCTGCGGAGGTGGCTTCCGAGAAGAGCCTGAGCACCAGCAGCGCCGGCACCAGCCCCTCCGCCTCGTTGTAGGTGACCCCGAGCTCGTTGACTATTTCATCAACTCCGAGGCCCTGAAGGTAATCGACGAACTCGCCGAAGTCTGTGGTGTCGATGGTCCGAAGGTCGCCCTTGACGCGCTTGCCGACTCGGGCGGCGGCGAGCCGCGCATCGCCGCCGACGGCGACGACGTAGTTGATTCGATCGAGCTTCATTTCGGCGTCCAGGATCTCCCGGGTTGCCCGGATGATCTCCCGGAGATAGCTTTCCAGCTGCTCTGCGCTCTGCCAGCTGGGTCGAACCGTCTGCTCGATACGGACCGTTCCGATCCGTAGGGAGTGGGCCGCAACCATCTTGCCGCGATGGAGCATCATGAGCTCCGTGGTTCCGGCCCCGACTTCGATGATGAGCGCGTTGGACCGGGAGAACTGCGGCATGAGGGATGAAACCGCCTTCCGTACCGCCAGGTAGGTCAGGTGGTTCTCCTCCACTCCTTCCACGATATCGATCATCAGGCCGGTGCGAATGTAGACACGGTCGAGGAAGGTGTCCCTGTTCTTGGCCTCTCGAATGGCGCTGGTGGCAATGACGCGAACGTCCTCATCTGCCACCTGCCAGCCCCTCAGCACCTCGGAGAAGCCGGAAAGGATCTTGATCGCCTGGCGCATGGACTCCCCGCTGAGATAGCCGGAGATGAAGACGTCCCGGCCAAGGCTGACCGGCTTGCCTGCACGATCGAGACGCTCCCAGTTACCCTCTTCGTCGATCTCCGCAACGACCATCCGAATGGCCGATGAACCCATGTCGATGACGGCGACGGGCTTTGAGCTCACGCATCCTCCTTCGCGGTGCCCGCGGGCGTTGCGGCACGCGCGCTCGTCTCGGCGTGCTCGTGGGCGAGGGCGGCAACGCCGACGACCGCCGCATCGTCACCGAGTTGCGCCTGACGAACCTCAACATGGGAAACGAGTCCCTGCATGGCGTGTCGGCGCATGGATCGTTCCGCCTCTTCAACGTAGAAATGCCCGAGCTTCTCAATCAAGCCGCCTCCGAGCACGATGAGCTCGGGGTCGAAAATGTTCACCGCCGCTGCCATCCCCATGCCCATGTACCGTGCCGCCCGCTGAACCACCTCGATCACCGGCTGTTCCCCCGCCTCGACGGCCTTCAGGATGGTCTTGCTCCTCACCCTGGCAATATCGGTACCCGCCGATTCCAGGATCGTCTTCGACTGGCCGGAGATCACCAGGCCGACAAGTTCCTTGGCAATGGCGGTTCGCGACGCCATTTGCTCCAGACATCCGTAGTTGCCGCAGCCGCACTTCGGACCGTCCGGCTCAATGGTTATGTGACCTATCTCGCCGGCGCCACCGGTTGAGCCCCGAAAGAGCCTGCCGTCGAGGATAAGCCCGCCTCC
Source organism: uncultured Spirochaetaceae bacterium (assembly GCA_964623865.1). Taxonomy (GTDB): domain Bacteria; phylum Spirochaetota; class Spirochaetia; order DSM-27196; family PWMO01; genus CAYFQV01. The sequence goes on along the minus strand of CAZUVX010000045.1, from coordinate 1,582 downwards.
GACGCCTGTCCCGGGGAAGATGCCGACGACGTGGCGGAAGCCTGCAGCGGCACCGCGAATATACTCACCATAGGTGCCGGCGTTGACATCGTTCTCGAGGAGAACAGGGCACGCGAACTCCTTCTCGAGGGCGTCTCGAACGGGGAAGTTGCTGAGATCCAGGTTCGGGGTCTCCAGGACCACGCCGTCCGCGAAGTCGATCGGTCCGGGAGAGACTATACCGATGGACTCCAGGGCGTCTCTGTCGATATTCGCGTCGTTGAGGGCGCTCTCCACGGCCTCGATCATGCTCTTCAAGATGGTTTCGTTGTCCCTGTCGGCACCGACCTTGACTTTGGTGCGGGCCAGGACCTCGTAGTTGCGATCCAGAACTGCGCAGAGCATCTTGGTTCCGCCAAGATCAATGCCGATCAGATAGGACCCTTTCATGGAAAACCCTCCTTGCGAGCTCGGAGCAGTATAACACACGCGCCCCTCGACGCGACGGGCGGGACGCAGCCGCGGGAGGGCGGAGTTGGCGAGGGGTCGGCGGCAGTTGTATCTTCCCGATACGCCATGAGTACCGAGCCCCGTCGCGGCGTCATTATCGGGCGATTCATGCCGCCTCACGCCGGCCACCGCTACTTGATTGATTTCGCCTCGCGGTACGTGGATGAGCTCTACGTGCTGGTGTGCACGCTATCGTCCGAGCTGATCCCGGGCACGCTTCGGTGGGAGTGGGTCTCCGCAATGTTTCCGAAGGCGCGGGTACTCCACGTCACCGAGGAGATACCGGAGGCGAGCAGGGCCAATCCCGGGGCCATCCAGATCTGGGCGGACTGGATCCGCGCCGTTACGGACGTTGACATTGACTATGTCTTTGCAAGCGAGGATTACGGATGGGAGCTTGCCGAGGCGCTTGCCGCGACGTACGTGCCGGTTGATCCCGCCAGAAGCGGGTTTCCCGTCTCGGCCTCCGCCATCCGGAAAGACCCCATGGCGTATTGGGAGTACATCCCGACGGTGGTGCGCCCCTTCTTCGTCCAGCGGGTGGCGATTACCGAGGACCCCGCCGCCAGAGCACTGGCGCAGCAGCTTGCTGAGCGGCTCCGGACCCTCCGGGTGCGAGACTACTACGCATATTGGGGCGGGCTCGGAAAGCGGGTGGGGTCGATTGCGGAGATAGCCCGTGCGCAAGCTTGCGGAGAGTACGCCCTGGCGAAGCACGCCAACCGCGTTCTTCTGTGTGAGTCGGACCCGCTGCAGAACGCCGTACGGTGGGAGCTGGCGGGCGGGGAACCCGTCGAAATTGGACACGACGATCTCCGCGACTACAGCCTCATCCTGGTGTCGAATCCGCGAAGTTACGGCGCCACCTCCGCCCGGGAGTTTCTTGACGCTGTTGTCTCGCGGCTCAACAGGCTCAATCGTTCCTACCGCATGATCGACCCGGACGGGGTTGACGACGCGGAGTCGGCGGTCCGAGAGCTCATGAACCACCACCGGTAGGGAACCGTCCCGTGAGCTCGGCGCCCCTTGTTGCCCCGCGGGATCACACCGCCAGTGACTCGGCGTAGGTACGAATCCCGCTGAGCAGCATCTG
>CAZUVX010000044.1:20770-22393 GCA_964623865.1 uncultured Spirochaetaceae bacterium | reverse complement strand
AGCTTTCCATCGCCGCCGCGGAAGCCGTTCGTCAGGAGTATGCTGTTACCCTTCACGACATCGGTGATCATGAGCATCGTCCAGGTCAGGTCCTTCTCCCGGGCAACGTCGTCCAGCGCGGCCTCCAGGCGGCCGGCGTAGGAGTCGGCGTCCACCAGGGTGGTGACCTCCGCCTGTCCGATGCCGAAGCGCAAGCCCGCCTCCCCGTACACCTTGAAGTCCGCGGTGACGATCTCGTGGGGCTCTCGCTCCTGCAGCGCCTTGAGGCGGGAGAAGAGGCGCTTGGTCTGTTCATCCCGGGAGATGCCGGTGATCTCCTCGAGGTCCTCGACGGCGCGGCGGTCAATGTCGGTCGCCGTGGGGGACTGGAGGTTGACCGTATCGGAGAGGATGCCGGAGAAGAGAATTATGGCGATGTTCACGGGAATCTCAATGCGGTGCGTGACGAACTCCTGCCAGACGATGGTGCACGTGCTGCCGACGGGGCGGGTCTGCACGGCGATCGGCTCCGGCGTCTTCGGCGCATCCAGGCGATGGTGATCCACGATCTCGAGGATCTGCGCGTACTCCGCACCGGGCACTGCCTGATCGAGCTCGTTGTGGTCCATGAGGATCAGCCGGCGCCGGGGGCGCTCAATGAAGGAGCGTCTGGTCACCATGCCGACGAAGGTGCCGTCCCGAAAGACCGGGAAGCCGCGGTACTCGGAGTTCAGGAGTTGCGTCTTCGCCTCGTCGAAGGCAGTTGTGTCGTCAAGGTGCGGGACATCGCTGTCTACGATCATGTCGATCTCCGAGCTCAGTCTCAGGAGGCGAATGGACTCTGCGGTGTCGGTCTCGGAGAGGTAGACGCTGCCGTCGTAGCCGGAGAAGTCGACATCCAGCTCCGCCTCGCCCTCCAGGCCGGTAATGACAATGGCCGGGAAGGCGCGCTCGACAGCGTAGGCAAGGATTTCGGATCGGTTCCCGACAATGAGCAGGGGCTTCCGCGAGAGCTGCTCCATCCGTTCGAAGGCGCGCTCCACCGGCATGGCACCGGTGGCGATCGGCGCGACGAAGTCATCCACGCTTCCGCGCTTCAGGAAGCGTCCCGGCAGGACGCGCTCGAAGTTGCTCGTTGAGAAGTGGTACTCCGGGCGCTCGCCGGCGTGGTAAGCCGAGGCGTAGTCGGCGATCTCGTTGACGCCCACAACGCCTTCGAAGGAGCCGTCGGGCCCGCAGACCGGAATGGCACTGATGGTGCGTTCCCGAACCAACTCGAAGGCACGCAGCACCGGATCCGCCCGGTTTAGACAGAACTCGTAGCGCTTCACCACGTCGCCGACGGTCGGCTCGATCGAATCAACGTGCTTCGGGGCGCTGAGACCCGCCTGGCGGTAGACATCCCGAATCTGATTGCTCAGCGCCCCGGACCGGATGGCCGTGAAGGTCGAGTCCGGGTGGAGCAGCCCCTTCAGATAGGCGTACGCCGTTGCGGAGCAGGTACAATCCATGTCGGGATTCTGGTGACCGGCTATCAGCACTTCGCTCATGTACGGTAGTCTACCAAAAGACCTTCGGACCGTCTCCGGGCGGGTGGGGCGCTGTGCGCGGGGGCGGCCGCCCCGGGCGGGCCGGCGGGGACGG
>CAZUVX010000044.1:15755-20670 GCA_964623865.1 uncultured Spirochaetaceae bacterium | reverse complement strand
CCGGCGGGGACGGACCTGTGGGGACGGACCGGCGGGGGCCGAAACCGACCCGCCCTCGCGGGTGCGACGAGCGAAGAGCCATGGATGTACGACGACTGACCGACCGAGCTTCCATCTCCTCGTATACCGGCGACGAGTCATCCTCCTTCGAGGGCACCGCGGAGGCCGTGTACCTGCCGCGGACTCCGGACGAGGTCGCGGCGGTGCTGCGGGAGGCGAGGGCCGCCGGGCGCTCCGTAACGCTCTCCGGCGCCGGGACCTCCATTACGGGAAGTCGGGTGCCTCACGGCGGAATAGTGGTGAGTACGGAGCGGCTCCGGGATGCCGGCGCAGTCCCGCTTCCTGGGGCGGATGCTCACTCCGCCGCCGCGGGCCACGCGGCCCCGCCGACCGCCGCCGCCGGTGCGAATCCCGCCGGTGCGGATTCCGCCGACGCGAAGCGTCCCGCCGAAGACTGGCAAGGCCGTGGCGGCGCCGATTATACCTTGCTCATCTCCAGCGATTGTACCCGTGCCATCGTGCCCGCCGGGATCCGGCTCTTCGAGTTGGATCAGGCGCTTGCCGGGGATGACGTGTTCTACCCGCCGGATCCCACGGAGACCACCGCAATGCTCGGCGGGACCATTGCCACCAATGCCGGCGGCGCCCGGAGCTACCGCTATGGAGCGACCAGGGATTGGGTGGAAGCGCTTCTCGTCATACCTGTCGGCGGCGATCCGGTATGGGTGCGGCGAGGGGAGTGGGTGGCGCGGGACGGTGCGCTGCCGCTGCCGGCGGGGTTTCCCGTTCCTCGTATACCCGTTCCGGACGCGATCCGCATGCCGAAGACGAAGCACGCCGCGGGTCTCTATCTGCAGCGCAACCTGGATCTGGTGGACCTTCTGGTCGGGAGCGAGGGGATCCTGGCTGCCGTCGCCGCGGCGGAGGTGAGGCTGACGGAGCGGCCGCCGGCGATCTTCCAGTACGCGGCCTTCTTCGCCACGGAGACGGATGCCCTGGCCTTCGCCGACGCAATGCGGGATCGCCGCGGGGCGGGTCCCGGTCCGGAGGGCGCCGGCCCCGCGACCCGCGACGGCACGCCGGAGGCCGCCCGCGGTCCGTCGCCCGCCCCCGACGGGTCGCGCGCCCCCAACGTGCAGGCCGCCCCCAACGTGCAGGCCGGCCCCAACGTGCAGGCCGGCCGCACCGGCCCGCCCGTCGGCATCGTCTCTATTGAGTACATGGACGGAGCCTCCCTCGACTTCATCCGCACCCGGTATCCCGAGACGCCGCGGGCGCAGGGCTGCGTGCTCGTCGAGGAGGAGTACGCGCCGGTCTCCCCGACCAATCCCTACCCGCCGGATGGCCTCCTTGCCCGGATCCAGGAGCTCCTTCGAGCTCACGGCGCGATCGCCGACTGGGTCGCCGCCGGAGAGGAGCTGCGCGGGATGAAGAGCTTTCGTCACGCCCTGCCGGAGCAGGTGAACCGATGGGTCGGCGACCGCGTCGGCAAGCTCGGTACCGACATGGCGGTGCCGTCACAATCCTTCGCCGCCATGTGGAAGGCCTACGCTTCAGCGCGCAGCGCCGGTATCCGCACCGTGCTCTTCGGCCATCTCGGGCAGTACCACCTCCATCTGAACTTCCTTCCGGAGAATGAGAACGAGATCGCCCGCGCCCGTCGGCACTATCTGCACCTTGCCCGCACTGCCGTCGATCTGGGCGGGACCATCTCCGCGGAGCACGGTGTCGGAAAGAAGCACCTGACGGATGAGAACGGCGCCGATCACCCCTATCTCTACTACCTCTACGGCGACGAAGGCCTTCGCGCCATGCGGCGGGTCAAGGACGCCTTCGACCCGGAGCGCCTTCTCAATCGCGACACCATGATCCCGAGCGAGTAGTAATGGACGTCATACTCCTGGTCAAGTACGTTGCCGATGTCGAGCACATTCCTCCTGATGCCTGGGACCTCGAGCGCGGGACCCTGCGGCGTCGGCGCCTGCGCATGGTGGCGAACCCCCTGGATGATCGCGCCCTCCTGGTCGGCCGCGCCCTTTCCGGCACGACCGGCGCGACTCCCGGCGGGCGACTCATCGTCATCTCCATGGGGCCCGACGCGGCCGAACGCATCTGCCGCCGGGCGATCGCCTACGGCGCCGACGAAGCGATCCTCCTCTCGGACTCCGCCTTTTCCGGTGCGGACACCCTTGCAACCGCCCGGACCCTGACCGCCGCCATTTACCGCATCATTGCAGAATTCGCCCTTGACCGCCCCCTCATCCTGGCCGGCATGCAGAGCCCCGACGGCGATACCGCCCAGGTCCCCGCCGAAGTTGCCGCCCTCCTGGGTGCGCCGCTCATTCCCTACGCCACCGGCTTCGAGCTTCCTGAAGACCTGCCTGAAGAGCTGCCTGAAGGCGATGCTCACGCTCTCACCGTCGAGGCTATGTCGCGCCGCCATCGAAGACGGTACACCGTTACAGGAGGGCCCGTCGTCATCACCTGGACCGGCCTGGCGCCGGCGCTCCCCTTCGCGACTACCCTCGAAGGCTTCCGCCGCGCCGTCGCGGCATCCATTCGGAACTGGGGCGCCGCCGACCTCGGCCTCAAGAAGGAGGAGACGGGACTCGACGGATCGGCCACCCAGGTGAGAAAGATCGTCTCGGTACCGCCGGCCCACGCCGGCGGCCGCGTGGTTACCCTCGCCGAGCACCCCGATCCGCCCGCTGCAATCACCGAGCTCGCCGCATTCATTGCCGGACGTGCGACCGGCCCGCGGAAGAGCGCGGAAGGGCAACGCGGGGACGGGCAACGCGGGGACGGAGCTCGCGCCGCGCCGGATGCGCAAAGCGGGGACGGAGCTCAGCCGCCGACCGTGACCGGCTTCCGCCCGGGCGACGACCCGGACATCTGGGTCTACATGGAGGTGGCGGAGCCCGGCAGCGGCGAGGGAAGAGCGTCAGAGGAAAGCATCGAGGAGGGTAGTCTTGAGCTTCTCGGGAAGGCGCGGGAGCTTGCAGAGGAGATAGGCGTCCACGCGACGGCCGTCTTCTGCGGCTGCGGCGCCGACCCGGAGCTCTCCGCAAGGTTAAGCACCTACGGAGCAACCCGAACGGTCTTCCTAGATGCGCAGACGCGCGCTGCCGCCGAACTTCACGAGCTTGCCCACCACCGCGACGCCTCGCTCCTGGCAGCGGCGGTGCGGCGGCGATCGCCCCGCACCGTTCTGCTTCCCGCCACGCTTCTCGGCCGATCCGTGTCGGCGTTGGCGGCGGCGGAGCTTGGAGCGGGATTGACGGCGGACTGCACGGGTCTGTCCCTCGAATCGCCGGATGCAAAGCCCCGGCGCCTCCTCCAGACGCGGCCCGCCCTGGGCGGGAACATCCTAGCGACCATTGTGACGAAGGTAACCGGCCGGGCGCAGCCGGAGATGGCCACCGTCCGCTCCGGGGTCTTTCCGGTTGTCCGCTTTCCCCGCGCCGACGTACCCTCGGAGGAATTGAAGCTTCCCGCTCCGCATCCGGGTCTCGGCGGGCAGACCGCACGGACGGGGGTCGACGATCAGCACACCGGCACGGGCCGCCCCGGGGTCGGCTCGTCCAGCGCTGCGGGCCGCGGCGCGCCGGCCGCCGCAGGCTATGCGGCGCGCGGGGTCGACACCAATGCAGACGTCATTGTCGCCGTCGGGCTGGGGATCGGGTCGCCGGAGCGTCTGGATCAGTACGTGGCACCCCTCATAGAGCGTTTGCGCCAAGCACTGGGTGTGCGAGTCAGCTTGGCGTGCTCCCGCGCCGCGGTCGACGCCGGAATCCTTCCGTACGAGTACCAGATCGGCCAGACCGGTAAGAGTGTGCGGCCCGCGGTCTACATTGCCCTGGGGATCTCCGGGGCAATCCAGCACCGCCTGGGCATGGAGGGCGCTGCGACCATCGTCAGCATTAACCCCGACGCGGATGCGCCGATCCACCGAGTCAGCGACTTCGCAGTCGTTGCCGGAATCGAGGATAGCCTTCCTGTACTCACCGATACCCTGGTGAGCACGTAGTCTCGCGGCGGCCGCACATCCGGGGGGTGGATATCAAGGCGTTACGCCTCCTAAAGCGAAGGGATCGCCGGCGCAGATGGAGGTTAGAGTTACAGCGGAAGAGAACCTACTCCGTTTCCACCGGTTCCGTGAGGATCACTCCGCCGAGTTGGTCGTCTAACTGCCGCGTGAACCGCTTCTCCTATTGTGCACGCCTTGCAATTCTCAGCCAGTCAATGCGCACGGCAACAAATGCCCAAAGCGCAATCGAAAAACCGCGTTCGGCGGCTCCACTAATCTCTGCCCCGGGATTCGCCACCACTGCAATCCTGTCCACGGATACGCTGTCGCCTTCGAGACTATTCCTGCCCTCACTGGGTTGCGTACGACGTATTCGATATTGGCAAGATACTGACCAATACTTGCGATGACGCGGCTCTTGAACCGATCATACCAGACGTGCCCCTTGAGGTGATGGAGTCGATTGTACCGCATTGCGAAAACACTGAGTATCCACTGCATCAGCCTGGACAAGGACTCGCCCCTAGCCATCTGCACTATAAGGTGAAAGTGATTATCCATGACGCAGAACATCTCAATACGAAACTCGTGCTTTGCCTTCGCCCGCTCCAGCGTATGGACAAACAACGCCTTCATCTCCCCGGAGTGCAACATAAACTCACCGCGGTTTGCACGAGCAACAATATGGTACCGACCACCTTCGATTACCTTTCTCGGTTTTCTCATGCCCTCGATTACCGACAAAACGGGGCTGCGAATTCAACCGCGGCTCCGCAACCGCAACTCTGTCCCCATCGGCTCCGTCCCCGTTGACACGCACCCCCACAACCGCAGCTCCGTCCCCGTTGACACGCACCCCCACAACCGCAGCTCCGTCCCCGTTGACAC
>CAZUVX010000044.1:14267-15655 GCA_964623865.1 uncultured Spirochaetaceae bacterium | reverse complement strand
GCTCCGTCCCCGTTGACACGCACCCCCACAACCGCAGCTCCGTCCCCGTTGACACGCACCCCCACAACCGCAGCTCCGTCCCCGTTGAAACGGCGCGTCCCCGTTGAAACGGCGACCGGTCACTCGGTGAGCACCTGCACCTCGCCCCCCGCATCGATCGACTCCTGCGCCGCCGTCACCATTCTGAGAGACTCGTGCCCGTCGTGGACGGAGGCGACCGGGGTCTCTCCGTCGACGAAGCGGCGGAGCGCCCGCACCAGCTCCAGGTCCGCCCCGAAGTGGCTGGACGAGAATTCCTGGTCCCGGGTGTCCGTGATCTCGTGCTTCTTCCCGTGCTCGGACCACAGCTCAATGGACCCCGTGCCACGGGTGAGGGTGAGTTTGCCCTCGGTACCGACGAGCTCCAGGGTCTCCTGGTCCGGCGCCTTCGGGCCGTAGATGCACAGGAAGAGGGAGGCCTTCACGCCGTTCTCGTAGGAGAGGCTCACGAAGGCGTGGTCGGTGATGTCGGCGCCGGGCTTGAAGACGCAGGTGTCGATCCGGTCCTCCTCATTCGGGGCGTTCTTCCAGCTCGGGGGAATAAATCTGATTCCCATCTCCTGGAAGTCCGGATCCTTGCGCAGATCGTAGGGACAGTCCCGGGTGCAGGAGAAGCAGCCCGCCGGCGGGTTCTCCTCCGGTGCGAACTGCGGGCTCCGTCCCCCGATGCCCGACAGCGATACGCAGCGGCTCCCCGCAAACCAGTTGAACACGTCGAAGTGGTGGGAGGACTTGTCGTTCAGGGCGCCTCCGGACCGGGCGTTGCGCCGGTGCCAGAGGTGGTAGTACCGGGTGTAGGGAATGACCGAGCGCAGCTGCATCATCATGAGCGTCCCGATCCTGCCCTCCCGCACCAACTCGTAGGCGCGCCGCCAGACCCGCTCGTACCGCCGGGTGAATCCCATCATGAGGGGGTTCCCGGTTTCCACAACCTTGTTGGTGATTGACGCAGAGTCCTCCAGGGTCACCGCAATGGGCTTGTCCAGATAGACCTTCTTGGTCGATGCCAACGCGTACTCACACGGCTCACGGTGCAGGTAGGTCGGGGTGGTCACCAGGACCAGGTCCACCGCGGGATCATCCACGAGGTCGCGGTAGTCGGTGTACTTCCTTATCCGCCTGGGCAGGCCGCGCTTCGCGTTCTCGAGGTGCAGGTAGACCGAGACCTCCCGCATCCGCTGCGGGCTTTTGTCGCAAAGCGCGCGGAGACGCAAGCCCGTCTCCCTCCGGAGCTCGGCAATGCGGCCTCCCAGGACCAGGGCGCCCCGCAGCCCGGCACCGATAATGCCGACGCCGATCTCTCGGTCACTTCCCATCTGCGGCGGTCTCCTGTGTGGCGGTCTCCTGTG
>CAZUVX010000044.1:0-14167 GCA_964623865.1 uncultured Spirochaetaceae bacterium | reverse complement strand
GGCGGTCTCCGGCTCCGTGGATTCCCCGGCGCGGCCCTCCTGCTCGTCGTGTCGTGCCAGCACCCTCTCCTCGATCTCCTTCTGGTACTCACCGCGAATGGGGAAGAACATGAGAATGACCACACCAATGAGGTAGGCGATCCCGGGAATGAGCCCGGAGAAGAGCCGGATTCCGGTCAGCGCGTTCTCGGCCTGCTCGAGGAGCGCGACGCCCTGATTGGCCTGTCGCGTCACGAAGCCGGTGGACTCCAGGATGAAGGGGGGGATCGCGATAGCCAGGGACTGGGCCGGCTTGGTGAGAAGCGCGTTCGCCCCGAAGAACGCACCTTCCCGGCGCTGGCCGGTGCGGAGCTCGTCCTCATCTACCACCAGGGCAAAGAGGACGTAGGTGTACGCCTCCGGGCCGGCCATCCCGAAGCCAATGAGAACGAAGGCCGCCGGAATCAACGGTGCCGGAGCAATCATGACCATGAGAAAGCCCACCGCCCCGAGGAGGAGATACGCCTGCAGGGCGCGCAGCACCCCGAGCCCGCGACGCACCGTGCCGCTCACGACAATGCCGATGACCATGGGAACGAACACCGCCACCAGGAGGAGCATGGCGTTCGTCCGGACCAGGTAGTCCGCCACGTAGAAGATGGCGCCCATGGCCATGGCCTGCACCAGAACGCGAAAGAAGTTCTCCGCAATCAGGATCAGCGCCGACGCGCTCCGGAAGGTGAAGACAACGTACTGCCTGAAGGTGAGGCGCTCGGCATTGCGGGAGAGCTGCGGCCGCTCCTTCACGCGGAAGGTGACGATGACGATCAGCGCCGCCCCGATGATTCCCACCGCGAGCATGGCAAGTCGAAGCGGCAGCAGCGTCGTCGCCCCTCCCTCCTGTGGTCGGAAGAGCTGTGGAACGACGAAACCCAGGCCGAAACCCATGAGCCCGAAGAGCGCCGTTGATACCTGCAGATGCGCCCGCTGATCCTCGTTCTCCGACACCTCCGGCAGGAGCGCCGAGTAGACCAGGCCGATCATGGTGAAACAGCTGTCGTAGAGAAGCATCACCACCAGCATCCACCAGAAGACGGCAATGTCTCCCGCCCCCTCCGGCGCCATCCACACCAGGAAGAAGGTCAGCGCCAGAAAGGGCGCCGTGAAGCGCATGTAGGGAATGCGCCGTCCCCACCGCGACCGGGTGTTGTCGGTGAGAAACCCGAAGAGCGGATCATTCACCGCGTTCCACACGGCGTAGGCAATGGAGGTGATCCCGATCCACCTGGCCGCGAGTCCCAGGTAGTCCTGGTAGAAGATGGGCAGCAAGGAGCCGTAGATGCCGGAGATCATGGTCAAGCCCAGCGACGCCAGACCCCAGATGATCTTGGTCGAAAGGGGAATGCTTCTCATGACGCGCCATCATAACCCGACCTCGCGCCCAGGGGTAGCCACCGCAATTCTTCCTTGACGCCGCCCGGAAGCGGGCCCACAATAAATTCAACATCACCAGACACGACCATTCTCGATCCTGACTAGAGGAGAACGAATGAGCGATCTCACGTGGGTGCGCCCGGAATCTGTGGGCGAGTTGGCTCACCGGCTTTCCCGGGAGGGCGTGATCCCGCACGGCGGCGGCACCGGGCTCCTTGCGCGGCGCCTTGACGGCGCAGTCATTGCGGATCTGTCGGCACTCGGGCTGGACTACCTGGAGCAGAAGGATTCCAGCCTCGAAATCGGCGCCATGGTGACCTACAGCCGCCTTGTTGACCACCTTCAGGCTACTGCTCCCGATCACCTGCTTCGCAAGTCCCTCGAGCACGCCGCGTCGGCCCCCTTGCGAAACCGGATCACCATCGGCGGCAGCGTGAGCATGTCGCCGCTGTGGTCGAGCATCCTGGGCCCGCTGGTAGCGCTGGAGGCAACGGTCCACGTCGTCGGCGCCGAAGAGGGGAGCTTTGCGATCACGGAGTACCTGTCCGAGCCGAAGTTGCGAGCACACACGGCGGTGACGGGGGTCACCGTACCCATTGACCCCGTATGGAGATCGCACTACGGACGGTTTGTGAGAACCCGTTTCGACTACCCGCTCTTCACCACGACAATTGTGCTGAAAGCAGAGGGCGGCGGCGTCGTGAAGGCGCGACTGGTCGTCACTGGAACGAAGAATCGCTACGCCCGGCTCTTGGATCTGGAAGCTCGCCTGGCCGGCGTCTCGTTGTCCGACGTCCGCATTGCGCCGGAGGATCTTGGGGTCCGCATGCCGCCGCGGCAGGGCTACAGCGAGGAGTACCTCCTCCATCGCGCGGCGGTGGAGATCGAGCGCGGTCTGCATCAGCTCGCCGGCGCCGGGAGCGTCCGAGACCGCCGTGAGGGGGGCGACGCGTGAGAGGAACGTTCTGTATCAACGGCACAGAGAGGGAGCTCGCCTTTCGCGGGCGCGACACGCTGGTGCAGGTCCTTCGCGAAAACGGCTGGACCGAGGTCAAGCAGGGCTGCGACGCCGGCGAGTGCGGCGCCTGCCTCGTGCTCCTGGACGGCGTGGCGGTAAACGCATGTCAGGTCTTCGCAGCGACGGCGGCGCACCGGGAGATCGTGACGGTGGCAGGCATCGCCGCCGCGTGGCGGCGAGAGACCGCCGCGCTCCGTACGCCCACGACGGGCGCGGCGGCCGCCCCCGGGCCCGCTACGACCAGCTTCGACCACAACCGCCTCCATCCCCTCCAGCGCGCCTTCGTGGATGCCGGCGCGGTTCAGTGTGGCTTCTGTACCCCGGGCGTGATCATTGCAGCGTACCACCTCCTGGAGCGAACGCCGGACCCGACGGATGAGGAGATCCGCACCGCCCTGGACGGCAATCTCTGCCGGTGCACCGGCTACGTGAAGATCCTGAACGCGGTGCGGCTGGCGGCAGAGCGAATGGCCGGCGAGGAGGCGCACCCGTGAGCACGCAACCGGGCGGAGAGGCGGCATACACCACGGTCGGCACATCCAGCACGAAGATAGATGCCGCCGGGCTGACGGCGGGGACGGAGCTCTTCACGGCGGACTACCCCGTGGCCGCTCCGCTATACGTGAGCTTCCGCTACTCGGAGGTCCCCTTCGCGGACATAATCGACATTCGAACCGAGAAGGCGGAGGCCCTGGACGGCGTGGTCGGCGTCTTTCACTTCCGCAACAGCCCGCAGAGCTACTACACCACGGCGGGGCAGGGCTTCCCCGAACCGTCGCCCTACGACACCCGCCTCTTCGACACCACGGTGCGCTACGTTGGGGACCGCATCTGCATGGTCGCGGCGGAGACGAAGGAGATCGCCGACAGGGCCCTCGGCCTCATTGAGGTCGACTTGGAAGAGCGCGAGGCGCTCTTCGACGCGGAGAAGGCGACCGACCCGGCGGCGCCGCTTCTTCACAGCGGCGACGAGCACGCGGCCATCCCGGTGCCCTATGAGCCGGATCGCAACACCGCGGCGCGGATGGACCTCTCCATCGGAAACGTGGACGACGCCATGCGGGAGGCGGACTTCACGGTGGAGGAGCGCTACTCCATGCACTTCGCCTCCCACTGCGCTCTGGAGCCTCACGTCGTTGCCGCGTACTTCGATCCCCGGGACCGCCTGACCATTGTGTCGGCGACGCAGGTTCCCTTCCACGCCCGGCGCATCGTGAGTCGCCTCCTGGACATTCCCCTCCACCGGATCCGCGTGATCAAGCCGCGGATCGGCGGAGGATTCGGCGGCAAGCAGGAGGTGATCCTGGAGCCCTACGCGGCCCTGGTGGCCGTGCGCACCGGCAGGAACGTACGCATCGAGTACTCCCGGAAGGAGGTCTTCATTGCCTCCCGGACCCGCCATCCCATGCGCATAACACTGAAGGCAGGTGTGAAGAACGACGGGGCCATCACCGGTCTCGCCATGGATGTCCGCTCCAACACCGGCGCCTACGGCACCCACGCCCTGACGGTGCTCTCCAACGTCGGTGCCAAGGTGCTGCCGCTGTTTAACAGGATCGAGAACCTCTCCTTCACCGGGAAGGCGGTGTACACGAACCTCCCCGTTCCAGGCGCCTACCGCGGGTACGGCGCCACGCAGGGATACTTCGCCCTCAATCAGCACCTGGACATCATTGCCCGGCGCGTCGGCATCGACCCGGTGGAGTTCTGCAAGGCGTGGCACATCCGGGAGGGCGAGTCGTCACCCATCTTCAAGGCGCTTGGTGAGGGAACCGAGGGAGTCGCGCAGGTCGTGAGGAGCTGCAAGCTCGGCGAGTGCCTGGACGTCGGCGCGGAGGCGATCGGCTGGAAGAATAAGCGCGGCCGCCGCCCGGGTGCGGGAGGGCAGGTCGGCCCCGACGACCGAGCCGGTGCGGGCGACCGGGTCCGGGGCGTGGGTCTCGCCGTCGCCATGCAGGGGTCGGGAATCCCGAAGATCGACATGGGCGGCGCCGCCCTCAAGCTCAACGAGGACGGCTCCTTCAACCTCCTCGTCGGGGCAACCGACATAGGCACCGGCTCCGACACCGTCCTTGCCCAGATCGCCGCGGAAGCGCTGAAGGTGCCCGTCGAGAAGATCGAGGTCCTCTCCTCCGACACCGACCTCACCCCCTTCGACGTCGGCGCCTACGCCTCCTCCACGACCTACGTCTCCGGCACGGCGGTACAGCGGTGCGCCGCCCGAATGGTCGCCGCTCTCCGGTCCGTGGCCGCGGAGATCGTCGGCAGGGATTCAGATCCTGGAGCCGATGCCGACGGCCCTGCCGGTGGGCCGGCCGCCGCCGGTGGTGCCGCAGCCGCGGGCGGGCTGATCCATGAGGTCGAGTCCTTCCGCGACGTCGAAACCGGGAAGCGCGTGACGTTCTCGGAAATCGCCTACCGGCGTCTCTACTCGGCCAATCACGAGCAGCTCCAGACGAGCGCTTCCTTCTCCGGGGAGATGTCCCCGGCGCCCTTCATTGCCCAGTTCGCCGAGGTGGAGGTGGACCTGCGCACCGGTGACGTCAAGGTCCTCGAGTTCGTGAGCGCCGTCGACTGCGGCCGGGCGATCAACCCCGCTCTTGCGGAAGGGCAGGTAGAAGGGGCCGCCGTCAACGGCATCAGCTACGCTCTCACTGAGGAGTACCTCTTCGATGAGCGCGGGCGCATGAAGAACCCCAGCTTCGGCCGCTACAAGATCTTCACCGCTGCGGACATGCCGCTCATGCGGACCATCATTGTGCCGTCCCACGAGCCGTCGGGTCCCTTCGGCGCCAAGTCGGTCGGTGAGATCGGCATCAACGGGCCGGCCCCGGCCATTGCCAACGCCGTCTTCGACGCCACGGGCGTCCGTCTCTTCGAGACTCCCTTCACGCCGGAGCGGGTGTACCGGGCGCTGCAGGCGGCGGGGGTGACCGCCGGCGCCGCGCCTGCCCGTGGAGGAGGACATCCATGATCATTCGGAACGGCAACCTGGCTCTACCCGGCGCCGACCGGCCGGTGAAGGCGGATCTTCGCATTGTCGACGGGGTGATCACGGCGATCGGACGGGATCTCGGCGCTGCGGCGGGGGGTGCCGCCGCAGCCGGCGCAGCGGGTCGGCCCGACGCCGCGGGCGGAAGGGGCGCCGCCGAAGAGGTCATTGATGCCGAGGGCCTTCTGGTGCTCCCCGGCGGCATTGACCCCCACGTCCACTTTGATGAGCCCGGCTACACCGACCGGGAGGACTTCTACCACGGCTCCTCGGCGGCGGCGTCGGGAGGAATCACCACGGTGATCGACATGCCGTGCACCTCCATCCCGCCGGTGACGAACCTGGCCAACCTGAAGGAGAAGGACGGCGTCGTCGGCACGCGGGCGGTCATCGACTACGGCTTCTACGGCGGCGTTTCCGGCACGACCTTCGGCGAGGAGCCGGGATACGCCGCGGCAATGGCGGAGCTGGCTCCCGAAGTGCTGGGCTTCAAGTGCTACCTCAACGCGAGCATGGAGAGCTTTCCCCGGGTGAGCCACTGGCAGCTCCTGCGGGTTCTCGAGGCGGCCCGGGACGTCGGGCGACCGGTCCTGCTCCACGCGGAGGACGCCGACTTCATCCGCCACGCCACGGAGGCGGCCCGGATGGCCGGCGATTCGCCGTACCACTACTATCTCTCCCGACCGGAGATTGCGGAGGTGCTTGCGGTGCGAACGGCGGTCTCTCTGGCGGAGTTGGCCCGGGCGCGGCTGCACATCGTTCACGTGGCCGCCGGCGAGGCGGCACGGATCGTCGGAGAGAGCGAGTATGTCACCGGCGAGACGGCGCCGCACTACCTGGCCTTCGACGTGGACGACTTCGAGCGGATTGGGTCGGCCATGAAGGTGGCCCCCTCGGTGAAGACCGCCGTCACGCGGGAAGCTCTCCGGCGAGCAATCGAGGACGGCACGCTCTCCTTCGTCGCCTCGGATCACGCCCCCGCACCGAGTGAGCAAAAACACACCGGCTCGGTCTGGACCGACTACTCCGGGATCCCCGGCAGCGGCACCTTACTCCCCTACATGTTCAGCGAAGGATACAGCAAGGGGCGTATCTCCCTGAGCCGTCTGGTGGAGGTGACCTCGCGGAACGCCGCCCGCCGCTACGGCCTGGACGATCGGAAGGGTGCACTGGCGCCGGGGCAGGACGGTGACGTGGTCCTCATGGATCCCGACGACACGTGGACCGTCCGGGGCGCCGACTTCCTCTCCAAGGGCAAGATCACCCCCTTTGAGGGGATGACCTTCCAGGGGCGCGTCGTGAAGACGATTGTCCGGGGTAGCGTCGTCTACGATGCGGAGCGCGGGATCACGGTGAAGCCGGGATACGGGAGGCGCCTGCGGGCCGGCGGGACCTGAGGGCGGTCTCCGTCGGGGGGGCAGGGGCGCTCCGGTGGCGCCGGGGCGAAGTGTCACGAGGAGATATGCATGGGCTCCGAGATGCACCGGAGCAGAGACACCTTTCTCATTGACAACGCCGTTCTGTTCGACGGTGCGCGACTCTTTGCGTCCGGGGCGGTCCTGGTTCGCGACGGCGTGATCGAGGCGGTCGGGGAGGCCGGGAAGGTTCGGGACGCGGCGGCCCGAGCTGCGGGAGGCTCCCGCCGATGTGACGTCGGCGGGCGTTTGGCGCTGCCGGGGCTGCTCAACGCGCACACCCACCTCTACTCCGCCTTCGCAGCGGGCCTCGTGCCGCAGGGGCCGACGCAGCCCTTCCGAAAGCTTCTTGAGAACCTCTGGTGGCGCCTGGATGCGGTCCACGACCCGGAGAGCCTCTACTACTCGGCCTTGGCCGGACTCGTTGACAACGTGAAGCATGGGGTGACGACGGTCTTCGAGCACCACGCCTCCATGAGCTGCGTCGCCGGCAGCCTCGAGAGCGTCGCGGCGGCCTACGCCGCGGCCGGAGTCCGAGGGACCCTCTGCTTCGAGACCTCCGAACGCGCCGGCCTAGACGCCGTCGGCGCACACCTGCGGGAGAACATCGATTTCTTCGAGCACCACCGGGGCGACCCCATGATGCAGGGGTTCCTCGGCCTCCACGCCAACCTGACCCTGAGCAACGAAACCCTGGAGCGGATCAGCCGGGAGCGGCCCGCCGACATGCCGGTGCACGTTCACTGCGGAGAGGCGCCGGAGGATGTGGATCGATGCCGACGCGAGGGCTTCGAGGGCCCCGTCGATCGGCTGCATCGCTTCGACCTCCTGGAGCCCGCGACCATACTCGCCCACTGCATCCACCTGAGCGAGCGGGACCATGCGCTTCTCGACGAGATCGGGCCGGTGGTCGTGACGAACCCGGAGTCCAACGCGAACAACGCAGTCGGGCATCTGAACCCGAACCGGAGACCGGACTTCCTCTTCGGTACCGACGGGATGACCGGCGATCCGATCGGCGCAGGGCGATTCCACTTTCTTGCCCTGCGCGATCGCGGCGCCGGCATGGAGGCCGTGGAGCGCGCGCTCTTCAGGAATGCCCACGCGCTCCTCGCGCGGACCTTCGCCGGCCGCGCCGGGACCGCAAGGGTGGAGGAACCGGCCGGGGGCGGCGCCGAACGCCGGGCGCTCGGTGCCCTTACCCCCGGGGCGCCCGCGGACATTGCGGTCCTCGACTACGTTCCCGCCGCCCCGATCGACGCCGGGAACATCGTCCCGCATCTCATTTACGGCGCCGGGTCGGGCCGTGCGTTCATGACGATCTGTAACGGGCGCGTCCTCTTCGAGAACGGGCGGGTGACCTTTCTCGATGAGGAGCAATTCAACCGGGCGGCGCGACGGGTTGCTTCGGCGCTGCACCGACGGTTCTACGAAGGGAGGCACCATGGCTGACACGTCGGTAACGCTTCACGGCATGCGCTTCCGAAACCCGGTCCTGCCGGCGGCGGGGCCCAACGTGCGGACCGGCGCCATGATGCGCGCCGCCGCGGCGGGTGGGGCGGGGGGTCTGGTGGCCAAGACGGTGAGCACCCGTCCCGCCAGGGACCCGCGCCCGTCCATCCGACGGGCGACGGGGCAGGGACTTCTGAACTGCGAGACGTGGTCGGAGATTCCGGTGGAGGAATACCTCGACGATCTGCGCGAGGCGAAGAAGAGCGGCGTACCGGTGATCGCCTCCATTGGCTACACCCCCGAAGAGGTGAGCACGCTTGGAAGGCTCATTGAGCGGGAGGTGCATCCCGACGGATTCGAGTTCTCCACCCACTACTCCGGGGCATCCATTGATCCCCTGGTCCAGGTGGCCAGAAGCCTTCGCGAGGCGGTGGAGGCGCCGGTGTGGATGAAGGTCTCCCCGGGGTGTGCGGACATCGAGGGGCTGGCGCGAAAGGCCTCTGAGTACGTCGACGGCTTCGTTGCCGTCAACTCCTACGGTCCCGTCCTGGACTTCGATCCCGAAACGGCGGAACCCCTTCTCGGCAGCCCCGGCGGCATTGCCTGGCTCTCAGGGGCGCCCATCCGGACTATTGCGCTGCGCACCGTCCACCAGATGGCGCAGGTGACGGAGCGCCCCATCATCGGGGTCGGCGGCGTCGAGGGCGGCGTGGATGCGGTCAAGCTCATCATGGCGGGAGCCTCTCTCGTACAGGTGTGCAGCGCCGCCATTCAGAAGGGCCACGGCGTCTACGGCAGGATTGCCGGTGAGATCACGGAGTGGCTCGACGAGCACGGCTACTCCTCGGTGGAGGAGATCCGCGGGCGCTTCGCGCCGGAACGGGCGCAACCGCGGCCCGCCGGGAGTGGCGCCGCAACAGCCGGTCCCTCCGGAGATGACCGCCGCCGCGCTGCGGCGAGCCACCTCATGCACATAATCGAGGAGAGCTGCACCGGCTGCCGTGCGTGCATTGGTCGGTGCGTCCAGGGCGCTCTCTTTATGGAAAACGAGAAGGCGAGGGTTGTTCCGGAGAACTGCATAGGCTGCGGTTACTGTCAGGACTTCTGTCCCGCCGATGCCATGAGCCTTGCGGAGGTGTGAGAGATGGCGGCAATGGATCGAGTCGGCACCATCAGGGACAAGGCAGCGGCATACCGCGATCACACGGCGGCAAACCTCTCCCGCATGATCACGGTTCCCTCCCTGAGCGGGCAGGAGGGCGACCTGGTCGAGATCCTGACGCCCATGATCGAGGAGGCGGGCTTCGACGAAGTGCGCCTGGACGGCTTCGGCAACATTCTCGCCCGAGTCGGCACAGGGAAGCGCATCCTGGCAATCGACGGCCACATAGATACGGTGGATACCGGCGACCTCTCCCGGTGGGAACACGATCCCTTCTCCGGAACCATTGCCGACGGCCACGTCTTCGGACGCGGCTCCGTGGACCAGGAGGGCGGCGTTGCTTCCATGATCACCGCCGGGCGCATCCTGAAGGAGCTCGGTTACGACGGTCGGTTTACCGTCCATTTCACCTTCACCATCTACGAGGAAGATGCCGACGGGGTGTGCTGGAACTACCTCATTGAGGAGGAGGGCTTGCGCCCCGACTTCGCGGTGATCACCGAGCCGACCAACCTTGGTGTCTACCGGGGGCACCGCGGCCGCATGGAGATGGACGTCGCCTTCACGGGACTGTCCGCCCACGGCTCCGCTCCCGAGCGGGGGGACAACGCCATCTACAAGGCCGCTCGGGCCATCACCGCGGTGGAGCAGCTGAATGAACGTCTGAAGCCCGACCCCTTCCTGGGGAAAGGCTCCCTCGTCGTTTCCCACGTCGAGTCCGAGGCGCCGTCCCTCTGTGCAGTGGCGGACAAGGCGAGCTTCCACGTGGACCGACGCCTCACCTGGGGAGAGACCCGGGAGAGCGCCATTGCGGAGATTCGGGAAGCCGCCGGCCCCGAGGCGACCATCACCGTCCCCGTCTACGACGCCCCGAGCTACCGCGGCACGGTCTTCCCCCAGGAGGCGTACTTCCCCACCTGGAAGATCGACGAAGACCATCCGCTGGTGCAGGCAGGTGCCGAGACCTACCGGCGCCTCTTCGCGGAGGAGCCCAACGTCGATAAGTGGACCTTCTCCACCAACGGCGTGGCAATCTGCGGGAAGCACGAGATCCCGACCATCGGCTTCGGCCCCGGTAATGAGGTCTACGCCCACGCCCCCAACGAGAAGACGCCGATCGCCCATCTCGAGGCGGCATCCGCATTCTACGCCCTCTTGCCCTACGTCCTGGAGGAGCAGCCGTGAATACCCCTGAGGAGCACCGAGAATGAACACTTTCTTTCACGGACGAGACCTGATTTCCCTGGACGAGTGGGAGGTCGGTGACGTTCGCACGACCATCGACGTGGCCATGGACTTCAAGAGACGCTACGCCCAGGGGCGGTACGAGCGTATCCTGGATCAGAAGACCCTCTTCATGATGTTTTTCGAGCAGTCAACCCGCACCCGGAACTCCCTGGAGGCGGGGATGACCCAGCTCGGCGGCCACGCTCACGACCTTACGCCGAACAAGATGCAGATCACCCACGGCGAGTCGCCGCGGGACACGGCGAAGGTCCTCTCCCGAATGGGGGAGGGGATCAGTATCCGCAGCTGCTTCCACGGTATCGGCAACGGCTACATCCGGGAGATCGCCGAGCACGCCGAAGTCCCGGTCATCTCCATGCAGGACGACATCTACCACCCCCTCCAGGGCCTCGCCGACCTCATGACGATCGAGGAGGTCTTCGGCGCCAACCTGAGCGGGGTGAAGGTCGCGGTGACCTGGGCCTACGCGACGAGCCACGCCAAGCCCCTCTCGGTGCCCCAGACCCAGGCGCTCCTCTTCCCACGCTTCGGCATGGACGTGGTAATAGCCAACCCGCCGGAGTTTCCCCTGCAGGAGGAGGTTCTGGCGA
Source organism: uncultured Spirochaetaceae bacterium (assembly GCA_964623865.1). Classification (GTDB taxonomy): domain Bacteria; phylum Spirochaetota; class Spirochaetia; order DSM-27196; family PWMO01; genus CAYFQV01. The sequence continues at coordinate 2,877 of CAZUVX010000044.1, read as the reverse complement.
AGGCCGCCCGCAACGCTGAAGAGGGCGGCGGCTCCGTCACCGTCACGGACGCCATGGAGGACGCGGTGGCCGGCGCGGACATTGTCATTCCCAAAAACTGGGGCGGCTTCGCCTGCTTCGACGAGTTCGTCGACGACGAGGAGCACGCCCGCATCATGAAAGAGAACCTGGAGCGCCACGCCGACTGGTGCTGCACCGCAGAGATCTTCGGCCTCGCCGACAAGCACGCTCGGCTCATGCACGCCCTCCCCGCCGACCGCGGCAACGAGGTCACCGATGAGGTCCTCGACGGCCCCGCTTCCGTCATCTACGACGAGGCCGAGAATCGCCTCCACACCGCCAAGAGCGTCCTGGCTCTCCTCATGGGAGGCCGCCCGTAGTGCGCTTCTCCTACCGGTGCACCGAATGTGACCGTCCCTTCGAGATCACCCCCGATCTCATGGTGTGTCCAAGCTGCGCCGGAATGCAGGAGCGGGACACGCCCCTCCGGGGACTCCTGGAAGTAGAGATCGATGTCGACGGCCGCACCGCTCCCTCTCCCCCCTTCCCGTGGCCGGGGGAGCTCCTTCCGGTGGAGGCGGCCCACTTCCCGGCCATACCCGTGGGCAATACGCCTCTCTGGGAACCGGACCGCTTGCGTCACGATCTGGGTCTGCCGCGGCTCTATCTCAAGGACGACACCCTCAATCCCACCGGCTCCCTGAAGGATCGCGCCTCGGTGCTGGTGGCGGCGTTCGCCCGGAAGCACGGGATTGCCCGTGTCACCGTGGCGTCGACGGGCAACGCCGCCTCCTCCATGGCGGGGATCGGTGCCGCCGCGGGCCTGGCGGTGACCATCTTCGTCCCGGAGAACCCGCCCCGGGCCAAGCTCATCCAGTGCCTCCAGTACGGTGCCGAGGTGCGCCGAGTGGACGGTCCCTACGACCTCGCCTACCGGCGCTCCTTCGACCACGTGAGGGAACACGGCGGCCTGAACCGCAACACCGGGTACAACCCGTTGACCATTGAGGGCAAGAAGACCGCCGCCCTGGAGATCTTCGCCCAGCTCGGGCGTATGCCCGACCACGTCTTCGTCCCCGTTGGGGACGGAGTCATTCTCTGCGGCATCTACAAGGGCTTCCGGGATCTGGTGAAGCTGGGATTTGCCCGGACGGTTCCGACGGTGTGGGCGGTCCAGGCGGAGGGGAGCAGCGCCATCAGCCGCGCCGTCGCCGCAGGCGGCGACTTCGGGCAGGTCCGCCCGGGAGCCACCGTGGCGGACTCGATCTCCGTGGGTGTTCCCAGCGCGGGACACCTGGCGGTGAAGAACCTCCGGGACCACGAGGGCCGCTGTGTCCAGGTCTCCGACGACGCCGTTCTCGAGGCGCAGCGACGGCTTGCATCCTGGAGCGGTCTCTTCGCGGAGCCTGCCGGGGCGGCCTCCCTTGCGGGGCTCCTGGCGGCGCAGGACGAGATCTCTGCAGACAGCACGGTGGTACTCCTGATCACCGGAACGGGTCTCAAGGACATTGATTCGGCGGAACGACTGGTGGAGGTGCCCTGAGTCATGGACACGCACGAAACGCATCAACCAATGCCCCGCGGTCCCCGGTCCGGCCGGCGCCGGCCCACCGGGGGGGCGGCTCCTGCGGGGCGACGCGTCAAGACGGTGAGCGAGTCCGTCCGGAAGACCGACGCCCTGGACAAGATTTCCGGGCGCGCTCGGTACGTTGCGGATATGCAGGTGGAGGGGGCGCTCTTCGGCAAGCTTGTGCTGTCCCCACACGCCCGGGCGCGGCTGGTCTCCGTCCAGGTGCCGGAGCTGCCTCCGGGATACGCCGCCGTGGACCACCGGGACGTCCCGGGAATGAATGCGGTCCACATGATCAAGGACAACTGGCCCCTCTTCCCGGAGGAGACCGTGGAGTACGTCGGCCAGCCGATTCTGCTTCTGGTCGGACCGGATGCGGATGAGGTCGAGCGACTGGCGGGCGCCGTCGCAATCGAGTACGAAGTGCTGGAACCGGTCCTCCGGATGGACGCCGCAGCGGCGAGGTCCGGTGCGGGAGGAGACGGTTGGTCTGCCGGCTACACCCTGCACAAGGGAACCGCCGGGACGCTGCGCGGGGGACCCGTTGACATCGTCCTTGAGGAGATTCTGTCGACGGGACCTCAGGAGCATGTCTATCTGGAGCCCCAGGGCGTGATCGCCTGGTACGAGAGCGATCGGATCACCGTGGCGGGGTCCATGCAGTGCCCCTTCTACGTGCGCACCGCCGTAGCCGGGGTCTTCGGGTGGGAAGCCGAGCGGGTTCGCGTGGTGCAGACGGTGACGGGGGGCGGTTTCGGCGGCAAGGAGGAGTATCCTTCGGTGTTGGCGAGCCTTGCCGCCGTGGCGGCGTACAAGACGGGCACGCCCGTGCGGCTGGTGCTGGACCGGCAGGAGGATCTGGCGGTAACGACGAAGCGTCACGCCTCCCGGACGGCGCTGCACTCGCAGGTGGCCGGCGGACGCGTGGAGCGGCTCCAGGCGGAGGTGGACCTGGACGGCGGTGCCTTTGAAGGGATGTCCTCGACGGTGCTGCAGCGCGCCATGTTCTCGGTGTCCGGCGTGTACCGCGTGGAGAACGTGGAGGTGACGGGGCGCGCCCTCAAGACCAACACCGTGCCCGCCGGGGCGTTTCGCGGCTTCGGGGCGCCCCAGGCGATCTTTGCCGTTGAGATGCACATGGCGCACCTGGCCTGCGCCTGCGGAGAGGATCCGCTGGATTTCAAGATGCGCCACGTCGTGCGCCGGGGGGACGCAACCATTACCGGGGGCACCTTCCGCGATCCGGTCCTCCTCCCGGAGATGGTAGAGCGCGCCGCCCGGTACTCCGACTACTACGCCAAGCGCCG
>CAZUVX010000043.1:20080-22459 GCA_964623865.1 uncultured Spirochaetaceae bacterium | reverse complement strand
ACCACGCCGTAAAATGCTCGGCGCCGTGCAACGGGCAGCGTTGTACATTGCATACTTCCTCGTGCTCGCCGCAATCCTGGTCCTCACGACCCTCGGTCAACGCATGCCCCGGGGCGCCTACTCTCTGGAAGACGGGTGGGAGTATCAATGGGCGGACGAGTCCTTTGAAGGTCTGGATCGTAGCGATCCCGCCTGGATGCCTATCGGCTTTCCAAGCAACCCCCCGGACCGTGCCGATCGGAGCCACGTCTGGTTCCGACGGGAGCTTCCCGCCTACTCCCTGCCGGAGCCGCGAATCTTCGTCTTCAGCATGGATACCGCCGCCAGATTCTACCTGGGTGGTGAGCGCATCTACACCTGGAACGACTGGCCGGACGGCGCAGTCCCCTCCTTTCAGGGATGGCCATGGCACGCAGTGCCAATCCCGGCCGAGCCGACCGCGGAGCGCCTCTACGTTTCCGTTGCGTCGGACTACCGGGATATCGGCCTGTGGGGGCGCGTCTTCCTTGCCGACCGGACAACCGTGCATCGCGCGATTCTCTGCCGAGACGTTCCGCACTTTGTCGTCATAATCGCCTCACTGACTCTGGTTCTGGCGACGGCGTTCGGCCTGGGCTTCGCAGAGAACCGCCGCCTTGTCCTGTGGTCGCTCGGCTTGCCGGCGGTGCTCATCTGTCTAAGCGTCTCCTACACCCTGACACGTCAGTTCATCCTGAACGACGGGCTCCTCTGGTTCCTCGTCTCGACCAATGCGTACCTGGCGGCGGTCGTCTTGGCGTATCTCCTGTCGAGCCGACTGGTCCGGCCCCTGTTGCAACGCATTTTGACCATGGGTGGAGTCGCCCTCCTCCTGACTGGTGGTCTCGCCAACGCTGCCTACGCCCTCGGGCTGGTCGAGCTCTTTCCGCTCATGGCCGTCACGGACGGCGCGGTCGTTCTGGGTCTGATCCTGGCGGCCGCCGGGATTGACGGAGGTCGCATCAAGAAGGGCGGACACCGCTTCCTGGTGATCAACCTGTGGCTCATGGGCGCCCTTGCCCTGGCGAGCATCCTGGCCTCGTACACTGTGACTCCGTGGTTCGACTCCCTGGTCAACGTGATTCTGTTTCAGCTCGTCGTGTCCATTGCATATCTCGAATTCCACCGGGTCGGCCATGTGGCGACGCAGACCAGGATTCTCTCAACTGCAAACGCGCATCTTCGCGCGGAGAAGGAGCGCTACGAGCATCTGGCTACGCACGACCAGCTCAGCGGCCTCATGAACCGGGAGTGCTTCTTCACGAGCCTGCGGCTTGCAATGGACCGTGCCGATTCCGACGGTACGGAGGTGACCGTGGGTCTGTTCGACATTGACCACTTCAAGAACGTCAACGACTCCATGGGTCACCCCGCCGGAGATGAGGTAATCCGGCGAACCGCGGAGATCCTTCGGAGCAATCTGAGAGGTGCATTCGTTATCGGCCGCTTCGGCCAGGATGAGTTTGCGGTAGTGTTTCCTGCCTGCGGCGTCGACGAGGCCGAGGATGTGGCGACGAAGATCCGCAAGGACTTCGAGCGAGCCGACTGGCCCGGCTCCCTGGCCGTAACAATCTCCGCGGGAATAGCCGAGTACGAGGGCGATACCCTGGAGCACCTCCTCGATCGTGCGGACAAGGCGCTCTACACGGCAAAGTCCCTCGGACGTAACCAGGTATACGTCTTTCCCGACCAGCACACTCAACATGGATTAGCCTGGTCAGGTTGACCCGGTAGATCGATCGGCGTACCCTACAAGTGTGAATGTAGTTGCCGGATTAACCGAGTCCGAGGAGACCTACCTCGAGGCGATCTATCGAATTCAGATCACGAACTCCTTCGTACGGGCCAAGGACATTGCTCAGGCACTGAACGTGAAGCCCGCCAGCGTAACCGAGAAGATGCGCGGTCTTGCCCGGAAGGGTCTGGTGCACTACCAGCCTTACAGCGTCGTCACCCTCACCGAGGAGGGCGTGCGAAACGGCCGCCAACTGCTCCTTCGCCACCGGGCGACTGAGGACTTCCTCCATGGCGTCCTCGGAGTCGACCCCGTAGAAGCCTCGGCAATCGCCAACAGGATCGAGCACGCACTCCCGCCCCATGTGCTGTGTCGGCTCGTCCAGTTCAACGAGCACTACGAGAAGATGGTCGAAGAGAAGTACATCTGGAACGACGCATGTCGCGACCTCTGCCGCAGGCGCTACGTGGAGACCTGCATCAAGGCGGACTCCTCGGTGCGCCGCAAGAGACGACCCGCTCCGGAGACGGTCCCCGCGAAGGAGTAGCGCCCCCGTCCCGGCACCCCGTTACGTCCCGGCACCCCGTTACGTCCCGGCACCCCGTTACGTCCCGGCACCCCGTTAC
>CAZUVX010000043.1:0-19980 GCA_964623865.1 uncultured Spirochaetaceae bacterium | reverse complement strand
CGTCCCGGCACCCCGTTACGTCCCGGCACCCCGTTACGTCCCGGCACCCCGTTACGTCCCGGCACCCCGTCCCGGCACCGCGTTCCGCCGGCACGTCGCTGCCTGCCGCATCGGCGCCTTCGCACGTCTCCTCCGACGACCCGTCCCGGTCGCTCCCTAACCTACCTCATAGATTCGCGCTTCAAACGGCCTGAGGTGCCCGCGCCCGTCGAGGCCGTGGGCATCGATCTCAATGTCTTCTGTCGATGCAGCCGCCCCGGCCCGATCCGGCGCAGACGCCGGTCCGTAGTTCGCAAGGAGGAGGGTGCGGTGTGCCGGCACCTCGACGCCGATTGCGGGGTCGGCGGTGAGATTGAGCACCACGAGGACGGCGTCTTCGCCGAGGCGACGCTCGAAGGCGAAGGTGCCGTCTTCACCGGCTGCGGCATCCCGGCGCAGGAAGGAGCCGTACCGGAGTGGCGGCAATTCCCGGCGAAGGGCAATGAGACGACGGTAGAAGTGGAGAATCGAGTCGGAATCCGTCTCGGCGGCGGCGACGTTGATTGATGTGTAGTTGGGATTCACGCCGATCCAGGGCGTGCCGGTCGTAAAGCCGGCGTTGGTGGAGTCGTCCCACTGCATGGGAGTTCGGCCGTTGTCGCGGCTCATGAGGTGGATCTCCCGAAGGAGCTCCTCGGGATCCCGGCCGCGGGCACGGCCGGCGGCGTAGTGGTTGAGGGTCTCCACGTCCCGGTAGTCCTCAATGCGCGGGAAGGCGACGTTCGTCATGCCGATCTCTTCGCCGGCAAAGACGAAGGGCGTGCCCTGCCGGCACATGTTCAGCACCGCGAGCATCTTCGCCGACTCCAGCCGGTAGCGTCCATCGTCGCCGAAGCGGGAAACCGGCCGCGGCTGATCGTGGTTGGAGAGGTAGTTTGCCACCCAGGCGCGGCCGTCGACTCCCTCCTGCCAGCGGGTTTCGCACTCCCGAAGGACATCCGGCCGCAGCGGAACTATGTCCCACTTGCCGCCGGGACCGTGGTCGAGCTCCATCATCTCGAAGTGAATCAGCATGTTGAGTTCCGAGCCGTCGAGATTCGTGAAGCGGAGGGCGTCCTCCACACCGGCGCCGATGCACTCACCCACGGTCATGACATCGTAGTCGTTGAGAACCTCTCGGCGCATCTCCCGGAGGAACTCGTGAACCCGTGGCCCGTTGATGAAGTACTGTGAGCCCGGGCGGTACTGCGCCTTCGGCGCGGGGTCGTCCGGGAAGCGCTGGTCCTTGGAGATGAGGTTGATCACGTCCATGCGGAACCCGTCGACACCCTTGTCGAACCACCACCGCATCATATCGTAGATCTCCCGGCGCACCGGCGGATGCTCCCAGTTCAGGTCGGGTTGCTCCGGAGCGAAGAGATGGAGATAGTACATCCTCGTCGACGAATCCCACTCCCAGGCGGGACCGCCGAAGAAGGACTCCCAGTTGTTCGGTGGTTCATGGCCCTCCGCGCCACGCCCCTCACGCCAGACGTAGTATTCCCGGTAGGGTCCTGCCGGGTCTCCTCGTGCCGCAGTGAACCACGCGTGCTGATCCGATGTGTGATTGACCACCAAATCCATGACCATGCGCAGACCTCGCGCATGCATCTCCTCGAGGAGGCGTTCCCAATCGGCCATGGTGCCGAACTCCGGCATGATCGCCCGGTAGTCGGCAATATCGTAGCCGTTGTCGACGTTGGGGGACTCGTACACCGGGTTCAGCCAGATGACATCCACCCCCAACGAGGCAATGTAGTCGAGCTTGGAAATGATTCCGGGGAGATCGCCAACGCCGTCGCCGTTGGAGTCGAGGAAGCTCCGCGGATAGACCTGATAGACCACCGCGTCCTGCCACCAGGGATGTGCTGTGCCGTCCGACATGCGCCGGAGGATACCACGAGGGCGCCCGGCGCGGCCACTACGAGGCGCGGGGCGGCCCTCCCGCGGGACGCCTGCGCCGGGGCGGGATAGCCGGGACGGCCTACGCAATATAAACGCTCCGGCCGATTCCCCTCCCCCACGTCCCCTGATCATGTTTGAAGCAAACCAAGTTTGAAAGGAGAGTTGTATGCGACATGCAGCCAGATTAGTGCTCGCCCTGCTGCTCGTGGCGGGACTCGTCGCGACGGGCGCCTTCGCCGGCGGTCAGCAAGAGGGCCGGCAAGATAGAGAGCGGGAGGCCGCCGACGTGGAAGCCGCCGCCCCGACGGACAACCCCTGGACCGACGGCGAGGACCTGTCCGGAACTGAGGTGAACATCTTCGGCGCCTTCGTCGAGCCCGGCTCCGAGCACTTCGATGACGCCATGGACCACTTCGAGGAGCAGACCGGCATTACCGTCAACTACGAAGGCTCCGGCGATTTCGAGTCGCTCATCACGGTTCGCGCAGAGGGCGGCGATCCCCCGGACATCGCGGCCTTCCCCCAGCCCGGCCTCCTCCAGGACTTCGCAGAGCGCGATCTCCTCATTGACCTGAACGACTGGTTCGACCGCTCCTATCTGGAGGAGCAGTACGATGAGAGCTGGCTCGAGATCGCCACCATGGACGGAATCATGGCCGGCGTCTGGTACCGCGCCAACATCAAGAGCCTGGTCTGGTATCCCAAGCCCGAGTTCAGCGAAGCCGGTTACGAGGTACCCGAGACGTGGGACGAGATGATCGAGCTCTCCGACCAGATGGTCGAGGACGGCAACATCCCCTGGAGCATCGGTATTGAAGCCTCCGGCTCAACCGGCTGGGTCGCCACCGACTGGATGGAGGACATAATGCTCCGCACGGTCACCCCGGAGAAGTACGACGAGTGGGTCGCCGGCGAGCTTCCCTTCAGCTCCTCGGAGGTGCAGCGCGCCGCGGAGATCATGGGTGAGATCTGGTTCAACGAGGACTACGTCCTCGGCGGTACCAACTCCATTCTGACCGTTCCCTTCGGCGATGCCGCCAACCCGCTCTTCGAGGATCCACCTGAGGCGTGGCTCCACCGGCAGGCGAGCTTCATTACCGACTTCTTCCCTGACGATGTAGAGGTCGGCGAAGACGTGGATTTCTTCTACCTGCCCATGATCGACGAGGAACAAGGCGAACCGGTCCTCGGCGCCGGCGACATCTTCGGCGCCTTCAACGACCGCCCCGAGGTCCGCGCAGTCATGCGCTACCTGACTGAGGGCCGATCGGTCAAGGACTGGATCGAGTCCGGCGGCGTCGTGTCACCTCACAATGACGCCGACCTCGACTGGTACCCCACCGAGGCGAATCGCCGCTACGCGGAGATCCTCATGGATGCGGACACGTTCCGCTTCGACGCCTCCGACATGATGCCCGGCAGGGTCGGCGCCGGCGCCTTCTGGGAGCAGATGACCAACTGGATCCAGCAGGGCGGCGAGGACGCGGAACAGACCCTGGGCCGCATCGACCAGGCGTGGGCTGAAGGGGAGTAGCTCTCAGGACAAGACTTCGGGATCCATGCGTACGGTGACCTCGCATCGATCACGACCGAACACTACCGCGCCCCGGGGGGGGGAACTCCTCCGGGGCGCTCTTCTCCGCGGCGTTCTCTGCGGCGTTCTCCGCGGCGCTCTTCTCCCGCCCGCCGGCTTCCGACGATCGCCGGATGTAGACCATGCCTTGCGGCCCGCGCCGGAGGGTCCCACGGTTCCAATACCGAAGATTGTGGGGTATCCTGCACACATACATGCCACGACAACGAGTCGAGCGAATCGAGATAGACCCGGGGTGGTGCAAGGGGTGCGGTATCTGCATCGAGTTCTGCCCGAAGGACGTCATAGATTGGAATGAGGACGGCCGCGCCTACCCCTTCCGGCCGGAACGCTGCATTGCCTGCGAGCTCTGTGAGCGCATGTGCCCGGATCTGGCGGTCCGCCTGGTGTACGCCGCGCCGGGCGACGGCGGCGCCGGGTCCGGAAAGACCGCGCCGGAGGGAGCCACGGGAGCAGGGGCCCGCCACCCCGCCGGCGGAGGCGCGAGGGGCGGAGACACAATGGCCGGAGGCACGATGGCCGGAGGCCGACCATGAGCGCGGCACCGCGGACTCTCTTCGTCCAGGGCAACCAGGCGTGCGTGGAAGGCGCCCTCTACGCCGGGTGCTCCTTCTTTGCCGGATACCCCATTACACCTTCCTCCGAGATCGCCGAGCACCTCTCCGAGCGGCTCCCAAAGGCGAGGGGCAAGTTCATCCAGATGGAGGACGAGATCGCCTCCGTGTGCGCAATCATCGGTGCATCCTTGACGGGGCAGAAGGCAATGACCGCCACCAGCGGCCCGGGCTTCTCCCTCATGCAGGAGGCCCTCGGCTACGCCGTCATGGCGGAGATCCCCTGCGTCATTGTCAACGTCATGCGAGGCGGACCCTCCACCGGCCTCCCGACCCAGGCGAGTCAAGGCGACGTGAACCAGGCGCGCTGGGGAACCCACGGTGATCACTCGATAATCGCGCTGACCGCATCCACTCACCGGGGCATCTTCGAGGCGACGGTGCGCGCCTTCAACCTGGCGGAGACCTACCGCACCCCGGTAGTCCTGCTCTTCGACGAGCTCCTCGGACACATGCGGGAGCGCCTGGAGATCCCGACTCCTGAGGAGCTCCCGCTGGTCGAACGGCTGCGAACATCTGTGCCGAAGGGTGTTGACTACCATCCGTACCTGCCCAGGGAGGACGGCCGGCTTCCCATGTCCGATTTCGGGGGCGTCCACCGGTACAACGTCACAGGGCTCTACCACGACATGTGGGGGTTTCCCTCGACGGATCCTAACGTCGTGTACGGCCTCATGCACCATCTCAACGACAAGATCGAGAGCCGCGCCGAGGAGCTTGCATCCTTCAAGACCCACGCCACGGAAGACGCCGAGGTGCTCCTCATTTCCTACGGGTCCGCCGCAAGATCGGCGCGACACGTGGTGGAAGAGCGCCGGAGCGGCGGATACAAGATCGGCATCCTGGAGCTGGAGACGCTCTGGCCCTTTCCCCGGCAGCTTGTTCGTGACCTCAGCCGCAATCGCGAAGCCGTCGTCGTCGTGGAAATGAATACCGGCCAGGTCCACGCGCAGGTGCGCAGCGCCGTAACCGATCCGGGACGCGTCTTTCTTGCGAACCGCTTTGACGGCGGATTCATCACCCCCCGGGACATCAGTCGGGTCATGCGGATCGTCGCAGGGGCGGGAGTATAACCATGGCGGTACAGGACTACCTGCGGAAACGCTTCTTCCCACACATCTGGTGCGCCGGCTGCGGCCACGGCACCGTTCTCAACGGACTCCTGCGCTCCGTCGAAGACCTGGGGCTCGAGAAGAACGAAATCGTCATGGTCTCCGGGATCGGCTGCTCGGCACGCATATCCGGCTATGTCGACTTCCACACCCTGCACACCCTGCACGGCCGCGCCCTCGCCTTCGCAATGGGCGTGAAGATGAGCCGTCCCGATCTCACCCTCCTGGTCCCCATGGGCGACGGTGACGCCCTGGCCATTGGAGGCAACCATTTCATCCACGCCGCCCGGCGCAACATCGACATGACCGCCATCATCCTGAACAACCGCATCTACGGCATGACCGGCGGTCAGTTTTCCCCCCTCTCGGGCTGTGAGGTAAAGGCCACCACGGCGCCTTTCGCAAGCATCGACCCCGCCTTCGACGTCGTAAACGTTGCAGCCGCGGCAGGCGCCACCTTCGTCGCCCGCACCACCACCTACCACGTGCGGGAGCTCGAGAAGCTCCTCACCAAAGCCATCCGGCACAAAGGCTTCTCCGTCGTGGAAGTGCTATCCCAGTGCCCCACCTACTTCGGCCGCCACAACGCCGAAGGTAGCGCCGTGGATATGCTGCAGCGGTTCAAGGAGCACACGGCACCTGTTGGATCGAAGGCCTTTCAGGTCGATGCCGACGGGCGCGCCGACGCGGCCGACGCTTCCGCCGCCGGCGGCGCCGGCGACGACGCCCGGAACGGCGAGCTCATCCCCCGGGGCATCTTCGTGGACCGCGAGGCGCCGGAGTACTGCGAGGAGTACCTCAAGCTCGTCGATCGCGTCGGCGAAGAGGGTATTCCCGGGGAAACGCCCACCGCGAATTCCGGCGCGGCGGACGCCGCCGGCGGCGAAGAGGGGCACGACGAATGTGGAAGCTGATCTTCTCCGGGGTCGGTGGCCAGGGGGTCATCACCGCGGCCATTCTCACCGCCGAGGCGGCTGTGATTCACGAGAAGCGTCACGCCGTTCAGACCCAGACCTACGGCGCCCGGGCGAGAGGCGGTCTCACCCGCGCGGACGTGACGATCTCGGACACGGAGATCTACTACCCCAAGGTGGAGCAGGCGCACGTGCTCATGTGCCTCCATCAGGACGCGTACTACAGGAACGTCGCCCTCATCCGGCCCGGCGGGATCCTGATTGTAGATGCAGAGGGAGTCTCAGTGGACCGCAACGTGGACGCCCGGACCCACTCGCTGCCCTTCCGGCGCACCGCGGTAGAGGTCGGCAATCCTCAGGGGGCGAACATGGCCGTGATCGGCTCCCTGGTCACCCTCACAAAGGTGGTGCAGCCGGAGTCGGTCCGCGCCGCCATCAGGGCGCGGTTCGGTGATCCTGCCACGGGCCCGCACGCCACCGCCAACCTCCGCGCCTTCGACGCCGGTCTGGAGCTGCCCAATCGCGAGCCTGCCCGCGCACCGGCACCGTAGTCACGGCGCCGGGAGAGCGCGCTTCGGACCGCCCGGATGGGGCCGACAACCGGATGGGGCCGACAAGGGGCACCTTGACCGACGCTGCCTCAGGAGGCCCGCTCACACAACTCCGTCAACACCCCACCCGCCGACTTCGGATGAATGAAGGCAATCCGGACTCCCCCGGCGCCGATGCGGGGGGTCTCGTCGATCATGCGGGTGTCCTGACTCTTGAGACGTGCGATCTCAGCGTCTATATCGTCAACGGACAGGGCCACGTGATGCATCCCCTCGCCCCTCTTCTCCAGATACTTCGCGACGGTGCTGTCCTCAGAGGTCGGTTCGAGGAGCTCAATGCGGCCCTGCGGCGTCATGATCACCGCAACCCGGACCTTCTGCTCGGGAACCTCTTCCACTTCCACCTCTCCGAGGTCCAGGACGTCGCGATAAAAGGGAAGCTTCTCCTCGATTGACCGGACTGCAATGCCAATGTGATCGATCCCGCGTATCATGATTCCTCCTCCTGCTCATGGGGCGGCCCCTCCCCGCGCCTGCCGGAGTGATGCGGTGCATCGCTCTCCGTCACACCGTCGCCTCCCCCGGCTCCCTCCGGCCGAAGCTCCGGCAGCAACGCTCCCAGGCGCTCCCGGACGAGCCGGTACGGCGTGGAGGTGTCCCGCAGATCCTCGGGAAGGTCCACACCGTGGGCCGGGAAGAGCCCTGCGTCGTCGAGGCGGCGACGCAGGGTTGCAAGCGCAATCCGCTCGAGGGCGGCGGCCTTGCGGTCGCTCCGGCGGCGGGCGAGCTCGCCGGTTGCACGGTGCTCCTGCATTGTAGCAAGGATCTCGTCGGCGAGCGCGGTAACTCCGGTGTCCTCCGTCGCGGAGGTGAGCCGGACGCGCGGCTCCTTGTCTTCCATGCGGAGTGCCGCCGTGAGGGTTGCTGCAAGCTCCTCCGCCCCGTCGCGGTCCGCCTTGTTCACCACGTAGATATCGCCGATCTCCATGATGCCCGCCTTGAGGGCCTGGATCTCGTCGCCGGCGCCGGGAACGATCACCACCAGAATAACGTCGGCCAGGGAGATGATCTCGACCTCACTCTGCCCGACGCCCACAGTCTCGACAATGATGGGGTCGAAGCGGGCGGCATCCAGGACGGAGATCGCCTCCCCCGTTGCCAACGCAAGGCCGCCGCCGTGGCCGCGGGTCGCCATGGAGCGAATGTAGACGCCGGGATCTGTGGCGTGACGCCCCATCCGCAGCCGGTCGCCGAGCAGGGCCCCTCCGGAGAAGGGGCTGGTTGGATCTACCGCAATCACGGCAACGCGGTCACCGGCACCACGGAACTCCCCGATCAATCGATCAATGAGGGAGCTCTTCCCGGCGCCGGGCGGACCGGTCACCCCAATGACACGCGCCCGGCCGGTGTGAGGGTGCAAAAGATCAACGAGCGCTTCCCGGGCGGGATCATCACTTTCTACAATGGTAACCGCCCGGGCAATAGCGCGCGTCTTACCGGCGCGCACCCGCGCGGCCAGCTCGGCAGGGTCGATCGTCGCCGGGCTGCTGCGCTGCCGCCCGCCGTCGGAGCGGCTGCTGTTTCCCGTGTTGCCGGTCACGCCTTCGTCCGACACTGCTCAATGAACTCAATGACGTCGGAGATGGGAGTGCCGGGCCCGAAGACCTCGGCGATTCCCGCCTCCTTCAGGCCGGGGATGTCGTCCTCCGGGATGACCCCGCCGCCGAAGACGACAATGTCCTCGGCGCCCTCGTTACGGAGGAGCTCGACTATCCGGGGGAAGAGCTCGTTGTGCGCACCCGAGAGGAGACTCAGGCCAACAAACTGGACGTCTTCCTGAATTGCCGTGGCGACAATGCTTTCCGGGGTCCGGCGGATACCGGTGTAGATCACCTCGTACCCGGCGTCCCGGAGCGCCCGGGCAACGTACTTGGCCCCGCGGTCGTGGCCGTCCAGGCCCGGCTTGGCGATGAGAATGCGTACGGTCTGTGATGGTGCCTTGTCAGCCATGTTCGCCGATTCCTTTCACGTGCATCGGCCGCCGCCACCTGGCGCCGCAGTCGGCACGCGGCAGCAGGGCCGGTGGCGCGGGCCGTCTCTGTTATCCCGCGTACTCGGTTATCCCGCGTACTCGCCGAAGACCTCCCGAAGGACACCGCAGATCTCTCCCAGGGTCGCGTATCCCCGGACGCATTCGAGGATGGGCGGGAGCAGGTTTACGCTCTCATCCTCGGCGGCGCTCTTGAGAGCCTGCAGGAGGTGCGTTACCTCGAGCTCGTCCCGCTCGTACTTCACGTTGGACAGTCGTTCCGACTGCGCCTCCTGGATGCGGGGATCCTGGCGCATCACATCGAAGGGGGGCTTGCCCTCGGTTGCGTACTTGTTCACTCCGACGACGACGCGGCTCCCCTCTTCGACGCCCCGCTGATAGGCGTAGGCTGCGTCCTCGATCTCCCGCTGCACATAGCCCGTCTCGATTGCCTTGACCATGCCGCCCATGGCGTCGATCTCGTCCAGGTACTCTCCGGCGCGGCGCTCGATCTCGTCGGTGAGCTCCTCGACGACGTACGATCCCCCGAGGGGATCCACCGTATCGGCTACCCCGGACTCGTGGGCAATGATCTGTTGCGTCCGCAGGGCAATCTGCACTGACTCCTCCGTTGGCAGCGCGAGCGCCTCATCCCGGGAGTTGGTGTGGAGACTCTGGGCGCCGCCGAGTACCGCCGCCAGGGCGTAGAGGGTGACGCGTACGACGTTGTTATCCGGTTGCTGCGCCGTCAGAGCGGCTCCACTCGTCTGGGCGTGGAAGCGCAGCATCATGGAGCGGTCCGACGTGGCGCCGAAGCGGTCCCGCATGATACGCGCCCACATGCGTCGGGCGGCCCGGAACTTCGCCACCTCCTCCAGAAGGTCGGCGCCGGCAATGAAGAAGAAGGACAACTGCGGCGCGAAAGCATCGACCTCGAGTCCGGCATTCAGGGCGGTCTTCACGTATTCGATGCCATCCGCCAGGGTGAAGGCGACCTCCTGCACCGCCGTCGCGCCGGCTTCCCTGATGTGGTACCCCGAGACGCTGATGACGTTCCACCGGGGCAACTCCGTCGCGCAGTACTCGAAGGTGTCCCGGATGAGCCGCATGGACGGCTCCGGCGGAAAGATGAAGGTGCCCCGGGCCACGTACTCCTTGAGAATGTCGTTCTGGATGGTTCCCCGAAGCTGCGACGGGTCGACTCCCTGGTTCTCCGCCACGGCAACGTACATGGCCAGAAGCACCGCGGCCGGAGCGTTAATGGTCATGGAAGTTGAGACCTTGTCCAGGGGGATCTCGTCGAAGAGGGTTTCCATGTCCCGCAGGCTGTCCACCGCCACGCCGACTTTTCCAACCTCTCCCACAGCCAGAGAGTGGTCCGAATCGTAGCCGACCTGGGTGGGAAGATCGAAGGCGACGGAGAGTCCGGTTTGCCCCTGCTCCAGGAGGTAGCGGTAGCGCTTGTTCGACTCCTCCGCCGTACCGAATCCGGCGTACTGCCGCATGGTCCAGAAGCGCCCCCGGTACATAGTCGGTTGGACGCCACGGGTGTATGGATACTCCCCCGGAAAGCCCTGCCTCTCGAGGTAGGTGTCGGGATTGTCGGAACGCGGATCGTAGAGTCTCTCCAGGGGAATACCCGAGGCTGTCACGAATCCACCTTCATGACGCTCCGGATGCTTCGAGAGGGCCTTCTTCAGGACGGACCCTTCCCAGCGGGAGCGGGCCTCTTCAATGTGGGAGAACTGGCGTTCATTGCTCATGAGTTGCGCACCTTGGAGTTCGCCGGCTCTGCGGGGAACCGAGTCAGTATGGCCGGGGGTTGTCCCCGCGTCAACAGCACCGCTCAGGTGCAAAGGGGACTAGATACAAAGGGGGCCTAGATGCGCCGAACCGTAATGCGGGGGATCTGTGCCGTCTCATCTGCGAGGTGGATGCCGCACTCCTGGGTGAGGCCGCGGAACCGTGTGGCCCGCGCGTCCGTCTCCCCCGGGACGAGGGGCCGGCTCGTGTGCCAGTCCCCGACGGTGGCGTACCCGCGCTCCTCAAGGGGGTGCCGCGGCAGGGCGTAGACGCGGAGATACCGGTCGATGTCCTCCCGGGTCATGTGCAGCAGGGGGTGTACCTTCACCACGTCCCACTGGCGGCCGACCCTGCCCAGGGAGGCGCGCCGGCTCGTCTGCTCGGCACGAATACCCGTGAGCCAGGCCGTTGCCGAATGCTCCCGTAGCGCCCGTTGAAGAGGCTCCACCTTTCGCAGGTGGTTGTAGAAGGAAAGGGCGTCGGCATCGTTCCGGTCGTAGAGACGGCCGTAGAGCGCCTCCATCCGGGCGGGGCTCATTGAGCTCTGGTAGACGTGGAGGTTGAGGTTGAGCCGTGCGGTGAGGCGCTCGGCGTGGCGGTAGGTCTCCGCCGGGAGGTATCCGGTGTCGATCCAGATAACCGGAATGCCGGGAACCACCGTGTTGGCGAGGTGGAGCAGGACCGCCGACTGAGTGCCGAAGCTGGTGGTCATGACAAGGCCGCGGCCGTAGAGACGCGCCGCGTGGTAGACACATTCCCGGGGAGTGCTGGACGCCAACTCGTTCTGGAGGCGTCGAGCCGTAACCTGTACCAGCGATGACAGCGTCTTCATATCCTTCTGGTGCCACATTCGCGCCGCCCTGCACAAGCGGTTCGACGTTCCTTCCGTCGTAGGCCGACGTGGAGGGGGAAAATCTGGAGGTTTTCGGCCGAAATTTGCGCTTCCACGCGATACGATTAATTCTTTTGATGGTAATTGACAAATGAATGGGTGAGGATTCCGTTCAGTTTGTCATTGATCCGGCCGAAGCTGCTACCGGAGGCGCCGGCACGTGTTCGAGCTCGCCTTGAGGTAACGCGCACTTGTCGCAACGGCGCAAGATTTCGGACCTTATGGTAAATTGCAAAACAAGACTGAAAGGATTGCATGAACAGCGATCGCCAACGACTACGAGTCCTTGCCGCCGAGAATGATCCCGTCTTTCGCGAGTTCCTGTCGGTGTGGCTGGAATCCAAGGACGTGGATGCCGTTGTAACCCGGGACGGCCTCGAGGCGCTTCACGAGCTCAGGAGACGCCCCTTCGACGTGCTCTTGACCGATCTGGTCATGCCCAACGTCGACGGGTCGACGCTCTGCTCCATGGTGCGTGACCATCCGGAGTGGTCCGGGATGTACATTGCGGTGGTAAGCGCAACCGCCGCCGAGGACGACGAGCTGACAAGCCGTGTTGCCGCGGACGTCTTCATTGCGAAGCGCCCCCTGCAGGACATGAAGCACGACCTCGAGCGGATACTCGGAAGTCTTCAGAACGGGGAGCGCCCGGCGCGCCAGGTTCTCGGCGTGGAACACCTCCACCAACGCCGAATCACCAAGGAGCTCCTGGAGCAGAGCAGGAACTGGGACCGTGTCTACGCGCGGCTCAGTGAAGGGCTCGTCGTGCTCACTCCGAACAACTACGTCGTGGCCATGAACCCAGCTGCGGAGAAGCTCCTCGGGGTGACCGGCTCCGAGGCGCTGGCTTACCGCTTTGAAGAGGTCATGCCGAACCTCCCGGTTCCGGAAGGTGGTACCCGGCGACAGCGCCTCGGGGGGTACTGGGTTGAGCTCTCCACCGCCGGAGACATCCGCGACCGGCAGAGCATCTGGACCCTCATTGTGCGGGACGTGAGCTTGGAGGAGGAGAAGGCCCGAACCCTCCGGAACAATCTCAACGATCGCGAGCTCATGCTGCGGGAGATCCACCACCGCCTCAAGAATAACCTGCTCATGGTTGCGAGCTACGTCTCCCTTCAGATCGACGACGAGACCACAGGCAGACAGCGGCAGATCCTGCAGACAATCCGGGCGAACCTCGAGTCGATTGCCCTGGCGCACGACCGCCTCTACCGGGAAGAGAGCCTCGCGGAAATCTCCTTCGGGGAGTACCTTCGAGACGTGGTTCACGCCGCCGTGGACATGTACGGAAGAAGCATCACAGCCCACGTCGAGCTGGAGGATGCCGCATGCTCAATGGAGGCGAATCGCGCGCTGCGGCTGGGCCTTGTCGTCAACGAGTTGGTCATGAACGCCCTCCAGCACGCCTTCCCGGAGGGCGGTGGAACCATCCGCGTCGATCTGCACCACATTGCCGGGCGGCGTGCGCGCCTGACCATTCACGACAACGGCGTGGGCATGCCCGGCGGCAAGGGTACCGGCGCCGCCGGCACGGCGGCACGGCGGCCGAATGGCGAGGCACAGGCGGCAGGCACCCGGGCGGGCGACGAAGGCTTCGGCATCACGATCATCCGCGCCATGGTTGACCAGATCGGCGGGACGGTCACCTTCGAGTCCCCGGGCCGGACGGCCGGCGTCCCGAGCGGTACGACGGTAACCATTGAGTTCGACTGTTCATAGCCGCGACGGCGCGGGAAAACGCAGGATGATCCTGGTGCCCGGGCCCGTCTGCGACTCCACCGTGGCACCCAGTTGCCGCGCCTCCGCCCAGACGAGCTGCAGGCCGAAGCCGGTTGAGTTTTCCGGCGTGAGCCCGTCCGGGAGGCCAATACCATCGTCCCAGACGGCAAGCTCGATCTCGCCGCCGACACGACGGGCGGTCACGCGTACCTGCCCGCCCCGTCCCTCCGGGAAGGCGTACTTGTAGACGTTGCTCAGGAGCTCGTTGACCACAATGCCGATCGGCACCGACAGGTCCGTGGGCACGACAATGTCGTCGAACTCCATCTCCAGGTCGATGCCGTCGGCCGCCGCCCCGTGGGTAGCTGCAACACTCCCCGCCAGGGTCTGCAGGAAC
This sequence comes from uncultured Spirochaetaceae bacterium, assembly GCA_964623865.1. Lineage (GTDB taxonomy): Bacteria > Spirochaetota > Spirochaetia > DSM-27196 > PWMO01 > CAYFQV01. The sequence goes on along the minus strand of CAZUVX010000043.1, from coordinate 6,429 downwards.
GTTGCCAGCGGGACCTCGTCATAGTTCGTGGACTGGAAGAGAGTTTGGTAGATCTGCAGCATTGCCTGGACCCGGCCCTGCGCCTCCACCAGTGCCTGGGCGGTCTCTTCGGTTGAGACCGTCTCGGCCTGAAGTGCCAGCAGTCCCGCAACGGTGGTCAGGTTGTTCTTCACCCGGTGGTGCACCTCCCGGAGGAGGAGGTCTTTCTCTTGCAGGAGCGCGTCAATGCGCTCGCGCGCCTGGACGCGCTCGGTGATGTCCCGGGCAATCCCCAGATAGCCGGTCACCTTTTCGTCGTCTCCCCGGAGCGGTGCAGCGTTGGAGGAGTGCACGCGGATGCTTCCGTTCTTGTGAAGGACCCGATACTCCACCCCGGCATTGGCCACTCCCTCACGGGTCACCTTCTCGAGGAAGGCGCGGCAGGCGGGCACATCCTCTTCGTGTACAAACTCTTCAAAGGAGTGCCCAACCACCTCATCCGGCGCGTGACCGACAATCGGAGTCCACGCAGGAGAGACATAGGTGAAGATGCCGTCGAGGTCCAGAGCGTATACGACGTCGTTGGCGTTCTCGACGACCTTGCGGAACCAGTCCTCACTCCGGCGCGCCTCCTCCTCAGTCCGGCGCTGACGATCCACGTCCCGCACCAGGCCCGTTACGGTCCTGGGCGCGCCGTCGGGATGGCGCGCCGTGATGGTGCCGCTGTCGTGGATCCATCGGTAGGAGCCGTCGGCGGCGCGAATTCGGTACTCGCAGTCGTACTCGTCGGCACGCCCCGCCAGGTGGTCCTCCATGGCGCGCATGGTGGAGTCGTAATCATCGCCATGGAGGAGCCTGGTGAAGTCCGTGTAGTGGTGGAAATCCTCGGGCCGGTATCCGAGCATGCGCGCCTTCTCGTCGCTGAAGATCACGCTCCCGTCGTCGAGATGGAGCTCCCACCAGGCCAGGTCGCCGTACTGCAGGAGAGTGCGCAGCCGGTTGGATTCCCGCCGCAGCTCCCGCTCGGTCTCCTTCTCTTCGGTGACGTCGCGGATGACGCCGGTAAGCAGCTTGTGTTCGGCGTCGTACTCCGCGAGAGAGTGAATATCCCGAATGGCGCCGTCGGCGACGCGGCGTATCTTGAACTCCACGTCGTAGGGGATGCCCTCCGTCACGAGATCGTCGAACGCCTTGTCCATGATGGGACGGTACTCCGGAAGCGGCACCAGCTGCGCCGCCTCAATGGTGAGCTCCCCCTGGTCAACGCCGTAGATCCGGTGCGCCTCCGCCGAAGCGCGAACACGATTCGCCGCGAAGTCGAACTCCCAGCTACCGACACCGGCGAGTCGCTGAGCCCGGGCGAGTTGGCGCTCACTCTTGCGCAGCACCTCCCGCTGTTCGTAGACGGAGGTCACGTCTCGGAAGACGAGGACCGCTCCGCGCAGCGCTCCGTCGGTGGTCCGAATCGGTGACGCCGCGTCGGCTATCTGGCGTTCCTCCCCGTCCGGGCGGATCAGGGCGGTGTGATTCCCGAGCTCGACGATCTCACCGGTGTTCAGCACGTGCTGGACCGGATCGGCCACAGGGCTGCGCGTCCTGGAGTCAATGATGACAAAACACTCCGACAGGAGGCGGCCGATAGCATTCACACCCTTCCAGCCGGTGAGCTCCTCGGCGGCGGGATTCATGCGCTGCACTCGCCCCTGCGCATCCGTCACAATGACCCCGTCGGCAATGGAGTCCAACGTAACGGCGAGGTTCGCCTCGCTCCGGCGAAGCTCCGTTACGTCCGCAACGCTCACCAGGACGCGACCGTAGGTTGCACGGTGTTCCGGGGGCACCGACCAGTTGACCTGCACGTTGATCCGGCGGCCCGTTCGAGTCACGTGGATCTTTTCGAGAGAGAGCGACACGTTGCCGTGGGCAAGCGCCACGAACTCCTCCACCATGCTGTCGAAGCTCGACTCCTCGAAGACGCTTCCCAAACCTGAAAGGAGCTCCGCCTTGTCCGCGGCTTCGTAGATCTGCAGGGCTGTGCGATTGACATCTGTAACGCGGATGGATTCAGTAAGCTCCCGAACCACCTCCGGGTTCTCCTGCAGATAGGCGCGAAGGTCTGCGATCCCGGACGCGCGCAGCTCGTCGACGCGCCGCTTTGTCTCCGAAAGGTCCTCCTCCCATACCGCAATGGGTGCGTCCTCGAAGAAGCTGCGGTAGCGCGCCTCGGAGCGGCGGAGCTCGTCGTGGGCGCTGTAGAGCTCGAAGGCCATCTCAATGGAGGAGCGCAGGACGAAGTCCCCGGCATTCTTCAAGACGTAACCGTACCGCGTAATGTCGCGCACCCGCGCAACCATCTCCTCCTCGGAATGGGATGTCAGAAAGACTATAGGTATCCGGCGGTGCTGCAGAATCATCTGCGCCGCCGCCGGGCCGTCCATACCGCGACCCAGGTCGACGTCCATGAGAACCAGATCAGCCGCCGCGGCACCGCCCGCCCCCGCTCCGAGCACCGCCTCGACCGCCGCCTCCCCGGAGTGCACCGTCACCACGGCGTACCCGAGCTTCTCCAGGCGGCGCGCCTCGTCCAGGGCGATGATCGCCTCATCCTCGACGAGAAGAAGAGTCTTCCTCTTTGGTTCCGACACAGAGCTTCTCCGGTGCAGACCTGAGATCACAAGAGCGCAGGTGCATTGACAAGTGAGACTGAGACGGTACGTGCTTTTGGCTATTGATGCAAGATCTTGCGAGGCTTCACCGGGAAGGTCACCGCAACCCGGGTACCGGTCACGCCGGTACCGGTCTGCACTTCACCTTCGAGCTGAGTCGCCATGCTGCGAATGAGGGTAAGCCCCATGGCATCGGTGGCGGCATCGGCATTGTATCCGCCGCCGTTGTCGGAGATAGTGAGACGATGCCAACGGCCGTCGGTCTCGTAGACAACCTGAACGGTGCCGGTGCGCTCGCCGGGAAAGGCGTGCTGCAGCGCGTTGGTCACCGCCTCGTTGATGATGAGCCCGCAGGGGATGGCGGTATCAATGTGCATGGGCGCTTCCGCCGCCGTAACCTCCACGCGTACTCCCCTGCGCCCCCGTTGCGCCGCGACGTACCTGGAAAGCTCCTCGATGTACCCCCGCGCATCCACCTCCGTTGCCGTGTCCGACCGGAATATCCTGTCGTGGACCAGGGCCATGGCGTAGACCCGGTCCACGACGCGGCCCACCGCAGCTCCAAGTGCTTCGGACCCGCGCGGAGCTTCAGCAGGCGCCGCGGCCCGTGTCGGGGCGGCACGGGCCGAGGCGGCACGGGCCGAGGCGGCACCGGCCGAGGCGGCACCGGCCCCGGTCAGCCGCAACATGCTGATGATCACCTGCATGTTGTTCTTCACGCGGTGGTGGAGCTCCTGAATCAGCAGCTCCTTCTGACGGAGGTTCTCGCGGATCTCCTCCTCGGAGGACCGCAACTGCTCCGCAACAGCCTCCTTGCGCCGCGCGTACACGCGCAGGGCAAAGAAGAGGAGCACGGTAGTCACGCCGATGAAGACCCAGCCCTTGTAGGTTTGAATAGTCGTAAGACCTTCAGGTGAGGTCGCCAGTGCCGCGGCGAGGTGATCGGAAAGGGCAATGTAGGCAAGGCCCGTGAGGAGATACGCCCCCGCAATGACGTAGGGGCCCCGAGATTCACGCTGCATTCATCAAAGTCTAACACACGGGCAGGACGGAGGCACGAGCGCAAGGGCGCGGCGGAGGGTCTTTCTCCGCGGTCTGTAAATCGATTCTGGCCATACCCCGCCGCTGCGGATTTGGAACTGCCGCCCCACCGGGGGTACACGTGCGCTCCTGAGCCCGCCGGTGGTATGATTGAGTCATGGTACCGTCGAAGGATCTCGAAACGCTCATTCCGCAATTGCGCGAAACGCTGCTCTCTTTCGATGAAGTTTCCTTTGCCGTCCTGTTCGGGTCCGCCGTTCAGGGGCGCCTGCGGGACGACTCGGATCTCGATATTGCGGTCTACGTGGATGCCGGAGGGGCGCTGGAGATTGAGGTCGAGCGCGAAGTGCCGTCGGAGGCGGAGGTACAGATCGCCCTCGAGCGAGCCACTGGTCGAAACGTGGATCTGCTCGTGCTGAACCGCGCCCCCGCGACGGTGTGCTCGGCTGCACTCCTCACGGGACGGTCCGTAGTCAACCGCACGGAACAGCTCTACGCGCGGTACTTCCTCGCGGTGACGAGCGTGGCGATCGACTTTCTCGCCACCGAGCGCGAGTTTCGGGAAATTGCCTCGAGAAGCACATCGCTTACAGAGATTGATCGAAGGCGACTGGAACGAATCATTGAGTACCTCGACGAGGAGATGAGCGATCGGTCGAAGTTCGAGGCGGTGAGCCTGTCGCGCTACAGAAATGACCGGGACCTGCGTCGCAATCTCGATCGATGGGTGGAGATGCTGATCAACGCTGCCATCGATATCGGCAAGATAGTCCTGTCGTCGGAACACAAGTCGGTTCCGAGAACCTACGGCCAGATCCTCGAAGATCTGGAATGCACTCCACCCTTCGATGAGCTCCACGGCCGTCTCAAACCACTGGCCCCCCTACGCAACATGATGGCGCACGAGTACCTCGACCTCAGGTTCAAACGCGTTCAGACCTTCGTTACGGAAGGCGCCGACGCGGTTGCGGACCTCGCGCGGGTGACCCGCGCCTGGATGGAGTGACGGGAGCGCTTTCGCCGCCAGGCTAGCTCGGGTTCACCCGTGTGCGCACGATCGCCGGCGCGCACCTACCCGCGCTTGAACAGTACGTCCTTCTCGTACCGTTTCACCTCATCCAGCCAGTCGGTGCCGACAGGCACATCGTTCCGGAGGCAGAACTGATCCCAGACGGCGCCGAAGGGGAGCGACTTGGCCTCCTCCTGGAGGGCCAGGCGGTCGCCGAGGCGGTTCTCCTTCTCCGCGGCGACAATGAGCTCGGTGGGCTCGAGAAGGGCGAGGAGTGCCGACTTCATGGCTGCGCGAACCCCGATGACCCAGGCGGTAATGCGGTTGATGCTGGCGTCGAAGAAGTCCAGGCCAACGGCGACGCGGTCCCACGCCTCAGCACGGGCAATCTCCCGCATGATGGCTTTGGTCTCGTCGTCGAAGAGGACCACATGATCGCTGTCCCAGCGAACCGGCCGTGACACGTGGAGCATGATCCGTGGGATGAAGGGCAGCAGAGCCGACAGCTTTTCCGCAATGGATTCGGTGGGATGATAGTGGCCGGCGTCCATGGTGAGGGCGGTGCCACGAGACATGGCGTAGGCAATGTAGAACTCATGGGATCCGACGGTGTATGCCTCGGCACCCAAACCGAAGAGCTTGCTCTCGACCGCATCGAGGGTTTCCGTCTCCGGATACTTCTTCTCGAGCATCTTGTCGAGGGAGTCAATCAGACGTTCCCGCGGTCCCAGACGATCGGCCGGCAGGTCCTTCCAGCCGTCGGGCAGCCAGTGGTTGTCCATGGAGGTGGTACCGAGCTCACGCCCCATGTATGCGGAGATCTCTCGGCAGCGCCTTCCGTGCTCGATCCAGAAGTCGCGGATGGCCTTGTCCGGGTGGGCCAGACTGAATCCCTTGTCGAACTTGTCGTGGGAGAAAAAGGTCGTATTGAAGTCGAGGCCGAGACCCAGCTTCTTGGCCCAGTCGATCCAGGACTGAAAGTGCTTCGGCTCAATCTCGTCACGGTCTACCTTCTCATTAGTGTCGAGGTGGATGGCGTGCAGGTTGAAGCGATGCGTTCCGGGGACCAGGCTGTGCGCTTTCTCGAAGTCCCGGCGCAACTCGTCCGGCGTGCGGGCGCGGCCCGGATAGTTGCCGGTAGCCATGATACCGCCGCTCAGGGTCTCGGCACCTTCGAAGCCAAGGACGTCGTCTCCCTGCCAGCAGTGAATGGAGATGGGGACGCCGGCGAGCTTCTTCAAGACGGCGTCCGTGTCGACGCCGAGCTCGGCGTAGCGCTCTTTCGCAATGTCGTAGCTCTTTTCAACGTTCTCGTTGCTCATGTCGTCTCCTTTCCTCCGGCTACCGGTAGCAGCAGGCTCCGGTGGGCACCATTGCCGCGCCGGCAGGCATCGTTCTAATCCATGTGAAAGACTTCCTCGATCGGTTTGGTGACCGGGGAGCTGTCGGGGTTCGTCTCCATGAGATCCGCCATGTAGTCCCACCACTTCCGGACAATGGGCTCCTTGCCGAGATCCTGGGAACCGCTGTCACCACTCACCTTCTGAACAGCGAAGAGGGTGTTCGTATCGTCGTCGAGGAAGATAGAGTAGTCGCTGACACCGGCGTCGCGGAGGAGTTGCACAAGCTCGGGCCAGATCTCGTTGTGACGCTTGCGGTACTCCTCCTTCATTCCCGGCTTCAGCTTCATGGTAAAGGCAAATCTGTCCATCTGTCGCTCCTTCTCGAGGTGAT
>CAZUVX010000042.1:21335-22574 GCA_964623865.1 uncultured Spirochaetaceae bacterium | reverse complement strand
TCTATGTCGATGATGACCTCTTCCCGCGGCACGTCCTCGGCAACTCGCTGCCGTCAGCCCGCTCGCCTGCCAGGGGGTCAACACTCTCTGCCAATACGTCTACCGATCCGCGTGAGTCTGTCCGTGTTCCATGCCGCCGAGTGTAGCCCCGCCCCGCTACGACTCGACAGGTGGGGTTCGGCGGACGGTTACTCCACAGCACTTGCTAACTGACGACAACACTAGTATATTATGCGATACGAACCTGTGGAGCAGCCGCGTGAGTCCCGTATCTACAGCGGGGCGCAGACTAGGAGGCAATAGATGCGAAAGATGATGCTCGTGGTGGCCGGAGTCGTCCTCTTGACTGCCGCCCTCTGGGGACAAACCGACGCCCAAAGTCGGAGCGATGACATTGTTGGCGAATGGGACACTGCCGTAGAGATTTTCCCACTGCCATTCCTTGCATTCGTCCCCGAGAATAACAACGACAAGATCGAAGTCGTTCGCGGTTTCAACCTCGGCATCGGCTATACGGCGAAGCACTATTTCGATTCCGTACAGGTGAACCAGTTCAACGGTTATTGGGCCTGGGGCACAACTGCTCTTTTGGTACCGCACATCTTTGCCGGCGGTGAGTATCAGACCGAGTCGGGATTCTACATTGGTGGTGGCGGCGGACTATTCCTGATCCCCGTAGTGTATCTGGGTCTGGGCTTCTACTTCTAGCGGCAAACGCCATAAGAACTTACCGACTTCTCTTTCCGTTGAGTTCGGACCAGTTTCTGAGATACGCACCGACAGGTAACACAGTCGCTCCCGTTGGGTTCGCCGACTTGGCGAAGCAGCGACACATCCGGTGCATAGTAATCATTCGGACCGCGGCTTCCCAGGCTCCAGAGCTCGAAGATCGCTAACGGTCACGCTCTCGTCGATAAGTGCTGCATGAGACACGCGGTCAGCAAGCGACTCGTGGCCGCCCCGGGAGGCTCGCCGCGCGTTCAGTGAGGCAAGAGCTCCGACTCTCGCTGCAGCTTCGACACCGTCATGCTATAGCTACTAGTGGAGCTGACGCACAATGTGGGGTCGCCCCCGGCGGTTCGGCGCCAACACCCCCGCCGGTCAGAACACCACCAACCGCCGACTCCGGCGGAACACGCTGGCCCGCCGTGTTGATTCCGAGAGCACAATGACCAGGGCGTTCGTGACGTTCGACAGGCCCAGCGCAGCGGCGTGGCGCGCTCCCAGACCGGATTCGTG